>NZ_JBPJZO010000007.1:0-67500 GCF_051216545.1 Variovorax nitratireducens
CAAGACCACCTGCACCGGCGTGGAAATGTTCCGCAAGCTGCTGGACCAGGGCCAGGCTGGCGACAACGTCGGCGTGCTGCTGCGCGGCACCAAGCGCGAAGAAGTCGAGCGCGGCCAAGTGCTGTGCAAGCCCGGTTCGATCAAGCCGCACACGCACTTCACTGCTGAAGTCTATGTGCTGAGCAAGGACGAGGGCGGCCGTCACACGCCGTTCTTCAACAACTACCGTCCGCAGTTCTACTTCCGCACGACGGACGTGACCGGCGCGATCGAGCTGCCGACCGACAAGGAAATGGTCATGCCCGGCGACAACGTGAGCATCACGGTCAAGCTGATCAACCCGATCGCGATGGAAGAAGGCCTGCGCTTCGCCATCCGTGAAGGCGGCAAGACCGTCGGCTCGGGTGTCGTGGCAAAGATCCTCGCCTGATCACGGAGGGGTATAGCTCAATTGGCAGAGCGTCGGTCTCCAAAACCGAAGGTTGTAGGTTCGATTCCTACTGCCCCTGCCACCTGAAGGTGGCGTTGTGAGCAAGGCAAAAAGCCCGTCGTACCCACGACGGGCTTCGGCGTCTCAGGACGTTGCGTTGAATTGAAGGCCGAAAGGCCACAGGAAATCCGCCCAAGATGGCTACTTCTCAAATCGAAACCGTGAGCACCGGCGCTGACAAGGCCAAGTTGGCTGCGGCAGTGGTGTTGGCGGTGGGCGCCATCGTTGCGTTCTATCTGCTCTCGCGCCAGGGCGCGCTGGTGCAGTGGGCTGCCTTGCTGGTGGGCCTGGCGATGGCGGTCGGCGCTTTTGTAAGCTCCGAGAACGGCCGTCAACTGGTGGCTTTTGGCCGCGACTCCTGGCGCGAAGTGCGCAAGGTGGTCTGGCCGACGCGCAAGGAGGCCATCCAGATGACCGCCTACGTGTTCGTGTTCGTCGTGGTCATGTCGATCTTCCTTTGGCTCACCGACAAGACCCTCGAATGGGTGTTTTTTGACCTCATTCTGGGTTGGAGAAAGTAATGACCGAAGAAGTTGAAGTGTCTGCAGAAGTGACGTCGGCCATGCCGCCGTCCGCCAATCCGGATCTGCGCTGGTACGTGGTTCATGCCTACTCGGGCATGGAAAAGGCGGTCGAGCGCAACATCGTCGAGCGCATCACGCGCGCCGGCATGCAGGACAAGTTCGGCCGCATCCTGGTGCCGACCGAAGAAGTGGTCGAGATCAAGAACGGCCAGAAGCGCACCACCGAGCGTCGCTTCTTCCCGGGCTACGTGCTGGTCGAAATGATCATGGACGACGAGAGCTGGCACCTGGTGAAGCACACCAACAAGGTGACCGGTTTCGTCGGTGGCGCCAAGAATCGCCCGGCTCCGATTTCGCAGAAGGAAGTCGAAGACATCGTCAACCAGATGCAGCAGGGCACTGAAAAGCCGCGCCACAAGGTCGAGTTCGTGGTGGGCGAGTTCGTGCGCGTCAAGGAAGGCCCGTTCACGGACTTCAACGGCACGATCGAAGACGTCAACTACGAGAAGAACAAGGTGCGCGTGTCGGTCATGATTTTCGGCCGAGCCACCCCGGTGGAGCTTGGCTTCTCCGAAGTCGAAAAAACCTGAGTTTCAAACACTGCGCGCATTTCCGGCTCGGCGCGCAGGCTGGTTCCAAGAGTCGTTAAACCCCGGGGAGCTGCGGCGAAGGCCAAGGCGTTATCACCCGCAAGGAGTAAGTCATGGCGAAAAAAATCGTCGGCTTCATCAAGCTGCAAGTGCCAGCTGGCAAGGCCAACCCCTCACCGCCGATCGGCCCCGCATTGGGTCAGCGCGGTTTGAACATCATGGAGTTCTGCAAGGCGTTCAACGCCCAGACCCAGGGCGTCGAGCCCGGTCTGCCGCTGCCGGTGATCATCACCGCCTTCGCGGACAAGAGCTTCACCTTCATGATCAAGTCGCCGCCGGCCGGCGTCCTGATCAAGAAGGCCATCAAGCTGGACAAGGGCTCGGCCCGTCCGCACACCGACAAGGTCGGCAAGATCACGCGCGCCCAGCTCGAAGAGATCGCCAAGACCAAGATGAAGGACCTGACCGCAGCCGATATGGATGCGGCCGTTCGAACCATCGCCGGAACTGCCCGCTCGATGGGCGTGACTGTGGAGGGCGTGTAAATGTCCAAGCTGACCAAGAAACAAAAAGCGCTCGCCGGCAAGGTTGACAGCAACAAGCTGTATCCGCTGGTCGATGCCATTGGCATCATCAAGGAAGCCGCCACCGCCAAGTTCGACGAATCGATCGACGTGGCCGTGCAGCTCGGCATCGATGCCAAGAAGTCGGATCAAGTGGTGCGTGGCGCCGTCGTGATGCCCAACGGCACCGGCAAGACCAAGCGCGTTGCCGTGTTCGCCCAGGGCGCCAAGGCCGAAGAAGCCAAGGCGGCCGGTGCCGACATCGTCGGCATGGACGACCTGGCTGCAATGGTCAAGGCCGGCGACATGCCTTTCGACGTGGTCATCGCCGCGCCGGACGCCATGCGCGTGGTCGGTACGCTCGGCCAGATCCTCGGCCCGCGCGGCCTGATGCCCAACCCGAAGGTTGGCACGGTCACGCCGGACGTCGCCCAGGCGGTTCGCAACGCCAAGGCCGGCCAGGTTCAGTTCCGCGTCGACAAGGCCGGCATCGTGCACGGCACGATCGGCCGTCGTTCGTTCGACACCGACAAGCTGCAAGGCAACCTGGCCGCGCTGATCGAAGCGCTGGTCAAGGCCAAGCCGGCCACCAGCAAGGGTGTCTACCTGCGCAAGGTGGCAGTGTCGTCGACCATGGGTGTGGGTGTCCGCGTGGACACGCAAACCATTTCGGCGAGCTGAAGAAGTAGTAAGTAATTTGCCCCGTCGGTCAAACGATGGGGCGATGTGGTGGGTCGTGGCGTCTTCGGTCGTCGCGAGCCATCCAAGACCGCTGGTGTGCAGGGCAGCCTGTACTTAATCGCACTGTCATCGCACAGGGCAATCAGCGCAGATGGCGATCCCGCTGCAAAGGATTTGTTTCCTGAACGGTTGGTCGCTGCATGAAGCGCGTCCCGAGGCTCCGGCGAAAGCTGGATCCAAAGGCGCATTAAAAGGAGTAGACCTTGAGTCTGAATCGCAGTGAGAAAGAAGCGGTCATCGGTGACGTGACCAGCCTCGCCGCAAAAGCTCAAACGCTCGTTCTGGCGGAATACCGTGGCATCACGGTTGCCGATATGACCAAACTGCGCACCGAAGCGCGCAGCAAGGGTGTGACTCTCAGCGTGTTCAAGAACACGCTGGCACGCCGTGCTGTCGCTGGTAGCGCATTTGAAGTCCTCGGTGACCAGATGACCGGTCCGCTGATCTACGGTTTTTCCGTCGACGCCGTGGCTGCCGCGAAAGTGGTGGCCGATTTCGCGAAGACCAACGACAAGTTGGTGATTCGCGGTGGCGCTTTCGGTGGCAAGGCCCTGGACGTGAACGGCGTGAAGCAACTGGCCAGCATCCCTTCGAAGGAAGTGTTGTTGGCGCAGCTGCTGGGCTTGATGCAGTCCCCCATTTCCCGTACTGCCCGCGTTCTCGCGGCGCTGGCCGCGAAACGTGGTGGTGGCGAAGCAGCAGCAACCGATGCACCGGCGCAAGCCGACGCGCAGCCCGCATAAGCCGGCTTGCGTTTGAACATTTCAACCCAATTGTTAGGAAACAAAAATGGCATTCGATAAAGACGCATTTCTGACCGCGCTTGACAGCATGACGGTCCTGGAGCTCAACGACCTGGTGAAAGCCATCGAAGAGAAGTTTGGCGTGAGCGCTGCAGCCATGGCGGGCCCCGCTGCCGCCGGCCCTGCCGCTGCCGTGGCCGAAGAGCAAACCGAATTCAACGTCATGCTGACCGAAGTCGGCGCGAACAAGGTTTCGGTCATCAAGGCTGTGCGCGAAATCACCGGCCTGGGCCTCAAGGAAGCCAAGGATCTGGTGGAAGCCGCTCCCAAGGCTGTCAAGGAAGCCCTGTCCAAGGCTGACGCCGAAGCCGCCAAGAAGAAGCTGGAAGAAGCCGGCGCCAAGGTGGAACTGAAGTAATTCAGTCCCCCTGGAGGGCTGGAGGTGCCTGAAAAGGCCCTCCAGCCTTTGCCGCTTTCAGAGCGCACCCTTCACCGATGCCTGTGGCACCGGTGGCGCGTTCAGAGAAGTACCGGAAAGACGACTCATCGAGTCCTCTTTCCAGTGTTTTCTGACCCCGACTGCAGAAGACCCCTTGGTTCGGGTGATGTGCAATGCATCACCGTCCGCCAACGGCTGGTAGTGGCCAGCCGCCAAGGAGTGGTGCGTATGCATCCGACCCAAGTCGCTGAAGATCTCAAGCTCCGGAGCTCTCATGGCCTACTCATACACAGAACGCAAGCGCATCCGAAAAAGTTTCGGCAACCGCGACAGCGTCGTTGAAATCCCGTACCTGCTGCAAATGCAGAAAGACGCGTATACCGCGTTCCTGCAAGCAGGCATCGCCCCGCAAAAACGTACCGTCGAGGGCCTGCAGGCCGCATTCGACGCTGCATTCCCGATCGTCTCGCACAACGGTTTTGTCGAGATGAAGTTCCTCGAGTACAACCTCGCGAAGCCGGCTTTCGACGTTCGCGAGTGCCAGACCCGCGGCCTGACTTTCGCCTCGGCCGTGCGCGCCAAGGTGCAGCTCATCATCTACGACCGCGAATCGTCGACCTCGCAGTCGAAGGTGGTCAAGGAAGTGAAGGAACAAGAGGTCTACATGGGCGAAGTGCCGCTCATGACCAACAAGGGTTCCTTCATCATCAACGGTACCGAGCGCGTCATCGTGTCGCAGCTGCACCGTTCGCCGGGCGTGTTCTTCGAGCACGACAAGGGCAAGACCCATTCGAGCGGCAAGCTGCTGTTCTCGGCCCGCGTGATTCCCTACCGTGGTTCGTGGCTCGACTTCGAGTTCGACCCGAAGGACATGCTGTACTTTCGCGTCGATCGCCGCCGCAAGATGCCGGTCACGATCCTGCTGAAGGCGATCGGCCTGAACCCCGAGTCGATCCTCGCGAACTTCTTCGTGAACGACAACTTCCGCCTGATGGACAGTGGCGCCCAGATGGAATTCGTCGCCGAGCGCCTGCGCGGCGAAGTGGCCCGTTTCGACATCACCGACAAGGCCGGCAAGGTCGTGGTCGCCAAGGACAAGCGCGTCACGGCACGCCACACGCGCGAACTCGAGCAGTCGGAAACCACGCACATCAGCGTGCCGGAAGACTTCCTGGTGGGCCGCGTGATCGCGCGCAACATCGTCGACACCGATTCGGGTGAAATCCTGGCCAAGGCCAACGATGAGCTGACCGAAGCGCTGCTGAAGAAGCTGCGCACGGCCGGCGTGCAGGACGTTCAGGTGATCTACACCAACGAACTGGACCAGGGCGCCTACATCTCGCAAACGCTGCGCATCGACGAAACCGTCGATGAGTTCGCAGCCCGCGTGGCCATCTACCGCATGATGCGCCCCGGCGAGCCGCCGACGGAAGACGCAGTGCAAGCGTTGTTCCAGCGCCTGTTCTACAACCCGGACACGTACGACCTGTCGCGCGTCGGCCGCATGAAGTTCAACGCCAAGGTAGGCCGCGACGAATCGACCGGCCCGATGGTGCTGACCAACGAAGACATCCTGGCCGTGGTCAAGATCCTCGTTGACCTGCGCAACGGCAACGGCGAAGTCGACGACATCGACCACCTCGGCAACCGCCGCGTGCGTTGCGTCGGCGAACTGGCCGAAAACCAGTACCGCACCGGCCTTGCCCGCATCGAGAAGGCCGTCAAGGAGCGTCTGGGCCAGGCAGAGCAAGAGCCGCTGATGCCGCACGACCTGATCAACAGCAAGCCGATCTCGGCCGCGCTGAAGGAATTCTTCGGCGCCTCGCAGCTGTCGCAGTTCATGGATCAGACCAACCCGCTGTCCGAAATCACCCACAAGCGCCGCGTGTCGGCCCTTGGCCCGGGCGGTTTGACGCGTGAACGCGCCGGCTTCGAAGTGCGTGACGTGCACGTCACCCATTACGGCCGTGTGTGCCCGATCGAAACGCCTGAAGGCCCGAACATCGGCCTGATCAACTCGTTGGCCCTGTACGCCCGCCTGAACGAATACGGCTTCATCGAGACGCCGTACCGTCGCGTGGTCGACAGCAAGGTCACGATGGACATCGACTACCTGTCGGCCATCGAGGAAGGCAAGTACGTCATTGCGCAGGCCAACGCGGCCCTCGACAAGGACGGAAAGCTGACCGGCGACCTGGTCTCGGCGCGCGAAACCGGCGAATCGATCCTGGTCGGTGCCGAGCGCGTCCAGTACATGGACGTGTCGCCCGCACAGATCGTGTCGGTGGCTGCTTCGCTCGTGCCGTTCCTCGAGCATGACGATGCGAACCGCGCACTGATGGGCGCCAACATGCAGCGTCAGGCCGTGCCGGTTCTGCGCCCCGAAAAGGCCTTCGTCGGTACCGGCATCGAGCGGGTCTCGGCGGTCGACTCGGGCACCGTGGTCACTGCCACGCGCGGCGGTATCGTCGACTACGTCGATGCCACCCGCATCGTGGTGCGCGTCAACGACGCCGAAGCCACGGCAGGTGAAGTCGGTGTCGACATCTACAACCTGATCAAGTATCAGCGTTCGAACCAGAACACCAACATCCACCAGCGTCCGATCGTCAAGCGCGGCGACAAGATCGCCAAGGGCGACGTGGTGGCCGACGGTGCTTCGACCGACCTCGGCGAGCTGGCCCTGGGCCAGAACATGCTGGTCGCGTTCATGCCGTGGAACGGCTACAACTTCGAAGACTCGATCCTGATCTCGGAACGCATCGTCGCCGAAGACCGCTACACCTCGATCCACATCGAGGAACTGGTGGTGATGGCACGCGACACCAAGCTCGGCGCCGAAGAAATCACGCGCGACATCCCGAACCTGGCCGAGCAGCAGCTCAACCGCCTCGACGAATCCGGCATCATTTATGTCGGCGCCGAAGTGCAGCCGGGCGACACGCTGGTGGGCAAGGTCACGCCGAAGGGCGAGACCACGCTGACGCCTGAAGAGAAGCTGCTTCGCGCCATCTTCGGCGAGAAGGCTTCCGACGTGAAGGACACCTCGCTGCGTGTGGATCAGGGGTCGCAAGGCACCGTGATCGACGTGCAGGTGTTCACCCGCGAAGGCATCACGCGCGACAAGCGCGCCCAGCAGATCATCGACGACGAGCTCAAGCGCTTCCGCCTCGACCTGAACGACCAGCTTCGCATCGTCGAAGCCGACGCGTTCGACCGGATCGAGAAGCTGCTGACCGGCAAGGTCGCCAACGGCGGCCCGAACAAGCTGGCCAAGGGCACCAAGCTCGACAAGGCCTACCTGTCGTCGGTCGAGAAGTTCCACTGGTTCGACATCCGTCCGGCGGAAGACGAAGCGGCTTCGCAACTCGAGTCGATCAAGAACTCGCTCGAGCAGACGCGTCACAGCTTCGACCTCGCGTTCGAAGAAAAGCGCAAGAAGCTCACGCAGGGCGACGAGCTGCCTGCGGGCGTGCTCAAGATGGTCAAGGTCTACCTGGCCGTCAAGCGCCGCCTGCAACCCGGCGACAAGATGGCCGGCCGCCACGGCAACAAGGGTGTGGTGTCGAAGATCGTTCCGGTCGAAGACATGCCCCACATGGCCGACGGCACGCCGTGCGACATCTGCCTGAACCCGCTGGGCGTGCCTTCGCGGATGAACGTCGGGCAGGTGCTCGAAGTGCATCTGGGCTGGGCCGGCAAGGGCATCGGCCAGCGCATCGGCGACCTGCTGCAGCAAGAGGCCAAGGTGGCCGAGCTGCGCAAGTTCATGGAGCAGCTCTACAACGGCTCGGGCCGCAAGGAAGACCTCGGCAAGCTGAGCGACACCGACGTGCTCGAAATGGCAGAGAACCTGTCGACCGGTGCGACCTTCGCGACCCCGGTGTTCGATGGCGCTTCGGAAGAGGAAATCCGCGGCATGCTGAAGCTGGCCTATCCGGACGACATCGCCAAGGCCAAGGGCTTGACCGACACGCGCACGCAGGCCTACCTGTACGACGGCCGCACCGGCGACCAGTTCGAGCGGCCCGTCACGGTCGGCTACATGCACGTGCTGAAGCTGCATCACCTGGTCGACGACAAGATGCACGCCCGCTCCACCGGCCCGTACTCGCTGGTCACGCAGCAACCGCTGGGCGGCAAGGCCCAGTTCGGTGGCCAGCGCTTCGGTGAAATGGAAGTGTGGGCGCTCGAGGCCTACGGCGCTGCCTACGTGCTGCAGGAAATGCTGACGGTGAAGTCCGATGACGTCGTGGGCCGTACCAAGGTCTACGAAAGCATCGTCAAGGGCGAACACTCCATCGAAGCCGGCATGCCGGAATCGTTCAATGTGCTGGTCAAGGAAATCCGTTCCCTGGGCCTGGACATCGAACTCGAACGTTCATAAGCAGACAAGGAAAGAGTCACATGAAATCATTACTCGACCTGTTCAAGCAATTCACGCCCGATGAGCATTTCGATGCCATCAAGATCGGCATGGCTTCGCCCGAGAAGATCCGTTCGTGGTCTTTCGGCGAGGTGAAGAAGCCCGAGACGATCAACTACCGCACCTTCAAGCCCGAACGCGACGGCCTGTTCTGCGCCAAGATCTTCGGGCCCATCAAGGACTACGAATGCCTGTGCGGCAAGTACAAGCGTCTCAAGCACCGCGGTGTCATCTGCGAGAAGTGCGGCGTTGAAGTCACGCAGACCAAGGTCCGCCGCGAGCGCATGGGTCACATCGACCTGGCCGCACCGTGCGCGCACATCTGGTTCCTGAAGTCGCTGCCGTCGCGTCTGGGCCTGGTGCTCGACATGACGCTGCGCGACATCGAACGCGTGCTGTATTTCGAAGCCTACGTGATCACCGACCCGGGCATGACCCCGCTGAAGAAGCGCGACATCATGTCCGAGGACGACTACGACACCAAGCGCAAGGAATACGGTGACGAGTTCGTCGCCAAGATGGGCGCCGAAGGCATCAAGGATCTGCTCGAAGGCATCGAACTCGACAGCGAGATCGAACGCCTGC
Source organism: Variovorax nitratireducens (assembly GCF_051216545.1). Classification (NCBI taxonomy): domain Bacteria; kingdom Pseudomonadati; phylum Pseudomonadota; class Betaproteobacteria; order Burkholderiales; family Comamonadaceae; genus Variovorax; species Variovorax nitratireducens. Next base: position 9,102 of record NZ_JBPJZO010000007.1, read on the forward strand.
GCGGCGACCTGACCGGCTCCGAAGTCAAGGTCAAGAAGAACTCCAAGCGCCTCAAGGTGCTGGAAGCCTTCCGCAAGTCGGGCATCAAGCCCAACTGGATGGTGCTCGACGTGCTGCCCGTGCTGCCCCCGGATCTGCGTCCGCTGGTGCCGCTGGACGGCGGCCGCTTCGCGACCTCCGACCTGAACGACCTGTATCGCCGCGTCATCAATCGCAACAGCCGCCTGCGCCGCCTGCTGGAGCTCAAGGCTCCGGAAATCATCGCGCGCAACGAAAAGCGGATGCTGCAGGAAGCTGTGGACTCGCTGCTGGACAACGGTCGTCGCGGCAAGGCCATGACCGGCGCCAACAAGCGTGCACTCAAGTCGCTGGCCGACATGATCAAGGGCAAGAGCGGTCGTTTCCGCCAGAACTTGCTGGGCAAGCGCGTCGACTACTCTGGCCGTTCGGTCATCGTGGTGGGCCCGACGCTCAAGCTGCACCAGTGCGGCTTGCCGAAGCTGATGGCGCTCGAACTGTTCAAGCCCTTCATCTTCTCGCGCCTCGAAGCCATGGGCATCGCGACCACGATCAAGGCTGCCAAGAAGGAAGTCGAATCCGGCACGCCAGTCGTCTGGGACATCCTGGAAGAAGTGATCAAGGAACACCCGGTCATGCTGAACCGTGCGCCTACGCTGCACCGTTTGGGCATCCAGGCGTTCGAGCCGATCCTGATCGAAGGCAAGGCGATCCAGCTGCATCCGCTGGTTTGCGCGGCCTTCAACGCCGACTTCGACGGCGACCAGATGGCCGTCCACGTGCCGCTGTCGGTGGAAGCGCAGATGGAAGCCCGCACGCTGATGCTGGCCTCCAACAACGTGCTGTTCCCGGCTTCGGGCGAACCGTCGATCGTTCCTTCGCAGGACGTGGTGCTGGGTCTGTACTACACGACCCGCGACCGCATCAACGCCAAGGGCGAGGGCCTGATCTTCTCCGACATCGGTGAAGTCCAGCGCGCGCTCGACGCCAACGTGGTCGAGCTCACTGCCAAGATCGCGGTGCGCATCACGGAATACGCGAAGGACAAGGAAACCGGCGAATTCACGGCGTCGACCTCGCTCGTCGACACCACCGTGGGCCGCGCGCTGCTGTCCGAGATCCTGCCGAAGGGCCTGCCGTTCTCGAACATCAACAAAGCGCTGAAGAAGAAAGAAATTTCGAAGCTCATCAACGTCTCGTTCCGCAAGTGCGGCCTGAAAGAGACGGTCGTGTTCGCCGACAAGCTGCTGCAAAACGGCTTCCGTCTGGCGACCAAGGCCGGTATCTCGATCGCCATCGACGACATGCTGGTGCCCGCTGAAAAGCACGGCATCATCGAGCGCTCGGCCAAGGAAGTGAAAGAGATCGAGCAGCAGTACGTCTCGGGTCTGGTGACCTCCGGCGAACGCTACAACAAGGTGGTGGACATCTGGGGCAAGGCCGGCGACGAAGTGTCGAAGGTCATGATGGCCAAGCTGTCGAAGCAGAAGGTCATCGACCGCCACGGCAAGGAAGTCGAGCAGGAGTCTTTCAACTCCATCTACATGATGGCCGACTCCGGTGCGCGCGGTTCCGCCGCGCAGATCCGCCAGGTGGCCGGCATGCGGGGCCTGATGGCCAAGCCCGACGGCTCGATCATCGAGACGCCCATTACCGCGAACTTCCGCGAAGGTCTGAACGTGCTGGAGTACTTCATCTCCACCCACGGTGCCCGTAAGGGTCTGGCCGACACGGCGCTGAAGACGGCGAACTCGGGTTACCTGACGCGTCGTCTGGTCGACGTGACGCAGGACTTGGTGGTGACCGAGCAGGATTGCGGCACGCACGGCGGCTACCTGATGCGCGCGATCGTCGAAGGTGGTGAAGTGATCGAGTCGCTGCGCGACCGAATCCTCGGCCGTTCGGCGGCCGAAGACGTGCTGCACCCGGAGAACCGTTCAGTGCTGCTGCCTGCCGGCGCGATGTTCGACGAAGACAACATCGAAGTGCTCGAAACGCAAGGCGTGGACGAGGTCAAGGTGCGCACGGCGCTGACCTGCGACACCCGCTTCGGCATCTGCGCGACCTGCTACGGCCGCGACCTCGGCCGCGGCGGCCTGATCAACATCGGCGAAGCGGTCGGTGTGATCGCGGCGCAGTCGATCGGCGAACCCGGCACGCAGTTGACGATGCGGACCTTCCACATCGGTGGTGCCGCCTCGCGCGCTGCCGTCGCTTCGAGCGTGGAAGCCAAGTCGAACGGCACGATCGGCTTCAACGCCACGATGCGCTACGTGACCAACAGCAAAAGCGAGCTGGTCGTGATCTCGCGTTCGGGCGAAATCGTCATCCATGACGAGCACGGCCGCGAGCGCGAACGCCACAAGGTGCCGTACGGCGCGATCCTGGCCGTCAAGGCCGACCAGCAGATCAAGGCCGGCCACGTGCTCGCCAACTGGGATCCGCTGACGCGCCCGATCATCACCGAGTTCGCCGGCAAGACCCACTTCGAGAACGTCGAAGAAGGCCTCACCGTCGCCAAGCAGGTGGACGAAGTGACGGGTCTGTCGACCCTGGTCGTGATCGATCCGAAGCGCCGCGGCGCCACCAAGGTCGTGCGTCCGCAGGTCAAGCTGATCGACGCTTCGGGCGCCGAGGTGAAGATCCCCGGCACCGACCACTCGGTGACGATCGGCTTCCCGATCGGCTCGCTGGTGCAGATCCGCGACGGCCAGGACGTGGGCCCCGGCGAAGTGCTGGCGCGCATTCCGGTCGAAGGCCAGAAGACGCGCGACATCACCGGCGGTCTGCCGCGTGTGGCCGAGCTGTTTGAAGCCCGTTCGCCGAAGGACAAGGGCACGCTGGCCGAAATGACGGGTACCGTGTCGTTCGGCAAGGAAACCAAGGGCAAGGTTCGCCTGCAGATCACCGATCCGGAAGGCACGGTTCACGAAGAACTGGTGCTCAAGGAAAAGAACATCCTGGTGCACGAAGGCCAGGTGGTGAACAAGGGCGAGTCGGTGGTCGACGGCCCGGCCGATCCGCAGGACATCCTGCGCCTGCTGGGTTCGGAAGAACTGGCGCGCTACATCGTGGACGAGGTGCAGGACGTGTACCGCCTGCAGGGTGTGAAGATCAACGACAAGCACATCGAGGTGATCGTTCGCCAGATGCTGCGTCGCGTCGTGGTCGACAACATCGGCGACACCAACTACATCTCGGGTGAACAGGTCGAACGCAGCGAAATGCTCAACACCAACGACGCCCTGCGCGCCGACGGCAAGATCCCCGCGACGTTCACCAACCTGCTGCTCGGTATCACGAAGGCATCGCTCTCGACCGACTCGTTCATCTCCGCGGCGTCCTTCCAGGAAACCACGCGGGTGCTGACCGAAGCCGCGATCATGGGCAAACGCGACGAGCTGCGCGGCCTGAAGGAAAACGTCATCGTCGGCCGCCTGATCCCCGCGGGCACCGGCATGGCCTACCACCAGGCGCGCAAGGTCAAGGACGCGATGGACGAGGCCGAGCGCCGCGCCATTGCCGACTCCGAAGCCGCCGAACTGGCTGGCAACTCGGCTGGCAGCGACGAGGCCACGACGGCCACGGTCGATGCCAGTGAAGGTGCTGCGAGCGAATAACCCGCAGCGCAGCCCGGCCATGACCGGCCCGAAACGCCCCCTCTCCGCCTGCGGATCGGGGGCGTTTTTTTGCCTGCGCACCACCTCCCATGCATCTTCTGCCCGATAACTGGCCAGTCTGGGTCGGCGCCGCACTGGTGCTGTTCTGGTTCGTCGGCGCGCACAACCGGCTGATGCGGCTGCGCTCCGTGGCCTTGCAGGCCTACGCGACGCTCGATGCCGCGCTGTTGCGCCAGCTCGACTTTGTCCAGAGCCAGGCGGCGCAGACCGAGCCGGTGGCCGAGAGCGTTGGCGATGTGTCTGCCGCGGCATCGCTGCGCGCGGCCACTGGCCAGCTCACCACCATGCTGGCCGCGACCCGACTGCACCCGCTCGATCCGCAGGCGGTGGCTGCGCTCGGAACGGCGCTGCGGGTGCTGCTGGCGGCCTGGCAGCGGCTGCATCCCGAAGCCGGCCTGAGCTTCGATGCCGACGGCACCCTGTCGCGCCCGGCGCCGCTCGGCGGGCGGCGCGAGGCCGCTTCCCATCCGGCGGCCGAGCCCTTCGTCTGGCCCGAGCCCTCGGCGGCGGCCGAGATCGCGCGCGGCCAGTTCAATCTGGCGGTGGGGCAGTACAACGCCGCGGTCGGCCAGTTCCCGGCGCTGCTGGTGGCCTGGGCGTTCCGTCTGCGCCGCGCCGCGCCTTTGCTTTGAAGCCGTTGTTACCATCCACCGCTTGTCAGACCTTTCCGCACCTTCCCCCTCATCGCCGCAGCTGCAGCCCCCGTTGTGGCGCCAGTTGCAGCTGACCGCCAACGCATTGGCTTCGATCCGTGCCGGCACCTCGGGCAGCGCCGCTTTCGAGGCGGTCGAGCCCGGGCTGCGCCCCGGCGTGCAGGCGCTCGGCTTCCAGGCGCTGCGCTGGCTCGGCCGCGCCGAAGCGCTGCGGCGCCAGCTTGCCAAGCGCACACCGCCGCCGGCTGCCGACGCGCTGTTGTGCACCGCGCTCGCGCTGGGCTGGGACGCGACCCATTCGCCCTACGAGCCGTTCACGCTGGTCGATCAGGCCGTCGAAGCCGCCAAGCGCGATCCCGCCACCCGGGCCCAGGCCAGCTTCATCAACGCCTGCCTGCGGCGCTTTCTGCGCGAGCGCGACGCGCTGGTCGAGCTCACCGACCGCGAGCCGGTGGCCCAGTGGAACCACCCGCGCTGGTGGATCGAGCGCCTCAAGCGCGACCACCCCCGCGACTGGCAACGCGTGCTGGCGGCCGACAACCAGCAACCACCGCTGACGCTGCGGGTCAATGCGCGAAAAACAGCTGTGGCGCCGTACCAGCGGGCGCTGGAGGCTGTGAATCTGACCGCCACTCCGGTGGGCGTCAGCGGCCTGCAACTGGCGCGGGCGCGCCCGGTGCAGCAATTGCCCGGCTTTGCCGAAGGCGAGTTCTCGGTGCAGGACAGCGCAGCGCAACTGGCGGCGCCGCTGCTGCTCGACGGCCTGACGAACGGCGCCGGCCCACTGCGCGTGCTCGACGCCTGCGCCGCGCCCGGTGGCAAGACGGCCCACCTGGTCGAGCATGCCGGTACGCGGCCGATCGAGGTCACGGCGCTCGAGATTGACGCGGCGCGCAGCCGCCGCATCGACGAGACCCTGGCCCGCCTCGGCCTGCAGGCACAGGTGCTGGTTGCCGACGCCGTCCGGCCCGAGAGCTGGTGGGACGGCCGTCCCTTCGACGCCATCCTGCTCGACGCGCCGTGCACCGCCTCGGGCATCGTGCGCCGGCATCCCGACGTGCGCTGGCTGCGCCGCGAAAGCGACATCGAGCAACTGGCCCTGCAGCAGGCCATGCTGCTGGCGGCGCTCTGGCCCCTGGTGCGGCCCGGCGGACGCCTGCTGTACTGCACCTGCTCGGTGTTCAGGCAAGAGGGCTCGCACCAAATCGACGCGTTCCTTGCACACAACACCGAAGCCCGTTTGCGGCCTTCGCCGGGGCATTTGCTGCCCCAAAGCACCGGGAATGCGCGCCCCGTCCCGGACAATGCGTTGGGTGAACACGACGGTTTCTTCTACGCCCTGCTCGAAAAACAAACCCGCTGACCGGCCCGCCCGCCGCCTTGCGGTCTGGCTTGGCGCACTGCTGCTGGCCGCGTGGCTGGGCTGGCTCCCCGCCCCGGCTGCGGCGCAGGCGCCGGTCACCGAGATCACACAGCTTCGGCTGGAGCGCAGCGGCGACAGCATCTACCTGAACGCCGCCGTGCAGTTCGATCTGCCGGCGCTGGTCGAGGAAGTGCTCGACAAGGGCATCGCCGTCTACTTCGTGGCCGACGCGGAGCTGTTCCGTGAGCGCTGGTATTGGACCGACCAGAAGATGGCCCAGGTTTCGCGCCACATGCGCCTGGCATACCAGCCGCTCACCCGGCGCTGGCGGCTCAACGTGTCGCCGGTGCCAATCACCAATGCCGGTTTCGGCGCCACGTTGAACCAGAACTTCGACACGCTGGCCGACGCCCTCGATGCGGTCAAACGGATCGGCCGGCTGCGCATGGGCGACGTGGCCGAGCTCGGAGACGATCCCGTGCACGCAGTGCAGTTCCGCTTTCGGCTCGACACCACGCAACTGCCTCGCCCGTTCCAGATCGGCGTGGCCGGCCAGGCCGACTGGAACATCACGGCCGAGCGCACCGCCAAGTTGACGGTGGAGAAGTCCCGGTGAGCCCGTTGCCCGGAGACGGCGCGAACGACCCGGCGGCCACCGCCGCCCGGCTGGGCCGTCGCACCCGGGCCGTGCGCTGGGCGCTCGGAGTCGGGGCGGCCGCGCTCACGGCCATCGGGCTGGTCATGATGTTCCTGCTGGCGCAGGCGACCAACAACCGCGCACTCTACGAGCGCAACTACGCGCGGCTGTTCGGCATCAACGTGGTGGTCGCGGCGCTGCTGATGCTGGTGATCGGCTGGGTCGCTTTCCGCCTGGTGCGTCGGTTGCGCCAGGGCAAGTTCGGCAGCCGGTTGCTGATCAAGCTGGCCGCGATCTTCGCGCTGGTGGGCGTGGTGCCGGGCGTGCTGATCTACGTGGTGTCGTACAACTTCATGTCGCGCTCGATCGAGAGCTGGTTCGACGTCAAGGTCGAGGGGGCGCTCGACGCCGGCCTGAACCTCGGCCGCGCCACGCTCGATTCGCTCTCCGACGATCTGGCCACCAAGGCGCGCACCGCCAGTGCGCAACTGGCCGACGTGCCCGACGCCAGCGCCGGCCTGGTGCTGGAGCGCATCCGCGACCAGCTCGGCGCCAGCGATGTGGTGCTCTGGACCGGCGCCGGCCAGCTGGTGGCCGGTGCCGGCGCCTCGCGCTACCAGATCAACCCCGAGCGACCCACGCCCCAGCAGTTCCGCCAGGCGCGCACCGACCGCGCGGTCGCGCGCATCGAGGGCCTGGATGAGGCCTCGCCGGTGCCGGGCGCTGCGCCTCCCCCCGCTGCAGTGCACGCGCTCACGATGGTGCAGCGGGCGGGCTTCGATTTCAGCAGCGAGCCCCGCTTCCTGCAGGTCACGCGGCCGCTGCCGCCTGCCGTCGTGGCCAATGCGCTCGCGGTGCAGGAGGCGAATCGCGAATACCAGGAGCGTGCGCTGGCGCGCGAAGGTTTGCGCCGCATGTACATCGGCACGCTGACCTTGTGCCTGTTCCTTGCGGTGTTCGGTGCGGTGCTGCTGGCCGTGCTCTTCGGCAACCAGCTTGCGCGCCCGCTGCTGGTGCTGGCCGACGGCGTGCGCCAGGTGGCTGCCGGCGACCTGCGGCCCACCGCCGTGCTGCAGGGCAAGGACGAACTCGGCGGCCTGACGCGCTCCTTCGCCGTCATGACCCAGCAGCTGGCCGACGCGCGTGGCGCGGTCGAAAAGACCATGGGCGAGCTCGATGCCGCGCGCGGCAACCTGCAGACCATCCTGGACAACCTCACCTCCGGCGTGATCGTGCTCGACGCAGCCGGCACCGTGCTGTCGACCAATCCGGGCGCCACGCGCGTGCTGCGTGCGCCGCTGGCGGCCTTCGAGGGCCAGGCACTGGCGGAGGTGCCGGGGCTGGCGGAGTTCGCGCACAACGTGCAGCAGCAGTTCGACGAATTCCAGGTCGAGCGCGCACAGCACGGCCTCGACCACTGGCAGCACGCCTTCGAGCTGCACCCGACCGGCAACAGCATGGCGCAGGACGCGGTCAACATCGTCGCGCGCGGCGCCGAGCTGCCCGGGGCGGCGCGGTTGCTGGTGTTCGACGACATCTCCGAAATCGTGTCGGCGCAGCGCGCGCAGGCCTGGGGCGAGGTCGCGCGCCGCCTGGCCCACGAGATCAAGAACCCGCTCACGCCGATCCAGCTCTCGGCCGAACGGCTCGAGATGAAGCTGGCCGGCAAGGTCGACGCGCCGGAGCAGGCGATCCTGACCAAGTCGGTGAAGACCATCGTCGACCAGGTTGACGCGATGAAGCGGCTGGTCAACGAGTTCCGTGACTATGCGCGCCTGCCCGCCGCCGACCTGAAACCGGTCGACCTCAACGCCCTGGTGGCCGACGTGCTGAGCCTCTATGAAGCCGAGAATGCATCGGTGGTGGTGCGGGCCGACCTCGACGCGCGCTGCCCGCCGATTCGCGGCGACGCGCAGCAACTGAGGCAGGTGATACACAACCTGTTGCAAAATGCCCAGGACGCGACCGAGACCGCCCGGCGGGACAACGCCGCGTCCGGCGAAGTCATCGTGCGCACCCGGCTCGGCGATTCGGGCCAGCGTGTGCGCCTCACGGTGCAGGACAGCGGCCACGGCTTTGCGGAGAACATCCTCAAGCGCGCCTTCGAGCCCTACGTCACCACCAAGACCAAGGGCACCGGCCTCGGCCTCGCGGTGGTCAAGAAAATCGCCGACGAGCATGGCGCACGCATCGAGCTTTCGAATCGCATGTTCGAGGGGGCTGTGGCAGGGGCCCAAGTCTCGCTATCATTCGCGCTGGCGGGCGACGTACCTGCCAACCCCGCAACATCCGAAGAACACACGCCCAATACCGTCGCCTGAGCGCGTACAACCAAGCATTCATGGCAAACATTCTTGTGGTCGACGACGAGCTGGGCATTCGCGACCTGCTCTTCGAAATTCTCAACGACGAGGGCCACAACGTCGAACTCGCCGAAAACGCCGCGGAAGCGCGTGCGGCGCGGCAACGCGCCCGGCCCGACCTGGTGTTGCTCGACATCTGGATGCCCGACACCGACGGCGTGACGCTGCTGAAGGAATGGTCGACCGCCGGCCTCCTCAGCATGCCGGTGATCATGATGAGCGGCCACGCCACCATCGACACCGCGGTCGACGCCACGCGCATCGGCGCCTTCGCCTTTCTTGAGAAGCCCATCACGCTGCAGAAGCTTCTGAAAGCGGTGGAGCAGGGCCTCGCGCGAGAAAGCGCACGCCGCGCTGCCGCCAGCGTGGTGCCGACCACCAGCCACTTCGCCGCTGCCGTCACCACCACCGACGCCGGCCTGATGCAGCTGCCCGCGATGCCGCCCACCGCCGAACCCGGCCCGCGCGCGACGCAGAGCTTCGACCTCGATCGCCCGCTGCGTGACGCGCGCGATGGTTTCGAGAAGGCCTATTTCGAGTTCCACCTGGCGATGGAAAACGGCTCGATGACCCGCGTGGCAGAGAAGACCGGCCTTGAGCGCACGCATCTTTATCGCAAGTTGAAGCAACTCGGCGTCGACCTTTCAAGAGGCCGGCGAACCGCTGTATAATCGAAGGCTCCATACCAAGGCCCGGTAGCTCAGTTGGTAGAGCAGCGGATTGAAAATCCGCGTGTCGGTGGTTCGATTCCGCCCCAGGCCACCAGTCTTGCAAGCCCCTGATTCTTAACGGAATCAGGGGCTTTTTAACTTCCGCTGGCGCCCACTTCAGGCGGCGCGGAGCGCAGCACCGGCGGTAATGATGTCTGCGCGCTCAGCTTCTCCAGCACCATCCCGATGAAGGCCGATACCGCCAGTGGCAGGTGCCGCCGGCTCGGGTACAGCACACTCAGTCCGCGACCCGTGCGCTGGTATTGCGGCAGCAACCGCACAAGCAGGCCAGCTTTTATGTCAAGGGTCGCCATCGCGGGCGGCAACAGCGCAATGCCGAGTCCGGCCAATGCGGCTTTGCGCAACGCCTGCGCGGTGTTGCCGCTGAAGCGGCCGGCAACCTGCACTTCCTCCTCCGTGCCATCGGGGCCGGCAAGGCGCCAGGTGGCGCGGCCTGCAGGGTGGGCGAAGGTCACACAGTCGTGGTTCGCCAGGTCTTGCAGCGTGGCAGGTGCGCCGCGCGCGGCGACGTAGGCGGGGCTTGCCACCATGCCGTCGCTTCTGGCGCCGAGGAGTTGGCGACCCACATAGCCCGAGTCGCGCAATGTGCCGCCGCGAAACGCGACATCGATCTGGTCGGCAATCAGATCGGCGTTGGCATCACTGAGCACGAAGTCGAGGCGCACCAGCGGATGGGCGGCAAGAAAGTCGGCCACCCACTCCATTGGAAAGAAGTCGAAGAAATCGGCCGGTGCAGCGACACGAACCAGGCCACTGGGTTGGCGGCTGCCCGTCATCAATTCCCGCCCGGCCTCGACCAGTCCCTCGACCGCGCCCGCGCAACGCTCGTGAAAGGCGTGGCCGGCGCTCGTGAGCGTGAGCTTGCGGGTAGAGCGCTGCATCAGCCGCGTGCCGAGTCGTGCTTCGAGCTGCTGAATGCGCCGGCTTACGGTGTTGGGCGGCAGGCCCAGCCGCCGCGCCGCCTCGGCAAAGCTGCCGTGGCGCACGACCTGCACAAACATTGCAATGTCGTTCAGGTCGAACATGCGCGCAATTCCTTCTCTTAATGGATGAGTGCACTCCGATTATGCGGTCTAGTCGATTAATGGATGCAGCCCTAATCTTCTGTGCATCGGCTGCCTCTAGCCTCAACGCACACGCAGGAACATCCTTTCAATGGCTTCTTCACTTGTTTCCCCCACGCAGCGTCGCATCGTCTGGGGCGTTCGCATTCTTCTGGCGCTGGCCTTCGGCGCGGCGGGTGTCTCCAAGCTCGCTGGCGTGCCGCAGATGGTTCAGGTGTTCGATGCCATCGGTTTCGGCCAATGGTTCCGCTATGTGACAGGTGCGGTCGAAATCGTGGGCGCGGTGCTGATGCTCCTGCCTGCTGCCGGCTTTTTCGGCGGGCTGCTGCTCGGCGCAATCATGGTTTGCGCGGTGGCGACGCATCTGCTCCTGATCGGCGGCAATCCCGCGCCGGCTGTGGTGCTTGGTGCGCTCGCAGCCTTCGTGGCTTGGCGGCTACGGCCTGTGTCGCTCCGTGCGGCCGGTTGACTGCGAGGGAAGCCGCATGACAACCGACCTTGCCACAGAGGCCCGCGCCATCGTCTACCGCACGGGCGGCAGCACGCACGGGCCGATCACGCGGCTCGTGAGCCCGGGCGACCTGGGCGAATTCCTGAAGCCGTTCGTGTTTCTCGATCTCTTCGACTTCAGGCCCACGGCCGAGCACAGGGGCTTCGGCATGCACCCGCACTCCGGCATCGCGACGCTGACCTTCATGATCGAAGGCGACGTGGGCTATGAAGACACGACCGGCCAGAAGGGCGTGCTGCCCGTCGGTGGCGTGGAGTGGATGCGTGCCGGCAGCGGCGTGTGGCACACCGGTGCGCCGGTCAGCGATGCGCGGGTGCTGGGTTTCCAGCTCTGGGTGGCGTTGCCCGCCTCGGAAGAGAACGCACCTGCGCAAAGCCTCTACCTTGCGCCTTCGCAAGTGCCGCGGGAAGGCCCGGCGCGCGTGCTGCTCGGGCGCTATGGCGCGGCGCAAAGCGCCATTCCGGCGCCCGCGTCGATGAACTACCTCGCGGTGGTTCAGAAGGATGGCGAGCGCTGGCGCTACACACCGCCCACCGGCCACACGGTGGCCTGGGTAGCGGTCAACGCGGGCCGGCTCGATGCGGGTGAACCGGTCGGTGCTGGCGAACTTGCGATGTTCGAGGAAACCGGCGAGGCCATCGACTTCGTGGCCCACGGCGAAACCAGTTTCGTGCTCGGCTCGGCGGTGAAGCATCCGCACGAGTTGGTGATGGGCTACTACTCGGTGCACACGAGCAAGGCGGCGCTCGCACAGGGCGAGGCCGGGATCCAGCGCATCGGCACGCGCCTGCGGCAAGCGGGGCGGCTGGCCTAGAGGTACAGCGCCAGCACCTCGACCACTTCGCCCTCCCACACCACGGGTATGGCCAACAGCGCCGAGGATCCGATCGCCGCCGCGGCTGCGGCGGGCGCGCCGGGTTCGGAGGCCGGCCAGTCGTTGACCACCGGTGCCCCGCCAAGCCAGGCCCTGGCGATCGATCCCATCGGCGCTGTCAGGGGCAGAGTGGCTTCGATGAGCGACGCGCCGCCATGCAGTTCACTGAAGGCGTAGACGCGCCGCAGCAAGCCGCCCTGCGCCGCGGGCACCCAGCGCTCGATGCGCCGCGCCAACGGCAACGTCGCATCCGCAAGGAAGGTGACGGCATGGCTGTCTTCGAGCCGCGAACCGGCCGGGATGGCCAGGCCCCGCAGAAGGCCGGCCTCGGCCGCTTCCTGCGCGCGCAGGAAGCGTGCGGGGGTGGCCGGCAGATCTTCCAGGAACACGGCTTCGCCGCGCTGCCAGGCCAGCCCCGGCAGGCCCACGCCGCGCGGGAGGTAAGTCTCGTGCGAGGCCGATTCGAAGGCCTGGGCGTTCGGGCCAAAGGCGCCGTCTACGAGCCTCATGTCACTGGTGATGCGCGCGTCGCGATGCCAGAGTTCGAGGCAACTGGCGGCGGCGGCCTCGTGGCCGCAGAAGATCACGAGCACCGAAGTGAGGCTGTCGTGCACGAAAAGCGGCAGCGCGACGGCGCAGGTCAGGCCGGCGTCGCGCGCGGCAGAGATGCGGCGGAAGTTCGAGCCCTCGAACTCGCGCAGCAGGATCGGCCGGCCTTCATGCCAGGCGCGACCCGGCAAGCCTTCTCCGCGGCCGAAGCACATCTCCCGGCTGATGGCCGCGAATCGTCTGGCAGAACCAAATGCGCCGCTTCCGAACTCGAGCAGGGAGCCGTCGTCGCTCGGCAACCAGACTTCTGCGGCCTTGATGAATGTTGAAGTCATGAGGCCACTTCCAAAAACACAGTCCACAGCAAGTTGCACGCCATGACCAGCCCTGGCGCGTGCGGCCTTCCGAGTCAATTTAGCTAGACTGCCCCGATGGAACAGCGCTCTACCCGCCAGCGTGCCGCGATCCGCAGCGCGATCGATGCCGCCGCGCGACCCTTGCTGCCGGCCGAAATTCTGGAGGTCGCGCAGCGCGAGGTCGCGGCGCTGGGCATGGCGACGATCTACCGCAACCTCAAGCTCCTGGCCGAGTCCGGCGAAATAGAGGCGGTGGCGCTGCCCGGCGAGGCGCCGCGCTACGAGTCGACCCGGCACGCGCACCATCACCACTTTCAGTGCCGGGCCTGCCAGCGCGTGTACGACGTGCACCATTGCCCGGGCGATTTCAAACAGCTTGCGCCGGCCGGCTTCACGGTCGAGCGGCATGAGCTCACGCTGTACGGCACCTGCGCCGAGTGCGCGCCGCCCGGCCGGAACAACGGCTAGAAATCAACCAGGCTCAGGCCGACGCTCAGCACCGTGCGCTTGCGGTTGTAGTCGACCAGCGTGTCGCCGTAGCCATGGAACAGTTGCGTGTGCAAGCGCAGGTTGCTCTTGGCCGAGTCGCCGATCGCCTTCTGCCATTCGAGCCGGATCGAGCCGCGCCCGTCGCTGCGCAGGTTGTTGCGCAGCGTGGCGGAGAGCGTGTTGTCGCGGTTGATGTTCCAGCGGCCGGTCAGTTCGGCGCGGCCTATGAAGTTGGCGATGTCGGGGTTGTCATCGCTCTCCGCGTCTTCCTTGATGCGTTTCCAGACCCGCGCGCTCACCTGGAAGCTGTCGTCCAGCTCCATGCCGGCCATCAGGTAGTAGCGGTTCCAGCTGCGCGAGTAGGGCAGGCTCTGGCCGTTCGACTGGTGCACCAGCCCGAGACCGGCATAGCGCCAGCGCCAGCCGCCCGGCAGCGTGATGTTGGTCGGGTAGACATACATCAGCTCGGGCTCATGGTCTGTGGTGCGGAACGGCCGCGAGATCGCGCCGTTGAAGAGCTGCCAGGTCGACTGTTGCGAGTAGCCGAACCAGAGCGAGTCTTTCTTCGACGGGTCGTCCTGCGTCAGCAGCCCCTGCGCGATCTTGGTTCGCACCGACAGGCCGATGCGCATCTCGTTGGCCTGGTAGGCCGTCGCGGTGCCGGTGTGGCCAGCTGCCGGCGAGGTCGGAACCTGCGGCTTGTCGTTTGCTGTCGAGAACGCCACGTTGAGCGGCCGGTAGCCGCGGAAGGTGAAGGTGCCGCAGTCGCTGCCGGCCTCCAGTTCCCAGAAGCGCGAGAGCGTCGAGTACTGGCGATCGCGGCAGCCTTCGTCGGTGCTGACTGACACGACGCGCGTGGACGGAACGCTCGCGTCGACCGGTGCGGCCGGCTGCGTGGCCGCCAGCACCGGTGGCGCTGCCGGCACCGAAGCCGAGGGCAGTGTCTGCTGCTGCGCCCAGCGGTCGAAGCAGGCAAGGCGGGCGTCCTTGTTGTTGCCCAGGCGCTGGCACTGCTGCCAGGTGAGTTGCGAATCGGCCAGCGGACTCGGCGGACGGTCGGCCGACTGGGCGTGAGCCGCGCCGGCGCCCAGGGTCGCCAGCAAGGCAAAAAGGGGCTTGTTCATGGTTTGAATTTGGATCTGTTGGTGTTGTCGTCGCTGCTGTTGCCAGATGCCGTCTTGCGCAGCACGAAGTGCGCCGTGCGCTCGTCGGCGGCCTGGCGCCAGGTGCCTTCGAACACCCTTCCGCAGGAGCCGGGCTGCATGGCACCCGACCAGGTCGCGCTGATGGCCCGCCCGTCTTGCGACTCGTCGATGGTCAGTAGTCCCTCGTCATCGATATCGCCGGCCAGCTCGGCCGTCGCGCCGCCGCGCGTGATGCTGCCGCGCACGCCCGCATAGTCGGGGTGCCGCGCCAGCTGAACCATGGCCACACCGGGGCTGCCGTCGAAACGCGCTTCCCAGTGGCCGAACAATGCCACGAGCGGGAGGGCCTGCGCGTCGGACGGGCACTCAACCTGCGCCGCCGCACCCGTCCATTGAACGCACGCCGCCAGCACGACGGCCGCGATCCGCCACGACCTCATGGGGCTCCAGCCGCCGCTGCGGCAGCAGCGGTCGCCGTGTCGGCCGCGCGCTTGGCGAACTCGGCGCGCAGGGCCTTGATTTTTTCGCGCGGGTCTTCTTTCGCGGTGGTCTTGTCGAGCGCCATCTCGGCGATGAAGCGGCTCGGTATGCCGGCGATCATGTCGCGGCCTTTCTTGCGCTTCTTGGTCCAACTCACGGCCAGGCTGCGTTGCGCGCGTGTAATGCCCACGTACATGAGGCGGCGTTCTTCCTGCAGCCGTGCCAGCGTGTCGTCGCTGATCTTTTCCTGCCGGCCGTTGTCGTCGTCGAGCTTGAACGGCAGCAGTCCCTCGGTCACGCCGACCAGCATCACGTGCGGCCACTCGAGGCCTTTGGCGGCGTGCAGCGTGGAAAGCGTGACCACGTTCTGATCCTGCTCGCGCTCGCTGATGGTCGACAGCAGCGAGATCGTCTGCGCCACTTCGAGCAGGCTTTTGCGCTCGCTCACCACCGTCGCGCCCGAGGTGTCGTCGATGGTGCCGCCGGCGCGTTGCGACATCCAGTCGCAGAACTCCATCACGTTGGTCCAGCGTGCGGCTGCGACCTGTTCGCTGTCCTCGCCGTCGTAGAGGTGCTTCTCGTAGTCGATCTCTTTCAGCCACTCGGCCATGAACGCGCGCGAGTCCTCGGCACCGAAGGTCTGGCGCGCCTTGTATTCGAGCTCGTTGATGTAGCGGCCGAACTCGTGCAGGCCTTCGAGCGATCGCTTGGCGATCACGCTCGGCAGCGACGGGCTGAACAGCGCCTCGAACAGGCTCAGCTTGTATTGCGTGGCGAACACGCCGAGGCTCTGCAGCGTCTGGTGGCCGATGCCGCGCTTGGGCGTGGTCACCGCGCGCAGGAAGGCCGGGTCGTCGTCGCTGTTGACCCACAGGCGAAACCATCCGCACAGATCCTTGATCTCGGCGCGGTCGAAGAAACTCTGGCCCCCCGACACCTTGTACGGAATCTGCGCCTTGCGCAGCGCCTGCTCGAACACGCGCGCCTGGTGATTGGCGCGATAGAGAACGGCAAAGTTGCGCCACTCCTGGCTCTGCGTGCCTTGCGAGCTCTGCGTGATCGTCTCGCCCGCGCGCAGGCTCTGGATGCGCGCCACGGTGCGCTCGGCCTCGTGCGCCTCGCTGTCGGCATCGACCACGCGCACCGGCTCGCCTTCGCCCAGTTCGCTGAACAGCGTCTTCGGATACAGCTTGGGATTCGGGCCGATCACATTGTTGGCCGCGCGAAGGATTGCACTGGTGCTGCGGTAGTTCTGTTCCAGTTTGATGACCTTGAGTGTCGGGTAGTCGATCGGCAACTTCTTGAGGTTGTCGAGCGTTGCGCCGCGCCAGCCGTAGATCGACTGGTCGTCATCGCCCACCGCGGTGAAGTGGCCGCGCGTGCCGACCAGCGCCTTCAGCACCTCGTACTGCGTCGCGTTGGTGTCCTGGTATTCGTCGACCAGCACATGGCCGAGCGCGGCCTGCCATTTGGCGCGAACCTCGTCATGCTGCTGCAGCAACTTGAGCGGCATGCCGATCAGGTCGTCGAAGTCCACGCTCTGGTAGGCGGCCAGGCGCTCCTCGTAGCGGCCCATGATCTTTGCGATCACGCGTTCGTTGTCGTCGGCAGCGAGCGCCTCGGCCTGCGCAGCGTTCAGGCCCATGTTCTTCCACTTGCTGATCGTCCACTGCCAGATGCGCGCGGTCGCCGCGTCGGTGGTGCCGCCGGCGTCCTTCAGGATCTTCGTCACGTCGTCGCTGTCGAGGATGCTGAATTGCGGCTTGAGCCCCAGCACCGCGCCGTCTTCGCGCATCATCCGCACGCCCAGGGCGTGGAAAGTGCAGACCACCACGTGTTTCGCCTCGCGCCCGATCAGCCCCTTGGCGCGCTCGCGCATCTCGGCGGCGGCCTTGTTGGTGAAGGTGATGGCGGCAATGCGCTTGGGCGCCATGCCGGACTCGATCAGGCGGCCGATCTTGTGCGTGATCACGCGCGTTTTGCCCGAGCCGGCACCCGCGAGCACGAGGCAGGGGCCATGCAGGTAGTTGACGGCTTCCTGCTGGGCGAGATTGAGACCGGAAGACATGCGGGCGGGGGGACGGGTCCAGACGGAAGGCGCGCAATGATACTGGCCTGACCTGCCGCGGCGCCGTTACATCCTGTGCCACGCAGTCGCGCGGCCCCCGGTTCACTCATCCTTGCCGGATCGCGGCGGCGTGGGATCTTCGGGCGCCGATTGAGCCCGGGCGATTGCACGTTCGGTGCCGCACGCACTACAGCGCAGCGCAGGGCCGCGGGTCATGGTTTGGCAGAAACTGCAGACGTACAGTTCGGACACGTTGCTTCGAAGTAGCAGCGCAAGCAAGTCCCCCAACTCTCCGTAAGCCGGCGCCGCGCCTCCATGGGTTGCGGCAGGGCGGATCATCGTGATCCTCCGCCCTCAAGGGATCGACCCGCACGCGCGACCAGCGCCGCGGCGGCCGCCATCGCGCATCGGACGTACGCTTCTTTGGCCCTGGCTTCGGCGGCGCTCAGAAGCTCCAGCATTTCGAGGTTGGCATCCGATGGCCCGCCTCGCCCGCCGCACATGTGGTCTCCGAGCGCCTCGATATACGTTTGCCGGACGTGCACCAGCGCGCGGTTGCTGTGCATGTAGAGGTCGCACAGGCGCCCAAGCTGGTGGTCGGGTGAGGGCCTCGATTCAGACACGGTCAACCTTCCGATACCAGGTAAGCGAGTGACTTATGGTCGCCTCCCGGGAACGGCTGAAGCTCCCCGATGATGGTTTTGCTTCGCTGAACAGCATGCCGGATTTCGGTCGCGACAACGCCGGGCTCGCGCTGTCGAGCCCACCATGCGACCAGTGCAAGGCCAGCCTGAAAAACCGCCGCCACCAGGCTCGCCGACAGGCACAACAGAGGTGCCACGGGTGCCCTTGGAACAAGCATTCGGGTCATGTTTACTCCAAAATGTGAAGAATTCCCATTCATGCTTAAGTTCTCTTATATTTCAGGTGACGAGCTTGTAAGACAGGTGCTTGACCTCTTGCCCTGCAGGCCGCTGTTGCTGGTTGGCGGTCAATGGCCCGGCGATACTGGCAACACGGCCGGCCGCGAGCGCCGGCTTCAGGACAAACAAGGAGCCTTGCGCGCATCATGGAAAACCGGCTCGGCTGGGCACTAGCCGCCTGCGCACGCATCCTGCGGCCGGTGGTCAGGCTCGCTCTGGCCATGGGCGTGCAGCATTCGCACCTGGAGAGCGTGCTGCGCGACCTGCTGCTCGACGAAGCGCGGCGTTCGTGGCGCAGGACAGGCATTGAACCCAACATCAGCCAGCTCTCGGTCACCACCGGGCTGAGCCGCAAGGCCGTGACGGCCCGGGTGCGCGAGTCGAACGGCGCGCTGCCACACACCGAAACATCGGCCGCGGCGAAAACGGTCACGCTGTGGCTGCAGATACTCGCCGACGACCCCGAGCGCCGGTTGCTGCCGGTTGTTGCCGAGGGCAGTACCCTGTCGTTCGAGGCCGTGGCGCGGCAGGCCAGCCGCGGCAATGTCCATCACCGGGCCATCCTTGACGAACTGGTGCGGCTGAAAATGGCCACCGAGCAGGACGGCCGTGCCGAGTTGAAAGCGACGGGGTTCGTGCCCGTGGGAGATTTGCAGGCCATGCTGGCCTTCCTCGGCGACAACGCCCGGGATCATGTGCTCGCGGGGGTCTCGAACATCCTCGACGACGAGCCGCGCATGCTGGAGCGCGCGGTGTTTGCCAAGGGGCTGAGTGCGCAGGCTTGCGACCGGATTCAGCAATTGGTTCGCCAACGCTGGGAAGCGCTTCACCATGAACTGACGCACGAACTGGCTGTGGCGGTCGATGAAGCCGACGGCAACGGTTCGGCCCGCATGCGGGTGGGCGTCTACAGCTATTTCGAGGACAGCGCCCCGGTTTCGCGCCAGTCCCCTGGACCCAATACGCTGAAAGGCGGCATATGACACCCAAAATTTTACGCGGCAGCCTGCTCGCACTCCTGGCCGCGCTGCTGTTGGCTTGTGGCGGTGGCGGTGGCGGTGGCGGCGGCGGCGGTGGCGGTGGCGGTGGTGGATCGGCGCCGTTCAGTGCGACCGGCGCGGCTTCGGGTTTCGGCGCGAACGGCGGCAGTGGCGGCAATGACGGCGCTGGTGGTGGTGGTGGTGGCGGCAATGCAGGCGACGGTTCCACGTCCACGGGCGGCGGGGGTTCCACCGCCACCGCCGCCGCCGGCGGTGGCGACGACTCGGGCGTCGGCTCCGGTGGCACCGGTGTGAGTACGGCCGACGCGGTCGGCGTCGGCGCGGTCGACGGGCTGGGCAGCATCATCGTCAACGGTTTGCGCTACAACACCGACAGCGCGAGCCTGAGCATCGAAGACGCGTCGGCCCTGCAGATCGGGATGACCGCCCGGGTGATGGGGCCTGTCAGCCTGGACTTCACCACCGGTGTCGCCACGCAGGTCACTTCAGCGGCGGATTTGCGCGGCCCCATGCTCTCTGCCGACACGGCGGCGGGCCGTTTCGTGGTGTGGGGCACCACGGTGACCACCGATGCGGCGACGGTCTGGGCCGACGCGCCCGGTCTCGCGGCGATTCCACTGGGCACCACGCTGCAGGTGTGGGGACTGCCGGCCGAGCCGGGCGTGCTGCGCGCGACCCGCGTGGAGCAGCGCGCGTTGGCTGCACCCATCGTGACCGGCACAGTCCAGAACCTCGACACCACGCTTCGTACCTTCACGCTGGGGGGGCTGACCGTGAACTACGGACTGGCCGTGTTGGGCAATGCCTTCGACTCAACCCCACTGGCCAATGGTGCGATCGTCCGCGTGCGCGCCGGCCTGTCGAACTTGCCGGGCCCGCTCGTGGTGAGCCTGGTGCAGCCGTGGTACCCGGTTCCCGCCATCACGGGCGTGGCGGTTCAGTTGGGCGGCATCGTCACCAACTACGCCGGTTCGGGTTCCTTCCGGGTGCTCGGGACGACCGTCGATGCTTCTTCGGCGCAGATCACCGGCGGGCCTGCCGGCTCGCTCGGCAATGGCGTCAAGGTGGAAGTCGCGGGCATCATGGCAAATGGGGTGCTCAAGGTCTCGAAGCTCAAGCTGCGCCACGTCCCGGGCACTGGCGGCCCGGCTGCGTTCACGCTCATCGGCACGGTGGGCAATTTCGTCTCGCCAGCGAGCTTCCGGGTGCGCGGACAACCTGTGGACGCCAGCGGCGCCAACGGCGTGAGCGTCGTGTTCAGCAACGGCACGGCTGCGAACCTGGCCAGTGGCGTGGCCGTGACGGTGTCGGGCTCGCAAATCGTCGACGGGAGGCTCATCGCGGAACAGGTCGTTTTCCGCTGACCGCGGCCCTGAGGTGACGCACACCGTGCCGTGACAATGCACGGTGTGCTGCATGTCTTTCTGGTCACCTTCCCCTTCTTCGCGCTGATCGCTGCTGGCTACGCGGCAGCACGGCGCCGGGTGTTGCCGCTTGAAGCGATTCCGGGCCTCAACATCTTCGTGTTGTATTTCGCGCTGCCCTGCATGCTCTATCGCTTCGGGGCCAGCACGCCAATTGGGCAACTGCTCGATGGCAACGTGGCGCTGGTCTGGGGCCTGGCGGCGCTGCTGCTTGTCGGGGCGGTGGTGGCGCTGACCCGCAACGAGCGCATCGGCTGGAACGATGCCAGCTTCGGCGCGCTGGTGGCGGCCTTTCCGAACACCGGCTTCATGGGCGTGCCGCTGCTCGCAACCATCGTGGGGGCGCAGGCGGCCGGGCCGGTGATCATCACGATCATCTTCGACATGGTGATCACCTCGTCGCTCTGCATCGCGTTGTCGCGGCTCGACGGTGCGGACGAGCACGGGGCGAGCAAGGCGATGCGGCAGGCGTTGCGCGGCGTGTTCGTGAATCCGATGCCCTGGGCGATCCTGCTCGGCGCGCTGGCGTCGGCGTTGCAGTTCCGGCTGCCTGGCCCGATCGACCGCACGGTGGCGATGCTGGCGGATGCGGCTTCGCCGGCTGCCCTGTTCACTATCGGCGCGGTGCTGGCCCGGTCGGCCCTGATGGCCAAGGGCGTGCGGCGTGCCGGTGCGCTGCGCGACGTGCTGCCGGTGGTCGCCATCAAGCTGGTGGTGCATCCGTTGCTGGTGCTCGGACTGGGCTGGCTCGCAATCGCCGTGGGGCTGCCGCTCCGTCCCTCGGCGCTGGGGGTGCTGGTGCTGGTGGCTGCGCTGCCGAGTGCGAGCAACGTGTCGATGCTGGCCGAGCGCTTCGGCGCCGACAACGGCCGCATCGCTCGCATCATTCTCTGGACCACGGTGGCGGCGTTCTTCAGCTTCCCGTTGGCGGTCGGCTGGATACGCTAGCGTGCGCCGCTGGGTGTGAGCACGCCGAGCTGGTACGGGTCGGCATTCGACAGGCGGTCGCAGCGCGAGAAGTCGGTGCCCTGGCTGCCGTCGCACCAGTAGGTGTTGTAGACGCGGCCGAACAGCGTCGGTGTCGAGGTGAACACCACGCCCTGGCCAGGCGGCCAGGGCTCCATGGATGGCGCAGGCGTCGCGCTCTCCGGGCTGACGGCCGTGGCGCCGGTCGTCGAGACGCTGACGGCATCGGCCGATGCGCGCTGCGGTTCATCGCCGCGCCAGCGGCCGGCCTGCAACTCGGCGGTTGTGGGCCGTTTCGCCAGTGGAATTACGAGGGCATTGAGCTGCAAGCCGCGTCCGAAGCGATGCTCCTTGCCGGCTAGAAAGGCATATGCGCAGGCTGCCTGGCATTGGCCGCGGGCCTCGGTCAGCAGGCCCTTGTCGCGGATTGCCTGGGCGTAGGCCTCGGCCACCTCGGCGGTGCCGCCCAGCGAGTTCTCGAACACCACGGTGCGAACCCGACCGCTGTTGATCTGCTCGACGAAGGTGGTCAGCGCGCTGCCGTCCAGCATGCCGACGACCGTCAGCTTGTTGCCTTCCAGCTCCAGCTCTGCAGCGTGCGCCGCGGCGCCGGCAGTCGCGATCCAGAACGCCAAGCCAATGCAATATGCGGATCTCATCAAGACATGTCCCTGGGAGTTCGAACACCGTTCAATGCGTCGATGCTGACAGGCTTGCCGCACAACGAGCGCGCGGCAACAGCTGTTTCAGAAGATTTCCTACAAACAAATTGCATTCTTGGGGCAATAGTTCTCCCATCGGCCATTTGGCGAGTACCGAAGTTCTCATCGGTGCTGCCAGAATGGTTCACAACTGTGAGGAAACCAATGTCAACGCTTGTTCGCTGGATGCTGTGCCTGGCCTGGATGGCCGGCATTTGCTGGCTGTGGCAGGCCGGCGTGCTGGGAGCGCTGATGGCATGGGGGCTTGCTGCCCCAGCCGCGCTGCCATTGATGCTGCGCTCGGGGAGACGCCGCCGTGGTGAACTGCAATACGTGCAGATGGCCAAGGCGCCCATGGCGATTCACTGAAAGCCTGAGGCAGGTAGTCGCCCGGCACTGATCAGATCTGCTGAGGGTCGACGTCGACGAGCCAACGGATCACGCCCTTGCCCTCGGGTGTGCGGCGCACTTCGTGCAACAGCGGCTGCCATTCCGCCAGAAAGCGCTGCAGGGCGGCGCGCGATCCGCTCTCGACCAGCATCTGCGCCCGTTCCACATTGGCCACGCGCTGGATCGTGAGCGGCACTGCGGGGTAGCGCGTCACGTGTTCCGCGTTGGCCAATGCATCGGCGGCGGTGCTTGCGGCATTGAGGAAGTCCTGCGCCGCCTGCTGGCTTCGTGCATCGGCCCGCACCAGTGCCTGGAACGCGAACGGCGGCATGCCGGCGGCGCGGCGCTCGTCGAGCTGTTGTTGCGCGAAAGCCGGGTAGTCGTGGCGCTTCAGCGCCTGAAACAGCGGATGCTGGCCGTGGTGCGTCTGGAGCCACATCTCGGCCGTGCTGCCCTGTGCGGCCAGGTAGCGGGCATCGCGCCCGGCGCGGCCTGCTGACTGCATCAGCAGGCTGAACAACCGCTCGGGCGCACGGAAATCGCTTGAGAACAGCGCGCCATCGGGGTTCACGGCCGCCACCAGCGTGATGCGGCGGAAATCGTGGCCCTTGGCGATCATCTGCGTGCCGACCAGCACATCGACCTCGCCGCTGTGGACTTGGGCGAGCTGCTGCTCCAGCGCACCCTGCTTGCGCGTGCTGTCGGCGTCGATGCGCGCGATGCGCACCGCGCTGCCGTCGGGCCTTTGCACCGGCGCGAACAGTTCGGCCAGATGTTCCTCGAGCCGCTCGGTGCCGCGGCCGACCGGGGCGATGTCGGGGTTGCCGCAGGCCGGGCAGGCGCGCGGCACGCGTTCGGTAAAGCCGCAGTGGTGGCAGCGCAGCGTGCGGTCGATTTTGTGGAACACGCGGTACGCGCTGCAATGCGGGCATTCGCTCTTCCAGCCGCAGTCGCCGCAGGCCAGCACCGGCGCGTAGCCGCGCCGGTTGAGAAACACCATGCTCTGCTCGCCGCGCGCGATGCGCTGGCCGATCGCATCGAGCAGGGCGCCGGAGAGCACGGTCTTCGGCGGCTGCAGGTTCATGTCGACGCCGCGGATCGTGGGCAACGCGCCCTCGCCGATGCGCGACGGCATCGTGAGCCGGGCATAGCGCCCGCCCGTGTCGCCGCCCTCGGCCGGCCGGCTCCGGTGCCAGCTTTCGAGCGATGGCGTGGCCGAGCCGAGCATCACCTTGGCGCCCTCGCGCTGGCCGCGCCAGACCGCGAGGTCGCGCGCCGAATAGCGCGCGCCTTCCTGCTGCTTGTAGCTCGGGTCGTGCTCCTCGTCGACCAGGATCAGCTTCAGCGCCGGCATCGATGCGAACACCGCCATGCGCGTGCCGAGCACGATGCGCGCCTGCCCGCTGTGCGCCGCCAGCCAGCTTGCGAGCCGCTGCGGGTTGGTCATGCCGCTGTGCAGCGACACCACCGCGCCAGCGCCGAAGCGCTCGCGCACGCGGGCTTCGAGCTGCGGCGTGAGGTTGATCTCGGGCACCATCACCAGCGCCTGCGCGTCGGCATCGCGTTCGAGCAGGGAGGCCACCGCCCGCAGGTACACCTCGGTCTTGCCGCTGCCGGTGCTGCCGAACAGCAGGAACGGGCCGGGCTCTGCATCAAACCGGGCCAGAGCACCCATTTGCTCGGTACTGAGCGCTATTGATTTCGCAGCATCCGCGGTATCGACCTGCGCCGAGCCGGGGCTCGGCGGGCGCTTGAGCCGGCGCGCCAACTGCAGGCTCGTGAGATTGCGCAAGTGCGGTGGCAGCGCCGCCAGCGCAACCTCCCCGAGCGAGCGCTGGTAATAGCGCGCGGCAAAGGCCACCAAGTCGCGCCAACCCGCACCGAGCGGAGGCAGCGCGTCGAGTGCGCCGGCAATGGGTTTGAGTTCGAGGCCGTCATTTTCCGCCGCGCGTTCGGTGCTGCGCCACACCACGCCGAGGACTTCCCGCCGCCCCAGCGGTACGCGCACCAAGGTTCCGGCTGGCAGCGGCACGTTGCTTGCGTAGCTCAGCAAATCACCGAGCGCGCTGTGCGCCGGCGTCTGAACGGCCACGTCGAGCCGCCAGCCATCCCCGACAAGCTGCGCGGAGGACGGCGCAACAGGGGGAGAAACCCCTGTGTCGGCATCGGGTACGGAGGCCATCACGGCCGGCGTCCAGTGCGGATGATTCTTAAAGCGAGTTGGAGCAAGGCGACTTAAGTTGTTGATTTGCTTGCGCTTTGCAGGGTGTCCAACGAATGTGTGGATAACTTTGTTGATATCCCTGCCCGACACCCTCCGAAGCCACGGAAATCAAGGCTTCCACTGGAATGCCCGCAAAAAAAGCAAAACTCAATATCCATATAAATCAACCACTTACGAGTGCTATCGCTTTAGGAGCGCCGTGCAACGCCGCTCGGATGTTTTTGCGCACCGCAGCAAGGGTTTTGTGCATAAGTCTTTCGCCCTGGACGCTTTTGGCTTGACAAAGTGAAAAAATGCCCATTTTTACGCTTACAACCGCTAACACTCACCTGCTCAGGCTTTATCGCCGTAGCGCTCGCGATTGACCATGCACCGCCGACACCAGTGCGGCCACGTGATCCGGTGGCGTGAACTGGCTGATGCCGTGGCCCAGATTAAAAATATGCGTCGGCCCGGTCGTGCCGCGGTCGGAGTGCGGCGTGCCGAAGCTTTGCAGCACCCTTGCCACCTCGGCCTCGATTTGCGCGGGTGGCGCGAACAGCACGTTGGGGTCGATGTTGCCCTGCAGTGCCTTGGCGCCCGCGCTGGCCTCGCCGACCAGCGTGCGCGCCCGGCCGAGGTTCACCGTCCAGTCGAGCCCCAGCACTTCACAGTCGAGCGCACCCATCGCCTCGAGCCACAGCCCGCCGCCCTTGGTGAAGACGATGCGCGGCACCGGCTCGCCATCGGCGCCGTTTCGTTTCAGTTGCGCCAGCACGCGCGCGGTGTAGGCCAGGCTGAAGGCCTGGAATGCGCCATCGGCCAGCACGCCGCCCCAGCTGTCGAAAATCATGACGGCCTGCGCGCCAGCGTCGATCTGGGCGTTGAGGTAGGCGGCCACGGCGTCGGCATTCACCGCCAGCAGGCGGTGCATCAGGTCGGGCCGGCTGTACATCAGTGTCTTGACCAGTCGGTAGTCGCTGGAGCCCGCGCCTTCCACCATGTAGCAGGCCAGCGTCCAGGGGCTGCCCGAAAAACCGATCAGTGGCACGCGACCGTCGAGCGCGCGGCGGATCGACGCCACGGCATCGAACACGTACCTGAGCTTGTTCAGGTCGGGTGCCTCCAGCGCCGAGATCGCCGCTTCGTCGCGCACCGGCCGCGCAAAGCGCGGGCCTTCGCCGGCCTCGAACGACAGGCCCAGCCCCATTGCATCGGGCACCGTGAGGATGTCCGAGAACAGGATCGCCGCGTCGAGCGGAAAGCGTTCGAGCGGCTGCAGCGTGACCTCGGTCGCGTAGTCGACGTTGGTGGCCAGTCCCATGAAGCTGCCCGCCTTCGCGCGCGTCGCCAGATATTCCGGGAGATAGCGCCCGGCCTGGCGCATCAGCCAGACGGGTGTGTGATCGGTTGCCTGACGCCGGCAGGCGCGCAGGAATGTGTCGTTTTGGAGGGGGGCGAAAGGCATGCCGCGATTGTCGCAGCGGCCCTGCCGCGCTCGCTTTTACTCTTCAGGCCGGCACGCCGATCGGCGGCGCACTGCTGCGACTGCGACGGTACAGCACCAGCGTGGCGACCAGACCGCAAAATGCGGCGGCCGTCATCCACAGGCCCGGCGCGCCCTTGTCGCCGGTCACCTCGATCAGGCCGGTGGCGATCGCCGGCGTGAAGCCGCCGAACAGCGCTGTGGCCAGGCTGTAGGCGAGCGAAAAGCCCGCGGTTCGCACGCTCACCGGCATCACCTCGGTGAGCGCCACCACCATCGCGCCGTTGTAGCTGGCGTAGAGGAACGACAGCCACAGCTCCACTTCGAGCATGCGGCCGAAGCTCGGCGCGCCGACCAGCCACTTGAGCGACGGATACGCTGTGAAGATGGTCAGCACGGTGAAAAGGATCAGCAGCGGCTTGCGGCCCACGCGATCCGACAGCGCGCCCATGATCGGCAGCCAGATGAAGTTGGAAATGGCAACGCAGAGCGTGACGACCAGCGCATCGGTGGTGCTCAGGTGCAGCACGCTCTTGCCGAAGGTGGGGGTGTAGACGGTGATCAGGTAGAACGAAACCGTGGTCATCGACACCAGCATCATCCCGGCCACCACCAGGCCCCAGTTGGCGATCATCGAGCGGAAGATTTCGCGCGCGTCGGGCCGGTGCTTGCGCGCCATGAACTCTTCGGTTTCCTGCAGCGAGCGCCGGATGATGAACAGCACCGGCACGATCAGGCAGCCGACGAAGAACGGAATGCGCCAGTAGAAGTCGGCGACCTCGGCACTGCTGTAGGTCACGTTGAGCCAGTAGCCCAGCGCGGCCGCCACCACGATCGCCACCTGCTGGCTGGCCGATTGCCAGGCAACGTAGAAGCCCTTGTGGCCCGGCGTGGCCATTTCCGACAGG
The DNA here is from genome assembly GCF_051216545.1 of Variovorax nitratireducens. Lineage (NCBI taxonomy): Bacteria > Pseudomonadati > Pseudomonadota > Betaproteobacteria > Burkholderiales > Comamonadaceae > Variovorax > Variovorax nitratireducens. The sequence continues at coordinate 36,085 of NZ_JBPJZO010000007.1, forward strand.
TAGACCGACACGCCGCCGAGCTCCACGCCGGCCGAAAAGCCCTGCAGCAGCCGCCCGATCAGCACGAGGAACGGTGCGGCGAGCCCGATGGTCGCGTAGGAGGGCACGCAGGCGATGAGCAGGGTGCCGAGCGCCATCAGCGCGAGCGTGACGATCAGGCCCTTGCGGCGGCCGACGCGGTCGACATACGCGCCGAGAAAGACCGCTCCGAGCGGACGCATCAGGAAGCCCGCGCCGAAGGTCATGAAGGTCAGCATCAGCGAGGCGAACTCGTTGCCTGCTGGAAAGAATGCTTTGGAGATCTGCGTGGCGTAGAAGCCGAACAGGAAGAAGTCGAACATCTCCATGAAATTGCCACCCGTCACGCGCAGGACGGTGGCGACTTTCGATTGCGAGGCGATGGAAGTGGCTGGCAGCGCTTGGGCCATGATGGCTTGTCCCCTTGTTGGCGTGTTTGCCGGCAAGGGTAGGGCGCGGTGGCCGACCGGAAGCTGACTTTCCTGGGAAGGCGCGTCGGCGGGCGCGCTTCCCAAAGGCGAACCTGTTAGGTCTTGTACTTCACCGAGCAGCCGTACGCCTTCGTCGCTGCTGCCGAAATCGGCTTGCCGCCAAAGGCCTCACCAAGCGCCTGGTTCACATAGTTGGTCGCGCGCGGAACGTCGTCCGGCCGCGCGGAGGCGATGCTGTCGATGCCGCCCGCATACACCAGCACCCCCTTGGGGTCGATGATGAACATGTGCGGTGTCGTGCGCGCGCCGTAGGCCTGGCCGATCACGCCGTCTTCGTCCATCAGCACGGCAGTGGGGGCGGCGCCTTGCTCCTTCATCCAGCCGTCGAGCGCGGTCGGTTTCAGGTAGTCGCTGGCGGCGCGTTCGGTCGAGTTGACCGCGAGCCATACGGCGCCCTTGGCCGTTGCCGCCTTCTGCGTGGCCGGCATGTTGCCGCTGCCGTAGTGCTTGCGCACGAACGGGCAACCGGGGTTCGTCCATTCGAGCACCACGAACTTGCCGGCGAAATCCGAAAGGCGGTGCTGCTTGCCGCTGGTGTCTACGGCGACGAAATCGGGCGCCCGCCGGCCAAGGGTCGGCGCGGCATGGGCCGCGGTTCCCATCAGGAAGCTGGCGCCGAGCGCCACGGCGGCGGCCATCACGGCGCGGCGCGAGGCGCGGTTCAGCGCGGCGCGGGCCTGGCGCGCAGCATTGACGGAACGCGAGGAGGCGGACGATGGCAAAGATGGCATGTCGGCGAATCTCCAGTGAAAGTTGAACGACGACCGCAGCTTAGAACGCTTTTCTAAGGTGAATGTGACAACCCGTCGCAGCCCGGGGTATTGCCCATGGTCTTGATTTCTACAAATTGGCCAGGGCCGCCCGCACCTCGTCCTTGCCGAGGATTTCGGTCAAGACGACCGGCGGCTTGCCCGGCGCCTGCAGAACATACACCGGTACGCCGTTGCGACCCAGCGCCGCCAGCGCGGCCGTGATGGCCGGGTCGCGCCGCGTCCAGTCGGCGCGCAGCATCGCGACCTTCCGGGTGTCGAATTCGGCCAGCAGCTGGGTGTCGGCCAGCGTGCTCTTCTTGTTGTATTGGCAGGTCACGCACCAGGCGGCCGTGAAGTCGATGAATACAGGCTGGCCGCCACTGTTGAGTTCGCTCACGCGTTCGGCCGACCACTTCTGCCAGCGCGCCGACGAGGCGAGCGCGGCCGGCTCCACGGGTTGCAGCACGTTCCGGCCGATGGAAACCGTCAGCAGCGCACTGGCTGCTATCAAAATTGAAGCAACCACCATGCGCGTCCGGCCGCGCAGCGTGAAGGCCCAGACCACGGCCGCCAGACACACCAGCAGCGCAAGCAGCGCACCTGCGCCGTCGATTCCGGTCTGCTGGCCGAGCACCCAGACCAGCCATGCCACGGTCGCGAACATCGGGAACGCGAGCAGGCGCCGCAGCGTCTGCATCCAGGGGCCGGGCTTGGGCAGCAGCAGCGCCACCGCCGGAACGAACGCCGCCAGCAGGTAAGGCAGCGCCAGCCCGAGTCCGAGCGCGGCAAACAGCAGCAGCGCCTCGGCCGCCGGCAGCGCGATCGCGAGGCCGAGCGATGCGCCCATGAACGGTGCGCTGCAGGGCGAAGCGATCACCACCGCCAGCACGCCCGAGAGAAAGTCGTTGGCCACCGGATGCCGGGCCTCGGCGGTGCAGACACTGGATGGCGCCATCACGCCGAACTCGAACACGCCGGCCAGGTTCAGTCCGATCAACGTGAACAGCGCGGCGAGCGCCGCCACCACGGCCGGCGACTGCAACTGGAAGCCCCAGCCCAGTTGCGAGCCGGCTGCGCGCAACGCGAGCATGGCGCCGCCCAATGCCAGCACCGACACCATCACGCCGGCGGTGTAGGCAATCCCGGCGGTGCGGTGCGCGCTGCGGTCACCGGCCTGGCGCGCGAAGCCGAGCACCTTGATCGCCAGCACCGGGAACACGCAGGGCATCAGGTTCAGCAGCAGGCCGCCGACCAGCGCACCGATCAGCGCCATCCAGATGCTGCCGGCGGCGGGGGCGGGAGGGGCTACCGATCCGGCCGCTGCCGCATTGCCCGCCAGCGCCGCCTGCAGCGCTGGCGACACTTCGGCCCGCGGCACGCTTGCCGGCCAGGTGCCACTGACCGGCGCCTCGGCGCGCCATGCCACAGGCTGCCCGGCCACCCGATCGGCTGCGGCCAGCGCCACCACCACCGGCATTGCGGCCGGACTGGCGCTGCGCTGCTCGGCGAGCGGCATGGTGGCCGTCCAGGTGTCGCCGTCCCACGCCTGCGTCCAGTCCTTGCCCGGCACCGCGGCGGTGCGGATCACCTCGCCGGTTTCGGGGAAGAAGTCGAGCGTCTTGCCGCGCGCCGCGGCCGGCAGGCCTTCGAGCCGCACCTTGAGCGTCTGGCCGTCCACCTCGATCGCACCCGGCTGGCGGAGCGCCACCGGCTCGGCCGCCCGCGCCGCGTCGAACGCGGCCTTGTGCAGGGCGGTGGAGCCCTGCAGCGGCAGCGTCAGGGCGAACTCACCGTCCTCGGGAATGCATTCCTTGCGGCAGACCAGCCAGGACGCCTTGAGCCGGATCTCGGTGCCCGGCGTGCCCGCCAGCGTCGCCGGTGGCTGGAAATTGGACGCCACCGTCAGCGGCACCGGCAGCAGCACCGTGCCTTCGTAGCCATAGTTTGCCAGCGTACCGACCGGGATCTTGGTCGGCACCGGCCAGGCGATGTCGCCGGCCGTGATGCCGGCCGGCAGCGTGAACGCCAGCTCGGTCGGCAGGCCCGAATCTCCCGAATTTTTCCAGTAGGTGTGCCACTCGGGCTGGTGCGTGATCTGCAGCCCGACCTGAACCGGCGCGCCGGGCGACACGCCATCGGGCGCATGGGCGATGAGCTCGGCGCGGACATGCGGCGTCGTCACCACCGCGCCCGTCTTCGGCGCCAATTGCGCGGCAGCCGGCATGCAGAGGGTGCAGGCCGCTATCAAAAACGTAGCGAGGGAGGCGCGGAGCGGGATCATGCCGAAGGTCGGAGCGCGAGGCTGTACAGGAAGTTCCGGGAGTAGGCGGCGGCCATCACGCGGCCCAGCCGAGCACGACGCGTCGGCTGTTGCGCGGCGGCTGCACGCTCATGCTCTTGACCAGCGCCGGATTGGCGTCGAGCTCGGCGTCGGAGATGGCGCCCACCACCAGCGGATGCGCGGCACCAACCAGCTGCGCCAGGCCGGCGGTGAGCGCCTCCTTGTCGAGCGGGTCGGTCATGTGGAAGTCGAGCCGCGCGTACTCCGGCGTGATCGAGCAGCCGTTCACTGGCTGCGGCACCAGGTGGCAGAGCAGGTGTGTCGCGGTGTGGAAACGCATGAGCTTGTGGCGGCGTTCCCAGTCGATGCGCGCCGTCACGGCGTCGCCGGGCTTCAGCGCCGCGAGCATGCCGGCCTGTTCTGCCGCATCGGTCGCGGGCACGTGCAGGATCTCGTCGGTCGCCTTGCCCTCGGCGTCCTTCGCCTTGCGCGAATCGGCAATGGCGAGCGCGCGACCATCTGCCAGCACCAGCGCGCCGCTGTCGCCGGCCTGGCCGCCGCCCAGCGGATAGAACACCGTGCGGTCGAGCACGATGCCCGCGTCGTCGATGCGCACGATGCGCGCTTCGCATTGGCGCAGGTAGGCGTCGGCGCGGAACAGGTCGTCGGTCATGGCCCGATGGTAGCGGGGCCTCGGTTTCGGGGCGCGACCACGCCGGAATGCGCCCGCAACCGACAGTGTCGGGCTGCAGACGGGCGCAAAGTCGGGGATTCAAGGAGACATGCATGGTTCGAAATCCTTCCGTTCTGCTGCTTGCCGCAGTGCTGCTGGCTGGCTGCGGCGAAACCGCCAAGCTCCCGTTCGAGGCCGGCACCGGCCCCAAGCCCGAGCTGCCACCGCCCAACAAGACGCTGTTCCCCACCGTCAACATCGCACCGGCCGTGGGCTGGACGGACACGCACGGCCCGGCCGCGCTGCCCGGCTTCAAGGTCACCGCGCTGGCGCGCAACCTCGACCATCCGCGCTGGGTCTACGTGCTGCCGAACGGCGACGTGCTGGTGGCAGAGAGCAACAAGCCGCCCAAGCCTGAGGGCGCGCGGGATGGCGGCGGCGGCATCTTCGACCGCATCAAGGGCATGGTGCAGGGCTTCGTCATGAAGCGCGCCGGCGCCGCCGCGCCGAGTGCCAACCGGATCTCGCTGCTGCGCGATGCAGACGGGGATGGCATCGCCGAGGTGCGCACGGTGTTCGCGCGGAACCTGACGTCTCCCTTCGGCATGGCGCTGGTTGGTAACGAACTGTTCATCGCCAATGCCGACGCGCTCGTGAAGGTGCCGTACACCGAGGGCCAGACCGCGGCCGGCGGCCCGCCGGTCAAGGTGACCGACCTGCCGGCCGGCATCAACCACCACTGGACCAAGAACGTCATCGCCAATGCCGACGGCAGCAAGCTCTACGTGACGGTCGGCTCCAACAGCAACATCGGCGAGAACGGCATCCCGGCCGAGGAAGGCCGCGCCGCGATCTGGGAGGTCGACCGCGCAACCGGCGCCAAGCGCCTGTTTGCCGGCGGCCTGCGCAACCCCAACGGGCTGGGCTGGGAGCCCGAAACCAAGGCGCTGTGGACGGTGGTGAACGAGCGCGACGAGATCGGCAGCGACCTGGTGCCCGACTACCTGACTTCCGTGAAGGAGGGCGCTTCCTACGGCTGGCCGTGGAGCTATTGGGGCGGCCACGTCGACATTCGCGTGCAGCCGCAGCGGCCCGAACTGGTTGCGCAGGCCATCGCGCCCGACTATGCGCTTGGCGCCCATGTGGCCCCGCTGGGGCTGGCGTTTTCGGACGCCCGCGGTATGCCGCCGGAATTTGCGAGCGGGGTTTTTGTCGGCGAGCACGGCTCCTGGAACCGCAAGCCGCTGTCGGGCTACAAGGTGGTGTTCGTGCCCTTCATCGGCGGCCGGCCGAACGGTCCGCCGAAAGACTTTCTGACCGGTTTCCTGAGCGCCGACGCAAAAGCCATGGGCCGGCCCGTCGGCGTGGCGCTCGACAAGTCGGGTGCGCTGCTGGTGGCCGACGACGTGGGCAACGCGGTGTGGCGCGTGTCCCGGGGCAAGTAGCCATCTGGTACGGCTCTTGCCTGCATGCGCGGGTGGACTTCCTGGCGAAAATACGCGGAGCCACACTACCGCACTGACATGAGCAAGCCCCGCCCCGCCTCTTCTTCCACGCCCAACCTGCGCGTTTCCGCGAGCGGCGTGCACGGCCTCGGTGCCTACGCAACCCGGCCGCTGCCGGCCGGTGCATTCATTGGCCTCTACGAGGGGCGGCGCTACACGCCGGCGCAGATCGCGGCCAAGACCTGGGACGACAGCCTGACCTACCTGTTCAAGCTGTCGAACGACGAAACCATCGACGGCGCCAAGGGCGGCAACGCCACGCGCCACCTTAACCATTCGTGCGACCCCAACTGCGAGGCCGTCGAAGACTACGACGAGGCCGGCCGCATGGTGCTCCGGTTCCAGACGCTGGTGGAGGTCGACGCCGGCGACGAGCTGTTCATCGACTACAGCCTCACGGCGGACGACGGTTCCTCGCCAGCTGACTACCTTTGCTACTGCGGCACCGAGAGCTGCCGCGGCACGATGCTGGCCGCGGCCGAGGCGGATGTCGACGAAGCGGGCGGCTGACCAAGGCGCCGCCGCGCGGCCTCACGCCGGCGCGTGACACGCCACACAGAACTTGTTGCCGTCGGGGTCGCGAAAGTAGGCGCCGTAGTAGTCCGCGTGGTACTGCGGCCTCGGGCCCGGCGCGCCTTCGCAACTGCCGCCATGGTCGAGCGCCGCCTGGTGCGCGGCATGCACGGCCGCACGGCTCGGCGCCGCGAATGCCACCATCTGCCCATTGCCCGGGTCATGCGGCTGGCCGTTCCAGGGTTTGCAGATCACGAAGAAGGGCCGCGATCGATCGGCGCTGTGCCAGCCGGCCCAGGGTTTCTCGCGTTCGCAGAAGCGAAGCTCGACACCCAGGCTGGCCATCACGGCGCCGTGAAAGACCAGCGCACGCTCGAAATCGCTGACGCTGACGAAGACATGTGAAAACACGGCCGGCTCCTCGGTAGGGCACTGGATGGGGGGGTCGGTCGGCGAGACTGCACGGCTCTAAGATCGCGGGCATGAATCCCTCCGATCGCCCGCCTCTGCCCAGCCGCTTCTGGGCCGACCTCACGACGCGCGATTTTGCCGCGCTCGACCCGGCCCGCACGGTTGCGGTGCTGCCGCTCGGCGCCACCGAGCAGCACGGCCCGCATTTGCCGCTCGGCGTCGACACCCGGCTGGTCGACGGCATCGTCTCGGCGGCGCTGCCGCAGCTGGCCGCCGATCTGCCGGTGCTGTTCCTGCCCACCCAGGCGATTGGCCTGAGCCCCGAGCACGCGCGCTTCGCGGGCACGCTCACGCTCTCGTCCGAAACGCTGATCCGGTTGTGGAAGGACATCGGCGCCGGCGTCGCGCGCGCCGGCGTCAAAAAGCTGGTGCTGTTCAATGCGCATGGCGGGCACGTCGGTGCGATGGACATCGTGGCGCGCGAACTGCGCGAGGCGCACGACCTGATCGTCTACAGCGTGAGCTGGTTCAACCTGCCGCTGGGCCAGGCCAACGCGCAGTTCAGTGCCGAAGAACACCGCTTCGGCGTGCATGCGGGCGAGGTCGAGACCTCGATGATGCTGGCGCTGCACGCGCCGCTGGTGCGCACCGGTGCGGCGCAGGATTTCGCATCGAGCGCCCGGCAGCGCGCGGCCGACTACGCGATCCTCGGCAACGGCCGGAGCGCCAAGCTCGGCTGGGCCATGCAGGACTACAACGTGCACGGCGCGGCCGGCAACGCGGCGGCGGCAACAGCCGACAAGGGCCGCCAGGTGGTCGAGGCGGCGGCGGCGCAGCTGGCGTTGCTGCTCGGTGAAGTGGCGTCGTTGCCGCTCTCCACGCTGGCATCCTGACGACCGGCGACAATCGGAACCGAATGATGACCGATACCGCCCCCGCCCCCGCCGCTTCGCGCGCCCCCCAAAAACGCAAGCCGCGCCCCGACGGCCAGCCGCCCCAGGCGCAAGCCCAGGGCGCGAAGCGTGCCCGCAAACCGCATCCCACGCTCGAACTGCTGTTCGGCCTGTACCCCGATCTGTTCGGCGCACGCTTCCTGCCGCTGCAGCGCGGCGTGTTCCAGGCGCTGCTCGAAAAGCACCCCGAGGTGTTCCAGCGCGACGAACTCAAGGTCGCGCTCGGCCTGCACACGCGCTCGACCAAGTACCTGGAGCGCGTGGCGGCCGGCGACAAGCGGCACGGCCTCGACGGCCAGCCGGTGGAAGACGTGGCGCCCGAGCATGTGCACCACGCCATCCTCGAGGTGTTCAAGCGCCGCCAAACGCGCACCGCCGACGATCTGCGCCCGCAGGTGCGCAAGCAATTGCTCGCCGCCTTCGAGCGCTCGGGCCTGGCGCGCGAGGACTATCTGGCGCTGGTGCGCGGACAGGACGCGGCCACCAACGAACTGGTCGACGAGGCGTTTGCCGAACTGGCTGCGCAGGTCGCAAAGCGCGAGGCGCTGCAACGCGCCTTTGCCGCAAGCGGCAAGTCGGTCGCCGAGTTTGCCGACATGTACGGGCTCGACCCTCGCGAAGTCGGCCGCACGCTGTCGGTCTGAGCCTCAGCCCACCAGCGGCGCCGGCACGGATTCGGCGTCCCGCTCCGGAATGGAGCCATCGGGCCGCTCGAAGGTGCCGATCAGCAAGCCACTCGCGATCGCGCGTTCGCGCAACCGGTCGATCAGCTCGTCCCGGCCCGGCGTTTCGCTGAAGCCTGGGCCGTCACGCAGCGCGAACACCTGGAACGCGTAGCGGTGCACGCCATGGCCCGGCGGCGGATCCGGCGGCAGCCAGGCGCCTTGCAGGTACGAGTTGCGGCCCATGTGGAGTCCCGCGCCGTTCTGCTCCGCACTTGGCATCGCGGCTTCGGCGAGGGCGCCCTCGTGCGGCGGCAGGTCGACCACGATCGCATGCACCAGCGGGTTGGGCGTGGGCGAGTCGGCATCTTCCACCAGCAACACCACCGTGCTGGCTTCAGGCGGCAGCAGGCGCCAGGCGAGCGGCGGCGACACGCCCTCGCCATCGGCGGTGTAGCGCTCGGGCATCGGCGCGTGGTCGGCGAACGCGAGGCTGCTGACCTCGATCGTGGCCATGCCGGCACGCAGGCCCAGCGTGTTGAAGACGATCTGGTCAAGGCCCGCGCGCACGTCGTGCAGCGCACGGCCGATGGCATCGGGAAGCTTTTCGAGCATGGAATGCACCGGAAGTGAACCCATGGGTATAGCGCCAGTCGGGAGGCGGGTCTGTAGGACGCACGTCTACGCAAGTCGGCTGCGGATGCCGTCACCGCCGGCCGTCGCCTTGCGTTAAGTTTTTCTTTATGTTGAATCCGCCCCCTTCGCCCCCCATCGTCCCCGCGCAAGCGCGCGCGATCACCGGCATCGCCGGACTCGACAACGTGCTGGGCGGCGGGCTGCCGACCCGCCATGTCTACCTGGTCGAGGGCACCCCGGGCGCCGGCAAGACCACGCTCGGCCTCCAGTTCCTGCTGGCCGGCCGCGCGGAAGGCGACAAGGGGCTCTACATCACGCTGTCGGAAACGGCGCAGGAACTCGGCATCGTGGCCGCCTCGCACGGTTGGACGCTCGACGGCATCGAGGTGTTCGAACTGGTGAGCGAGGAAGGCCTGAGTCCCGATGCCGAACAGTCGATCCTCTACACCTCGGAGGTCGAACTCGGCGAAACCACCCGCGTTGTGATGGCGGCGGTCGAGCGCCTGAAGCCGACGCGGCTGGTGTTCGACAGCCTGTCCGAGATGCGCATGCTGGCGCAGGATCCGTTGCGGTATCGGCGCCAGATCCTCGCGCTCAAGCACTTCTTCGCCTCGCGCAATTGCACGGTGCTGATGCTGGACGACATGAGCTCGGAAGGCGGCGACCTGCAGCTGCACAGCATCGCGCACGGGGTCATCGCGCTCGAGCAGGTGGTGGGCGACTACGGCCCGGTGCGCCGGCACCTGCGCGTGGTCAAGATGCGCGGCGTGGCCTACCGCGGCGGCGCACACGACCTGACGCTCGACACTGGCGGCATCCATGTCTACCCGCGCCTGATCGCGGCCGAGCACCGCGGTGACGTGGTGTCCACCTCGGTCGGCACCGGCACCCCGGCATTCGACCGGATCCTGGGCGGCGGGTTCGCGCGCGGCAGCAACACCTTGCTGATCGGCCCGTCGGGCGTCGGCAAGACCACCACCGCGATGTCGGCCGTGGTGGCGGCGCTGAACCGTGGAGAACGCGTCCAGTACTACCTGTTCGACGAAGGCCTGAGCACGCTGCTGCACCGCTGCAAGGCACTTGGCATGGACGTCCTGCCCGCCATCGAAGAGGGCCGGCTGCAGCTGCTGCCGCTCGACCCGGCCGAGGTCTCGCCAGGCCGTTTCTCGAACATGGTGCGCGATGCGGTCGAGACGGACGGCGCCGCCATGGTGGTTATCGACAGCCTGAACGCCTACATGCAGTCGATGCCGGGCGCCAAGTTCCTGCTGCTGCAGATGCACGAGCTGCTGAGCTACCTGAACCAGCGCGGGATCGTGACCCTGCTGGTGCTCGGCCAGCACGGCCTGGTGGGGGAGGGGCGCAGCGATGTCGACCTGAGCTATCTGTCGGATGCGATCGTGCTGTACCGCTTCTTTGAATCGCAAGGCACGCTGCGCAAGGCGATGTCGGTGGTCAAGAGCCGCACCAACCACCACGAGCTCAGCATCCGCGAGTTCCGCCTCGGCCAGGGCGGCGTGGAAGTCGGGCCGCCGTTGAGGGACTTCGAGGGTGTGCTGTCCGGCGTGCCGTCTTACCGCGGCGCCGTGCCGCTGCTGGGCGACCGGGCACAGGCGTCTCGTTGATGGAACGCCGGGTCCTCATCCATGCCCCGCGCGGCCGCGATGCGGCCGTGATTCGAAGCGTGGTCGAGGGCATGAAACTGGGTGCCGAGGTGTGCGAGTCGGCCGCGGACATCCTGGGATTGCTCGGCCAAGGTGCGTCGGTTGCGGTCATTACCGAAGAATCGATCGCCCAGGTGCCGGACGAACCGTTGCGCGAATGGCTCATGACGCAGCCGAGCTGGTCGGACTTTCCGTTCATCGTGCTGGCGGCGCGCGAGGTGGCACACCGCACGCACCGCGCCCTGGCGGGGCTGCAGTCGCTCGGCAACGTGATCCTGCTCGAGCGGCCGGTGCATTCCGAAACGCTCGCGCGCGCGATCGACGCCGCGGTGCGCGCGCGCAGCCGGCAGTACGCCACCCGCATGCATCTGACCCAGCTCGACGAGGCGCGCGCCGACGTGGAGCGGCTGAACCGCGAACTGGAGGAACGCATCTCGGCGCGCACGCGCGAGCTGGCCGCAGCAAACGACCGGCTCATGGCCGAGATCGCCGAGCGCGAGCGGGCCCAGGCTGCGTTGCTGCAGGGCCAGAAGATGGAGGCCATCGGCCGGCTCACCGGTGGCATCGCGCACGATTTCAACAACCTGCTGCATGTGGTCAACATGAATCTCGACCTGGTCGCGCGCGTGGCCAAGGACCAGAAGGTGCTGTCGATCAGCGGCCGGGCCAAGGCCGCGGTCGGCAAGGGCGCCAAGCTCACCGGCCAGTTGCTTTCGTTCGCGCGTAACCAGTCGCTGCTGCCCCGGCTCACCGACGTCAACGCGCTGCTGCTCGGCATGCAGGAACTGGTGGCGGTGTCGGTCGGGCCGGGCATCGCGGTGCAGGTCGAGGCCAGCGACCGGCCGGCCTGGGCCGTGCTCGACGCGAACCAGCTCGAGATGGCGGTGCTGAATCTGGCGGTCAATGCGCGCGATGCCATGCCCGCTGGCGGCATGCTGGTCGTGTCGATCCGGCTGGTGCCGGCCGGATCGGTTGGAGAGCAGGTCGTGGTGGCCGTCACCGACACCGGCGTCGGCATCGCGCAGCACCTGCAGACCAAGGTGTTCGACCCCTTTTTCACCACCAAGCCGGTCGGCAGCGGCACCGGGTTGGGCCTGAGCCAGGTCTACGGCTTTGCGCGGCAGTCCGGCGGCGCGGCCGTGTTGCGCAGCGAGGTGGGCCGGGGCACCACCGTGGAGATGCACTTCCCTGCCTCGGGCGACCGGAGCGTCCCCGACCAGGCCGAGGCGCCCGTCGCCAGCGCCGAAGATGCAGTGTCGCGCTACCGGGTGCTGGTGATCGAGGACGACACCGAGGTTCGGCGCGTGATCGTCGAAAGCCTGCAACTGCTGGGCTATGCCGTGACCGAGTCGTCCGATGGTGCCAGCGGACTCGCCCAGCTCGCGGCGACCCCGCAGGATCTGCTGGTAGTCGACTACGCGATGCCGGGGCTCAACGGTGCCGAGGTGATCGCCCGCGCGCGCGAGATGGTCCGCGACATCCCGGTGGTGCTGGCCACCGGCTACGCCGACATGGCCGCGGTCGGGCGGGTGCTGGGCACCCAGTCGATCCTGATCAAGCCCTTCGACATTTCCACGCTCGGCAGCGCCGTGGCCAAGGCGCTGCCGACGACGGCTCCGCTATCATGAATGTGCCCCCGGACGCAACGCGTCCCCAATCAATCTGCCAAGGGAAATCATGAGCATCATCTGGACCATCCTGATCGGTTTCGTCGTGGGTCTGATCGCACGCGCCGTCAAGCCGGGCAACGACTCGGCCGGCTTCATCGTCACCACGCTGATCGGCATCGCAGGTTCGTTCGGTGCGACCTACCTCGGTCAGGCCATGGGCTGGTACAGGGTCGGTGAGACCGCGGGCTTCATCGTCTCGGTGCTCGGCGCGATCGTGCTGCTGATCATCTGGGGTTTGGTCAAGCGCAAAACCTGAGCGCATCGCCGGCCGCGCGATGCCCCGCCAGCCGCGCAGGGCCCACTACCACGTCTACGTGGTCGCCCTCGACGACCCGGTCTGGAACAGCCCGCGCTTTCGCCGCGCCAATCCCGAATACCAGCTCGGCAAGCCGTTCGTCTATGTCGGCATGACGGGGCTTGACCCGGACATCCGATTCGACAAACACAAGGCCGGCATCCAGGCGAACGTGTTCGTGCGCGACTTCGGCCTGGGGCTGCTGCCCGCGCTGTACGAGCGCTACAACCCGATGGGGTACGACGACGCGAGAGCGATGGAAGTCGAGCTCGGCATCCGCCTGCGCGCGCTGGGCTACGGCGTCTGGCAGGCCTGACCGTGCAGTACTGCACGGTTCAGAGCCCTCCAGCGTGGGTAACAGCCATCGCCGCATCAGGACAAACCCTCTATGATTTGCTTTTGTAATTAATTGTTGCAAGGGTCAAACAATGTTGATGGATGCGTCGCGCAGAAGATTCGGCCAGGCGGCGGGTGCCATGGCGTTGTTGGGTCTTGCAGGTCCGTTGCAGGCTCAAACGGCGAAGCACCATGGCACGCACGGGGCCACCAGCAAGCTGGTGGTGGGCCAGTCGATCCCGATGACCGGTGCGGCCAACGAGATCGGCATGGCGTTCGCCGCCGGCGCCAAGCTGTTCGTGGGGGCTTACAACGAGCAGGTTGGCCGCACGGGCGGCACGGTGCTCGAGCTGCGCCAGCTCGACGACGGCTACCAGGCTGACAAGGCCAAGGCGAATGCCTCGAAATTGCTGGCCAATGGCGCCGACGTGCTGTTCGGCTTTGTCGGCACGGCCAGCACCGAGGCCGGCGCAGCGGTCGCGCAGCAGCAGGGCGCACCTTTCTTCGCGCCGTTCGCGGCGGCCGATGTGCTGCGCGACAAGGCACACGGCAACGTGTTCCACGTGCGGCCCAGCATGGCCGACGAGGCGTTTGCGATGCTGCGGCAATGCAGCACACTGGGCCAGAACCGCATTGCCGTGGTGGTGGACGACGACGCCATGGGTCGCGCGGCGCTGCAGGCGATCCAAGACGCCGCGACCGAGCTGAAGATGGCCGCCCCGGTGGTGGTGGCGAAGGTGCAGCCGGGCAGCACGCAGGTCGCGGAAGCGGTCGCGGCCATCTCCAAGGCGCAGCCTCAGGCGATCCTGCAGGCCTCGCTGTCGCAGACCACCTCCGCCTTCGTGCGCGAAATGCGCAAGACCGGCTACGCCAGCGCGCTGATGACGTTTTCGGTGGTGGGCATCGACCCGCTCTACACCTCGCTCGGCAAGGACATTCGCGGCGTGATCATTTCGCAGGTGGTGCCCTCGCCCCGCGAAACCAGCCGCACGGCGATCGTCAAGGAATACCTCGCGGCACTGGCCGATTCCGACCAGATCGCCTCGTACGAAGGGCTGGAGGGCTTCATCGCCGCCAAGTCGCTCGGCGAGGCGGTTCGCCGCGCCGGCCCGGCCCCCTCGCGGGCCGCGTTGCTCAAGGCCATGACAGGCATGGTCGACTACGACGTGGGCGGCTTTCGCATCAACCTGCGGCCGCCGCTGCGCGATGTGACCCGCTCGGTGGATCTGGTCTACATCACGGCCGAAGGCCGGGTTCTGCGTTAAGGATGAACGCCATGAAGTTGTATTGCGCACCCGGGCTGGCCTTGCTGCTGGCGCTGGCCGGCACACCCGCACTGGCCCAGGTGCACCGCTGCGTCGACGCCAATGGCAAGGTGTCTTTTTCCGACACCGTGTGCAACGGCGAACGCGCGCAGAAGGTGTTCGGCAGCGGCGCCTCGGCGCGCGGCTGGACAGTCGAGCCCTACCGTCCGCCGGCGTCGGCCAGCACCACGCAGGTCGCCAAGGCCGCTGCGCCGGCGAGCAAGTAGGCGCTCATCGGCGTTTATCGGCGCTCATCCGTCGATAGTTGCATCTTCATGAGTACGTGACCCACTTCTCGTACGCCGGGCCGTCGAGGTGCGGCAGCGTGTTGTAGGTCACGAGCATGTGGCGCTTGGGCGTGAAGGCGAACTCGGTGACCGAGGTGTTGCGGATGCGCAGGTTGAGCTCGATCGTGGTTTCTGGGCTGGTGCCAAGCACCTGGCCGACCGCGGTCGAGATCGGCCCGCCGCTCGACACCACCAGCACGCGGGCGCCATGGTGCCGGGCGCGCACATGGTCGAGTGCGGTCGTCACGCCGGCCAGAAAGTCGACATAGCTCGGCATGCCGACCGGCTCGGTCTTGCCCTGCATCCACGCGGCTAGGCCGTCGCGCAGCAGCCGGAAATGCTTGCGGTAGAGCTCGGGCGTATCGGCCTTGGGCAGCTTCTCGGGATGGATCGTCGCCACGACGGCTTCGCTGTCGTATTCGTTGAGGCCCGGCCAGGGCAGCACGTCATCGCGGCTGAGCCCCAGGCCCCGGGCGATGCCCTCCCAGGTTTGCCGGTGTCGCTTGAGGGTGCCGGTGATCACCGCGTCGAAGGTCATGCCGCGCTCGCGCCAGTACGCGCCGAGCCGCTCGCTCTGCCGTTGGCCGAGTTCGCTCAGGTTGTCGTAGTCGGCCGCGCCGAAAGAAGCTTGCCCGTGGCGCACGAGGTAGAGGGTTCCCATGAGGACGATTCTGGCAAAGCGCGGCGACACTGCTTGTCCCGGCTGCGACGGGCGGAACTTGGGGCCGTGGCGCCGAGTCCCAATGCGATGGCCGCCCACACCCCTCATCCTCTGCGGCGCCGCACCCTCGGTGCCGCGCTGATCGTCATGCCTGCGCTCTGGCTCGGCGCGCGGGCGCAGCAGCCCGCGGCGGCGCGGCGTTTTTTGACGCCGTCGCAGACCGAGGGGCCGTTCTATCCGGTCGAACTGCCGGCCGATTCCGACCCCGACTTGCTGCACAACGGCGGCCGCGCGCCATACCGCGGCGGCCAGCCGGCCTGGGTCGACGGCACGGTGAGCGACACCGAGGGCCGGCCGGTGGCTGGTGCGCAGGTCGAGATATGGCAGTGCGACGAGCATGGCCACTACCACCATCCCGGCGACGGCAACCGGGCCGATGCGGCGTTTCAGGGTTTCGGCCGCGTCACGGCCGGTGCCGACGGGCGTTACCGCTTCCGCACGATCCGGCCGGTGCCCTATTCCGGCCGCACGCCGCATATCCACGTGAAGGTGAAGCTCGGCTCGCGCGAACTGCTGACCACACAGCTCTACGTGGAGGGTGACCCCGGCAACGCGCGCGACGGCATCTGGCGCCGGCTCGACGACGCGAGCCGCGCAGCCGTCACGGTGCCGTTCGAGCGCGGCAGCGACGGCTTGCAGGCACGCTTCCCGATCGTGGTCGCGGCCTGAACCTCAGCCGCCGTTGGGCGCGTACACCGTGCGTTGCGCGACTTCGACTTCGACTTCGACTTCGATCTCGTCGCGGGTGAACTTCATTTTTTCTCGGTGAGCGCAACGCGCACCGCCAGAGCGGCCAGCACGCTGCCCATGACGTAGCGCTGCGCACGCAGCCAGCCGGTGCTTTGCGACAGCACCGCGGTGATGCTGGCGGCGCCAACGATCATCAGGGTGTTGACCAGGGCGCTGCTCGCGATCTGCGCCGCGCCGAGTTGTGCGCTCTGCCACAGCACCGAGCCGCGCTCCGGGTGGATGAACTGCGGGAAGAACGAGAGATAGAACATCGCGACCTTCGGGTTCAGCAGGTTCGTCAGAAAGCCCATGCGGAACAGCCTGGCTGGCGGGTCGGCCGGCAGCGCGCGGGGCTCGAACGGCGCCGTGCCGCCTGGCTTGACAGCCTGCCAGGCGAGCCACATCAGATAGGCCGCGCCGGCGTAGCGGATCGCGTCGAAAGCCAGTGGCACAGCCAGCAGCAGTGCGGTGAGCCCGAGCGCCGCTGCGACCAGGTGCACCAGGAACGCGAGCAGCACACCGCCCAGCGAGACCAATCCGGCGCGCCGGCCCTGCACCAGCGTGCGCGAGACGCAATAGATCATGTTCGGCCCCGGCGTCAGCGCGAGCAACAGGGCGGCGAGCGCAAACCAGGCGAGTTCGGAAGCTGCGAGCATGGTCAGAGCCCCTTCGACTCGATCGTGACGAGGCCGCGCGGCGTGCGCAGCGTGGCCAGGAGGTTCGGCGGGCCCTGGCGCAGGTCGATCGCGGTGAAACCGATCACGTCGAGCGCGGCGCGCAGCGTGTCCAGGCGCGGATGCACCGCGGCCAACGCGACCAGTTCGAGGCCCGATGTCGGCATGCTGTCGACCGGGTGCACCGGGCCCCACTGGATCAGGGTTGGCAGCGCGCCGTAGAACAGGCGCTGGCCGTCGTCGCGCACGCTGATCTGCCATTCGAGTAGCCCCGCCTTCGTGGCGCGCGAAGCTTCGAGCAGGTGGCCGCGGTCGATGTGCGCCTGCGGGTTCGCCAGCGCGTGCAGCGATGCCTTCGCATCGGGCACCCGCGCCACGAAATGCACGAGTTGCGGCCCGTTGTGCGCGAGCCCGGCCTGCAGGGCCGCATCGTCGAGGTCGAACCAGCGGTGCAGCCCGGCCGCGCGCGCCGGTTGCTTCGCCGGATCGATCGCGATGATCTCGAGGTAGGCGCGCGGGAAAGCCGGCGCCGCGATGTTCAGCAGCCGGTTGTGCGTGCCCATGAGCGGGTGCGCGCCACCGAGGCCGGGCGTCACGCCGAGCGTGGCTTCGCACCACTGCACGCCCTCGTCGAGCGTGCGCGCGGCGATTACCAGGTGGTCGACTTCGGCGCGGGGTGGTGCAGTCATGGCTACAGCGCCACGTGGCCTTCGATGCAAGCCACCGCATCCCCGCCGATCCAGACCTGGCCGGCCGTGTCGCGCTCCACGCTGACGCGCCCGTCGCGTCCCATGCACTGCCCCTGCCCGGCGAGGTAGCGCTCGGGCAGATGGCCGTCGGCGATGAGCCATTGCGCCAGGCTGGCATTGAGGCTGCCCGTGACCGGGTCTTCCTCGACGCCGACCGGCGCCGCGAAGGCGCGCACTTCGAGCCCGATGGTGGCGGGTGCTGCGCTACCCGCGAAGGCCCTGGCCTCGCGGTTCGAGCGCGCGATCAGACGGGTCGCCGTAGGCGCCCGGGCGACCGCCGCCACGCCCACTTTTTGCCCCAGTTCCTTGAGCGTGCGGTGATCGGGCTTGAGCGCCAGAACCGCATCGACGTCGTCCAGCAGCAGGCCGAGCCAGACCGGCCCGTTGTCCAGCAACTGCGCGGCCACGATCTGCTGCGCCTTCAGGCCCAGCGCGGCGGCCACCCTGGCCAGCACGCTCGGGCTCGGTGAACTGCGCTGGAGCGGCGGCGCGGCAAAGGCCAGGCGCTGGCCCTCGCGCCGGATCGGGATCAGGCCGGCCTTGCACTCCTGCACGATCCGGTCGGCTGCCTTGGGCTTGCCGCCGGCCTTCAGCCACGCATGGCAACTGCCGAGCGTGGGATGGCCGGCGAACGGCAACTCGCCGCCGGGCGTGAAGATGCGCACGCGGTAGTCCGCGCCCGGCGCGGTCGGCGGCAACAGGAACGTGGTTTCCGACAGGTTCGTCCATTGCGCAAAGCGCTGAAGTTCCGCGTCGTCGAGGTCGCTGCCGTCAAGCACCACGGCCACGGGGTTGCCGCGGTAGGGCACCGCGGTAAATACATCGATCTGCTGGAAGGGGCGGGTTTTCATCCGGGGCGTCACTCGAGGGGGAGGTCCAGCACACCGCGCGCGCCGGAGCGCGCCTTCAGTTCGGCGAACCAGCGCTCCACGTTCGGCCAGGCCGGGTGCGTGTACTCGGTGGCCGGCAGGCCGAACCAGCGGTGCGCCTCGCAGCCGAGCGGAATGTCGGCCATCGTGAAGTTGTCGCCCAGCATGAAGCGGCGCGTCGCCAGGTGTGCGTCGAGCATCGCGAACAGCGGCTCGGTCGCGGTCACCGAGCGCGCGATCACCGCGATGTCGCGTTCGGCCGGCGGCACGCGGATCCATTGCCTGAAAGCGCCGGCGCTGACCGGGTTCAAGGTGGTCTGCTGCCAGTCCATCCAGCGCTCGGCATCGAAGCGTTCGGCCAGCAGGTCGGGGTAGAGCCGACCCGAGGAGTGCTTGGCGCACAGGTAGCGCACGATCACGTTCGACTCCCACAGCACCACGCGCTCGACGCCTTCGCCATCATCGATCACCGGCACCAGCGCGTTCGGATTCAGCGCAATGTATTCAGGCGTCTGCACCACGCCGTACTGGCCGCCGGCCTCGGTGCGCTGGAAGTCGAGCGCAAGCTCCTGCGCGCACCAGACCACCTTGCGCACGTTGATCGAGCTGATGCGGCCCCAGATGTTGAGCATGTCGTTTCCTTTTTCGGGGTCACGGTCAGCCGAGCGTCGGGGCCAGCCGTCGCTCCGGTTGCGCGCCGGATTGGCCGAGCACTTCGCGCACCGTCGCCGCCAGTGCCGTGATGGCCGTGTCGATCTCGTCGACGTTGGCGGTCACGAACGACAGGCGCATGGTGCGCGGATCGCCCTGGCCCGCGTAGAACGGCGCGCCTGGCACGAAGGCCACGTTGCGCTCCACCGCGCGCGGCAGCAGCGCCACCGTGTCGATGCCCTCGGGCATGCGCAGCCACAGGAACATGCCACCCGCGGGCACGTTGAACTTCACGTCCAGCCCCTTCATTTCGCGCTGCAACGCCGCCACCATCGCATTGCGCTGGCGTTTGTAGAGCGCGCGGATCGTCGGCACGTGGCGATCGAGAAAGTTGTCTTTCATCACCGACGACACCATGCGCTGCGTGAAGATCGGCGTGTGCAGGTCGACCGCCTGCTTGGCCTGCAGCAGCTTGGGGTAGACGGCCTTCGGTGCGACCAGAAACCCGAGCCGCAAGCCCGGCGCCAGCACCTTCGAGAACGAGCCCAGGTAAATGCAGCCTTCGGGATTGCGCGCGGTCAACGGCAGCGGCGGCGCTTCGTCGAACCAGAGTTCGCCGTACGGGTTGTCTTCGACGATCGGCAGGCCCGCCCTCGCCGCCGCCTGCGACACCGCCACGCGACGCGCTTCGGTCATGGTGCGGCCGGTCGGGTTCTGGAAGTTGGGCAGCAGGTAGACGAAGCGCGCATCGCCGGCCTTGGCGACCAGGTCGTCGACGATCACGCCTTCATCGTCGCTTGCCACGCTCACCGGCACCGGCTCCATCGGGCCGAAGGCCTGCAGCGCACCAAGGTAGGTCGGCGTCTCGACCAGCACCGTGCTGCCCGGATCGAGCAGCACCTTGGCCACCAGATCCAGCCCCTGTTGCGAGCCGGTGGTGATCAACACCTGCGCCGGGTCGACGTCCCACGGCAGCATGTCGGCCACCGCCTGGCGCAGCGGGCCGTAGCCTTCGCTGGCCGCGTATTGCAGCGCGGCCTGGCCGTCGTTGTGCAGCACCTCGGCGCAGGCATCGGCAAAGGCCTGGATCGGGAAGGTCTTGGGCGAGGGCAGGCCGCCGGCCAGGCTGATGATGCCGGGGCGCTCGGTGACCTTGAGGATTTCACGCAGCACCGATGGGTTCATCTTCTCGGCGCGGGCGGCCAGCTTCCAGTTCAAGGTTGTCATGTGTTGTTCTCCGTTCGGTGGGTCAGTGAGTCAGCAAAGGATATAGCGAGGCCACCAGCGCCAACGCGGCGAGGGTGTTGAAGACGCGCAGGAAGGCGGGCCGCTGCAGATGGCGGCGCATGCTGCTGCCGAACAGCGCCCATGAGCCGGTGCTGGGCATGTTGATGACGCCCATCACGCCGACCAGCGCCATCAGTTGCCACAGCGAGTGGTGGGCCGGCAGGTAGGTGGTGATGGCACCCAGCGCCATCACCCAGGCCTTCGGGTTGACCCACTGGAAGGCGGCCGCGGCGGCAAAGCCCATGGGGCGTGCCTGCTGGGCCTCGCCCGCAGCCGCATCGGCGACCGGCTTGCTGCGAAAAATCTTCCAGGCCAGATACAGCATGTAGGCACCGCCGGCGTAGCGCATCATGGTGTAGAGCACCGGGTAACGCTCGAACACCGTGCCGAGCCCCATGCCCATCAGCACGATCATGAGACAGAAGCCCACCGTGATGCCCGTCATGTGCGGCAGCGAGCGGGCCAGGCCGAAGTTCACGCCGGACGCCAGCATCATGGTGTTGTTGGGCCCGGGCGTGATCGAGCTGACGAAGGCGAAGAGGCAGAAAGCCAGCCAGGTTTCGGCGCTCATGGTGTGGGTGTCTCCGGTGCCGGCTTGAAGGGCGCGGGCCGCAGCGCCGCGGGCGGCTGGGAGAGCCGCTTGCCGGCCACCACCGTCGCCACCACCGCCGCTGCAAAGCCGAGCGTGACCACATCGAGCGGCTCGCCGAGCAACGGGATTGACGCCAGGATCGACAGGAACGGCTGCAGCAGCTGCGTCTGGCTCACCCGCAGCGCGCCACCGAGCGCCAGGCCGCGGTACCAGGCAAAGAAGCCGATCCACATCGAGAACACGCCGACGTAGACGAAGCCGGCCCAGGCCGAGGCTGCCACCGGTTGCTGCGGCCACAGCACGAAGGTCGCGGGCAGCGTGACCGGCAGCGCCATCGCGCAGACCCAGCAGATCACGCGCTCGGCGCCCAGCGCCGGCGTGACCTGCGAGCCGTAGATGTAGCCGAACGACGCGGCGATGACCGCGCCGACCAGCAGCAGATCCGCCCATTCCAGCCCGAAGCCGTGGCCGTGCTGTTGCGCACGCAACACCGAGAACACCACCACGAGCAGGCTGCCGACCACGGCGCAGACCCAGAAGCCGAGCCGTGCGCGCTGGTGCAGCACCCAGGCCGCGACCATGGCCGACACCAGCGGCAGCAGGGCGGTGATGACGGCGGCATGGCTGGCCGTGACCACGCGCAGCGCGTAGCCCAGCAGCAGCGGGTAGCCGACCGCGTTGCCCAGCAGGGCCAGGCCGAGCGGCTTCCAGTGGTGCGGCGCGGGGCGCGGCGAACGCGTGGCAACCAGAAAGATCACCGACAGCACGCCGGCCAGGGCCGCGCGGCCGAGCGTGACGAACCAGGGCGAGAGCTGCGGCGCCTCGGCTGTGCCGGTGGCCAGGCGCGTCATCGGCAGCGTGACGGCGAAGAAAGCCACGCCCAGCACGCCGAGCCACATGCCGAGGGTTTCGTCCTTGATCCGGATGCTCATACCGTCACCATCCACCAGGCGGTCAGCACCAGTACGGCAGCCATCGCGCGGTTGAACCACAGCAGGCGGCTGCCGTGCACCAGCCAGTCGCGCAGCAACGACCCGGCCAGTGCGTAGACGAAGTTGCTGGTGAAGGCATAGACCAGCATCACCGGTGCGACGATCGCAAAGCGTTGCCATGGATCGGGTTGCCCCGCGATCCAGCCGGCCACCAGCGTGAGCGCCAGCAGCCAGGCCTTGATGTTGAGGAACTGCAGCATCACGCCCTGGCCGAAACCGACGTCGAGCCGCTTGCCTTCGTCACTGCCGAGCGTGCCGCCGCCGCTCAGCTTGTAAGCCAGCCACAGCAGATAGGCCACTCCGAGCGCCTTGATGACCAGGCGCAGCGCGGGCTCCGCCATCACCAGCGCGCCGACACCCGCTGCGCAGAATGCAAGCAGCAGGCTCCAGCCCACCGGCACCGCAAGGATGAAGCGCATCGCGCGCGGCAGGCCGCCGTTGGCCGCGAGCGCGGTCGACAGCGTGGTGTTGGGCCCCGGCGAGAAACTCATCGCGGTGGCCAGCACCAGCAACGCGGTGAATTCTTGCCAGTTCATGGCACAGACTCTAAACTGATGACCATTACAGTACCAATACAGATGGTCGAACAATGGGCTAGTCTGTATCGGCTCGACCAGGGACACAGAAGACCCATGCTGACACGAACCTCGACCCAATCGCTGACCGAGCAACTGGCCGCCCGCTTTGCCGAGCGCATCCGCAACCGCTTGCTGCCGCCCGGTACCCGTCTGCCGTCGGTGCGCGAATGCGCGCGCCAGCAGGGCGTGAGCCCGCACACGGTGGTGGCTGCGTACGACCAGTTGCTTGCGCAGGGCCTGGTCGAGGCGCGGCGGCAACGCGGTTTTTACGTGCGTGATTCGGCTGCGGTGCAGGAAGGGCGGGCGCAAGGCGCCGTCAAGTCAGTGGCGATGCCGTTGCCCGTCGATGCCAGCTCGCTGATCCGGGGCATGTTCCACCGCCAGAGCGACAAGCCGCAGCCCGGCATGGGCGTGTTTCCGCCAGACTGGATGGAGTCGACCTTCCTGCCGACCTCGCTGCGCCGCCTGACGGGCACGCGTGCGTTGCAGGAGCTGTCGCTGCAATACGGCGAGCCGGCCGGCGATACGGCGCTGCGCCGCAGCCTGTCGCAAAAACTCGTCAGCATCAACGTGCCGGCGGGGCCGGACCAGATCATCACCACCATCGGCGCCACGCACGCGCTCGACATCGTGAGCCGGACGCTGTTGCGCGCGGGTGACCCGGTGATGGTCGAGGAGCCGGGCTGGGCGATCGAGTTCGCGCGGCTCGAGTCGCTGGGCATGCGCGTGCTGCCGGTACCGCGCCGCGCCGACGGGCCGGATCTGGATGTGATGGCGCAGTACTGTGAGGCGCATGCGCCGAAATTGTTCGTGAGCGTGAGCGTGTTCCACAACCCGACCGGCTATTGCCTCACGCCCGGGAGCGCGCACCGCGTGCTGCAGCTGGCCAACCAGCACGACTTTCACATCGTCGAGGACGACACCTACAGCCATCTGGCACCCGAGCACGCCACGCGCCTGTGTGCGCTCGACGGGTTGCAGCGAACCATCTACGTGAGCGGCTTTGCCAAGATCCTCGCGCCCAACTGGCGCATCGGTTTCCTGGCGGCACCGCCCGCGCTGTTCGGCCGGTTGCTGGAAACCAAGCTGCTCGCCACGCTGACCACGCCCGCGCTGTTCGAGCGCGCGCTGGCCTGGTGCATCGACCAGGGGCAACTGCGCCGCCACGCCGATCGCATCCGCATCCGCCTGGATGGCGCCCGCGCCCGCACCGTCAAGTTGGCGCTGTCGCACGGATGCACCTTCGTGTCGGAGCCGGCGGGGTTGTTCGGCTGGGTCGACACGGGCGTAGACACCGACGCGCTGACGCAGCGCATGCTGGACGAGGGCTACCTGCTGGCACCGGGCTCGCTGTTCCACGCGCGCCGGCGGCCGTCGACGCTGATGCGGATCAACTTTGCGACGGCGCAGGATGCGGAGTTCTGGAAGGTGTTTGGGCGGGTGCGGGGGTGAGTTTCGACGTGCCTCGTGGGGGGACGCCCGGTGAGCGGTACGGGCCGTCCGACCCTGCTGCGCCGGCCGCTTCGCGGCTGCCCTGCGGTGCTCGCGTTTTGCGGGGTCTCGCAGAACTCGCCTGCGGCTCAAACAGCTGCGAGCCCTGATCCGCAAAACGCTGCGCTCCTCGGCGGCGCAGAAGGGTCGGACAGCCCGTACCGCACACCGGGCTTGGGGTGGTTCGACGGTCTGGCCTTCCGGATGCAACCCCTTCCTGTCCACGTCGGTGGGTGGTATGCGCTGGGGCGGCCGTTGAGGCACCGCCGAGCAGCGCAGGGGCAGGCGGATCAGGGCCGCGTGCTGTTTGAGCCGCAGGCGAGTTCACGCGGACCCCGCCTGACGCGAGCAGCGCAGGGCAGCCCGAAGGGCCGGTGACGTCGGCCGCCCCAGCGCATACCGCCCGCCGACGCACCCCAAAACCAAAAACAGAGTCAATCAAACCGCAGCGACCCCATCCGCTCCACGATCAGATCGTGCAACGTCTGCGCCGCCACCGACAAACTGCCTTCGCGCCGCTGCACCAGATAGATCGTGCGCGTCAGCCCTGGCACCGGCAGGGGGCGCGTCACCAGCGTCTCCCGCCGGAAGTGGAACAGCGTTAGCGCCGGCACCACGCTGATGCCGATGCCGGCCTCGACCAGGCCCATCACGGTGGCGAGGTGCTCCACCTCGAACACAGCGTTGAGGCGCAGCGGATGCAATGCGGCGTCGAGCGACTGGCGCACGCTGCTGTTGCGCGCCATCTGGATGAAGGGCCAGGGCGCGAGTTGCCGGGCGGTGAGCTTGGGCACCTTGGCGAGCGGATGGTCGGCGCGGCAGACCAGGTGAAAACGGTCGCTGCAGAGCTTGCGGCCGCGCAGGTCGCTGGCCGCGGCAGCGCCGGCCCCGGTGGCCGCGAGCGCGAAGTCGGCCTGGTGGCTGCGCAACTGCGCGATGCAGGCGTCCGACAGCGCGTCGTGCAGTTCGACCGTGATGCCGGGCCAGGCCTGCATGAACTCGGCCAGGATCGCCGGCAACCAGCCGGCCGCGAGCGAGGGGAGCGCGGCGATGCTCACGCGGCCCTTGCGTCGCTCCACGTGGTCGGCCAGGTCGCCGATCGCGCCCCGCATGTCGTCGAGCAGGCGCCGCGCCGAGGCCTCGAACAACCGGCCCTCGGGCGTGAGCTGCACGCTGCGCGTGTCGCGATCGAACAGCCGTGCGCCCAGTGCGTCTTCGAGCGTGCGGATCAGCGCACTGAACGCGGGCTGCGACAGGTGGCAGGACTGCGCCGCGCGCGTGAAGTTGCGCTGATCGGCCAGTGCCGTGAAGGCACGCAACTGGCGGGCGGAAAGATCAGGCGCGGACATTGATTTGTAATTTGGATGAATCGATCTGAACTTTCGATTTTACGGATGGCACGCAGGCGCCTACATTCGGCACCACAAAGAGACCGACAAGAGACAAACCAGAATGACAGCCCAGCCCTCGCTTCCCCCGCCGTTGCTGATCGGCTGCGCGGCCGGCTTCTCCGGCGACCGCACCGATGCCGCCGGCCCGGTGGTCGATACGCTGATCGCCCGGCTCGCCACGGGCCCGGCCGGGCAGCGCGCCTTCCTGATCTTCGAAACGCTGGCCGAGCGCACGCTCGCACTGGCCCAGCTGCGACGCCGCGCCGATCCCGAATCCGGCTACGAACCGTTGCTCGATGCGATGCTGCGGCCGGTGCTGGCGCGCTGCCTGGCGCACGGCATCCGTATCGTGAGCAACTTCGGCGCGGGGAATCCGCGCGCCGCGGCGCGCCACATCGCGCGCCTCGCCCGTGAACTCGGCGCGCCGGCGCCTCGCATTGCGGTGGTGGAGGGCGACGATCTGTCGGCGCCAGCCCAGCGCGACCTGCTGCGTGCCGAGCTCGGCGCGCAACTGGACGGGCTGCGCATCGTCAGCGTCAACGCCTACATCGGCGCCGAGCCGATCGCCGCCGCGCTCGATGCGGGCGCGCAGATCGTGGTGTGCGGCCGCGTGGCCGACCCGTCGCTCACCGTCGGCCCGGCGATGTCGCACTTCGGCTGGCGCGCCGACGACTGGGAAAAGCTGGGCCGCGCGACCATGGCCGGCCACTTGCTCGAATGCGGCGCGCAGGTCTGCGGGGGCTATTTCGCCGATCCCGGCTTCAAGGATGTGCCGGGCCTTGCCGAGGTGGGCTTTCCGATTGCCGAGATCGAAGCCGATGGCCACTGCACCGTCGGCAAGTCCGACGGCACCGGCGGGTTCGTGACCGAGGCGACTGTGAAGGAGCAACTGCTCTACGAGGTGCACGACCCGGTGGCCTACCTGACACCCGACGTCATCGCCGACATCGGCGAGGCCGAGGTGCAGGCCGCAGGCGTGAACCGCGTCGCGCTTACGGGCGTGCGCGGCCATGCACGGCCGACGCACTACAAGGTCAACGTCTGCCACGAGGGCGGCTGGCTGGCCGAGGGCGAGATCTCGTACGCCGGCGCGCGCGCCGAGGCGCGCGCGCGGCTTGCGGCCGATGTGCTGCGCAGCCGGCTGGCCGGCCTCTCGTTGCGGGTCGACCTGATCGGCGCGATCAGCATCCTGGCCGACGACGCCGGCCGCGCGCTCGCGGCCACGCCCGACGGCGGCGCGCGCGACGTGCGGCTGCGGGTCGCGGCCACGCACGACGACCGCGCCGAGGCCCAGCGGCTGGGGCGCGAGGTGATGGCGCTCTACACCTGTGGCCCGGCCGGCGGTGGCGGCGTGCGCAGCTCGCTCACGCCCCGGCTCAACACGATCTCGTGCCTGTTGCCGCGCGACGCGGTGCCCGTAAGTTTCGAAATGGTGTGAAAAAACTCGCCCCCAGTCTTCGCGCACTGCGTGTCGCTACGCCAACCCCCTGCCGGGGGCAACACCAGCGGCCCGGCGAAGCCGGTTCCGCGGTGTTTCTCGGGAAGGCATTTCTTCAGGAAAAAAATTGACATGAGCACGCACTCTGCATTTCCGCTTTACCGCGCTGCACACGGCCGCACGGGTGACAAGGGCGACCGCTCCAACATCAGCGTGATCGCCTGGCACCCGGCACTGTGGCCGCTGCTGGTGGAGCAGGTCACGCCCGAGGCTGTGGCCGCGCAGTTCCGCCATCGCGCGCCAAGCCGCGTGCAGCGCTTCGTGCTGCAGAAGCTGCAGGCAATGAACTTCGTGCTCGACGCGGTGCTCGACGGCGGCGTCAACGACGCGCTCAACCTCGACACCCACGGCAAGTCGCTTTCGTTCCTGCTGCTCGAGTTGCCGATCCAGGTGCCTCCCGGGTTGCAACACCTGCTGGCCGGCCCGCCCGAAGGCTGATTTCGTTTTTTGACAAACCATCTGGAGACAAGAACCATGAACCGCTTCCATTCCATCGCGCTCGCCGCCGCCGCCCTTGCATTGGCGCCGGCACTGGCGCAAGCCCAGGCCTTCCCCGAAAAGGCCATCACCTTCGTCGTGCCCTTTGCGGCCGGCACCGCCACCGACCAGATCGCACGCGCCATCGGCAACGGTGTCACGGCCGAAACCAGGCAGCCGGTGGTGATCGACAACAAGGCCGGCGCCAGCGGCTTCATCGCCTCGCAGCAGGTCGCCAAGGCCGCGCCCGACGGCTACACGGTGCTGATCACCACCAACACCACGCACGCGGCCAACGAGCACCTGTTCAAGAAGCTGCCGTACGACCCGGTCAAGGATTTCTCGCCAATCGGCGCGCTGGGCAAGGGCGGCCAGATCATGGTGGTGAACCCGGCGTTCCCCGCGAAGACGGTGGCCGAGTTCGTCGCGCTCGCGAAGAAGGAGCCGGGCAAGTACACCTTCGGCAGCGGCAGTTCGTCGAGCCGCATCGCGGGCGAACTGTTGCAGCAGATGGCCGACATCAAGCTGCTGCACGTGCCGTACAAAAGCAACACGCTGGCCGTGACCGACCTGCTCGGCGGGCAGATCAACATGATGATCACCGACGCGGCCACCGGCCTGCCGCAAATCAAGGGCGGCAAGCTGCGCGCGCTTGGAGTGTCGGGCGCCAGCCGCTCGCCGCTCGCACCCGATGTGCCGACCATTGCCGAAGCCGGCGTGAAGGGCTACGAGATGGGCTACTGGTTTGCCGCCTACGCACCCGCGAAGACGCCAGCCGCAGTGGTCAAGCGCCTCAACGAGCTGCTGACCCGCGCCGCGAAAAGCGAGGCTGCGAAAGCCGCGTTCTACGAGCCGACCGGCACGGAGGTGTTCACGACATCGCCGGAAGAACTTGCGAAGTTCCAGACCGGCGAATCGCAGAAGTGGGGCCGCATCGTGAAGGCGGCCGGCATCGAAGCCGAATAAGAACACCCCCCGACATGGCCGTGATGCGGCAGATCCCGGCGGGCTTCGATGTCAAAGCGCCGTGTCTGCTGGCCGTGCCGGCGGTTCAGAGCATGCTGTCCGGCGCCAGCGGGCCGAGCAGCTTGAGCATGAGCTTGAGGCCGATGCTCGCGTCGGGCTCGATCGTGGTGTCTTTCAGGTTGCTGCCCTGCGGCGCCCGCCAGGTCAGCCGGCCGTCCACCAGCTCCACATGCCAGGCGCCTTCGCGCAGCGTGGTTTCGATCACGCCGGTGGCAGTACTCGAAAGCGCCGTGCTGCCGATCAGCAGCGCGACCTCGGTGTTTTGCAGTTGCGAGCGCAGATCAAGGTTCATCGAGCCGACCACCAGCAGCCGGCCGTCCATCACCAGCACCTTGGAATGCAGCATTGCGCGCGATTCGCCTGTGACAGCCGCACCGGAAGAGCCGAAGGCGCTGCTGATCCCGGCCTGCTCGCTGCGCATTTCATAGAGCTCGACGCCGAGCTTGAGCAGTGCCTCGCGGTGCCGCGCGTAGCCCACATGCGCGATCGGCGCGTCGTTGGACGCCAGCGAGTTGGTCAGCACCCGCACGCGGACGCCGCGCGCCCGTGCGCTGGCGAAGGCCTGCTTCATGTCTGGGCCGGGCACGAAATAGGGCGAGATGATGAGTAGATCGCGCTGCGCCTGGCCGATCAGTTGCAGCAGGCCTTCAACCAGCGTGTCGCTGCCGGTCGCGCTATCTGCCGCGTCCGCGAAGGAGGTCTGCCGCCGGTCGTTGCTGTTGGCGCGCGGTGCATTGGCCGGCTGCGTGACCGCCCGACCGGGCGTGCCGGCGGCCTCGTCGGCAGGGGTGGCGATCTTGCCAGGCTTGTCGACCAGCATGACAGCTGGCGCCCAGACCAGGGCGGTGGCCTGCAGGTCGAGCGGCTTCTGATCCCAGACCCGGGCGCGCTGGCTTTCGTCGGGCGGCGTGGGCGCGGCCGTTTCTGCGCTGGGCTGGCGATCCCGTTCGGCACGTGCCTTGTCGCGGATCGCGTCGAGCTCCTCGCGGGTGACCAGAGATTGCACGGGATAGGCGCGCTCGTTGTTCCAGTAGCTGTCGAAGCTGCGCGACAGATCCTGCACGATCGGCCCGGCCGCGAGCACGTCGATGTCGACGAAGTTGCCGCTCTTGCCGATGCCGAAGTAGGCATCGCCCAGGTTGCGGCCACCGGTCACGCCAAGCACGTTGTCTGCCAGAAACAGCTTGTTGTGCATGCGCTGCTGGATGCGCGACGCCTCGTCGATCGAATTGAACAGCCGGGCTAGCGACGAGCCGCGCGCACCGGCGAGCGGGTTGAACAGGCGGATTTCGATGTTCTTGTCGTAGGCGAGCCGCAGCACCAGCGCGTCGCGACCGGTGCTATGCAAGTCGTCGATCAGGATGCGCACACGCACCCCACGCGCCGCCGCTTCGCGCACCGCTGTCATGAGACGGCGCGTGCTGGCATCGGCGTGGATCGCGTAGTACTGGAGGTCGAGCGTCTTTTGTGCGCCCTCCACCAGCGCCAGCCGGCTGCCATACGCCGCCTGCGGGCCGTCGAGTAACACGAAGCCCGAGTCAAAACGGGCCTTGGCAGCGTCGCGGCGTTGTTGCACCAGGGCCGCGAAGGGCGTGCCGGCAGGGGACGCAAGCGCGGTCGACACGGGACGTTCGACATGGGTGGGCAATTGGGCGCAGCCGGCCGCTAGCGTCAGAGCGGTGGCCAGGAGTGCGGGGATCCAGCGCTGGAGAAGTGGCATCAGAGGTATTTGGAGTCGAAATAGCCGCTTTTATATAACTGAGCGCGGCGTTGGGCCGCGTCGGAGAGACGCGCCGGGCTCAGCGGGCCGGAGCGCCCAGCGTTTCCCAGCGCTCCAGTGCGGTCATCAGTTCGTCATCGATCTGCGCATGGCGTTCGCCAAGCTCGACGGCGCGCGACGCTTCGCTGGAATAGATGGCGCCGCCGTCGTGCTCAAGCAACTCGGTGATGCGCTTCTGTTCGTCTTCGAGCTCGGCGATCTGGGCGGGGAGCGCCTCAAGCTCGCGCTGCTCCTTGTAGCTGAGCTTCTTGCGCGGTGCGTTGGCTGTGGCCGCGGCGGGCGGGGGCGACGGGGCTGCTGCTGGCGGGGGCGGGGGCGGCGGCGCAGCGGCCGCACGCTGCAAACCGATCTCCTTGGCGCGTTTGGACTGGATCAGCCAATCCTGCACGCCGCCCTCGTATTCGCGCCAGCGGCCGTCGCCCTCGAAAGCGATCGTGCTGGTGACCACGTTGTCGAGGAAGGTGCGGTCGTGGCTCACGAGGAACACGGTTCCGTCATAGTTCTGCAGCAGGTCTTCCAGCAGTTCGAGCGTGTCGATGTCGAGGTCGTTGGTCGGTTCGTCGAGCACCAGCACATTGGCCGGGCGTGCAAACAGGCGCGCCAGCAGCAGCCGGTTGCGCTCCCCGCCGCTGAGCGATCGCACCGGCGAATTGGCCCGCGCCGGCGAGAACAGGAAGTCGCCGAGGTAGCTCTTCACATGCTTGCGCTGCTTGCCGATCTCGATCCACTCGCTGCCGGGGCTGATGAAGTCTTCCAGTGTGGCGTCGAGGTTCAGCGCCTCGCGCATCTGGTCGAAGTACGCCACTTCGAGGTTCGAGCCGCGCCGTACCTTGCCGGTGTCGGGCTCGAGCGTGCCGAGGATCATCTTGAGCAGGGTGGTCTTACCGGCACCGTTCGGGCCGATCAGGCCGATCTTGTCGCCGCGGAGGATGGTGGCGCTGAAGTCGCGCACGATGGTGCGGTCGCCGTAAGACTTGGAGGCCTCTGTGAGTTCGGCCACGATCTTGCCGGTCGGCATGCCGGAGGCCACGTCCATGTTGACGCTGCCCAGCGCTTCCCGCCGGCTGGTACGGCGCTGGCGCAGCGCTTCGAGGCGGCCGATGCGGCTCTGGCTGCGGGTGCGGCGCGCTTCCACCCCCTTGCGGATCCAGACTTCTTCCTGCGCCAGCAGCTTGTCGGCCTTGGCGTTGATCACGGCTTCCTGGGCGAGTTGCTCTTCCTTCTGCACCTGGTATTGGGTGAAGTTGCCCGGGTAGGAGCGCAGCTGGCCGCGGTCGAGTTCGACGATGCGGGTCGCCACGCGATCCAGGAAGGAGCGGTCGTGGGTGATGGTGAGCACGCTGCCCTTGAAGTCGATCAGCAACTGCTCAAGCCATTCGATCGAGTCGAGATCGAGGTGATTGGTCGGTTCGTCGAGCAGCAGCACATCGGGCGCTGTTACCAGCGCCTGCGCGAGGGCA
>NZ_JBPJZO010000007.1:77500-216916 GCF_051216545.1 Variovorax nitratireducens
TGTAAGCCTGTGAAGGTGCGTTGTAAAGCGTGCTGGAGGTATCAGAAGTGCGAATGCTGACATGAGTAGCGTTAAAGGGGGTGAAAAGCCCCCTCGCCGTAAGCGCAAGGTTTTCTACGCAACGTTCATCGGCGTAGAGTGAGTCGGCCCCTAAGGCGAGGCAGAGATGCGTAGCTGATGGGAAACAGGTCAATATTCCTGTACCGATATATAGTGCGATGTGGGGACGGATCTTAATAGGTCATCCGGGTGTTGGATATCCCGGTTTAGTTGGATGTAGGCGTGCACTAGGCAAATCCGGTGCACATATACCGAGGCCAATGATCGAGCCAGCTTGCTGGTGAAGTGACTGAACGAGGTTCCAGGAAAAGCCACTAAGCTTCAGCTATATACGACCGTACCGCAAACCGACACTGGTGCGCGAGATGAGTATTCTAAGGCGCTTGAGAGAACTCAGGAGAAGGAACTCGGCAAATTGACACCGTAACTTCGGAAGAAGGTGTGCCCTATTAGTGTGTAGTGAACAACGAAGCATGAATGGGTTGCAAAAAATCGGTGGCTGCGACTGTTTATTAAAAACACAGCACTCTGCAAACACGAAAGTGGACGTATAGGGTGTGACGCCTGCCCGGTGCTGGAAGATTAAATGATGGGGTGCAAGCTCTTGATTGAAGTCCCAGTAAACGGCGGCCGTAACTATAACGGTCCTAAGGTAGCGAAATTCCTTGTCGGGTAAGTTCCGACCTGCACGAATGGCGTAACGATGGCCACACTGTCTCCTCCTGAGACTCAGCGAAGTTGAAATGTTTGTGATGATGCAATCTCCCCGCGGAAAGACGGAAAGACCCCATGAACCTTTACTGTAGCTTTGTATTGGACTTTGAACAGATCTGTGTAGGATAGGTGGGAGGCTTTGAAGCAGGGTCGCTAGATCTTGTGGAGCCAACGTTGAAATACCACCCTGGTGTGTTTGAGGTTCTAACCTAGGTCCATTATCTGGATCGGGGACAGTGCATGGTAGGCAGTTTGACTGGGGCGGTCTCCTCCCAAAGCGTAACGGAGGAGTTCGAAGGTACGCTAGTTACGGTCGGACATCGTGACGATAGTGCAATGGCATAAGCGTGCTTAACTGCGAGACTGACAAGTCGAGCAGATGCGAAAGCAGGACATAGTGATCCGGTGGTTCTGTATGGAAGGGCCATCGCTCAACGGATAAAAGGTACTCTGGGGATAACAGGCTGATACCGCCCAAGAGTTCATATCGACGGCGGTGTTTGGCACCTCGATGTCGGCTCATCTCATCCTGGGGCTGTAGCCGGTCCCAAGGGTATGGCTGTTCGCCATTTAAAGAGGTACGTGAGCTGGGTTTAAAACGTCGTGAGACAGTTTGGTCCCTATCTTCCGTGGGCGCTGCAGATTTGAGGAAGCCTGCTCCTAGTACGAGAGGACCGGAGTGGACACACCTCTGGTGTATCGGTTGTCACGCCAGTGGCATTGCCGAGTAGCTAAGTGTGGAAGAGATAACCGCTGAAAGCATCTAAGCGGGAAACTCGTTTCAAGATGAGATCTGCCGGGGCCTTGAGCCCCCTAAAGAGTCGTTCAAGACCAGGACGTTGATAGGTCAGGTGTGGAAGCGCAGTAATGCGTTAAGCTAACTGATACTAATTGCTCGTGCGGCTTGACCCTATAACTTTGATCAATCAGATCAAGGTGTTATGCCAAGTTGACGCATTCAAAATACATTCAAGCAGCGCAGTCATTGCGTGCTGATTCCAAACTCTATGAATTCGTTTGATTGATCGTGCGATCAGTCAGACAACAAGTTATGCCTGATGACCATAGCGACGTGGTACCACTCCTTCCCATCCCGAACAGGACAGTGAAACGCGTCAGCGCCGATGATAGTGCGGGTTCCCGTGTGAAAGTAGGTCATCGTCAGGCTCTTACAGCCTAGAAAGCCCAACCAATCGGTTGGGCTTTCTTTTTAGTGAAAGCAGGTCGATCGCTGCAGGTCAGCGGTCGACAATGCTGGTTCTCGAAATAGCCGCTGCGCCCGAGTGCACGAGTTCATCGAGCAATTCCCGGGTGATCGCGCTCAAATCCTCATCGACAAAAAAGCGCGCCCGAACCAGCTCGAAATAGGGTGTGTTGCGCACCCATTCGCACAGGTTCTCGATCGAGATTGACTGGGCCTCGAGCAGCTTGAACTTGATAAGAACCTTCAATGCATGCCGCGCGTGTTTTGACGGATCTGCCGCTTGGCGATCGAGGCGATTCCGTGCGCCTTCCAGCGCGCCGCGCACGTCGTG
Source organism: Variovorax nitratireducens (assembly GCF_051216545.1). NCBI lineage: Bacteria > Pseudomonadati > Pseudomonadota > Betaproteobacteria > Burkholderiales > Comamonadaceae > Variovorax > Variovorax nitratireducens. The sequence continues at coordinate 79,810 of NZ_JBPJZO010000007.1, forward strand.
AAACACTGATCCGTGCCCCGGGATCACCGTCTGCGGCGCGAGACTTTCAATCAGATCGAATGTCGCTGCGACCTCACCGAAAGAAGGTTCACCGACCAGTTCCGGGAACACCACCCCGAAGCCTTTTTCCCACAGCGCATCCGCTGAAATCAGTGTGCGTGTCTCTGGACTGAACAGGATCACCGAATGCGGGTCATGGCCAGGCGCAGCGAACACCAGCCAAAGCAAGCCACCCAGATATTTCTCGCTGCCGGGCTCCAGCACATTCTGAAATTCAAAGCGCGGACACTGCTGCCCCGTGGCGCGATAGCTGAGGGCATCTTCGTCCCACTGTCTTACAGCTGCCGCCTCTCCAGGCGGGATGTGCGTTTGCAGCTCGGGGAATTTCAGTTGAAGGGCAGCGTTTCCCCCACAGTGATCGCTGTGCAAATGGGTGTTCAACAGGCGGTCGAGCGCACGCGCGCCGAGTGCAGCACCCACCAGCAGGAGTGTCTGCTCAGAGTGCGTGCAGTAACCGCTGTCGATCAATGCCGTGTCGTCCGGCCCGATCAGAAGGATGTTGTTCGCAGACAACCACCCGCGCTCCAGAACCTGGAGGCTGGGTGGAAGTTTTCGCGACCTCTTCAATGCGCGGCAGTTCGCAGCTCGCGCCGCAAGATCTTTCCGACGTTCGTCTTGGGCAGTGAATCCCGGAACTCGATGAATTTGGGTCGTTTGTAGCCGGTCAACTGATCCTCGCAGAAGCGCATCACCGACTCCTCGTTCAAGGACGGGTCCTTGCGCACCACAAACACCTTGATCGCCTCACCCTGTTTGCTGTCGGCTACACCGATGGCTGCGCATTCCAAAACACCAGGGCAAAGCGAGATCACGTTCTCCAGTTCATTTGGAAAAACGTTAAAGCCGCTCACGAGAATCATGTCCTTCTTGCGGTCGACAATCTTGCTCGTGCCATCCGGGAGCTTGATGGCAATGTCTCCAGTACGCATGAATCCATCTGCGGTAAAGGCTTCGGCCGTTTCGGCGGGCTGGTTGTAGTAGCCCACCATCACGTTGGGGCCCTTGATGCAGAGCTCGCCAGATTCACCATCCGGCAACGAATTGCCGTCATCGTCCTTGATCGCGATCTCAATGCTCGACAACGGCAAGCCAATGGTGCCGGTGAACGCCGTGTTCATGACCGGATTGTTGGTGCCGATCGCGCAGGTTTCGCTCATGCCCCAGCCTTCGATCATCGGGCACCCGGTGACCTCGAACCATTTCTTCGCCGTGCCTTCCGAAGCTGCCATGCCGCCCGCCTGGGACACAAAGAGCGTCGAGAAGTCGATGGTCTTGAACTGTGGATGCACCAGGAGCGCGTTGAACAGCGTGTTCACCGCCGGCAACATGTGGAATGGGCGTTTCTTTAGCGTGGCGATGAAACCATCGAAATCGCGCGGGTTCGGAATCAGCGTCAGGTGCGAGCCCTGGCGGATGGCGAGTAGGCAGAGCGTGAGTGCGAAGATGTGATACAGCGGCAGCGCCGCAATGCTGTTGACCTTGGCAAGGTCGCCGGCGCGCGCCAATGCCGGTGTGAACCAGGCTTCGGCCTGAAGCGTGGCCGCGATGATGTTGCGATGGCTCAGCACGGCGCCTTTCGACAGGCCCGTTGTTCCGCCGGTGTATTGAAGGAACGCGATCGAGTCCAGGGTGGAGGTGTCCGGCCCCAGCTTGCGCCCTCGGCCTTCGCTCAGCACACGGGGGAACGGCGTCACAGTGCGTCCGTTGTCGAGCGGAAGCTTGTAAGGCGGCACCAGCTTTTTGAGGTGCCTGACGGCCAGCGTAGTCACTGTGCCTTTGAGCCCGCCAAGCATGTCTCCGATCGCGGTCACCACCACGTGCTTGATGGGCGTGCGGTCGATCACCTTCTCGAGCGTGGCCGCGAAGTTTTCGAGAATGATGATCGCGATCGCGCCCGAGTCCCTGAGTTGATGCTCGAGCTCACGGGCGGTGTAGAGCGGGTTGACGTTGACGCAGGTGTAGCCCGCGCGGAGGATTCCGCTCATCGTCACCGCGAACTGCGGCACGTTGGGCAGCATGATCGCAACCCGCGCACCAGGCTCCAGTCCGAGCGATTGCAACCAGGCGCCGAGCGCCTTCGACTGCTGATCGAGCTCGCCATAGGACATCCAGCTCTCCATGCAGACCGAAAACGGCCGTGCGGCGTAGCGCTGAAAGGATTCGTCGAACATTTGCCCGAGCGAGCGGTATTGCCCGGGATCGATGTCGCGTGGCACGTTGGCCGGGTAGTTCTGGATGGGCGCCGATGTCTGCATGCAATCTCCTGTGGCGCGGATTGTCGGAGCGCATCGGTGCCCGCCGCCAGCGGGCTTGTCCTAGTAAGCCTGTCGCCACCGCGATAGCGCAGCAGCCTCAGCGGAGGTTGGTTTCGCCCGGCAGCAGCAAGCCAACTCCGGCAACTAAGCAATCACCACTCGGCGGGCGGGCGGAGTCGCCATTCACGGCAACCCTTTGCATGGCAACTCCGTTGCGGCTACTTGAGCCAGCGATCCATCACGCGCTGGAACTCGCCGCCGGCCTGCGACAGGTGCAGCCACTGGTCGACGTACGCCTTGAACGCCACGTCGTCGCGCGGCAGCATCCAGCCCATTTCGCCGTATTGCAGCGGCTTGTCCGGGTTGATGGCGCACAGACCGGGCTTGAGCTTTTGCTGCGTGATGGCCTCGGCCGATTCGGTGACGAAGACATCAGCGCGGTTGGCCAGGATCTCGTCGAAGATGGTCACGTTCTCGCCATGCATCGTGAGCTTGGCCTGCTTGAAGTTGGTGCGCGCAAAGCGTTCGTTGCTGCCGCCCGGATTAAAGATCACGCGCACTGCGGGCTGGTCGATTGCCGCCACGCTCTGGTACTTCGCCACATCGGCGCAGCGTGCGATCGGCGCTTTGCCGTTCACCATGTACGGGGCGCTGAAAAATGCGCGCTTCTGCCGCTCGGTCGTGACCGAGACACCGCCCACCGCAATGTCGCACTTGCCGGCCGTGAGGTCGGGCAGCAGGTTGGCCCAGGTTGTCTTCACCCACACGGGCTTCGCACCGAGACTGGCGCTGAAGCTCGCCATGAGGTCGACGTCGATGCCCTCGTAGTTTGCGTCCGGCTTCTGGAAGCTGAAGGGTTTGTAGTCGCCCGGTGTGCAAATGCGCAGCGTGGCCGCCTTCTGAACCGCGTCCAGATGCGATACCGGGGCCGGCGCCGGCGCGACGGCGCAGCCGCCGAGCACGGCGGCCGACACCAGGATGGAAGAAATCGAAAGCGCGTTCCGCATGCAAGGCTCCAAACAGTAGTGAAGGAAGGGTCGAGGGACTCTTATTGTGCGGCGCTCGATACGCCACGGTGCATCTGATCAAGTTCGATGCTGTCGAACAGCACCTTGGGAGCGCTGCGCGAGCCCAGTGTTGCAATGTAGGTGCAAAGCACTGCAGCTTTTCAGCGTTCTCGCGCGAAAGAGAATGCCCTTGCGCAGCAAAACTGTGAAAATGAACAAATGGATGCACTTGACAAGCTCGATCGTTTGATTCTGCGCACGCTGCAAGCAGATGGCCGCGCTACCTATGAGCAGCTTGCGGAGCAGGTCAGCCTGTCGCCCAGTGCGGTGTTGCGCCGGGTCAAGCGACTCGAGGAAAATCGCGTCATTGACCGATATGTCGCCTTGGTGAAACCCGAAGCCGTTGGGCTCGGACTGACCGCCTACCTCAACGTCCGGCTCGAAAAGCACACCGAAAGCCACAAGCGCAATCCGATGGACTTGTTCCGCGCCAGCGTGCAAACCTGGCCCGAAGTGGTCGAATGTGCGGCGTTGACTGGAGAAATGGACTATTTGCTGCGCGTTGTGGTTGCGGACATGTCGCATTACAGCCGTTTCATCATGGACACCCTGCTCAAGCACCCCAGCGTCGAAGATTGCAAGACCAGCTTCGTGCTGGATCGGGTCAAGACAACCACGGCTGTGCCTGTGTAAAAAACGACCGCCTGCGTTTGTATGCGCGCCACAGTTACCGGTAATCCGTCACGCCGGCGCGGGTTATCGGCCTCGGCTGACTTGCGTCTTAAGGGAAAACCCTTACATTGTATGCATGCTCTACGCAAGTTCCATCCTCAAGGCCTCGCTCGGTGCCGGCTCCTTTCTGAAGGCGCCGATGCTTGAGTCGCGTCCGCCCGGCGAGCCGGTCCAGCAACCCGTGCTGGTGCCGATCCGCTCGATCGGGCCCGGTGAACGCGAACGGATCGCGCGCCACCTGCTCGATCTCGACGTTCATGACCGCTATCTGCGCTTCGGCTACTCGGCTTCGGACGAGCAGGTTCAGCGCTACGTCGACGCACTCGACTTCGACCGCGACGAAATGTTCGGCATTTACAACCGCCGGCTCGAACTCATCGCCATGGCGCACGTCGCCTTCGCGCCGGCCGACCAGCCCAACGACTGCGCCGAGTTCGGCGTTTCGGTGGCCAAGCACGCCCGTGGCCGCGCCTACGGCGCACGCTTGTTCGAGCGTGCGGTCGTCACCGCGCGCAACGAAGGTGTCGGCATGCTGTTCATCCACGCGCTGAGCGAGAACGCCGCCATGCTCAAGATCGCGCGGAAGGCCGGTGCCACCGTGGTGCGCAGCGGTTCAGAATCGGAGGCGCATCTGCAACTGCCGCTGGCCACCTTCGACAGCCGTATCAGCGAGATCGCGCTGGATCACTTCGCCGAAGTCGACTTCCAGCTGAAGACTCGTGCCAAGCAGTTCTGGTCGTTCCTCGCCAGCGTGCAGGAAGTTCGAAGCGGCGTGCGTGCCGCGCGCGAAAAGTCGGCGCAATAGGGCCCCGCGCTTTCCCGGAGGGCGCTGGCCTTTCCGGTATCCTTGCGCTTCCCCAACTCCGCCCTCCCGCAGTGGCCGAACCTCATTCCGAGCGCATCCCCGTTGAACGGGAAGACAAGCGCAGCTTTCTCCAGAAGCTGGCCGAATTCATCCACCCCGGTCCCGACTCGCGCGACGAACTGATCGAGACGCTGGCCGATGCCGAAGACAACCACGTGATCGGCGCCGAGTCGCGCGTGATGCTCGAGGGGGTGCTGCGCATGGCCGACATGACGGCGGGTGACGTGATGGTCGCTGCCCCCCGCATGGATCTGCTGGACATCGACGCGCCGCTCGACGCGTTGATCAACCTGGTGATCGATACCGCGCACTCGCGCTTTCCGGTGTACGAGGGCGAGAAGGAAAACATCATCGGCATCCTGCTGGCGAAGGATTTGCTCAAGCTGCAGCGCGCGCCGGGCCTCAATATCCGCGCGCTGCTGCGTCCCGCCACCTTCGTGCCCGAGAGCAAGGGCCTGAACGACCTGCTGCGCGAGTTTCGCGGCAACCGCAACCACCTGGCCATCACCATTGACGAGTTCGGTCGCGTCGCAGGGCTCATCACCATCGAAGACGTGCTGGAGCAGATCGTCGGTGAGATCGAAGACGAGTTCGACATCCCTGAAGACGAGGGCGACATCTTCGGCCTGGCCGACCACACCTACCGTGTCTCCGGCGACACCCCGATCGAGCGCGTGGCCGAAGCCTTCGGCATCACCTTCGACGACGAGGCCCTGATCGAAGACTTCGACACCATCGGCGGACTCGTCGCGCACGAGATGGGCCACGTGCCCAAGCGCGGCGAGCACCATGCGCTGGGCGGTTTCGACTTTGTCGTGCTGCACACCAAGGGCGGTGCCGTGCGTTGGTTCAAGGTCTCGCCGGCCCGCGGCGACGACGCATCCGATTGAAGACGGCCCTGGTTCGCGCGCTGGGCTTCGGGCTCGCGGGGCTGGCCCAGGCCGCGTCGATCGCCTGGCCGTTCGCCGGACACTTCGGTGGGCAACCGCTCTGGTGGCTGCAATTGCTGTCGCTGGCGGCGCTGGTCTGGCAGCTCGACGCGCTACGCCTCGGCGCCCACCCCCGGGCATGGCGCAGCGGCTTCCTGTTCGGCTGGATTTTTTCCACCGCCTGGCTTTGCGGCACTTTCTGGTGGCTGTTCATTTCGATGCACACCTATGGCGGACTGGCAGCGCCATTGGCCGCCGTTGCCGTGTTCGCACTGGCCGCAGCGCTCGGCCTCTACTACGCGGCTGCCTGTGCATTTTTTGTGGCGTTTGCGCCCGCCCGCTGGGCGTGGCGTGCCCTGTTCTTCGCAGCACTCTGGACAACGGCCGAGCTGGTTCGCGGCAGCTGGTTCACCGGCTTTCCCTGGGGCGCAGGTGGCTACGCGCACGTCGACGGGCCGCTGGCGCTGTTTGCACCGCTGGTCGGTGTCTATGGCATCGGCGCGGTGGCCGCGCTGGTCGCGGTGGCGCTGGCCCAGTGCCTGCGGCTCGACTACCGCCGCAAGCTGGCCTGGCTGGCGCCGGCAGCGGTGGCGGTCGGCCTCGGGCTGGCTTCCGTCGACAGCGTCGATCCCGCCGCCTCCGATTTGGTAGCACCGCCGCCGCGACTGCGGATGGCGCTGCTCCAGGGCAACATCCCGCAGGACGAAAAGTTCATTCCCGGCGGCGGCATCGCCACCGCGCTCGACTGGTACGGCACGCAACTGCGCGACGCCACAGCGTCGCTCGTCGTCACGCCTGAAACCGCCTTGCCGTTGCTGCCGGTGCAGTTGCCGCCCGGTTACCTCGAGGCCGTCGCAGCGCGCTACGGCCAGGGCAATCAGGCGGCCATCGTCGGTTTGCCGATGGGTGACCGCCGCGGCTACACCAACACCGTGCTCGGTTTCAAGCCCGGCGCGCCGGCCGCCTACCGCTACGACAAGCACCACCTGGTGCCGTTCGGCGAGTTCGTGCCGGGGCTGTTTCGCTGGTTCACCGCCATGATGAACATCCCGCTGGCGGATTTTCGCAGCGGCGGCCTGGCGCAGCCAGCGTTCGACTGGCAGGGCCAGCGCATCGCCCCCAACATCTGCTACGAGGATTTGTTCGGCGAGGAGATCGGCGCCAACTTCCGCGACGAGGCAACGGCCCCGACCATCCTGCTCAACGTCAGCAACATCGCCTGGTTCGGCGACTCCGTGGCGATCGACCAGCATCTGGCCATCTCGCGCATGCGCGCGCTCGAATTTCGGCGGCCTATGGTGCGTGCCACCAACACCGGTGCCACGGTGGTGATCGACCACCGCGGGCATGTGACGCAATCGCTGCCGCGCCTCACGCGAGGGGTGCTGGTGGCGGAGGTCGAGGGCCGACACGGCCTTACGCCCTATGCGCGCTGGGTTTCGCACCTGGGGCTCTGGCCCTTGTGGATCGCGGCCCTGGCGGTGGTTGCGACCACCGTGCTGCTGCGCCGGCGTCAGCGCGGCAGGTAGACGGTCGCCTCCACCTCGATGAGTGCGCCGTCGCCCGGCAGGAAACGCGAAACCTCGACCACCGTGCTGACCGGCGGCTCGCCCGGATAGAAAAGGCCTCGCACGCGGTTGTAGGCCGGGTAGTGGCGCAGATCGCGAAAGTACTGCACCAGCTTGACCACATCGTCCATCGTGCCGCCGTGCTCCGCCGCCAGTTGGCGGATGCGCTCGAGCACGAACCAGCTCTGCGCCACGATCGGCGCCTCGAACACGTCGACGCTGAGCTGCCCCGTGACATAGCCCAGCCCGCCCAACGCCGAGCGCGCGCTGTCGGGCAGATCTTCGTAGCGGTCGAGCACCGCGCGCCGTGCCGGGTCGACCGCGACCACGCCGCTCAGAAACAGGAAGTCGCCCACGCGTTTGGAGGCTGCGTAGTTCGCCATCGGCTGGCCCGGCACGGCGCTCATGTCGCCGCCACCGGCCAGTCGCGCAGCTTGCCCGGATTGAGCAGCCCGTGCGGGTCGAAGCGCTGCTTCATCGCAACGATCTCGGGCGGTAGCGCGCCACCGGCCTTTCCGTCTTCGACGATGAAGGTGTGCGGGTTGTTGATGCGCACACCGCGCTCGCGGTGAATGTGGATGATCTCGTCGAGCCGTTTCTCGCTGGTGAAGCGCACCAGCTGCAGCGCGCTGCACGTGATGAGGCCTTCGAGATTGCGCAGAAACTCCACATGCATCAGCACCTCACCGCCTAGCAGCCGCTCCATTTCGGTGATCTGCTGCACATGCTGCCCAGGCACGAAGCTGCTCTGCAGGTAGGTCAGTGTCTTGTCGACCTTCAGCGCATGCAGCGTGGTGTGGTTCCAGGTGAACTCCATCAGCGTGCGGTTGCTCTTGTGCACCTCGGCCGCTGTCTTGCGATAGCTCACCGAGCCACCGTGCAGGGCGGCCAGTTCCAGCATCGGTTCTTCGCAGGATTCGGCGACCAGCGACAGCACCGCATGACAGCCCGCGGGCAGGTGGTTGGCGAGTTGCGCCAGATGATCGGGCACCGGGCTTGCGAAGAACGCGACCTCGCGCTTCACGATGCCGGGCGCGTGCGCCAGCGCGTCGCCGAACGCGAGCGCCTGGTCGAAATCGCCGAAAGTCACCAGCGTTTCGAGCCAGGGATGCACCGGCGCGAGACCGACTTCGAGTTCCAGCACCAGCCCGTTGGTGCCCCAGAGGTGGTGCATGCGCATCGCCTCGGCGCCGCGCAGTTCCACCACCTGCGGCTCGGCCTCGATCGTCATCGCGCGGACGCCGAGCACATTGCCGGGTGCGCCGAGCGGCCCGAAGTTGATCGAGCCGACACCGCCGAAGCCACCGCCGAACAGGCCGCCCAGCGTGGCGCTGCGGTAGGTCGATGGCAGGCAGCGCAGCTCCTGCCCGGTCGGCTTCGTCTGTTTCTCGAGCTCGCCGAGCCGGATGCCGGCCTGTGCGCGGGCCACGCCGGGGCGCACCCACTGCAGTGCGTTGTAGCCGGTCATGTCGAGCACCACGCCACCTGCGAGCGGCGTGGTCTGGCCGTAGTTTCCGGTGCCACTGCCCCGGATAGTGATCGGCACCCTGCGCCTCACGCAGGCGCTCACCAGCGCGCGGATTTCGTCTTCGGTGCGAGGCCGCACTGCGGCGTCGGCGCGTTTGTCCTTGAGCTGGCGGTTCAGCACCGGGCTGAACCATGCGAAGTCCTGCGACAGGCGCGCGACCCGGCTCTCGTCGGTGATCCAGTCGAGGTCGGGCAGCTCGAGCAGAAGTTGTTCGATGGCAGTTGCGGGCGCGTTCATGGTCGTCAAGTCAATCGTTGGAAAGTTCGCTCGCATGCCACGAGCCCAGCGCCAGCTTGCTGAGCCAGGCCATCAGCACGAACAGCGCGACGCCGGTGAGCGAAATGAGCAACAGGGCCGCGAACATGCGCGGGATATTGAGCTGGAAGCCGGCCTGCAGAATTTGGTAGGCCAGGCCTGCGCCGGAGCCGCCGGTGCCAGCCACGAACTCGGCCACCACCGCACCGATCAGCGCCAGCCCGCTCGAGATGCGCAGCCCGCCGAAGAAATACGGCAGCGCGCTCGGAATGCGCAGCCGCACCAGTTGCTGCCAGCGCGTGGCGCGGTTCAGCTTGAAGTAGCTCTGCAGATCCGGGTCGATGCTGCGCAGGCCGAGCGTGGTGTTGCTGATGATCGGAAACAGCGCCACCAGCGCTGCGCACACCGTCATCGCCGCGGTGGGGTTCTTGACCCAGATGATGATCAGCGGCGCCACCGCGACGATCGGCGTGACCTGCAACAGCACGGCGTATGGGAACAGCGCCGTCTCGATCCGCTTGCTCTGCACGAACAGGAACGAGATCAGCACGCCTGCGATCGTGGCCACGATGAACGAGAGCACCGTGATCTTCAGCGTGACCAGCAGCGCATTGCCGAGCGGCACCCAGTCGGTCACCAGTGTCTGCATCATGAGGAAGGGCGAGGGCACCAGATAGGCTGGCAGCTCCATCGCCGTCACCAGCCATTGCCAGAGCGCCACCAGCACCACGCCGACCAGCAGGGGGTAGAACACGCGCTGCACGCGCGGCTGCTGCAGCAGCGGAAGAGTCGGTGCGGCCTTCATGGCACCAACTCCTCATGCGCGCTGCTGGCGCGCAGCAGGCTGTCCTGCAACTGCTTCGCGTAGCGGCTGAACTGCGGCGACACCATGAAGTCGGGGCTGCGCGGGTAGGGCTCGTCGATGATGAACTGCTCGACCACGCGGCCCGGCCGAGCCGCCATCATGATGACGCGGTTCGACAGGAACACCGCCTCGTGGATCGAGTGGGTCACGAAGATCACGGTGAGCTTTTTCTTGCGCCACAGGTCGAGCAAGTCGGCGTCGAGCCGATGCCGCGTGATCTCGTCGAGCGCGCCGAAGGGCTCGTCCATCAGCAGCAGGTCGGGTTGCGTCACGAGGCCGCGCGCAATCGACACGCGCATCTGCATGCCGCCCGACAACGCACGCGGCAGCGCGCCGGCGAACTTGTCGAGGCCCACCAGCGCGAGTGCCTCGGCCACGCGCGCATCGGCTTCGGCGCGCGGTATGCCGGCCAGGTCGAGCGGCAGCCGCACGTTGGTTTGCACGCTGGCCCACGGCATCAGCGTGGGCGCCTGGAACACGAAGGCCATCTTGCGGCCGCTCTGGTCGATCTGCGCGACCGGCTTGCGCCACACCAGCAGGCGGCCGTCGGTGGCATCGAGCATGCCCGCCACCATTTTCAGCAGCGTGCTCTTGCCGCAGCCCGAAGGCCCGAGCAGGGTGATGAACTCGCCTTCGGCGATGCTCAGGTCGACCGGCAGCAGCGCCTGCGTGCCGTTCGGATAGGTCTTCTCGGCCGAAAGGATCTCGACCGCGGGGATGGTCACCGGCTCCATCACGGCAGAACCTTGGCGTCCTTCACGAAGTCGGTGGTGTAGGTCTTGGCCAGGGCCACCTTGGCCGGATCGAGCAGCTTGGCGCTGACGAGGAAGTCATAGCTCGCCTTGGCACGGGCGTCGGTCATCACGCCGATGCCCATCGTGGCCGCATCGCCCCCGGTGACCATGCCCATTTCCTTGAGCTTGGCCACGCTGTAGGCGAGCTGGTCGTCGGTCATGTTGGGGTTGTCCTTCTTGATCAGCGCATTGGCCGGCGCCGGATCGGCCAGGTAGCTCTTCCAGCCTTCGGCCGAGGCCTTGACGAACGCGGCCACCGCCTTGCTGCGATCCTTCACCGTCTTTTCCATGCACGACACGGTGGTCGCGTAGGCCGGGAAGCCGTGGTCGCTGAACATCAGCACCGTGCTCTTCACGCCGGCCTTCTGGATTGCATAGGGCTCGGAGGTCAGGTAGCCCTGCTGGGCCGCGTTCTTGTCGGCGACGAAGGGCTGGATGTTGAAGGTGTAGGGCCGGGTCTGCTCGTCGGTGAGGCCGAACTTGGCTTTGAGCCACGGCCAGTAGCCGCGGTTGGCCTGCGCGCCGATCAGGATGGTCTTGCCCTTGAGGTCTTCGAACTTCTTGACGTCGTCGTGCGCGATCAGCACCTGCGGGTCTTTCTGGAAGAAGGCGGCCACGTTGACCACCGGCACGCCGCCTTCGCGCGTCTGCATCATCTGGATGTCGCTCGAACCCATGATGCAGTCGGCCTGGCCGGCCGCCATCATCTGCGTGATGTTGACCTGCGGGCCGCCCATCTTGATGGTCACGTCGAGGCCGTACTTCTTGTAGATGCCCTGTGCCACCGCCTGGTAGAAGCCGCCGTGCTCGGCCTGCGCGTACCAGTTGGTCATGTAGGTGAAGGGTTCGGTCGCCTGTGCATGCGCCGGCATGGCGAGGGCAGAGACGGCCAGCGCGGCGGCGCCGGCGAGCGATGCGGGACGGAAGGCGGGGTGCTTGCGCATGGTGTGAACCTTTCAGGCAGGAGGGAGGAAGAAAAAGAAGAAGAAGGAACGAACGGACGGGTCAATGCAAGGAGCGCGCCTCAGAGCGCCGCCCCCGCGGCCTGCGGCGGCGAGGACTGGATGAAGCCGCTCTGGTGCCCGAGGCCCCAGGTCGCTTCCTCGCGCACCACCCAGCGCAGCGCGTAAAGCTCGGTCAGCGCCTGCACCCAGCTGTCGGACAGCGTCTCGAGAATCTCGACACCCTGTTCGCGCGTGGCGCTGGTCGGGTCGCCGATCACGCCGCTCGGGCCGAAGTCGCGCGCCGACCAGGCGCAGGCCGGCCGGCCGTCGGGCGACAGCAGCTTGATCGGAAACGGCGGCGGGTAGTTGGCCGCGGCGTGCTCCATGTGCACGGTGTCGGGCGCCAGCGCGAGCATCAGCGCGGTCTCGGAATGGCCGGCATGCATCGACAGGCGCTTTTCCTGGTCGCTCACCTGCTTGCTAGATGCGTTGGGCAGGCGCGAGACGCCATGCGGCACCACCACGAAGTCGCCATGGCGCAGGCGCAGTTCGCGCGCTGCCATCTCCAGCACCTGCGGTTGGCCGCCGTGGCCGTTGGCAAACAGGAGCTTGCGAAAGCCCGAGCGGTAGACCGACTCGCCGATCTCGATCACGGTGGCCAGCAGGGTCGGGCCGGTCAGCGTCATCGTGCCGGGAAAGTGCAGGTGCTCTTCGGACTTGCCGTAGGTGATGGTCGGCAGCGCGAAGGCGCGCACCTCGGCCGGCAGCTTGTCGAGCGCGCGGCCCATCACACCTGACGAAATGACGCTGTCGACCGAGCAGGGCAGGTGCGGGCCGTGCTGTTCGATGGCGCCGCAGGGCAGCACGATCACCGTGTTCTCGCGGTCGGGCAGCGCGTTGATTTCCGTCCAGCTCAGGTAGGGCAGAAAGCGATGGGGCGGTATGTAGCCATGCAGCATGGGTGTCCTTGGGGTCAGTGGAAAGCCGGCCGGCCGCGCACGCAGACGCCGTCGCGCAGCACCACGCGCGCGGCGGCGCGCGAGGGCCAGCCGTGGATGTCGGCCTCGGTGAAGAGCACCAGGTCGGCGGGTGCGCCGACCAGGGTGGGCGGGCCCGCGGTGCCGCGCCGCAGCCAGTCGCCGCGACACAGCGTCTCCGACCAGGTGTCGAACGGATCGTCGAGTTGCGCCGCGAGCGTCGCGGTGGCGAGGGCCTCTACGGGGTCGAAGCTGCCGAGCCGGCAGAACGGATCCTGCACGTTGTCGCTCGCGAATAGCAGCGGAATGCCGCGCGCCCGCGCCTCCTTCACCAGCGTGATGCCGCGCTGGCGCGGCGTGCGGCCGGTAACGGCGTCCTGCAGCAGCAGGTTGGTGGCGGGCAGCGAGACCATGGTGATCGGAACCTGCGCCACCGCGTCGAGCGTGGCCAGCGCCTGCGCCTCGGGCTGCGCCGCGAGCGCGCAGGTGTGGCCGCAGACCACGCGGCCTTCGAAGCCGATCTCTTGCAGGATGCGCGCGGTGGTCGCGAGGCCGACCGCGTCGGCGTTCAGTTCCTCATCGACATGCAGGTCGACATCGAGGTCGCAGATCTGCGCGGCGAGCAGCAGGTTGCGCAGCGCCCGCTCGCTCCAGTTGGTCGAGTGCACGAAGCCGCCGAGCAGCGCATACGGCCCGGTCGCGGCGACGAGGCGGGCCAGCCGGAGGGCCTGGTCGGCGTCCTCGAACAGGCTGAGCTTGATCAGGGCGACCTGTTCCAGCCGCACGCGGCCGGCCCACTCCTGTGCGAGTTCGGCCATCACCGGCCAGGCCAGTGGCACCGCGTCGGGCTCCCACCAGTCGACATGGGTGCGCAACCAGCGGCTGCCGCTTTCCCAGGCCCACTGCAGGCCACGCCCGGCGCGCTCGCGCACGTCGTCGGTGCTCCACCCGGCGCGGTCGTGCAGCATCGCGTCGATCGCGCCGAGCAGGCCGGGCTGCACGTTCTTCATGCGCGGCAGCGTAAAGGCCTTGTCGAGGTGCGTGTGCGCATCGACGAAGCCTGGCAGCAGCAGTGCGCCGCTGAGGTTCCAGCCGCCCGGCACCGGCGCGCCGGCTGGCGCCACCGATTGCACTCGCCCGCCCTGCAGGACGATCCGCGCCAGCACGGGCGCGCCGCTGGAGGTGGGCCAGTCGGACGGCAACAGCCAGCGCGGCAGCCGTGCGTCGTTCAGCAGGTGGGGGGGCTGCTGCATCTCAGTTGCTCCGCCGTGCGTTGTGTTGGCGGCGGCCTGCATTCAGGGCGCGTGCCGAGGGCACCGGGTACCTCCCTCCGCGAATGTCCCCCGGCTTCGCCTCCTCCTTTATTTCGCTGCGGGAGGCACCCGATGCCCTCGGCACGGGACACGCTGCGGCAGTTCCGCCGGATCAACCACCGCTCTGACGGATCACGTCGATGGTGTGCTCTGCGCAGCGAAATAAAGGAGGAGGCCGCAGGCCGGGGGACATTCGCGGAGCAGAGTACGCCGTCGGCGTGATCCCGCCCACAGCGACCCCGGCGCCCCCAGCAACCTAAGTCACGCAGCCCGCATCGAATCAAAGCGTTCGGTTTCATCCTAGGCAAACCGCGCCATGGCCTGACCGACGCGCGCCATGAAGCGCTTGAGCTGGGGCTCGGTCGCCACGTTCATGTGGTAGTGGGCGTGGTAGTCCACGCGCGCCTTCTGTGCGGTCAGCCGCTTCATGTAGCGCGTGACCATCTTGCGCGGCGGGTCGCCCATGTACCAGGCCATCCAGCGCGGCCGCCCGTAGGTGACGACGGCGCTGATGCGCTGGATGTTGGTGAGCATCGGCTTCACATCGGCCGGGTCGCTCATGTCGAAGGCCACGCCCGGCATCAGCAACCGGTCGAAGTAGCCCTTGAGCATGGCCGGCAGGCCGAAGCACCAGGTCGGAAAGCAGAACACGATGCCCTCGGCCCACTGCAGGCGGTCGATGTAGCCCTGCACCGGCGTGCGGTTGGCGGGCACGTCGTGATAGCCGAGCCGCTCCTCGCGCGACATCACCGGGTTGAAGCCTTCGGCGTACAGGTCGCAGTCGTCCACCTCGTGCCCGGCCGCGCGCAGGTTCTTCAGCACCTCCTGGTGCAGGGCCGCATGGAAGCTGGTTTCGACCGGGTGGCAGTAGACGACGAGCACGCGCATGGTGTGTTTGACCGCTTAATCAGAGCAAGTGGTCAGGTTTATGCAAAGTGCGTGCCAGCGCCTGTGCACCGGATCGGGGAACCGCTGCGGCGGCGTGGGGGCGCGTGTCAGGGCTGGGTGTGGTTGCGGGGTAGGCCGCTGGCGGCGGGTGGCCCCTTCCGCGAATGTCCCCCGCCTTCGGCTCCTCCTTTATTTCGCTGCAGGGGCCACCCACCACCAGCGGCCAGGGCACGCTCTGAATGTTCAGCGCGAAACGGTCACGCTGCGTCCAGGATCAGGGCGGTGGGGCACGCTGCGCAGCGAAATAAAGGAGGAGGCCGCAGGCCGGGGGACATTCGCGGAGCAGCGTGCCCCACCGCCCTGATCCCGCCCCGGACCCTCGGCCGCCCCGGAACCCCAGCGCTCAAACCAATGGCGGACTTTGTGAGCGCGAGACCGTCAGGCCTGCGGAATACCGGCGCCCGCGAGCACGAACGCCACCAGCTCGCGCGCGATCGGCTCGCGATCCAGTGGCGCGTCAGCCGGCAGGCCAAGCATCACGCGCGTCTGCAGCGCGTAGTCGGCGTAGCTCTGGGTCATGGCCCAGATGTGCATCAACAGCAGCCGGGCATCGAGCGGGCGCATCTGGCCCCGCGCGATCCAGCCGTTGATGATGTCGACCTTCTTCTGCGTCCAGGCCCGCGCGTTGGGCCAGTAGCGGTCGAGGTTGCGGCCGCCATCGAGCACCTCGCGCGTGAAGATGCGCGAGATCTCGGGGTTGTCGAACGCGTGATCCAGCTTCTTTCGGATGTAGTCGCCGAGCACCAGGCCGGGATCCTTGGCATGGTCTTCGAACGCGAACACCACCTTCCAGTCGTGCAGCACCTGCATCAGCAACTCTTCGTACAGCTCTTCCTTGCCGGCGATGTAGTAGTGCAGCTGGGGCTTGGTCAGCCCGGCCCGCGCCGCGATCGCCTGCGTCGAGGTGCCCTTGAGTCCGTGCAGGCTGAACTCCGTCACCGCCGCCTCGCGGATCGCCGCGAGGATGCGCTCGCGCCCAGGCCGCGCGCGCGACAGCGGGCCGTCGGGCGCAGGCATCTGCTGCGCGCTGATCGCGGGGGTGGAAGCGGTGTCGACGTTCATGGTGACGATTTGGGCAAGGCGCAGACGATGGTAATCCCTCCCGATTCCGCGGCGGCATGGCTGCATGTGCGCTCGGCATCGAAGGCAGGCGCATCGCGGCACGGTTCCTGTATCTTCCTCGGCGCCCGACACATTCCGAACATATTCACAGGAGCTTTTATGTACCTTTCTCCCCGTTTCCGTGCATTCGCCGCAGGGGCCGCGCTGCTGGCCGCCGGCGCGCTGGCGCATGCCCAGTCGCTGCCCAACGTGGTGATCCTCGCCACCGGCGGCACCATCGCGGGTGCCGGCGCTTCGGCAGTCAATAGCGCCACCTACGCGGCCGCCAAGGTCGGTGTCGAGAAGCTGATCGCCGGTCTGCCGGAGCTCTCGAAGGTCGCCAACGTGCGTGGCGAGCAGGTGTTCCAGGTCGCTTCGGAAAGCCTCACGAACGACAACCTCCTCACGCTGGCCAAGCGCGTGTCGGCCTTGGCCAAGCAACCCGACGTCGACGGCATCGTCATCACCCACGGCACCGACACCGTGGAAGAAACCGCCTACTTCCTGACGCTCACGGTGCACACCAACAAGCCCATCGTGATGGTCGCCTCGATGCGTCCGGGCACTGCGCTGTCGGCCGACGGCGCACTGAACCTGTACGACGCAGTCAGCGTGGCCGGCAGCAAGGACGCGATGGGCAAGGGCGTGCTGCTGACCATGAACGACAGCATCGAGAGCGGCCGCGACGTCAGCAAGAACTTCAACATCAAGCCCAGCGCATTCGTCAGCCAGTGGGGCTCGCTCGGCATGGTGGTGGAGGGCAAGAACTACTGGTTCCGCGCACCGGTCAAGCGCCACACCATGAACTCCGAGTTCGACATCGACAAGATCACGGCGTTGCCGCCGGTCGAAATCGCGATGGGCTACGAAGGCGTGGCCTCCACCGCGATCGATGCGCTCGGCAAGAGCGGCATCAAGGCACTGATCCACGGCGGCCCGGGCAACGGCTCGGTCGCCGACCGCATCGTGCCCAGCCTGCAGAAGGTGCGCGGTGACGGCATCGTGGTGATCCGCGCTTCGCGCGTGCCGGACGGCTTCGTGATCCGCAATGCAGAGCAGCCCGACGACAAGTACGACTGGGTGGTGGCGCACGACCTGCGTCCGCAGAAGGCGCGCATCCTGGCGATGGTGGCGCTCACCAAGACCAACGACACCAAAGAGTTGCAGCGGATCTTCTGGGAGTATTGAGTCCCGTCAGCGCCGGCCTTGCCGGTGCCGCGCGAACTCGAGGCCGGCCACGCAAACGCCAGCCCATGCAAGGCCCGAGAGCAGGCCGGCGGCCACGTCGCTCGCAAAGTGCACCCGCAGAAATACGCGGCTGCATGCGATGCCCAGCACCAGCGCCACGGCGGCCATCGCCGCTGCCGCATGCCAGCGTGGCGGCAGCATGCGCAGCGCCACGTAGAGCAGCATGCCGCCGGCCACCATGGCGCCCGAGCTGTGTCCGCTGGGGAAACTGAAGCCGGTGGCTTGTGCCAGCCCGTCGTCGTGCAGCGGCCGGGTGCGCTCGAACACACCCTTGAGCACCGGGTTCAGCACTGCGTTGCCGCCCAGCGCCAACAGCCAGCCGACGGCCAGCAGGCGCGCGCGCTTCCACCACAGCCACCCGGTCACGACCACTCCGAGCAGGGCCAGCGCCAGCGGGTCGCCCAGGTGCGTAAGCAGCGCGAACACGCGCAAGGCGGTCGCAGGCGTGTGCTGCGCGATCGCGTCGGCCAGCGCCTGATCGGCCAGCCCCATGGTGTTGCCGGGGCCGAGCCGGCGGGCGATGGCAGCGAACAGGCTGGCCGCACAGACGATCAGCGCGAAGCCGGCGGCGAACGCCGCGACCAGCCGCACGAGAGTGGGCGGTGGGGCATCCTCGGCCGCGCTGCGGCGGGCGCGGCGCCGGTGCAGCAGCCAACCGGCCAGGCCGGCCAGCGCCACCGCGACGGCCAACGTCGCAAGGAACGCGGGCAGGGCATGTTCGCCCCATTGCTGCGCGAACCCGACCAGCGGTGCTGCGTCAGCCGGCATGCGGGACCGTGGCCATGTCGGCCAGCGGGAGCGTGTGCGAGGCCACCTGCTCGAAACGCTCGGCGCCTCGCGCGCAGTCCCAGCGCTCGACCGTACAGTGACGCGCCGCCACACCGCTCGCATAGCGGATGAGGTTCACCGAATTCGGCGCGCCGGCGCGCACCCGCGTCGAAACGGCCGTGCCGGCCTGCACGGCCCACAGCGCGCGTGCGCAGTCCGCAAACGTCTCATGGAGGGGCCACACAAACGGCAGATGGATGTGTCCTCCCAGCACGAGGTCGGCCCCCGCTGCGGCCCAGCGCGCCACCGCCGCCTCGCGCCCGTGCAGGCGATTCGATGCGTCCTCGGGCAGCGTCACCGCGAGCGGCTGGTGCACCACCACCACGCGCAGTTGCTGCGGCGTGGCACGCATGAGCCGGGCCGCGACGCGCTCGACCTGCGCGGCCGACACCTCACCGTCTTCGTGGCGGTACCAGCGCGTGGTGTTGACCGCGATGGCCAGGCACCCGGCCGATTCGAACACCGGTTCCAGTTCAGCCCCGAAGGCTTCGCTGTAGCGCCCGTAGGGGTCAAGCAGCCGCGTGCCGAGCGCGAACAGCGGAATGTCGTGATTGCCCGGCAAGGCCAGCACGGCCGGCGCGCCGAGCGAATCGACAAAGGCGCGCGCTGCGCTGAACTGGGCGCGCGTGGCGCGCTGCGTGATGTCGCCCGAGAGCACCACCAGCTCGGGCGCCTCTGCGTGCGCCAGTCGCGCGAGCGCCCGCACCACCGGTGCCTGCTCGGTGCCGAAGTGCGTGTCGGAAATCTGCAGCAATACCGGGTTCATTGGCGCGCAGCCTCCAGTTCGGGAGCGACGTCCGGGCGCACCAGCCAGAGCGGTTCGGCCGAGACCCGAAACTGCAGCGGCATCTGCATCCAGCCGATTTCTCCGTCGGTCGCGACCTTCACGCGGCGGCGGTTGCGCATTGGCTGCACCGTCAACGCCTCAAAAGAGAAGCTCTCGACGCTCTCGGCCTCGCCGAGCCGGCCCAGCGCCCCGCGCGCCACGAGTCCGAGCATTGTGAACGCGCTCCGTGGCTTCAGCGCAATGGCCGCCAGTTGCCCCTGCTCCGGCGCGTCGGCTTCGGCCAGGCCGACCTGGTGCATCTGCAAGGCGTTGTTGGCCACGACCAAGGTCTGCGTGCGGATGTCGCGCTGCTGCCCGTGCCAGGCCATGTGCAGATGCCAGGGCCGTTCGCCGCGCAGCACGGTGACCAGGGCCGACCACAAGGCCACCCAGCGGTGCCGGCCATACTGCGCCTTGAAGGCTTCGCGGTCTTCCAGCAGCTTGGCGTAGAGGCCCATGCTCGCATTGACCAGGAACACGCGGTCGTTTACAAGGCCGACCTGCACCGCGCAGGGCGATTCGTTCAGCAACACCTGGAGCGCTTCGGCCGTGTCCGACGGAATGCCATGCGTGCGGCTGAAATAGTTGAAGGTGCCCTGCGGCAGCACGCCGAACGCGCAGCCGCTGCCGAGCGTGGCCTGGGCCACGGCGTTGATGGTGCCGTCGCCCCCCGCGGCCACGACCACGCCGTGCAACTCGCGGGCGCGGTCGACCGCCTCGCGCGCCAATGCCTGCAGCCGACCGGGCGAGTCAACCTGGTAGATGCGGTAGTCCCGGCCCGCGGCCGCACACCCTGTTTCGATGGCCAGCCGCGCGTCGGAAGCCGCGCCGCTGCCCGAGCCGGCGTTCAGCACGATCAGCAAGGGAGGGCGGGGGGCAATGTTGAGCGGCGTCATGGGCGGGCGCGCCAAAGGCGCTGTCAAAGCCGCTGTTTATCGCAGCGCCGCCGGCCCCGCCGCGGCGGGCAATGGCGCAACCGCTTGTCGGAGAGTTGCCCCGCTGCCAATCGCTTGAGGCTTTCAGCGCCCCTGCACACCGGCGTGTCGGCCTGGCAGGCAGACTGGCCATCGGGCCTGCGTGGCCACCCCCCTAAAATCACCCCCTTCGCGGGCGACGCCCGTGCTCCCGTTCCATGCCCGGCCACGCCGGCCAGCCTCATGTTGACCTTTCAGCAAATCATTCTCAAATTGCAGTCGTACTGGGCCGACCAGGGCTGCGCCTTGCTTCAGCCCTACGACATGGAGGTGGGCGCCGGCACTTCGCACACGGCCACGTTCCTGCGCGCGCTGGGCCCGGAACCGTGGAAGGCCGCCTACGTGCAGCCGAGCCGCCGCCCCAAGGACGGCCGCTACGGCGAGAACCCCAACCGCCTGCAGCACTACTACCAGTACCAGGTGGTGCTGAAGCCGGCACCGTCGAACATCCTCGAGCTGTACCTCGGCAGCCTCGAGGCGCTGGGCTTCGACCTGAAGAAGAACGACATCCGCTTCGTGGAAGACGACTGGGAGAACCCCACGCTCGGCGCCTGGGGCCTGGGCTGGGAGGTCTGGCTCAACGGCATGGAAGTGACGCAATTCACCTATTTCCAGCAGGTTGGCGGCATCGACTGCAAGCCGATCACCGGCGAGATCACCTACGGGCTCGAACGCCTCGCGATGTACCTGCAGGCGAAGGAAAGCATCTACGAACTGGAATGGGCGCCGGGCGTCACCTATGGCGACGTGTACCACCAGAACGAGGTCGAACAGTCGACCTACAACTTCGAGCATTCCGATGCCGAGTTCCTCTTCACCGCGTTCAACGCGCACGAGAAGCAGGCCAGGCACCTGATGGAAGTGCAGCTTGCACTGCCGGCCTACGAGCAGGTGCTCAAGGCCGCCCACAGCTTCAACCTGCTGGACGCGCGCGGTGCCATCAGCGTGACCGAACGCGCGGCCTATATCGGCCGCATCCGCAACCTCGCGCGCAGCGTCGCGCAAAGCTACTACGAGAGCCGCGAACGGCTCGGCTTCCCGATGGCGCCGCGTGAGTGGGTAGCCCAGATCCCGCAGAAGAAAGCAGCCTGAGCGATGAGCATGCACAACAACAAGAACCTGCTGGTCGAACTGTTCGTCGAGGAACTGCCGCCGAAGGCACTGAAGAAGCTTGGCGACGCCTTTGCCGGCGTGCTGCGCGACCATCTGTTGGCGCAAGGCCTGGTCGGTACGGCCTCGGTGCTGACCGCTTTCGCCTCGCCGCGCCGCCTCGCTGCGCACCTGACCGATGTCGCGGCGCAGGCCGCCGACAAGGCCGTCTCGCAAAAGCTCATGCCGGTGACGGTGGGGCTCGACGCAGCAGGCAACGCCACGCCCGCACTGCTCAAGAAGCTCGGCGCGCTGGGCGCCGACGCCTCGGCGGTTGCCGGCCTCAAGCGTGCGCCCGATGGCAAGGCCGAAGCGCTGTTCTACGAAAGCACCGTTACTGGTGCGACGCTGGCCGAAGGCCTGCAGAAGGCGCTGGCCGAGGCCATCGCGAAACTGCCGATCCCCAAGGTCATGAGCTACCAGCTCGAAACCAATTGCGAGCTGCCGGGCTGGAGCAGCGTGAGCTTCGTGCGGCCGGCGCATGGCCTGGTCGCGCTGCACGGCAGCGAGGTGATCGCGGTCGAAGCGCTCGGGCTCCAGTCGGGCCGCGACACGCACGGCCACCGCTTCGAAGCCAAGGTCGATCCGGTGGTGCTGCGCGATGCCGACAGCTATGCGCAGCAGCTCGCCGACGAGGGCTCGGTGATCGCCGGCTTCGGCATGCGCCGCAGCGAGATCGCGCGCCAGCTGGCCGCGGCCGCGGCGAAGGTCGGCGGCGGTGCCAGGCCGATCGAGGACGATGCGCTGCTCGACGAGGTGACGGCGCTGGTCGAGCGCCCGAACGTGCTGACCTGCGCCTTCGAATCCGAATTCCTGGCGGTGCCGCAGGAATGCCTGATCCTCACGATGAAGGCCAACCAGAAGTACTTTCCACTGGTCGATGCGCAGGACAAGCTCACCAACCGGTTCCTGGTGGTGAGCAACATCACCCCCGACGATGCAAGCGCGGTGATCGAAGGCAACGAGCGCGTGGTGCGCCCGCGCCTGGCCGATGCCAAGTTCTTCTTCGACCAGGACCGCAAGAAGTCGTTGGCCTCGCGCGTCGAGTCGCTCGGCAAGGTGGTTTATCACAACAAGCTCGGCACGCAGGGCGAGCGCGTGACGCGCGTGATGCACATCGCGCGCGCCATCGCCGAGAAGCTCGGCGACGCGAAGCTCGCGGCGCAGGCCACCCAGGCCGCGCACCTGGCCAAGGCCGATCTGGTGACCGACATGGTCGGCGAGTTTCCCGAGCTGCAGGGCACGATGGGCCGCTACTACGCGCTGCACGACGGCCTCGACGCGGCCGTGGCCGATGCCATCGAAGACCACTACAAGCCCCGCTTTGCCGGCGACACGCTGCCGCGCGGCGAGGTCGGCGTCGTGGTGGCGCTGGCCGACAAGCTCGAGACGCTGGTCGGCATGTTCGGCATCGGCAACCTGCCGACCGGCGACCGCGACCCATTCGCGCTGCGGCGCCATGCACTCGGCGTGGTGCGCATGCTGGTGGAGCGCGCGCTGCCGCTCCATTACTACGAACTCACCCGGCTGGCGTTCGAGGCCTTCGGGCCGTTGCTGGCGAAGAATCCGTCGGTCGAACTCGACGAGTTCCTGGTCGAGCGGCTCAAGGGTTATCTGAAGGACACGGGCCACTCGGTATCGGAAGTCGATGCTGCGGTCTATGCCCGCAAGCTCACCGAATGGTCGAGCCTGCCGAAGCGGCTGACGGCCGTGCGCGCCTTCGCCGCATTGCCCGAGGCGCCAGCGCTCGCCGCGGCCAACAAGCGCATCGGCAACATCCTCAAGAAGTCGCCCGAAGCAGCCGACGCCCATGTGAGCGAGTTGCTGTTGCAAGAGCCGGCCGAAAAGGCGCTCTTCGCAGCGATGCAGCAGGTCGTGCCCGCCGCCGACGCCCGGTTCGACGCGGGCGACTACACCGCCTCGCTGCAAAGCCTGGCCGCACTGCGCGCACCGGTCGACGCCTTCTTCGACGGCGTGATGGTCAATGCCGAGCAGGCCGATCTCAGACTGAATCGTCTGGGCCTGCTCAAATCCCTGCACGAAGCCATGAACCGCGTGGCCCAGCTGGAGCGGCTGGCAACCTGAAGTCGGGCGCTCAATAATCGACGCAATGAACCGGCAGCAGCAACTGGATCAGTTTTCCCTGGCCCTGCATCGAAGCGCCATCGCCATGCTTCGTCGCGAGCCCGGTATGCGTGCGCGGCCACTGGACACATTGCACCGCTGGCAGCGACAGGCCGGCGCCACGCGATCCGATGCGCTTTGGGGCGAATGGGAGCAGCTTCTCGGGGGGGACTTCGCGCTGCTCGAACAGGCCGCACTCGCCGAATCGGATCATGGCCAGTTGCTGCGCAGCGTGTCGCCTCTGGGCAGTCTCGTCGATCAGCACGAGCGGATGGCGCTGCTCCGGCACGCGCGCGCACAGGCCGCCGCGCAATGAAGCTCGACGAATTGCATCACGTGCTTCGCGCCTCGGCTGCCATAGCGAGAGAAAACTCGATGGTTGTCGTCGGCAGCCAGGCAATCCTGCTGTTGATGGATGTGCCGCCCGAGGCATTGCTGGTGTCGCGTGAGGTCGATCTTTATCCCGCCCTCCATCCGGAGCGGGCCGATCTGATCGACGGGGCGATCGGCATGCATTCCAGTTTTCACGAGACCTTCGGCTACTTCGCCGACGGCGTGGGCCCCGAAACGGCCGTGATGCCTGCGGACTGGATGACCCGATCGAGTCTTCACTACATCGGCGATGTCACGGCGATCTGCCCTGAATTGCATGACCTCGTTGTTTCGAAATGCGTGGCCGGTCGCGAGAAGGATGCCGACTTCGTTCGCGAGTTGCTGAGATGCGACCTGGTCTCGATCACCACGCTGCGTGAACGGGTCGCGATGCTGGACGGCGCGAGACACCCGCTGGCGCATATCCTTGCATGGATCGATCGCCGCGCGATCGAAGCGAAAGCCACACCATGAAACTCGTCATCCTCGACCGCAACGGCACCATCAACGTGCACCGAGAAGACTTCGTCAAGAGCGACGTCGAATGGACGCCGCTGCCCGGCGCGCTCGAGGCCGTCGCACGGCTCAACCACGCCGGGTGGCATGTGGTGGTTGCATCGAACCAGTCGGGGCTCGGCCGCGGCCTGTTCGACGTGGCCTCGCTCAACGCGATGCACGCCAAGATGCACAAGATGCTGGCCGCGGTGGGTGGGCGCGTCGATGCGGTGTTCTATTGCCCGCACAGCCCCGACGAGGACTGCGAATGCCGCAAGCCGCGCCCGGGCTTGTTTCACCAGATCGGCGAGCGCTACGGCATCGACCTGGCCGGCGTGCCGACCGCGGGCGACAGCCTGCGCGACACGCTGGCAAGCGCCGCCGCCGGCTGCGAGCCGCACCTGTTGCTGACCGGCATGGGCGAGGCCTGCCGCAACGTCGACCCGCTGCCCCCGGAGTATCCGCCCGGCACGCGCGTGCACGAGAACCTTGCCGCCTTTGTCGACTTCGTGCTCGCGCGCGAGGAGCGGCGGGCGCTGGAAGCCAAAGAAGAAGCTTGAACCGATGGCCCTGATCCGCTCCGTCATCCATGCACTGTGGATGCTCATCACCGTGATTCCCTGGGGAATCATCATGGTCGTCAGCTCGCTCTGGAGGCGCGGCATTCCGCTCTACTGGATGGCCGAGCGCTGGCTGAGCTGGGCCATCGGCGGGGCGCGGCTGATCCTTGGCATCCAGACGCGCGTCACCGGCATGGAGAACCTGCCGACCGAGAAGAAGGCCGGCGCGATCCTGCTGGTCAAGCACCAGTCGACCTACGAAACCTTCCTGATGCCGACGCTGATGCCGCACCCGCTGGCCTATGTGTTCAAGAAAGAGCTGATCTACGTGCCGTTCTTCGGCTGGGCGATGGCGCGGCTCGACATGATCCACATCGACCGCAGCCAGAAAGCGCAGGCGTTCAACAAGGTGGTGGCCCAGGGCAAGCTGCTGCTGGCGCAAGGCATCTGGATCATCATGTTTCCCGAAGGCACGCGCATCCCGCGCGGCCAGAAGGGCACCTACAAGTCGGGCGGCACGCGGCTAGCCTGCGAAACCGGCGCACCGGTGATCCCGATCGCCGTCACCTCCGCCAAGGTCTGGCCGCGCAAGGCGTTCGTCAAACGGCCCGGCATCGTCGACGTGTCGATCGGCCCCGCGATTCCGAGCACCGGGCGCAAGCCTGACGAGTTGATGCGCGAAGTCGAAGCGTGGATCGAAGCCGAGATGCGCCGGCTCGATCCCGAGGCGTACTCGTAGAGAGCACGACCATGCGCGGCCTGCTGCATTTCACGCTCGACCTGTTCGACGGGTTGTCAGCGGATGCACCCGAGACGCCCGTTCCGTCGGGCGAGAAATTCAAGCCGGATCGGCCTCCAGCGCCCGTTCTGCCCGCAGACCCGGTGCTGTCGCTGGCCGACGCACTGACTCCCGCGCGTTTCGCCCATCCGCGCGCGAGCCGGGAGGTGCAGTTTGGCAACGCCCGGGTCGCCTATGAGTTCACGCGCGGGCAGCGCCGCACCATCGGCTTCGTGGTGGGCGCCGAGGGGCTGTCGGTGCGGGCGCCGCGCTGGGTGGCGCTGCGCGACGTCGATACGGCGCTGCAGGAAAAGTCGGGCTGGATCCTGCGCAAGCTGGCCGAGGCGGATCAGCGCCACGCCAGGCTCGAAGCCACGCGCATCGAGTGGCGGGATGGCGTGAGCTTTCCGTTTCTGGGCGAGCCCGTGGTGGTGCGGCTCGACCCGAAGCATGGTTTCAAGGGCGTCGGCGCGGTGCTCGAGACAACCGACCCGGATGCACCACGCGTATTGCGCATGGCGCTGGCGAACAACGCCACGCCGGCCCAGATCCGCGATGCCTCACAGGCGTGGCTCACGCGGCAGGCGCGGCGCATCTTCATCGAGCGGCTCGACCATTTCGCGCCGCAACTCGGCGTCCGCTGGAACAGGTTGTCGCTGTCGAACGCCTCCACGCGCTGGGGCAGTGCGAGTGCCGACGGTGCGATCCGCCTGCACTGGCGGCTGATCCACTTCCGCATGCCGGTGATCGACTACGTGGTGGCGCACGAACTCAGCCACCTGCGCGTGATGAACCACAGCGCGCGCTTCTGGGAAACGGTGGAGAGCGTGGTGCCGGACTACGGCACGCTGCGCAAGCAGCTCAAGGACGAGTCGATACCGCGCTGGAGCTGAAGTTCAGCGCGCGTAGGTGACGCCGCCGTCGACGATCAAGGTCGAGCCCATCACGTAGTCGCCGGCGCGCGAGGCCAGGTAGATCGCGGCTCCGGCCATGTCTTCGGGGGTGCCGATGCGGCCCGCAGGAATGCGGCCCTTCACTTCGTCGCCGTGGTCGCGCGCGTCCTTGTTCATGTCGGAGGCAAACGCGCCGGGCGCGATCGCGCTGACCACGATGCGCTCCTGCGCCAGCCGCAGCGCCATGCGGCGCGTGAGGTGGATCAGGCCGGCCTTGCTGGCCGCGTACGAGTAGGTTTCCTGCGGGTTGACCGACACGCCGTCGATCGACGCGATGTTGATCACCTTGGCCAGGTGGTCGGCGGCGGCGGCCTTGAGCATCGGCGTGAGCGCCTGGGTCAGGAAGAACGGGGTTTTCAGGTTCAGGTCGACGACCTTGTCCCAGCCGCTTTCCGGAAACTCGTGGTACGGCGCACCCCAGGCGGCCCCGGCGTTGTTGACGAGGATGTCGAGCGTCTTCTCGTGCTTGCCGTACGCGGCGACCAGCGCCTGCGCGCCTTTTAGCGTCGACACGTCGGCCGGCAGCGAGACGCAGTGGCCGAAGGCCGAAAGCTCTTTGGCAGTCTGGTCGCAGGCCGCGGCCTTGCGCGCCGAAATGTAGACGCGAGCGCCCTGCGCCAGATAGCCCTCGGCAATCATGCGGCCGATGCCGCGCGAGCCGCCGGTGATGAGTGCCGTGCGGCCGTCGAGCGAGAAGAGTCGGGTGGTGTCCATGTGCGGGTGTCTCCTGAAATATCGGCGCAGCTTAGTGTGCTGCGGCACTGGGCGCCGTCACCAAGGCGCCAGCCACGACCATCAGCCAGCCTTATGGAAGCGGCCGCAGAAGCGATGACATGGCGGTGGGGTGCGCTCCTAGCATCGACTTGCCTTGTTCTTCCTCTTTCCATCCGTCTCATCATGAAAGTCCACGCCATGCGCATTCCGTTCGCCCTCGTCGCGGTGCTTGTCGCCGCCTGTTCCGTTCCCGTCGCCGCCCAGACCTCCACCGGTACGCTCGACAAGGTCAAGGCCGGCGGCAGCATCGGCGTCGGCTACCGCGACGCGTCGCTGCCGTTTTCCTACCTCGGCAGCAACGGGCAGCCAACCGGCTTCGGGTGGGAGATCTGTAACCTCATCGTCGACGAGGTTCGCCGGGCCACCGGCCTCGCCACCCTGGCGGTCAAGACCCAGGCGGTGACCTCGCAGAACCGCATCCCGCTGCTGCAGAACGGCACCATCGACATCGAATGTGGCTCGACCACCAACAATGCCGAGCGTGCCAAGCAGGTGGCCTTCGCCACCAACTACTTCTACACCGGCACCCGCTTCCTCGTGAAGGCCGGCTCGCCGGTCAAGTCGCTGGCCGATCTCAAGGGCCGCAAGGTGGTTTCGACCACCGGCACCACCAACATGCTGGTGATGCGCAAGATCAGCCGCGAGCAGAACCTAGACATCGACCTGTTCGGCGCCAAGGACCATGCCGAATCGGCCCTCGTGGTGCAGAGCGACCGCGCCGATGCGTTTGCCATGGACGACATCCTGCTCTACGGCATCCGCGCCAACGCGGCGAACCCGGCCGAGCTCGCGGTAGTGGGCGAGCCATTGCAGGTCGAGCCCTACGCGATCATGCTGCGGCGCGACGACCCGGTCTTCAAGAAGCTGGTGGACGACACCCTGGCCGGGCTCATCCGGACCGGCGATTTCGAACGGCTCTACAGGAAGTGGTTCCAGTCGCCGATTCCGCCCAAGGGCATCAACCTCAACGCACCGATGAGCAAGGAACTGCTCGCCAATCTCAAGGCGCTGTCCGACAAGCCGGCGGAGTGAGTGCCATGGACATGGCAAAGACCGGCGCCGCCGCGCCCGGCCTGCTGGGCGTGCTCGGCGGCATGGGGCCGCTGGCCACGCTCGATTTCATGCACAAGCTGCTGGCGGCCACGCCGGCCGCGAGCGACCAGGAGCATGTGCCGGTGCTGGTGAGTTCGATACCGCAGGTGCCCGACCGCACCGCGGCGTTTCGCGGCGAAGGTGCGTCGCCGCTGCCCGCGATGATCGAGAGCGGCCGTCGCCTTGTCGACGCGGGTGCCGGGCTGATCGTGATGCCATGCAACACCGCGCACCTCTGGTTCGAGCCGTTGCAGCAGGCGCTCGGGCTGCCGATGCTGCATCTGGTCGACGCGGCCATCGAGCAGGCCATCGCGCGCACCGGTGCCGGCGCCCCGCTGGGGCTGCTCGCCACCGACGCCACCATCGCTTCGGGCCTTTACCTGAACCGGGCGCCGGCCGGCGCGGGTCTGCACTGGCTGCTGCCCACGGCGCGCGAAATGATCGAGCAGGTGATGCCCGGCATCGAAGCCGTCAAGGCCGGCGACCGGGTGCGCGGCGCGGCGCTGCTCGGAGCCGCCGGCGCCGCGCTGGCCACGCGCGGCGCCGGGGCACTGGTGCTGGGCTGCACCGAGATCCCACTGGTGCTGGACGACGGTTGCTCGCCGGTGCCGACGATCGACGCGACCGCGGCGCTGGCGCAACGCTGCGTGGCCTGGTCGCGCGGGCAGCGGGCTGCCGGAGCGATGGCGGCCTAAGTGCCGACCGCCGCGCGAAAGGCCTTGATGAAATCGGCCACCGGCTTCGGCGACCGCACGCCCTGCGGCAACAGCGCACGCACCTCGACCGGGACCTCCGGCAGCACCGTGCGCACGTGCAGGGTGTCGCTGCGGCTGGCCTGGGCGGTGAACGAGTCGATGATGGCAGGACCGAAACCCTGCTCCGCGAGCACCATCGCGATGTGATGCGTCTGCACCGTGATGTCGGCGCGCGGCGCGTGGCCGGAGCGTGAAAACTGCTCGGCCAGCATGGCGCCGATAGGGTCGCGTTCGTCGATGCGGGTGAACGGCTCCTTCAGCACATCCTCGAGCGCCACCGTGCTGCGCCGGTCGGCGCCCGGCGTGCCCACGCGCGAGACGCAGACCAGCCGGCCGGTGGCGACCGGTTCCTCGTGCACCGCCGGGTGCCGCACGCTGCCGTAGACGATACCCACATCGCCCTCCTGCAGCGCGATGGCCTGGGCAATCTCGCGCGAGTGCAGCACCCGGATCGCGACCGGCATCGCCGGATGGCGGGCCCGGAAGGCCTGCAGCGCGTCGGGCAGCGCGCGCACCGCGAGCGAAGGCACCACCAGCACGCGCAGTTGCGCCTCGCCGTCGCTGCGCAGCGCATGGGCGATGCGGCGCACCGATTCGAGCTGCGACACCAGGTGCTGCACCTCCGGATAGAGCGCCTGCGCCTCGCGCGTCGGCACCAGCCGCCGGCGCTGCCGTGTGAACAGCGCATAGCCGAGCTGCAGTTCGGCATGCTGGAGCGTCTGCGTGACGGCCGGCTGCGTGACATGCAACAGCCGCGCCGCGGCGCTCACGGTGCCGGTCAGCATGATGGCGTTGAAGACCTCGATGTGCTTGAGCCGCATGCGCCGGATGATGCATGAATGCGCAGCCGGCGGTGCGGCACCGTTCTTGCCTGTAGCATGGCTGCCGAGCCCGATCTTTCTGTCCACTCGCAGAGTCAGCGTCATGTCCACAGCGTTTTCCGCGGAACCCGGCGCCGGCCGTTACGGCCCTGTCGCGATGGCCCTGCACTGGCTGCTGGGGATGATGATCGTGGGCTCGTTCAGCGTGGGGCTCTACATGGTCGATCTGCCGTTCTCGCCGCTGCGCATCCGGCTGTTCAACTGGCACAAATGGGCCGGCGTCACGATCCTCGCGCTCTCGGCGGTGCGGCTGTTGTGGCGGCTCACGCACCGCCCGCCCCCGTTGCCCGATGCGATCGAGTGCGCGATGCCGCGCTGGCAGCGCTTCGTCCACCACCGCACGCTCGGGCTGCTCTACGTCCTGTTCTTCGCGGTGCCGCTGTTCGGCTGGGCCTACAGCTCGGCGCTGGGTTTCCCGATCGTCTGGTTCGGCGTGCTGCCGCTGCCGGATTTCGTGCCCGTCGACAAGGCGCTGGCCGAGACCGTTCTGCTGCCGCTGCACCGCGGCAGCGCCTTTTTGCTCGCTGCACTCGTCATCGCGCACACGGCCGGCGCGTTGAAGCATCGTTTCGTCGACCGCGACGACCTGCTCAACCGTATGTGGCCGGCAAGGCGCACCAGGAACACCTCATGATTTCACACCGCTTCGCAGGCCTGGTTTTTGCCGTTGCAGGCTGGCTGGCCGGCGCCAGCGCGCCGGCGGCCGAGACGGCCACGCAACTGATCGCCGACAAGAGCCAGATCGTCTTCGTCAGCAAGCAGATGGGTGTGCCGGTCGAGGGTGCGTTCGGCAAGTTCACGGCACGGGTTGCATTCGACCCGAGAAAGCCCGAGGGCGGCAGCGTGGCGTTGTCGGTCGACATGGGCAGCGCCTCGCTCGGCGTGCCGCAGACCGACGCCGAACTGCCCAAGCCCGACTGGTTCGATGCCCTGAAGTTTCCGCAGGCCAACTTCAAGTCGAGTTCGATCAAGGGGCTGGGCGGCGGGCGCTTCGAGATCGCGGGCAAGCTCACGATCAAGGGGCAGGCGCAGGAACTCGTGGTGCCGGTGACGATCACTCAGGGATACGGCCAGTCGGTCGCGAGTGGAAGCTTTACCATCCAGCGCCTGACGTTCAAGGTCGGCGACGGCGAATGGACGGACACCTCGATGGTGGCCAACGACGTCCAGGTGCGCTTCAAGCTCACGCTGTCTGGACTCGGCCCGCTTTGAACCCCCGCCTCACCACATCGCAAAGACGCCAATGACCCACAAGCTCATCACCATGGCAGCGGCGCTCGCGCTGGCTGCAGCGGCCCAGGCCCAGGCCCCGCTCAGGCCCGACTTCACCGCACCGGCGGTCGCCATGCTGCCCTCGGGCGGCCCGGCCAAGGGTGCGAACTACGTGGTCGACCCGACCCACACCTTCGTCAACTACGAAATGGGCCACTACGGCACCACCACCAACCGTGGCCGCTTCAGCACCACCGAGGGCATGGTGCAGATCGATCCTGCGGGTGCCAACGGCAAGATCGACATCACGATGGACATGACCTCCATCAACACAGGCGTCGACCTGCTGAACCGGCACGTGCAGAGCAAGGACTTCTTCAACGTGGCGGCATTCCCGACCGCGCGTTTCCAGGCCGACAAGATCGCGTTCAACGGCGACAAGGTCGCCGAGGTCGGCGGCACGCTCACGCTGATGGGGCAGACCAAGCCGATCCTGCTCAGGGCCAGCCGGTTCAACTGTTACCTGAACCCGCTGATCAAGCGCCAGGTGTGCGGCGGCGACTTCGAAACCACGGTCGAGCGCAGCCAGTGGGGGATTGTGTGGGGCCTCAACTTCGGTTTCGAAGACAAGGTGAAGTTGCTGGTTCAGGTCGAAGCGATCAACCTCAAGCCCTGATCACAGAAAGCTCTCTGGTGTCAGCGGCGCCAGGATTTCCAGCACCGTGCGGGTCCAGAAGTCCGAGTCGGGCTCGACGCTCAGCACCTCCTGCGCGCCGGCCGGGCCGCTGACCCACTCGATGTTCTGCGTGCCCTCGGCAAAGCGCAGCCGGTAGGAGCCCTGCTGCTTGAGCACCTCGACCAGTTTCAGCGCCTGTTGCGCCATCTCGGCGCTCTGGATGAAAAGGCCGATCTCGGTGTTGAGCATGTCGGAGCGCGGGTCGAAGTTCATCGAGCCGATGAAAAGGATGCGCCGGTCGATCACGGCCGACTTGGCATGCAGCCGGCCGATCGAGGAGCCGAACAGGCCGAGCCGCACGCTGGCGCGCGTTCGCACCGAACTCAGCTCGTACAGGTCGATGCCGAGCTTCAGCATATCGGGCCGGTAGCGCCGATAGGCGGTGTGCACCAGCGGCTCGTCGGTGGCGGCGAGCGAGTTGGTGACTACGCTCATCTTGACGCCGCGGCCGTGCACCTCCCGCATCACCTCGAGGCCGCCCTTGCCGGGGATCAGATAAGGCGAAGTGATGCTGACCTCGCTGCGCGCGCGGCGGATCTGCTCCAGCACGTTGTAGCGCACGCTGTCCACGTCGAGCAGCGGCACGCCGCCATACGACACCGTCTTGCCGACCACGCGGTCGGGCGAATCGGCATAGGCCTCCGCCCGGCTCCAGATCAGGCCGAGCCGGCCCGCGTTGAGTTCTTCGACGATCGGGCCGTAGCCGAGCAGGTCGTTGGGTGCCGGTCGAGGCGGCGGCGGGGTGCTGTCGGGGCCGGTCATCCGTTCGAAGCCGGCCTGCAGTTCTTCGCGCGTTGCGCCGCTCTTCACGATCGCATGCACCGGCAACACGTACTCGCTGTTCCAGTACTGGTCGAACAGGTTGCCCAGCCGCGGCAGCAATGCGCCGGTCACGAAGGTGTCGAGATCGAGGAAGTTCGGGCCCGCGGTGCGCGTGAAGTACTGGTTGTTGATGTTGCGGCCACCGGCCACGGCCATCGCGCCGTCGGCGATGAACAGCTTGTTGTGCATGCGCCGCTGCACCCGGTCGAAGTGGAGCAGCGACGCCGCGAAACGCATGCGCAGGCTGCCGCGCCCGGCCGGAAAGGGGTTGAACAGCCGCAGCTCGAGGTTGGGCGTGGCGGCCAGGCCGAGCAGCAACGCGTCCTCGCCCGAGGTGTAGAGATCGTCCATCAGCAGCCGCACGCGCACGCCGCGTTGCGCCGCATCGCGCAGCGTGCGCAGGAAGTAGCGGCCGGTCTCGTCGTTTTCGATGTGGTAGTACTGAACGTCGAGCGTGCGCTCCGCGCGGCGCGCGAGTTCGAGCCGCGTGCTGAGTGCGAAATCCCCGCCCGGCATGAGCCGGAAGCCGCTCAGGTCGGGATCGGGCGATGCGGCTTGGGCGATGCGGCCGAGCGTGGTGTCAGCCGAGGCCCGCAGGGCCTTGGATGGAGGGCCGGTCAGGCCATCGGGCAGGGTGGCGCAGCCGGTGGCGATCAACGCCACGAGCCAGAGCGTCGTCGGCAGCAACCAGCGGCGCAACAAGGTCGGCCCCTTCAGGAGGCGGTCGCCGCAGCGGCGGGTGCGGCGGGCTGCGCGTCGAGCTCGATCACCACCTCCTGCAGCGTGCGGGCCAACAGCTCGCCGGCCACCGGCTTGTGCAGCACACGCTCGGCCGCGCCGGAGAGCTCGCCAAAGCGCGAGGGCGCGGTTTCACCGGTGACGATCACGGCTGGCAGGCCGGGTTGCCGCTCGCGCACCCGGTCGATCACGTCGAGGCCGGTTTCGTCGCGCAGCCGGAAATCGACCACCATCACGTCGGGCGCGAAGCCGGCAAGCAATGCGCGTTCGGCCTGCTCGCCGCTGGTCACGCCCTTGACCGACCAGCCGAGCTGGTCGAGGTAGGTGCACAGGGCCGACAGCACTTCGGCCTCGTCGTCGACCAGCAACACCGCGAGCCGGTGGCCGTCGGCCGCGCGCGCCGGCGGCATCGCACTCCCCGCCACATCGTGCGCCGGCGCCGGCGCCGGGTCGATCTGCAGTTCGAAGGTGGTGCCGCGGCCCGGTTCGCTCTCGAGGCGCAGGGCAATGTGCAGCAGCGCGGCCGTGCGCCGCACGATCGCCAGGCCGAGCCCGAGGCCCTGCGAGCGGTCGCGCGAGGGGTTTCCGATCTGGTAGAACTCCTCGAACACGCGCTCGCGCTGATCCGCCGCGATCCCGGCGCCGGTGTCGACCACCTGCACCAGCACATGCCCGTCCGGCCCGTGCCGGCCAACCAGCGTGATGCGGCCGCGTTGCGTGAATTTGATCGCGTTGTTCACCAGGTTGCCGATGATGCGCATCAACTGGTCGCTGTCGGTTCGGGCCCAGAGCGGCTCAGCCGGCAGTTCGATCTCGAGCGACAGTCCTTGCTGTGCCGCCAGCGCCGTGTATTCGTCGCGCACCCCGCGCAGCAGCAGGCCGACGTCGTGCGGCGCAAAATTCGCCTTGATCGAATGCGCGTCGAGGCGCGAGATGTCGAGCAGCCCGTCGAGCAGGCCGCTGCTCTGGCGCAGCGCACTGCCGATGCCGCGGCTGACCTCCTTGAGCAAGGTGTCGCTGCCGCGCTGCGCGAGGATGTCGAGGGTGGTCGCGTTGATCGACAGGGCATGCAGCGGCTGCCGCAGGTCGTGGCTGGCGGCCGCGAAGAAACGGGTCTTGGCCTCGCTCGCGGCCTCGGCGCGATCCCGCTCGAGTTCGACCGATTCCGACAGCTGCGCGTTGTCTTCGACCAGCCCCATCAGCTCCTTGAGGTTGCGGCCGTGGTCGCGCACGCTCGCCAGCAGAACCAGATACATGGTCACGATGCCGATGCCCAGCGCGATGCCCAGTGTTTCGCCGCGCCAGAACCAGCCGCCGGCCATGAGCAGAAAGGTCAGGCTGCAAAATCCCATGAAGGCGCGCTGCGAGCCGGCCACCGAGGCCGCGCCCACGGCACAGCCGGCCATCAGCATGATGCCGATCAGCAGGGGCGTGACGTTGTCGGGCGCGGTGAAGGAAAGCGGCACGATGGGCGCCGTCGTCAGTCCGTTCAGCGTGAAGCCGAGCACCAGCTTCGGCAGCGCGGCGATTCGCTCGTCGACGGATTTCTTCTCGATGGCACGCCCGAGCTGGAGGCGGTAGACCATCACGGCACCGGTACAGGCCAGCCACACCCAGGGCCAGGTGTGCAGCCCCTGCCGCCACGCGACGATCGCGATGATGATGTAGCCCACGTACACGGCCGGCAGGCGGCGCGAGTATTGCGTCATCAGGGCCACGCGGCGCTCGGCAATGCGGCGTTCGACCCGTTCTTCGCGCGAGGGCTCGGCATGTCCGGCGGGGGGGCTTGTTGCTTCAGTCAACACGCATCCCCTCGCGCGAGGCCTGGTAGGCGGCCTCGGTGCGGTTGCGCACGCCGAGTGCGCTGTAGACCGCCGTGAGATGCGCCTTGACGGTCGATTCGGCAATGTCGAGCTGGCGCGCGATCAGCTTGTTGGGCAATCCGCGGGTGGCGGCGCGGTAAACGTCCATCTGGCGCGCGGTGAGGCCGGCCAACCTGGGGTCGGTGGGGGCGGCCGGGTGCAGGTCGCGTGCCTGTGCCGTCTCGGACGGCAGAAAAATGCGGCCGGCCAGCACGTGCCGCAACGCCGCCACCATCATTTCGGAGCTGTATTTCTTGGGAATGAATCCGGCCGCGCCGAGTTCGACCGACTGGCGGATCAGCGCGGCGTTGGTTTCACCCGACAACACCACCACGCGCGCCATGCAGCCGGCGTCGCGCAGACGGCGGATCGATTCCGCGCCGTCGTTGTCGTTCAGGTGCCAGTCGAGCAGCACCAGGTCGAAATCGGTCAGTTGCACCAGTTGCGCTGCATTGCCGATGTCGCTGGTGGTTTCGATGCGCAGTTCGGGCACCAATACGCAAAGCAGGTTCTTCATGCCCTGCAAAAACATCATATGGTCGTCGACCATCAGTACGTTCATGGTTACCTCTTGGGTGGAGTATTGACCAGATCGGGCGCTGTTGGCGTCTGCTCATACTTTGGTCTTACTGTCAACACTACCCTTGGGGGAGGCAAAAACCCCCGTAGCTTTTTAAGCTTCGCTCCATGAACGCGCGCACAGACATCCTGACATTGGCACCGCAATCGCGGGGGCCGGCCGAAGTGGTTGATTCGTATCTGATCAGCCACTACCCCACCGGCTTGATCGACGTGCGCACCCTGCGCGACGGGCGGCGGCTCACGCTGCGCCCGGTGTTGCCGCAGGACAACCGGCTGCTGGCCGACCTGGTCAACCGGCTGTCGGATCGTTCGCGTGCACGGCGCTTTCCGAGCGCCCAGCAGCCGGCCTCGGCCGACGAACTGGCGAGCCTGAGCTGCATCGACTACCGCCGCCATCTGGCGCTGGTCGTCGGCATCCAGGAAAACGGCCGCGAGCGGCTGGTGGCCGAGGCCCGCTTCCTGATCGCCCCGGACGGCCACAGCGCCGAGTTCGCGCTGGTGGTGGACGACCCATGGCAGCGCAACGGCATCGGGACCTGGGCCATGTTTGCGCTGAGCCGCGCAGCCGGCGCAGCGGGAGTGGCCTGGCTGCATTGCGATCTGATGGCCGACAACGAGCCCATGCTGGCGTTGATGCAGCGCTGCCGTTTCTGCTGCACGGTCGACCGCAGCGATCAGGCGATCGTGCACGCCGAAACGCGGGCGCGTGCGCTCAATGCGTGGCGGCCAGCGCCGCCGGCCAGGGTGTTCGGCTGGGTGCAACGCTGGCTCGGGCTCGACAACGGGCCGGCGCCCGTGACGCAGTACTGACGCCTTGCTGCGCCCGGCGCGCGTTTCAGCCGGCCGCCAGTGCGGCTTCGATCGCCTCGAAGCCGGGTCGAAGTTCCACTGCTTCACCCAGACAGCGCTGCTGCAATGCTCGCCACGGTGCTAGCGCGCCGGGGTCGGCTCCCGTGCACCGGTCCAGCAGTTCTTCCAGCAGGCAACCGAAGGCACGCGCCTCGATGCGTTCGAGCGCCGCCGCTTGCGGGCCCAGGCCGACGAACGATGCCGCGCCGAAGTCGCCGAGCAGCGCTTGTCCCCGTCCGTCGTGCAGGATGTTGTGGGCGTAGAGGTCCCCATGCAGGATGCCGCGCGCATGCAACTGCCGCGCGGCCGAAGCGATCCGGCGGGCCATCGCCAGTGCTGTCGGCATCGGCCAGCCCGCTTCGTCGGCGTAGATGTCGCGCGTGCACGAGTCCAGGCTCGGCGGGCCGGCCAGATTCCCGAAGCTCGGCGCCACCAGTGACAGCACAAGGCCGTCCGTGCCCTGCGGGTGGCCGGCGACGCGGCCATGCACCGGGATCAACCCCGGGTGCCCGCCGGCCGCCATGCAAGCCGCCATCTCGCTGTGCGGCAAGCCGTCGCTGGTGACGGCGCCCTTGAACAGTTTCACTGCCACCGGGTCGCCCGCGCCCGGCCCGCGCTGCCACAGGGCCTGGTGGATCACGCCCGAGGCGCCTTCTCCGAGGCGTTGCTGCGGTGCGAGTTGCGACCAATCGATCCGCGGGACCGTTTGCGCCGACAGGGCGGCCGCCTCGTTCGCATCGCTGAAGGGGTTGCCGGCACAGGCCAGCCAGGCGAGCCGCGGCATCTGCAGCAGCCAGTCCGGCAGCGATTCGAAGCGGTTGGCGGCGATGCGCAGCAGTTCGAGCTGGCGGCAGCCGGCCAGGTCGTCGGGCAGGGCGCGCAGGCGGTTGCCGGCCAGCATCAGCTTTTGCAGCCGGGCAAAGCGGCCCCAGCCGGCGGGCAGCGCGTCGATCGCGTTGTCGGTGAGGATCAGCCAACGCAGGCGGTCGGGCAGGGCGGCGGCCGGCACCGTGTGAATGCGGTTGGCCTTGAAGCCGATCATTTCCAGCGCGGGGCAGGCGCCCAGTGAGGCGGGCAGCGCGGTGAATTGGTTGTCGGAGCAGAACAGCACGCGCAGGCGGTGCAGCCGAGCGATGTCGTCCGGCAGGCGGTCGAGCGCATTGCCCGAGAGGTTGAGGACCTCGAGAGAGTCGGCGAGATCGAAGATCTCGCGCGGAAATTCGGTCAGGCCGCCGCAGAGGTCGAGCCGGCGCAGGCCCGCCAGCTCACCGTTGCGCAGCTGCGCGAGCGTGTGTCCCACGGCGCAACCTCAGGCCGCGCCGAAGCGATAGACCCCCGCCGCATCGACCGTGCGCTTGAGCTGGCCGGCAAACCACAGCAGGTGCAAATGCGCCACCGTTTCGCCCATCGCAAAGGTCATCTGGTGCAGGTCGAGTTCGCGCTTGAACATGATCGGCAGCGCCTCGGCCGCGGTGTGCGGCCGCTCGGTGCAGGCCGCCAACATTTCGGCCAGGCGATCGCGATGATGTTCCTGCAACTGCCCTACGCGGCGGTGCACGCCGGTGAAGGGCTTGCCGTGCGAGGGCAGGCCCAGCGTGTCTTCGGGCAATGCCAGAAAGCGCTCGATGCTGTCGAGGAACAGGCGCAGCGGGTTGGCCTGGGGCTCGCCCGCGTGCACGCTCACATTGGTGGAGATGCGGGGCAGCATCATGTCGCCGCCAATCAGCGCGTGCAACTCCTCGCAATACAGCGAGATGTGCTCCGGCGCATGGCCGTAGCCGCTGATGCATTGCCAGTCGCGCCCGCCGATGTGAACGGTATCGCCGTCGAGCATGCGCACGAATTGACCGGGTACGCCCGGCACCATGTCGCGGTAGTAGCTGCCGCGGCTGCGGATTTTTTCGACGGAGACCGGGTCGGTCAACCCGTGCGCCACGAAAAAGGCGGCCGCCTCGTCGCCGCCGGCCAGGTTGTCGCTGGCGTTCGGGCTGCTCAGAAGGCGCGCTACGTGGTAGTCGGTGGCGCTGATCCACAGCGGCGCGTTCCAGCGTTCGCAGAGCCAGCTTGCCAGCCCGATATGGTCGGGGTGCATGTGCGTGACAATCACGCGCAGGATTGGCATGCCTTCGAGCTGGGTTGCGAAAATCTGCTCCCATTGGGCCTTCGACTCCGGCCGCGAGATGCAGCAGTCGACCACTGTCCAGCCCTCGATGCCGCCCTGGGTGTCGCGCAGCAGCCAGAGGTTGATGTGGTTGAGCGCGAAGGGCAGCGCCATGCGGATCCAGCGCACGCCGGGGCGCACTTCGTGGGTGGTGCCCGGCTCGGGCAGCAGGTCGCCGAGTGGGTAATTCAGTTCGCGTTCGAGCAGGTTCATGTAGGATTGACGTTTACGTAAACGTCATGGGTGGAGCGCCCATTGTAGGGATTGCAGCCCGAACCTGCTGTCGCCCCCGCAACGACCCGCCCCACCCACCCGAATGGATCCGCAGACCTTCACCATCAGCGAACTGGCTCGCGAGTTCGATCTCACCACGCGTGCGATCCGTTTCTACGAGGACATGGGCCTGCTCACGCCCGCGCGCTCCGGCCCGGGCGGGCGCCAGCGCGTGTACGCGGCGCGCGATCGGGCACGCCTGCTGCTCACGCTGCGCGCCAAGCGGCTCGGCCTGAGCCTGACCGAGGCGAAAGACATCCTCGACATGTACGACAGCCCGCAGGATACGGTGGCGCAATTGCAGCGCTTTCTGGGGGTGCTGGGCGCGCACCGGGCCACACTCGAAGGCCGGCTCGCCGAGCTGCAGGCCAACCTCGACGAAGTGCGCACGCAGGAGAAAAAGACCAAGGCCACCCTGGCGCGCGCACTCAAGACAAGGGCGGGCTGAACCCTGCCGCACCATTTCCTTTGCTCATCGACAATACCGCCATGTCAGACACCCTCCCAGACCTCTTCGCGCACAACCGTGCATGGGCCTCGCAAATGGAGCGCGATCGCCCCGGCTTCTTCACCAGCCTGGTGAAGCAGCAGACGCCCCGGTACATGTGGATCGGTTGCTCCGACAGCCGCGTGCCGGCCAACCAGATCACCGGACTGGAGCCGGGCGAGGTGTTCGTGCACCGCAACGTGGCCAACATCGTGGTGCACTCCGACCTGAACGCGCTGTCGGCGATCCAGTTCGCGGTGGAACGGCTCAAGGTCAAGCACATCATGGTGGTGGGCCACTATGGCTGTTCGGGCGTGCAGGCGGCGCTCGAAGGCGCGCGCATCGGCCTGGCCGACAACTGGATCCGCCACATCCAGGACGTGCGCGACCGGCATCGGGTCATGCTGAAGACTTTCCCCGAAGCGGCGCGCGCCGATGCGTTGTGCGAACTCAACGTCGCCGAGCAGGTGGTCAATGTGGCGGTCAGCACGGTCATGGTCGACGCCTGGAGCCGCGGCCAGGACGTGAGCATCCACGGCTGGGCATTCGGTGTGCACGACGGCCTGCTGCAAGACCTGGGGCTGACGGTCAACGGCAGCCAGCCGCTCGACACGGTCTACCGCGCCGCCGTGCAGCGGATTCGCTACAAGTGGAGCAAGCCGCCCGAGGCGCCGGTGCAGCACCACCCTGCCGTCATCCACCCTGCCGTCATCCAGCCTCCCACCGTCCAACCCGCCGCCGACTGATCGCCGAGTGATCGCCGCATGTTCCCGCAACGCCTTGACTCGCCGCTCGCCTACGACATCGCCAAGGCGATGATGGATGGGTTCAACCGGCACTACCGGCTGTTCCGGGCCGAGTCGGCGCGTGCCAAGCACCGCTTCGAAACCGCCGACTGGCACGGCCAGCAGCGGGCCCAGCGCGAGCGCATCGAGTTCTACGACCTGCGGGTGAGCGAGGCTGTGGCCCGGCTCGAGAAGGAATTCAAGGCCGACGACCAGCCCATGGATGTCTGGCACCAGGTCAAGCTGCATTACATCGGCCTGCTGGTGAACCACCACCAGCCCGAGCTGGCCGAGAGTTTTTTCAACTCGGTGACCACCAAGATCCTGCACCGCGCCTACTTCCAGAACGATTTCATCTTTGTGCGGCCGGCCATCAGCACCGAGTACATCGAGCCGCGCGGCGCACCGACCTACCGCGCCTACTACCCGCGGCACGAGACGCTGGCCGACACGATCGAGCGCGTGATCGACGACTACGCCTTGCTGGGTGCGTTTGCCAACCGCCGGCGCGACGCCGAGCGCGTGGCGGCGGCCATCCTCGGGCGCTTTCACCAGGTCAAGCTGCGCGCCAACTTCCAGCTGCAGGTGCTGTCAGGCCTGTTCTACCGCAACAAGGGCGCCTACCTCGTCGGCAAGATCATCAACGGCTTCATCGAAATGCCGTTCGCGCTGCCGATCCTGCACGACAAGGCCGGCAAGTTCTACGTCGACGCAGCGCTGTTCGGCGAAGACGACATGCAGATGCTGTTCAGCTTTGCGCGCGCCTACTTCATGGTTGACATGGAAGTGCCCTCGGCCTTCGTGCAGTTCCTGCGCTCGCTGATGCCGCGCAAGCCGCGCGCCGAGATCTACAACGCGCTGGGTCTGGCCAAGCAGGGCAAGACGCTGTTCTACCGCGACTTCCTGTCGCACCTCAACTACTCGAGCGACCGCTTCCGCATTGCGCCCGGCATCAAGGGCATGGTGATGCTGGTGTTCGACCTGCCGTCGTTTCCCTACGTGTTCAAGGTCATCAAGGACTACTACCCGCCGCAGAAGGACACCACGCGCGAGCAGATCCAGGGCAAGTACATGCTCGTGAAGCACCACGACCGCGTCGGCCGCATGGCCGACACGCTGGAATACAGCGACGTGGGCTTTCCGCTCGACCGCTTCGAGCCCGAACTGATCGCCGAGATCGAGAAGTTCGCGCCGAGCCAGCTCGAAATCGGCGACCGCGACGGCAACGGCGAGATGGAAGTGGTGCTGAAGCACGTCTACATCGAGCGCCGCATGATCCCGCTCAACATCTACCTGCAGGAAGCCTTCGACCAACTGGCCCAGCCCGACAACGCGGCCCATGCTCGGCGTGCGAAAGACCAGCTCGAGCATGCGGTGGTCGAGTACGGCAATGCGATCAAGGACATGGTGGCGGCCAACATCTTCCCGGGCGACATGCTGTGGAAGAACTTTGGCGTCACACTCAATGGCAAGGTCGTGTTCTACGACTACGACGAGATCGAGTACATCACCGACTGCAATTTCCGCAAGGTGCCCGAGGCGCGCAACGAGGAAGACGAGATGAGCGGCGAGGTCTGGTACACGGTCGGCCCGAAAGACGTGTTCCCCGAGACCTTCGGCCCGTTTCTGCTCGGCAACGACCATGTGCGCGAGGCCTTCATGGCGCACCACGCCGACCTGCTCGAAGCCACTTTCTGGCAAAGCCACAAGGAACGCATCCAGGCCGGCCAGATGCTGGACGTCTTTCCGTACGACGAGGCGCAGCGCTTTCACCATGACGGCCATGTGCCGTATTTCTGAAGAATCCGAAGGAGACCATTTTCATGTCCGAATCCATCGTCATCGTCGGCGCCGCACGCACCCCCATGGGCGGCTTCCAGGGCGACTTTTCTTCCCTTGCGGCGCACGACCTCGGCGGCGCCGCGATCAGGGCGGCGGTCGAGCGCGCCGGCATCGCGCCCGACAGCGTCGGCGAGGTGCTGTTCGGCAACTGCCTGATGGCCGGCCAGGGCCAGGCGCCGGCGCGCCAGGCGGCCTACAAGGGCGGCCTGCCCGACAGCGCCGGCGCAGTCACGCTCAGCAAGATGTGCGGCTCGGCCATGAAGGCCGCGATGCTCGCGCACGACATGCTCCTGGCAGGTACGCACGAGGTGATGGTCGCGGGCGGCATGGAGAGCATGACCAACGCGCCCTACCTCATGCTGAAGGGCCGCGGCGGCTATCGCATGGGCCACGACCGCATCTTCGACCACATGATGCTCGACGGCCTTGAAGACGCCTACCAGCCGGGCCGGTCCATGGGCACCTTCGGCGAGGACTGCGCGGCCAAGTACAAGTTCACGCGCGAACAGCAGGATGCGTTTGCGATTGCCAGTGTCGAGCGCGCCAAGGCTGCCACCGCCTCGGGCGCCTTCAGGGCCGAGATCACGCCGGTTACCGTCAAGGGCCGCAGCGGCGACAACGTGATCGAGATCGACGAAGGCCCGGGCAAGGTCAAGCTCGACAAGATCCCCACGCTCAAGCCTGCGTTCAAGAAAGACGGCGGCACCATCACCGCCGCATCGAGTTCGTCGATCAACGACGGCGCCGCGGCGCTGGTGATGATGACCGAATCGCACGCGAAGAAGATCGGTGCAAAGCCGATCGCCCGGCTGGTCGGCCATGCCACGCATGCGCAGCAGCCCGAGTGGTTTTCCACCGCACCGGTCGGTGCCGTCGACAAGCTGTTCAAGAAGACCGGCTGGAGCGTGAAAGACGTCGACCTGTGGGAGGTCAACGAGGCGTTCGCCGTGGTGCCGATGGCGCTGATGCACGAGCTCAACGTTTCACACGACATCGTCAACGTGCACGGCGGCGCCTGCGCGCTGGGCCATCCGATCGGCGCCAGCGGTGCGCGCATCATGGTCACGCTGATCCACGCGCTGAAGTCGCGCGGGCTGAAGCGCGGCGTGGCCACGCTGTGCATCGGCGGGGGCGAAGGCACGGCCGTTGCGCTCGAACTGATCTGATCCGACCGCTTGCGGAGAAATTCATGCACCTGCCTTTTCAGCGCTTCCTGCTCCCCGCCCTGATGGGCGCGGCCCTGCTGGCGCCGGCCGCCTTCGCCCAGCAGAAGCGCGACAACGCGCTGTTCGATGCGGCCACGGCCGAGCAGCCGGCCGTGATCAAGACGCTCGAAAAGCTGGTCAACATCGAGACCGGCACCGGTGACGCCGAAGGCCTGGCCGCCGCCGGCAAGTACCTCGAAGACGAACTCAAGGCACTGGGCTTCACCGTCGCGCGCAGCAAGTCGGCCGGCCTCGTGGTCGGCGACAACATCGTCGGCAAGCTCAAGGGCAGGGGCGGCAAGAACCTGCTCCTGATGTCGCACATGGACACCGTCTATCTCAAGGGCACGCTGGCCAAGGCACCGTTCCGCGTCGAGGGCAACAAGGCCTACGGCCCTGGCATCGCCGACGACAAGGGCGGCAATGCCGTGATCCTGCACACGCTGAAGCTGCTCAAGACCTATGGCGTACGCGACTACGGCACCATCACCGTGCTGTTCAACACCGACGAGGAAAAAGGCTCGTTCGGCTCGCGCGACCTGATCCAGGAAGAGGCCAGGCAGGCCGACTACATCCT
Source organism: Variovorax nitratireducens (assembly GCF_051216545.1). NCBI lineage: Bacteria > Pseudomonadati > Pseudomonadota > Betaproteobacteria > Burkholderiales > Comamonadaceae > Variovorax > Variovorax nitratireducens. Next base: position 123,891 of record NZ_JBPJZO010000007.1, read on the forward strand.
CTCGTTCGAGCCGACCAGCGCCGAGAGCGAGAAATTCTCACTCGGCACCTCGGGCATCGCCTACGTGCAGGCCAACATCAAGGGCAAGGCCTCGCACGCGGGCGCCGCGCCCGAGCTCGGCGTCAACGCGGTGGTCGAGGCTGCCGACCTGGTGCTGCGCACCATGGACATCGACGACAAGGCCAAGGGGCTGCGTTTCAACTGGACGATCGCGAAGGGTGGCGCCGTCAACAACATCATTCCCGACAGCGCCACGGTGAACGCCGACGTGCGCTATGCGCGCAACGAGGACTTCGAGGCCGCCATGAAGACGCTCGAAGAACGCGCACAGAAGAAAAAAGTGCCGGGCTCCGAAGTCGCGATCGTCGTCACGCGGGAGCGGCCGGCCTTCAACGCGGGCGAGGGCGGCAAGAAGTTGATCGAAAAGGCCATGGGCTTCTACAAGGAGGCCGGCGGCATCGTCGAGGTCGAGGAGCGCGCCGGCGGCGGCACCGACGCCGCGTATGCGTCGCTGTCGGGCAAGCCTGTGATCGAGAGCCTGGGCCTGCCGGGCTTCGGCTATCACTCCGACAAGGCCGAGTACGTGATGATCGATGCGATCCCGCGCCGCCTGTACATGGCGGCGCGCCTCATCATGGAACTGGGCCAGGGCAAGTGATATGAAAGAAGCGCCATGCTGCTGACCCCCGACCAGGAAGCCATCCGCGAAGCGGTGCGCGACTTCGCCCAGGCTGAACTCTGGCCGAACGCGCCGCTGTGGGATCGCGAGCACAGCTTTCCGAAAGAAGCGCACCAGGGGCTCGCCGCACTCGGCGCCTACGGCATCTGCGTGCCCGAGGAAGACGGGGGCGCCGGGCTCGACTACCTCACGCTCGCGCTGGTGCTCGAAGAAATCGCGGCCGGCGATGGCGGCACCAGCACGGCCATCAGCGTCACCAATTGCCCGGTCAATGCGATCCTCATGCGCTACGGCAATGCGCAGCAGAAAAAGCAGTGGCTGCAGCCGCTCGCGCAGGGCCGCATGCTCGGCGCGTTCTGCCTGACCGAGCCGCAGGCCGGCAGCGATGCATCGAGCCTGCGCACCACCGCAAAGCGCGATGCCGACGGCTACGTCATCGATGGCGTCAAGCAGTTCATCACCAGCGGCAAGAGCGGCCAGGTCGCCATCGTGATCGCGATGACCGACAAGGCGGCCGGCAAGAAGGGCATGAGCGCCTTCCTCGTGCCCACCGATGCGCCGGGCTACCACGTGGCGCGGCTCGAGGACAAGTTGGGACAGCACAGCAGCGACACGGCGCAGATCAATTTCGACGCCTGCCGCGTTCCCGCCGAAAACCTGATCGGCCAGGAAGGCGAGGGCTACAAGATCGCGCTGGGCGCGCTCGAAGGCGGCCGCATCGGCATCGCCGCGCAGAGCGTGGGCATGGCGCGCAGTGCGTTCGACGTGGCGCTGGCCTATGCCAAGGAACGCCAGGCGTTCGGCGGCAGCATCTTCAACCAGCAGGCCGTCGGTTTTCGTCTTGCGGAATGCGCCACGCAGCTCGAAGCTGCGCGCCAGCTGATCTGGCACGCCGCGAGCCTGCGTGATGCCGGCCGCCCGTGCCTGAAAGAAGCGGCAATGGCCAAGCTGTTCGCCAGCGAGATGGCCGAAAGGGTCTGCAGCGCCGCGATCCAGACGCTGGGCGGCTATGGCTATGTCAACGACTTTCCGCTGGAGCGCATCTACCGCGACGTGCGCGTGTGCCAGATCTACGAAGGCACGTCGGACATCCAGAAACTCCTGATTCAGCGCGCCCTGGCCTGAACCCGCGATGGCCGACCCTTCCTGCCCCTGCGGCCGTAGCGACCAGCGTGCCCGGCCATTGCCCTACGGCCAGTGCTGTGGCCGCTACCTCGACCACTTCGACACGGTGCCCGCGCCCGATGCCGAATCGCTGATGCGTTCGCGCTACACCGCCTTCGTGCGCGAGCGCGCCGACTACCTGCTGGCGACCTGGCACGCGAGCCGGCGGCCCCCGCAACTGAGCTTCGATCCCGACGTGCGCTGGCTGGGCCTGGAAGTGCGCTCGCGCAGCATGAGCGACGGCGAGCATGCCGAAGTCGAGTTCGTCGCGCGCCAGCGCGATGCCTCGGGCCGGGCCAGCCGGCTGCATGAGCGCAGCCGCTTCGTGCGCGAAGCCAGCGCGCCGGATGCGCTGATTCGCTGGTACTACCTCGACGGCGCGCTGCTCTGAGCCAGCGCATTGTTTGCAACGCAGAGACAGATTGATTCCAATCAGGGGCTTTATTTGGCCCGCCGCAAGGCGCAAACTCCCCTCCGGTGACGATGCAGGCACCGCAGGCGCCTGCTAGAACCACAACACAGCACGATCCGAAAGACGCTTGGCCATGGCCAGCAGAATCCAACCCTTCCTTTGCGCCGCCGCGCTGGCGGTCTGTACGCTCGCGCAGGCCGATTCGGCCGAGGTGTTGCGGCCGTTTTCCAACGCCCGCAGCGAGCAGCCACCCGCACCCTGGCACTTCATCAGCCTGCCGAACAAGACACCGACCCGCTTCGAAGTCGTGCAGCAGGGCAACCAGCGGGTGCTCAAGGTCGAGGCCGACCAGTCGTATGGCAACCTGGTGCACCGCACGCAGGTGCCGCTGCAGAGCGAACCGACGCTGGCCTGGCGTTGGCGGGTCGACCAGTTCGTGCAGGGCGCCGACCTGCGCACCAAGGCCGGCGACGACGGCGCGGCCAAGCTCTGCGTGTTTTTCGACTTCCCGGCCGACCGGCTCTCGTTTGCCGAGCGCGCCAAGCTCACGCTGGCCCGCGCTGCCAGCGGCGAGGAGGTGCCGAGCGAAGTACTCTGTTACGTCTGGGACAACAAGGAGCCCAAGGGCACTTCGCTGGTCAACGCATTCACCAATCGCATGCGCATGGTGGTGCTCGAATCCGGCGTTACCGCCGCGCCGGGCGGCTGGCTGCCCGAGCGCCGCAACCTGCTGGCCGACTACCGGCGCGCGTTCGGCCAGGAAGCCGGCAGCACCATGCCCGATGTGGTGGCGGTCGCGGTGTCGGCCGATGCAGACAACACCCATGGTCATGGCCTGGCCTATTTCTCCGACCTCGACCTGCGCTCCGCCACTCCCGCGCAGAATGCCTCTGCGCCACCTTCGCCGGTCGCTGCCACGGCGGAGTGAGCGTCCGGCCCTACGCTTTTCACATGAACGATCTCGTCGCACTTCTCGCCAGCCAGGGCGCAGCCGTGGTGTTCGCCGCCACACTCGCGGCGCGCCTCGGTGCGCCGGTGCCGGCGGTGCCTTTCCTGATCGTGGCGGGTGGGCTTTCGGTCGGCGGGCAGGTGTCGTTCGCGGCGGCGGTGCTGGCCGCCGTGCTCGGCAACATCCTCGGCGACGGCGTGTGGTTCCTGGCCGGGCGGCGCTGGGGCTATCGCGTGATGCGCCTGCTGTGCCGCATTTCGCTCTCGGCCGACTCCTGCGTGCGGCGCAGCGAGGCGATCCTCGGCCGCTGGGGCGGGCTTTCCCTGATCGCCGCCAAGTTCGTGCCGGGCGTGTCGGTGGTGGCGCCGCCGATGGCCGGTGCGCTCGGCATGTCGAACACGCGCTTCCTGTCGTACGAGACGGCGGCGGCACTGATCTGGACGCTCGGCTTCCTGCTGGTCGGCCGCATCTTCCATTCGGCCATCAACGACGTGCTCACGGTGCTGTCGAACATCGGGCTCACGGCGGCGGTGTTCTGCGCCGCGATGCTCGCGCTGTTCCTGATGTGGCGCTACTACATGCGCAGCATGGCGCTGCGGGCCGACGACATCGAGCACATCGACATCGACGTGCTGCGCGAGGCGCTGGCCGGCAGCAACGGCCCCACGCTGATCGACGTGCGCGGTGCGGCGTCGCGCGCCCTCGACGACCGCGCGATTCCGGGCGCGGTCGGAATCGAACTCAAGCGCCTGCCGAAAGACCTCGGCGCGCTGGCCGATGGCCGTGAACTCGTGGTGTTCTGCGACTGCCCCGACGACGCCTCGGCGATCGCCGCCGCGCGCGTGCTGCTGGCTGCCGGCCTGCCGCGCGTGCGTGTGCTCGCGGGCGGGCTCGACGCCTGGATGGCCGCCGAGGCCGCCCTGTCGCCGGACGCCGACCCTGTCGCGGCCTGATCGGTTGCTACGATGGGCGGATGCCCCATCATTTCCCTTTCGAGGCCGTACTGTTCGACTGCGACGGCGTGCTGGTCGACTCCGAACCCATCACCAACGGCGTGCTGCGCGACATGCTGGAAGAGCTCGGCTGGGTGCTCACGCGTGACGAGTGCATGCGCATCTTCGTCGGCAAGGCGGTCAAGGACGAGGCCGGGCTGATCGCCCAACGCACCGGCGTCGCGGTCACGCAAGACTGGCTGCAGGGGTTCTGGGCGCGTCGCAATGCCGCGCTCGATCGCGACCTGGTCGAAATCCCCGGCGCGCCGGCCGCCGTGCGGGCCTTGCATGCCACGCTGGACGGGCGCATCGCCTGCGCCTCGGGCGCAGACCGCGGCAAGGTGGTCCTGCAGCTCGAAAAAATCGGCCTGCTCGATGCGTTCGAGGGCCGCATCTTCAGCGGCCACGAAACGCCGCGCAGCAAGCCGTTCCCGGACGTGTACCTGGCCGCGGCAGCGGCGTTGGGCGTCGACCCAACGCGCTGCGCGGTGGTCGAAGACACGGTCACCGGCGCCACCGCCGGCATTGCGGCCGGCGCCACGGTGTTCGGCTACAGCCCGGGCGGGCTCGGCCACAGCAGTGCCGACGCGCTGCGTGCCATCGGCGTGCGCGAGGTGTTCGTCGACATGGCGCAGTTGCCGGCACTGCTGGCGGCCTGGCGTGCGGTGCCGCAACCCGACTGATCGGCATTCGCCGGGGCGGGACTAGAATCCTCCTCGCTCCGGGGTGCACGCGAAGACAGCGTGCTGAGATGGCCATCCACCAGGCCGAACCCGCGAACTTGAACCGGTTAGTACCGGCGGAAGAAGAGCTGCAGTTCCCCGATCCGGGAGTCCATTCGGGCCCGGGATCCGTCGAGCGATTGCGGAGCACCCCTTTTCAAAACAGGAGTGCCCCATGAATGCCATCGACAAGTTCGCCTCGCTGCTCACGCTGACGCGCGAGCCCTTTCCCGCATCCACCAAGTCCGCCATTGCCGGCAGCCGGCCCGATCTGCGCGTGCCGGTGCGCGACGTGGCGCTGACCAACGGCGAAGTCGTCTCGCTCTACGACACCTCGGGGCCGTACACCGACGCCGCGGTGGCGATCGACGTGCGGCGCGGCCTGCCGGACGTGCGTGCCGCCTGGATCGCCGAACGCGCCGACACCGAAAGCTACGACGGCCGCCTGCGCGCGGCGCTCGACGACGGCGCCAGGAATGAAGACCGCGAGGCCGAGCGCATCGCGCAGCTGCGTGCCGAGGCCGCCGCGCTGCAGCGCACGCCGCGCCGCGCCAGAAGCGGCGCGAATGTCACGCAGATGCACTACGCGCGCCGCGGCATCGTCACGCCCGAGATGGAATACGTCGCGCTGCGCGAGAACGGCAAGCGCGAGTGGATGGCCGAGTACCTGGCCAACGAGGAGCGCGCAAGGCGCGTCGCCGGCAACCCCATGGGCGCAAGCATTCCGCGCATCATCACGCCCGAGTTCGTGCGCGACGAAGTGGCACGCGGCCGCGCCATCATTCCGGCCAACATCAACCACCCCGAAGTCGAGCCGATGGCGATCGGGCGCAATTTCAGGGTGAAGATCAACGCCAACATCGGCAACTCGGCCGTTACCTCGAGCATCGAGGAAGAAGTTGAAAAACTGGTGTGGGCGATCCGCTGGGGTGCCGACAACGTGATGGACCTGTCCACCGGCAAGAACATCCACACCACGCGCGACTGGATCGTGCGCAACTCGCCGGTGCCCATCGGCACGGTGCCGATCTACCAGGCGCTGGAGAAAGTGGGCGGCGTGGCCGAAGACCTCACCTGGCCGATCTACCGCGACACGCTGATCGAGCAGGCCGAGCAGGGCGTCGACTACTTCACCATCCATGCCGGGCTGCGCCTGCCCTTCATCCACCTCACCGCGGACCGCATGACCGGCATCGTCTCGCGCGGCGGCTCGATCATGGCCAAGTGGTGCATCGCGCACCACCAGGAGAGCTTTCTCTACACGCACTTCGAGGACATCTGCGACATCATGAAGGCCTACGACGTGAGCTTCTCGCTCGGCGACGGCCTGCGCCCCGGCTCGGGCGCCGACGCCAACGACGAGGCGCAGTTCGCCGAGCTGCGCACGCTCGGCGAACTCACGCAGGTGGCCTGGAAGCACGACGTGCAGACCATGATAGAAGGCCCCGGCCATGTGCCGATGCACATGATCCAGGCCAACATGGACGAGCAGATCAAGACCTGCCACGAGGCGCCGTTCTATACGCTCGGCCCGCTGACCATCGACATCGCGCCGGGCTACGACCACATCGCCAGCGCCATCGGCGCCGCGATGATCGGTTGGGCCGGCACCGCGATGCTCTGCTACGTCACGCCGAAGGAGCACCTGGGCCTGCCGGACCGCGACGACGTCAAGCAGGGCATCATCGCGTACAAGATCGCGGCCCATGCGGCCGATGTCGCCAAGGGCCACCCCGGCGCGCGCTCGCGCGACGACGCGCTCAGCAAGGCTCGCTTCGAGTTCCGCTGGCAGGACCAGTTCAACCTGGGCCTCGACCCGGATACCGCGCGCGACTTCCACGACGAAACCCTGCCCAAGGACGCGAGCAAGACGGCGCACTTCTGCTCGATGTGCGGCCCCAAGTTCTGCTCGATGAAGATCACGCAGGAGGTGCGCGAGTACGCGGCGGCCAAGGGGCTGGCCGAAAGCGAGGCGCTGGCCCAGGGCATGGTCGGCAAGTCGGCCGAGTTCAAGGCCGGTGGCGGCGAGATCTACATCCCGATCCAGCCGCAGGCCTGAGCCGCCAGGGCGGCGCCACGCGGGCTCAGGCTTTCAGCGTCTCTTCCTGCCACTCGCCAACGTCTGCACCCGGATCGGAAATCGGATGCAGCTTGTCGCTGCGGCAGAAGTAAGTCCAGCCTTCGAACGCCACGTCGTAGTAGGTGCCGGGCAGGTAGCTTTCATCGGGCGCCTCGTAGGGCGCCGACACCACCTCGACGATGCGCCCGACCGCATCGCGGGTGGCGGGGCTCGCCTCGCAGCTGCTGTCGACGTAGCACAGCGTGCCGATCCGGATGGTCATCGCAAATCCTCCAACGCGGGAGAAGGGTGAAGCCACCATTCTGGCGCGGCCGGCCGCGCTCTGCGGCGCGTACCCACACTTGCCGAAGGCCCGAAGCCAAGGCAAAGTCGGCCCCCAACAAGGGAGCGCCAACACATGCGCCGGTGCGCATGCAGCCACGGGTGCCTCCATGAACGAGCTCAATGTCTTCGTCAGCGTCGGCGGAACCGCCAATGACCAGCAGGAGGCCTTCGTGCGTGCGGTCGAAGACCGGCTTCGAAGCGAGGGGCTGATACCGCACACGGTCGGCCGGAACGCCTTCAGCGCCGATGCACCGCTGAAAGCCGTGACCGAGCTGCTCGACAAGTGCGCCGGCACCGTCGTGATCGCGCTGGAGCGTTCGTACTTCGCCACCGGGCTGGACAAGCGCGGAGGGCCGAAGCAGGCCGAACTGGCCGACATCCGGCTGCCCACGCCCTGGAACCAGATCGAGGCTGCGATGGCCTACAGCCGCGGCCATCCCCTGCTGGTGGTCGTGGAGGCCGGCATCCGGAGCGAAGGCCTGCTGGAACGCGGCAACGACTGGTACGTGCAATGGGTCAAGCCCGAAGCGGGGGCGTTGGCGACCACGGAGTTCAACGGCGTGCTCGCCAGCTGGAAGCAGAAGATGCTGCAGCCATCGAAAAAGGTCTCGGCGGCCAAGGCGCCCACCGAGATGACGGTCGGCGAACTGGTCGCCGGGCTCAAACCGACGCAACTGTGGAGCGTGCTCGGTGCCGTGGCGGTTCTGGTCGGCGGGGCGTTCGCACTGGGCGGCAAGTTGTTCGGCACGTAGCGGCGCCCGCGCCGACCCGGGGCAAAATGGGCCGATGAAAGCACCCCCCAGACTCCAGTCGCTGATCGAAGAGGGCCTGATCGACAGTGTGGTGCGCCAGCTCATGAGCGGCAAGGAAGCCATGGTCTACGTGGTGCGCTGCGGCGACGAAACGCGCTGCGCCAAGATCTACAAGGAAGCGACGCAACGCAGCTTTCGCCAGGCCGTCGACTACACCGAGAACCGCAAGGTCAAGAACTCGCGTCTTCAGCGCGCCATGGCCAAGGGCACCAAGTTCGGCCGCCAGGCCACCGAGGCCGCCTGGCAAAGCGCCGAGGTCGATGCGCTCTACCGCCTGGCCGCTGCCGGCGTGCGCGTGCCCGAGCCCCACAACTTCTGCGACGGCGTGCTGCTGATGGAACTGGTGACTGACGCCGAAGGCGATGCCGCACCGCGCCTGAACGACGTGGTGTTCTCGCCCGACGATGCGCGCCGGCACCACGCCACGCTGATCCGGGAAGTGGTGCGTATGCTCTGCGCCGGCGTCGTGCACGGCGACCTGTCGGAGTTCAACGTGCTGCTGGCGGCCGACGGCCCGGTCATCATCGACCTTCCCCAGGCGGTGGACGCCGCAGGCAACAACCACGCCCGGCGCATGCTGCTGCGCGACGTGGACAACCTCAAGGGCTTCTTCGGCCAGTTCGCGCCCGAGCTGCTGCGCAGCCGCTTCGGCGAGGAGATCTGGCACCTTTACGAGCGCGGCGTCTTGTCGCCCGAAACGGCGCTGACGGGTGCCTTCGAGCGTGCGGCCGGCCCGGTGGACGTGGGCGGCGTGCTGCGCGAAGTGGACGATGCACGGGCCGAAGAGACTGCGCGGCGCCTGCGAATGGTACGACCGGCCTAGGGCGCAAGACATGTCGCCGCGAAGGCGGCGCCTCGTTACGCTCGCCTTTCGCCGCCTCCCGGCAGGCGCAAGAAGGAGCACCGCATGGCCACACTGCGCGACAAACCGTATGCAGGGTTCAATTTTCTGGTCAACCTCGGCGATGGCGAGACCGGCGGGCCGGCCGCCGGCTTCCAGGAAGTCAGCGGCATCGGGATGGAAGTGGCCGTCATCGAGTACCGCAACGGCAACGCCAGAGAGAACAGCGTCACCAAATTGACCGGGCTGAACAAGGTGGGCGACGTGCATTTCCGGCGCGGCCTGATGGGCTCGCTCCAGCTCTACCAATGGCTCGACCAGATTCGCAACGGCGACGCCAACGCGACGCGTACCGTCGTCGTCCATCTGCTGAACGAAGCGCACGAGCCGGTGCAAACCTGGAAGCTGCTGCGTGCGCGCATCATCAAACACACCAGCGGCCCCTTCAACGCGCAGTCGAGCGACGTGGCGATGGAGGAGATGGTGCTGGCCTGCGAGCGCCTGGAACTCGAATGAGCCCCAGGGCCCGGCGGCCGGACACCCGGGCCGCGTTGCAGCGGCCGCTGACCGGCGGCAACTTTCTGGTCGATCTCGGCATGGGTGACCCGCGCGCGCCGGAGGCCGGATTCTGCGAGGTGGTGTTTCCGGAGTTCACGCTCGCGCACCCGGAGGCGAGCCCGACGGCGAACCCGGCGCTGGCGGCGCCGATACCTCCGTACCTGGTGCTGCGCCGGGCAGCCACCGGCGCCCTGGATCTCTACCAGTGGTGGGTGTTGGCGCGCGATGCCCGCAAGCCGCCGCCGCGACGCACGGTCACGGTCGAGTTGCTCGCCGCCGACATGACGGTGACGGTGATGCGCTGGCGCTTCCTGAAGGCGTCGCCGGTGAGCCTGGCCTATTCGCCGCTCAATGCGCAGTTTCCGGGGCTGCTCTACGAAACCTTGTCGCTGGCCTTCGACAAGGTGGAGATGGGCTGAGGGCTGCGCCGGAACTCGCCCGGCGTAGCGCCCGTCCATCCGCGAAACGCGCGCGAAAAGCTCTTTTCGTTGCGAAAACCAACGGCCAGCGCGATCTGCTTGATCGGCCGCGTCGTGCGGCGCAACTGATCGACTGCCTGCGCCTGCCGCACCTCGTCCTTGAGCGCCTGCAGCGACACGCCTTCCTCTTGCAACTGCCGATGCAGCGTGCGGGTCGACAGGTGCAGCAGCGTCGCGAGTGCGTCGGCGTTCGCGGCCTCGGCGGGCCGCGCACGCAGCAGCTCGCGCACGCGCTGACCGAGCAGCCGGTCGCGCCGGTACTGCAGCACCGTCAGCGGCAGCGCGCGCTTGAGCATCGTGCGCAGCGCGCGCTCGTCGCGCTGCAGCGGCAGCGCCAGGTAGCGTTCGTCGAAGCTGAAGCCCGCCCGAGCGGCATCGAACTGCAGCGCGCCGCTGAACATCAACGGATAGGCCTCGCGGTGGGGCGGTGCGGCAAATGGAAAGCGCGCTTCGCGCAGCGAGATGCGCGAGTCGATCGCCCAGCAGGCGTAGCCGTGCAGGAAGCGCAGGCTCGACACCAGGCAGAACTCGCGCAAGGCGCCGAACTCCCGGTGCTCGGCGACCGTCACCGTGGCGACGCCGCCCGCTACCTGCAGGTCGAGCACGATGTCGTCGGTCAGCAGGCGGTGATGGCGGCACCAGCGCTTGATGGCCACGCCGAGATCGGGCGACCCCAGCGACGCGCGGCACAGCATGCCGTAGCTGCCCCAGGGCAGCTTGCGCGCGAACCAGCCAAGCGCCTCGTCGTCGAGCTCCTGCATGGCGTGCGCGTTCAATGCCTCGAACTGCGCGGCGGTCACGTGGGCCAGCGGTCGGGCCACATCGCGCGGCGCAATCTGTGCCTGCTGCAGAGCCTCCTTCGGATCCACGCCATAGCGCGCGTAGGCCAGGACGATCGCTCGCACGAAGGCCATCGGCGTGGCAGCGCGGCCGGATGGAGAAAGCGGGGACGAGGCCATGGTTCGCGATGCCAATGGTGGCGCAATTTGCAACCATTGTGGCGCCAAATGCGATGCGGCAGGGCGTAAGCTGCGGTTTTGCGCGCGGGCTACCGCCGCGCCAGACCCCTCAGAGGAGACAAGCCCCATGCACGATCCCGGCCTCAACTTCGACCTGGGCGAGACCATCGATTCGCTGCGCGACGCGATCCAGGATTTCGCCGCCAACGAGATCGCGCCACGCGCGGCCGCGGTCGACGGCGACAACCTGTTCCCGCACGACCTCTGGAAAAAGTTGGGCGACCTCGGCCTGCACGGCATGACGGTGAAGGAGGAATATGGTGGCACCGAGCTCGGCTACCTCGCGCACATCGTGGCGATGGAAGAGGTGTCGCGGGCCTCGGCCTCGGTCGGCCTCTCGTATGGCGCGCACTCCAACCTGTGCGTGAACCAGATCCACCGCAACGGCAGCGCAGCCCAGAAGAAGAAATACCTGCCCAAGCTGGTGAGCGGCGAGCACGTCGGCGCACTGGCCATGAGCGAGCCGAACGCCGGCTCCGACGTCGTGAGCATGAAGCTCAAGGCCGAGAAGAAGGGCGACCGCTACGTACTCAACGGCGCCAAGATGTGGATCACCAACGGCGGAGATGCCGACACGCTGGTGATCTATGCCAAGACCGAGCCTGAGATGGGCGCGCGCGGCATGACGGCCTTCATCGTCGAGAAAAGCTTCAAGGGCTTCTCGGCCGGCACCAAGCTCGACAAGCTCGGCATGCGCGGCAGCAACACCTATCCGCTGTTCTTCGACAACTGCGAAGTGCCCGAAGAGAACGTGCTGGGCGGCGAAGGCATGGGCGCCAAGGTGCTGATGAGCGGGCTCGACTACGAGCGCGCCGTGCTCTCGGGCGGCCCGCTCGGCATCATGGCCGCCTGCATGGACGCGGTGCTGCCGTACATCCACGAGCGCAAGCAGTTCGGCCAGAGCATCGGCGAGTTCCAGCTGATGCAGGGCAAGCTGGCCGACATGTACTCGACGTGGCAGGCCACGCGGGCCTATGTGTACGCCGTGGGCAAGGCCTGCGACCGCAACGACCATGCGCGTACCTTCCGCAAGGACGCGGCCGGCGCCATCCTGTATTCGGCCGAGAAGGCGACCTGGATGGCCGGCGAGGCGATCCAGACATTGGGCGGCGTGGGCTACACCAAGGATTTCCCGGTCGAGCGGCTGTGGCGCGATGCCAAGCTGTACGAGATCGGCGCCGGCACGAGCGAGGTGCGCCGCATGCTGATCGGCCGCGAGCTGTTCGCCGAAACCTCCTGAGGCCCGCGCCATGGCAACGACCCCGAGCTACGCCAAAGGCGCCACCGACGTCCCGCTGATCGAACAGCCGATCGGCGCCTTCTTCGACGACATGGTCGCGAAGCAGCCGGAGCGCGAGGCACTCGTGAGCCGTCACGAGGGCCAGCGCTTCAGCTACCGTGCGCTGCAGACCGATTCGAACCGGCTCGCCAGCGCGTTGCTGAACCTGGGCCTGCTGCCGGGCGACCGTGTCGGCATCTGGTCGCACAACAACGTGCCTTGGGTGCTGCTGCAGATCGCAACCGCCAAGGTCGGACTGATCCTCGTCAACATCAACCCGGCGTACCGCACGTCGGAGCTCGAGTACGCGCTCAACAAGGTCGGCGTCAAGGCGCTTGTGACGATGGCGCGGTTCAAGACCAGCGACTACCTCGGCATGCTGCGCGAACTGGGTCCGAAGCGGCTGCCGCTGCTGCAGCACACCGTGTGGATCGACAAGGCGGACGATGCGGACCAGCCCGGCATGCAGCGCTTCTCGGCCCTGCTCGCCAGCGGCGACCCGGGCGACGCGCGCATCGCGCAGATTGGCCGGACGCTGAAGGCCACCGACCCCATCAACGTCCAGTTCACCAGCGGCACCACGGGCTTCCCGAAGGGCGCGACGCTGACGCATCGCAACATCCTGAACAACGGCTTCTTCATCGGCGAGTGCATGAAGCTCACGCCCGAAGACCGGCTCTGCATTCCGGTGCCGCTGTACCACTGCTTCGGCATGGTGCTGGGCAACCTGGCCTGCCTCACGCATGGCGCCACGATCGTGTACCCGAACGACGGTTTCGACCCGTTGACGGTGCTCGAAACGGTGCAGGCCGAGAAGTGCACCGGCCTGCACGGCGTGCCGACCATGTTCATCGCCGAGCTCGACCATCCGCGCTTTGCGGAGTTCGACATGTCGACCCTGCGCACCGGCATCATGGCCGGGTCGCCCTGCCCGACCGAGGTGATGAAGCGCGTGGTCGACCAGATGAACCTGCGCGAGATCACCATCGCCTACGGCATGACCGAAACCAGCCCGGTCAGCTGCCAGAGCAGCACCGACACGCCGCAGGACAAGCGCGTGTCGACCGTGGGCACGGTGCAGCCGCACATCGAGATCAGAATCGTCGACCCCGAGACCGGCGCCACCGTGCCGCGCGGCAGCTCGGGCGAGTTCCTCACGCGCGGCTATTCGGTGATGCATGGCTACTGGGAAGACGAAGAGAAAACCCGCGAGGCGATCGACGCCGAGCAGTGGATGCACACCGGCGACCTGGCCACGATGGACGACGAGGGCTACGTCAACATCGTCGGCCGCATCAAGGATCTGGTGATCCGCGGCGGCGAGAACATCTACCCGCGCGAGATCGAAGAGTTCCTCTACCGCCATCCCAAGGTGCAGGACGTGCAGGTGGTCGGCCTGCCCGACAAGCGCTACGGCGAGGAGCTGTGCGCCTGGATCATCGCGAAGCCGAATCAGCTGGTCGACGAGGCCGAGATCCGCGATTTCTGCAAGGGCCAGATCGCGCACTACAAGGTGCCGAAATACATCCGATTCGTCACCGAGTTTCCGATGACGGTGACCGGCAAGATCCAGAAATTCAAGATTCGCGACGCGATGAAAGATCAGCTCGGGCTGAACGAGGAAAAGACCGCATGAGCGCCGCGCAGAACCGCTTCAAGCAAGCTCGCTCTCCCTTGCGGGGAAGCGAGGACACGACAGTGCCGAACAAGGGGGCTCAATGAGCAAACTCGAGACGAAGTTGAATGCCCGCTCTGCGGACTTCCAGGCCAATGCCGCCGCGATGCGCGCGCTGGTCGATGACCTGCACCGGCAGTTCGCGAAAGTGGAGCAGGGCGGCGGCGAGACGGCGCGTGCCAAGCATGTGGCGCGCGGCAAGCTGCTGCCGCGCGACCGCGTGGCCGAACTGCTCGACCCCGGAACGCCCTTTCTCGAGATCGCGCCGCTGGCCGCGCATGCGATGTACCTCGACGGCAAGGGCGCAGAGTCCGCGCCCGGCGCCGGGCTGATCACCGGCATCGGCCGCGTGAGCGGCGTCGACTGCATGATCGTCTGCAACGATGCGACGGTGAAGGGCGGCACCTACTACCCGCTCACCGTCAAGAAGCACCTGCGCGCGCAGGAGATCGCTGAGCAGAACCACCTGCCCTGCATCTACCTGGTCGATTCGGGCGGCGCGAATCTGCCGAACCAGGACGAGGTGTTCCCGGATCGCGACCACTTCGGCCGCATCTTCTACAACCAGGCGCAGATGAGCGCGCAGGGCATCGCGCAGATCGCGGTGGTGATGGGCTCTTGCACGGCCGGCGGCGCCTATGTGCCGGCGATGAGCGACGAATCGATCATCGTCAAGGACCAGGGCACGATCTTTCTGGGCGGCCCGCCGCTGGTGAAGGCGGCCACCGGCGAGGTCGTCACGGCCGAAGACCTGGGCGGTGGCGATGTGCACACGCGGCTGTCGGGCGTGGTCGACCATCTGGCGCAGAACGACCTGCACGCGCTGGCGCTGGCGCGCTCGGCGGTGGCGAACCTGAACGCGGCGGCGGCGCCGGCCACCGCTGCGGCGATGCAGGCGCCTGCGTTCCCGCCCGAGGAACTCTATGGCGTGATCCCGACCGACACGCGCAAGCCTTTCGACGTGCGCGAGATCATCGCCCGCATCGTCGACAGCAGCGAGTTCCATGAGTTCAAGCAGCGCTTCGGCGCCACGCTGGTCTGCGGCTTTGCCGAGATCGAGGGTATGCCGGTGGGCATCATCGCCAACAACGGCATCCTGTTCAGCGAGTCGGCGCAGAAGGGCGCGCACTTCATCGAGCTCTGCTGCCAGCGCAAGACACCGCTGGTGTTTTTGCAGAACATCACCGGCTTCATGGTCGGGCGCAAGTACGAGAACGAAGGCATCGCGCGCCACGGCGCCAAGATGGTGACGGCCGTGGCCACCGCCAACGTGCCCAAGTTCACCATCATCATCGGCGGCAGCTTCGGCGCCGGCAACTACGGCATGTGCGGCCGAGCCTACAGCCCGCGCTTTCTCTGGATGTGGCCCAACGCGCGCATCAGCGTCATGGGTGGCGAGCAGGCCGCGAGCGTGCTGGCCACGGTGAAGCGCGACGGCATCGAACTCAAGGGCGGCAGCTGGAGCAAGGACGAAGAGGAGGCCTTCAAGGCGCCGATCCGCCAGCAGTACGAAGACCAGGGCCACCCCTACTATGCGACCGCGCGCCTGTGGGACGACGGCATCATCGACCCGGCCGACACGCGCCGCGTGCTGGCACTGGGGCTTGCTGCCGCGCGCAATGCGCCGATCCCCGAGCCGAAGTTCGGCATCTTCCGGATGTGACCGTCCTATGGAGCTGGCGCACTACTTTGCAGCGTTGGCGCGCTACCACGCGTGGGCCACGCATCGCCTGCTCGATGAGCATCTCGCCGACCTGACGGACGACGAGTGGTATCGGGATTGCGGGCTGTTCTTTCACTCGATCCACCGCACGGTCAACCATCTGCTGCTCACCGACGACATCTGGTACGGCCGGCTCGCGGACAAGGTTTCGCTGCCGCTCGCGCTCGACACCGAACTGCATGCGGCGCGCGCCGACGTGGCCGCAGCGTTGAAGGCGGCAATGCCGCGATGGAGTCGCTGGTTGGCCGGGCTGGATGCCACGCGCCTGGACGGCGAGGTCGCCTACACACGCTTCAACGGCGAGCAGATCCGCATCCCCTTCGGGCCGACCCTGGGCCACGCCTTCAATCACGCCACCCACCATCGCGGCCAGATCACCGCGGCGCTGACCGCCATGGGGCGGCCCGGCCCTGAACTCGACTGGCGTCATCTCATCCAAGAGGAAGCAGGTCACCCATGAGCACCTACACCACCCTCGAACTCGCTCTGGACGGCGCGGTCGCGCGCATCTGGCTCAACCGGCCGGAGATGCGCAACGCGATCGACGACGTGTTCATCGGCGAGCTGTCGGCCGCCTTTGCGCAGGCCGAGGCGGCGCCGCAGGTGCGCGTGGTGGTGCTGGGCGCGCGTGGCCCGGCCTTCTGCGCGGGCGCCAACCTCAACTGGATGCGCAAGGCGGCCGAATACACCGAGGCGCAGAACCTGCAGGACGCGGGCGGCCTCGCGACGATGCTGCAGACACTGCACCACAGCAGCAAGCCGGTGGTCGCGCGCATCCAGGGCGATGTGTACGCGGGCGGCATGGGCATCGTGTCGGCCTGCGACATCGCCATCTCGGCCGACAGCGCGAACTACTGCCTGAGCGAGGTCAAGATCGGCCTGATCCCCGCGACCATCAGCCCCTATGTGATCCGCGCGATGGGCGCGCGCGCGGCGCAGCGCTACTTCCTGACGGCCGAGCGCTTCACGGCCGCCGAGGCGCACCGCATCGGCCTCGTGCACGAGGTGGTGGCGGCCGAGGCGCTCGACGCCAAGGTGGACGACATCGTCAAGTCGCTGGCCGGCGCTGCGCCGGCGGCGCTGGGCGAATGCAAGCGGCTGCTGCGCGACGTGACGGGCCAGCCGATCACCGAGGAACTGACCCGGGAAACGGTGCGGCGCATCGCCGCCATCCGCGCCACCGACGAGGCGCGTGAAGGCCTTCAATCCTTCTTGCAGAAACGCAAGCCTTCCTGGTTGCTGCCGAAATGAACGCCCTCGACATGCCCCAACTGCTTGCGCTCGCCGGCGCGATCGGCTGGGCCAGCGGCATCCGGCTCTACCTCGTGGTGTTGCTGACGGGCCTGGCCGGCTACCTGGGCTGGGTGCCGCTGCCCGGCGGCCTGCAGATGCTGGCGCACCCGGTGGTAATTGCGGCGAGCGGCTTCATGGTGTTCGTCGAGTTCTTCGCCGACAAGATCCCGGGGCTCGATTCGCTCTGGGACATGGTGCACACGGTGATCCGCGTGCCGGCCGGCGCCGCGCTCGCGGCCGGCGTGTTCGGCGCCGACCACACGGCGCTGGCGCTGGTGGCCGCGCTCGTCGGCGGCGGCCTGGCCGCGACCGCGCACACGGCCAAGGCCACCACGCGCGCTGCGATCAACACCTCGCCCGAGCCGTTCAGCAATGTCGGCGCCTCGCTGATCGAAGACAGCATGGTGCCGGCCGGCCTCTGGCTCGCCGTCGCACATCCGCTGGTGTTCTTCGTGCTGTTCGTGATCGTGCTGGTGCTCAGCGTCTGGCTGATCCGCAAGAGCTGGCGCTTCCTGCGCGGGCTGGTGAGCCGTGTCACGCGCATCTTCAGCGGCAAGCCCGACCCGGGCGTGACGCCCGCGTTCCAACTCAAGAAGACCCCTCCTGGAGACACCCCCAATGTTTAAGAAGATCCTGATCGCGAATCGCGGGGAAATTGCCTGCCGGGTCGCGGCCACCGCGCGCCGCATGGCGATCCGCACCGTGGCCGTGTACTCCGATGCCGACGCCCATGCCAACCATGTGCGTGCCTGCGACGAGTCGGTGTATCTCGGCGGCAGCGCGCCCAAGGACAGCTACCTGCGCTGGGAAAAGATCCTCGAAGCGGCCAAGGCCACCGGCGCCGAGGCGATCCACCCGGGCTACGGCTTCCTCAGCGAGAACGAAGAGTTCGCACAGGCCTGCGCGGATGCGGGTCTTGTCTTCATCGGGCCGCCGCCCTCGGCCATCAAGGACATGGGCCTCAAGGCCGAATCGAAACAGCTGATGGAAAAGGCCGGCGTGCCGCTGGTGCCCGGCTACCACGGTGCCGACCAGGATCCGGCGCTGCTGCAGCGCGAGGCCGACCGCATCGGCTACCCGGTGCTCATCAAGGCCAGCGCCGGCGGCGGCGGCAAGGGCATGCGCGCCGTCGACAAGAGCGCCGACTTCGCGGCGGCGCTGGCCTCGTGCCAGCGCGAGGCGATCAACAGCTTCGGCGACGACGCGGTGCTGATCGAGAAGTACGTGCAGCGTCCGCGCCACATCGAGATCCAGGTGTTCGGCGACACGCACGGCAATTGCGTCTACCTGTTCGAGCGCGACTGCTCGGTGCAGCGGCGCCACCAGAAGGTGCTCGAAGAGGCGCCCGCCCCGGGCATGACCGAGGCCATGCGCCAGGAGATGGGCGCGGCGGCGGTGGCAGCTGCCAAGGCGGTCAACTACGTGGGCGCGGGCACGGTCGAGTTCATCGTGGAGCAGCGTGACGGCGGCGCCATGAACTTTTTCTTCATGGAGATGAACACGCGGCTGCAGGTCGAGCACCCTGTCACCGAAGCCATCACCGGGCTCGACCTGGTCGAGTGGCAACTGCGCGTCGCGTTCGGCGAGCCACTGCCGCTGCAGCAGGGCGAACTGCGGATCCACGGCCACGCGATCGAGGCGCGCATCTGCGCCGAGAACCCCGACAACAACTTCCTGCCCGCAACCGGCTCGTTGCACGTTTATCGCAAGCCGCAGCACACCGCGTTCCAGCGCAGCCGCGTGCGCATCGACGACGGTGTGCGCGAGGGCGGCGAGATCTCGCCGTTCTACGACTCGATGATTGCCAAGCTCATCGTGCACGGCAGCACGCGCACCGAGGCGCTGGCGCGGCTCGACGCGGCACTGGCGCAGGTGCACATCGTGGGCGTGTCGACCAACGTGCAGTTCCTGCGCGGCATCCTCGCCACCGATTCGTTCGCCAACGCGAATCTCGACACGGCGCTGATCGAGCGCGAGCGCGCGGTGCTGTTCGACCGCGAACCGCTCGGCCTGCCGCTGGCGGCGGCCGCATCGATCGCGCGCACGCTGCTGGACGAACGCGCGACCAACACCGGCGACCCGTTCAGCCGCCGCGATGGCTGGCGCTCGCTGGGCGTCGCGCAGCGCATCTTTTCGTTCGAATTCCGCGGCGCGCCGCAGAGCGCCACGCTGCGCTACCTGCACGACGGCGCGCTGATGCTCGCCGTGGGCGATGTGTCGGGGCCGCTCGAGATCGGGCGGCTGCCGGACGGGCAGTTCGAGGTGTCGTTCAACGGCGCGCGCCACACCCTGGACGTGTATGCCAACGAGGCCGTCGCGCACGTCTTCGCGGCGCACGGGGCCACCAAAATCCTGGCGATCGACCGCCTGGCGCATGCCGGCGACACACATGCCGAAGGCGGCCGCCTCACCGCGCCGATGCCGGGCAAGGTGGTGTCCTTCGCGGTCAAGTCCGGCGACAAGGTCGCCAAAGGCCAGCCGCTGGCCGTGATGGAGGCCATGAAGATGGAGCACACCATCGCCGCGCCGGCCGATGGCACGGTCGAGGAACTGCTGTATGCGCCGGGCGACCAGGTGACCGAAGGCGCGGAGCTGCTGCGCATCGCGACGCCCGCCGCCTGAGTCATCGCTAAGCTCGCAGGCATGCGAATTACCGTTTCCATCCCCGAACGCCCCGACGCCTGGATCGCCGGCCTTCGCCGCGAACTGCCGCATGCCGACATCGAAGCCTGGCAGCCCGGCGCCGCGCCGGCCGACCACGCGGTGGTGTGGGCGCCGTCCCAGCAGTTCATCGACGAGCAGCCCGCGCTGCGCGGCATCTTCAACATCGGCGCCGGTGTGGACGCGCTGCTCAAGCTGCGCGTGCCGGCATCGACCCGCATCGTGCGACTCGACGATGCCGGCATGTCGGTGCAGATGGCCGAGTACGTGTGCCACGCACTGATCCGGCACTTCCGCGAGTTCGACGGCTACCAAGCCGACGCCGGCGAAGGCCGCTGGAGCTTTCGCAAACCGAGGCTGCGGCGGGATTTTCCGGTCGGCATCATGGGGCTGGGCGTGCTGGGCGAGCGGGTCGCGAAAGCGGTGGCGCAGTTCGAGTTTCCGGTCAACGGCTGGAGCCGCTCCCCCAGGCAGATCGAAGGCATCCGCTGCTTCGCGGGCGAGGCGGGCCTCGACGAATTCCTGGCGGCCAGCCGCGTGCTGGTGTGCCTGCTGCCGCTGACGCCCGACACGCGCCACATCCTGCGGCGCGAAACGCTTTCGAAGCTGTTGCCCGGCGGCTACGTGATCAACGTCGCGCGCGGCGGCCACCTGGCCGAAGACGAACTGATTCCCCTGCTCGACGAAGGCCGGCTGGCCGGCGCCACGCTCGACGTGTTCGAGGTGGAGCCGCTGCCACCCGAGCACCCGTTCTGGCGCCACCCGAAGATCACGGTGACGCCGCATGCATCGGCCCGCACCCTGCGCGACGAGTCGATCGCGCAGATCGCGGCCAAGATCCGTGCCGTGGAGGCGGGTACGGGTTTCGACGACCTCCCCGGCGTCGTCGACGCCAACCGCGGATACTGAACCCGGACTCTCTTGGAGACGTTTATGAAATTGCCAGCCAGAGTCAAGATCGTCGATGTCGGCCCGCGCGACGGCCTGCAGAACGAGAAGCAGCCGGTGGCCGCCGACATCAAGATCGGCCTCGTGCACCGCCTGCAGGACGCCGGCCTGCGCGAGATCGAGGTCACCAGTTTCGTCAGCCCCAAGTGGGTGCCGCAGATGGCCGACAACGCTGCCGTGATGCACGGCATCACGCGCAAGCCGGGCGTGCGCTATTCGGTGCTCACGCCGAACATGAAGGGCTTCGAGGCCGCCATTGCCGCGCCGCGCAACGAATGGCCCGACGAGATCGTGGTGTTCGGCGCTGCCACCGAGGCTTTCAGCCAGAAGAACATCAATTGCTCCATCGCCGAAAGCATCGAGCGCTTCGCGCCCGTGGTGGCAGCGGCGCGCGAGAAGGGCATTTACGTGCGCGGCGCGATGTCGTGCACGGTCGGCTGCCCGTACGAGGGCGAGGTCGCCCCCGAAGCCGTCGGCAGGCTCGCGGGTCTGATGAAGGGCATCGGCGTGCAGCATGTCGGCGTGGCCGACACCATCGGCGCCGGCACGCCGGTCAAGGTGCAGCGCGCCGTCGAGGCCACGCTGGCGCACTACGGCATCGACGACATCTCCGGCCACTTCCACGACACGTACGGCCAGGCGCTGGGCAACACGCTGGCCAGCCTCGAGATGGGTGTGTGGCAGTTCGACACCTCGTCGGCTGGCCTCGGCGGCTGCCCGTATGCCAAGGGCGCCACCGGCAACGTCGCGACCGAAGACGTGGTCTACATGCTGCACGGCATGGGCATCGAGACCGGGATCGACCTCGACCGCCTGATCGACGCAGGCGTCTACATCAGCCAGGCTCTGGGGCGCGAGCCGAACTCGCGCGCGTCGAAGGCGATCAGAACCAAGCGGGCCGGCTGATGTGCGGCGCCGAACTCCATTCCCTGCCTGAAACCGTTCAACGCGTGGCCCGCCTGCTGCAGGGCGCCGGCCATCCGCAAGCGTTGGTGCGCCTCGCGCCGCAGGATCTCGAACGCCTCACCGGCGGCCCCGTGGCGGACGTGGTGTGACGACGCAGGACGCAATGGATCTGCTCGTTGCGCGCGCCCACCGGATTGGCGCTGTAGGCCTCTTTGACTCCGAACCCATACCGTCGCCCTGCATCTCGGTGTGCCGCATGAGCGCAGCGACGCCCTCGCTGTGCGAAGGCTGCTTTCGCACGCTCGGCGAGATTGCCGGGTGGAGCCGCATGGGCGAAGCGGACAAGCGGCAGGTATGGGTGCATATTGCGCAGCGCATCTCGGAGACCACGGCATGAAGCACGTTACTTTCTATCTGGACTTCATCTCGCCCTATGCGTACCTCGCGTTCGAGCGGCTGCCCGAAGCGCTCGAGGGCCTGAGTTACAGCGTGGCCTACAAGCCGCTGTTGCTGGGTGCGGTGCTCAAGCACCATGGCCAGCTCGGCCCGGCCGAGATCCCGTCCAAGCGCGAATGGACGTACCGGCAGGTGCTGTGGCTCGGCCATGCGCACGGCATTCCGATCGAGATGCCGGCGTCGCACCCCTACAACCCGCTCGCGCACCTGCGGCTGTCGCTCGCGACCTCGCCCGATGGCACGGTGAGCCGCCATGTGGTCGAGACCCTCTTTCGTGATGTCTGGCGTGGCGGCGGCGAAGCCACCGATGCCGGCCGGCTGGCGGCGCTCGAGGCCGGGCTCACCCTGCAGCGCGAGCCCGGCAGCGATGCGGTCAAGGCGCAGCTCAAGGTCAACACCGACGAGGCGATCGCGCGCGGCGTGTTCGGCGTGCCGGCCTTTGCCGTCGACGATCGCCTGATCTGGGGTTTCGACGGCCTCGCGATGCTGCGCGCAGCACTCATGGGCGACGCCTGGTTCGACGGGCCGCAGTGGCACGCCGCGGCGCAGCGGCCTTCGTCGCTGCGCAGCAATCGCTGAGTTTCTTGCATCCTGAAATTGCCGGCGGGGGTTTCACCCTAGTTTGTAAGCGCCTGTCAGTTTGGCGAAAGTCTCGGGTCAGTCGTCTCTCCAAGAATGCGGGGCGGTCTCGCGGTGAGGCCTGCATCCCGCATTTCCACAGGAGACGAAGCAATGGCAGCCACACTGGATTCCAAGGGGGTTCCGCATCCGGCGCCCCGACCCATGTCAAAGGAGGAAAAGAAGGTCATCTTCGCTTCCTCGCTGGGCACTGTGTTCGAGTGGTACGACTTCTACCTCTACGGTTCGCTGGCACCCATCATCGCCAAGCAGTTCTTCAGCGGACTGGATGCAGGCGCGGCCTTCATCTTCGCCCTGCTGGCATTTGCGGCCGGCTTCCTGGTGCGCCCGTTCGGCGCCATCGTGTTCGGCCGTCTGGGCGACATGATCGGCCGCAAGTACACCTTCCTGGTCACGATCCTGATCATGGGCTTGTCGACCTTCATCGTCGGCCTGCTGCCCAGCTACGCGACCATCGGCGTCGCGGCGCCGGTGATCCTGATCGCGCTGCGCATGCTGCAGGGCCTGGCGCTCGGCGGCGAGTACGGCGGTGCAGCCACCTATGTGGCCGAGCATTCGCCGCACGGCAAGCGCGGTGCCTACACCTCGTGGATTCAGACCACCGCCACGCTCGGGCTGTTCCTGAGTCTGCTGGTGATCCTGGGCGTGCGGGTCGGCCTTGGCGAAGCGGCCTTTGCCGACTGGGCATGGCGCATTCCGTTCCTCGTCTCGATCGCACTGCTCGGCATCTCGGTGTGGATCCGGTTGAGCCTGAGCGAATCGCCTGCCTTCCAGAAAATGAAGGCCGAAGGCAAGACCTCGAAGGCCCCGCTGTCGGAATCGTTCGGCCAGTGGAAGAACCTCAAGATCGTCATCCTCGCGCTGGTGGGCCTGACCGCCGGCCAGGCCGTGGTCTGGTACTCGGGCCAGTTCTATGCGCTGTTCTTCCTGACGCAACAGCTCAAGGTCGACAACACCACGGCCAACCTGCTGATCGCGGCCTCGCTGCTGCTCGGCACGCCGTTCTTCGTCGTGTTCGGGACGCTGTCCGACAAGATCGGCCGCAAGCCGATCATCATGGCCGGCTGTCTGCTGGCGGTGTTGACCTATTTCCCGGTGTTCAAGATGCTGGCCGAAGCGGCCAACCCGGATCTGATGAAGGCGCAGGCCACGGCCGCAGTGACCGTGACGGCGGATCAGGCGAGCTGCTCGTTCCAGGGCAACCCGGTGGCGCGTGAAATCGACTTCCGCAGCTCCTGCGACATCGCAAAGCGCTACCTGTCGCAGAACTCGGTGAGCTACGAGAACATCGCGGGTGCGCCGGGCTCCAAGGCGATCGTCAAGATCGGCGACAAGACGGCCGAAGCGCCGATCGGCAACGTGGTGAACTCCAAGTTCGACGAAACCTCGGTCAAGGAAATCGCCGCCTTCAAGAAGGTGGTCGGTGACGACCTCAAGGTTGCCGGCTATCCGTCCAAGGCGGATCCGGCCAAGATGAACAAGGGAATGATGGTCGCGCTGCTGTTCTGGCTGGTGCTGCTGGTGACGATGGTCTATGGCCCGATCGCCGCGATGCTGGTCGAGCTGTTCCCGACGCGGATCCGCTACACCTCGATGAGCCTGCCGTACCACATCGGCAACGGCTGGTTCGGCGGGTTGCTGCCACCCATCTCGTTCGCCATCGTGGCCAGCACCGGCAACATGTTCAACGGCCTCTGGTACCCGATCATCATCGCGGCCATGACGCTGGTGATCGGCACGCTGTTCGTGCGCGAGACCAAGGACGTCGACATCTACGCGAATGATTAACTGACCTGACCTTCCCCCTCACCGGGGGCAACACCCGCGGACCGGCAAAGCCGGTTCCGCGGTGTTCTGGCGAAGCACTCACGCTTCACCTGACTGTTGAACAAAAAGGCTTCATGCCACCTGCATGAGGCCTTTTTCTTGAACCATCCAGGAGATAAGACCCATGTGGAAACTCGTCGTCGGCTTCGTCATCTTTGCCGCCATCGCACTGTTCGTCATCAGCAAGGGCGGCGACAAGATCGACATGTCGGGCGAAAAGCACGGCACCGAGGCCGAGGCAACGCACGCGCCCGAGCCCGCGCCTGCCCCCAGCGCGCCCAAGTAGTAGGTAGTAGGTAGCAGGTAGCGCCGTAGCGCCGGGCCTCAGCGCTTGAAGCGGCCGTCGCTGATGATCGCCAGGTCGGCGAAATCGATGCCGGAGTGATCCTGCGGCGAGTAGCTGATTTCCATGCCGCCGCCGAGGTCGAAGCCGCGAATGGTGTCCAGCGCTGCGAGAACCTTCGCGCGTGAGGGCTTCGGGCCGGCGCGGCGCAGGGCCTCGACCAGCACCTTGCCGGCGGCGAAACCTTCCAGCGTGGCTGGCGACAGTTCGGTTTGCCCCTTGGCCTGCGCCAGCGCCGTCGCCTCCTTCACCAGCGGTTGGGCCGTGGCGCGCTCCGAGGGGAACACCTGCGTCACGATCACGCCGCGGCTCGCTTCGCCGAGCTGCTTGATGAAGCCGGTCGATGCGTTGTTCGACAGCGTGACGACCTGCGCCGACGAGCCGGAGGCGCGCAATGCCTTGATGCCGTCGACCACCGCGCTGCCCGAACCGATCCACAGCACGGCCTGCGGGTTGGCCTTGGCCAGCGCCGCCACGATGGCGGCGTAGTCGGGCTTGTCGCGATCCGCGGGGACCACGACCACCGGCTCCTTCTTGGCCTTGGTGAAGCCGGTGGCGGCGCCGTCGAGGCCGTCCTTGCCGAACGAGTCGGAGGCGTGCACCACGGCGATCCGTTCGATGCCGACGGTGTGCAGGTGCGTCACCGCCTTTTCCGCTTCGCGCTGATAGGTAGAGCGCACGTTGAACACATGCTTTTGCACCGGCTTGTGCAGCACCATGGCGCCGGTGGACGGCCCGATCAGCGCCACGCCGTGTTTATCGAGCCAGGGAATGATGGCCTGCGTGTGCGGCGTGCCGCGGCTCAGGAATAGTGCGACGACCTTCTTTTCCTCGATCAGCACGCGGGCGTTTTCACCGGCGCGCTTGACGTCGAAACCGTCGTCCAGGCGCACGATCTCGATCTGCTCGCCGTGGATGCCGCCCTGGCCGTTGGCGTGGTCGATCGCCAGTTGCGCACCGGCAATGGTTTCCTGCATGTTGGCCGCCACCGCGCCGGTGATGGCGGCGGTCTGGCCGATCAGGATCTGGGCGGCAGCGCTGACGGCGCCGAGGCCTAGCAATCCGGCCGCGCAGAGAACGCGCACTTTCTTCATTGGGTACCTTTGAGAAGAGAAATTTGGGGGCGACGGACGCGGCCGGCGCAAGTGTGAGTATTTGTTACCGAGTCGCACTTCCAGCCCATCCGGGAAAACCCCTGCCCGCCGACCCAGCATGTGACGCATCGCACGAATACGACACCCGCACTTCCTAGAATGTCTGCCCCACCCCCAAGGCACTCATGACACAGGGCTCCATCCGGATCCGCGGCGCGCGCCAGCACAACCTCCAGAACCTCGATCTCGACATCCGCACTGGTGAGCTCACGGTGGTCACGGGCCCCAGCGGCTCGGGCAAGTCGAGCCTGGTGTTCGACACCCTCTATGCCGAAGGGCAACGCCGCTACGTCGAGACCTTCTCGGCCTATGCGCGCCAGTTTCTGGACCGCATGGACAAACCGGCCGTCGACAAGGTCGAGGGCGTGCCGCCCGCCATTGCCATCGACCAGACCAACCCGGTGCGCTCCTCGCGCTCCACGGTCGGCACCATGACCGAGCTGAACGACCACCTGAAGTTGTTGTTTGCGCGCGCGGCGCAGCTGTTCGACCGCAAGACTGCGCTGCCGGTGCGGCACGATTCCCCCGACTCGATCTACGCGGCGCTGGTGGAGCGGGCCGCCGCGGCCGGCGACCCGCGCGTGGTGCTGACCTTCCCGGTCGAACTGCCGGCCACGACCACCGCCGACGAGGTGACCCAGTGGCTGTCGGCCAGCGGCTTCACGCGGGTGCAGGCCGAGCGCGAGGTCGCCACGCCGACCGGGCCGCGCAAGGTGCTGGACGTGGTGGCCGACCGTTTTCGCATCGCCGGCGCCGAGCGCGTCCGGGTGCTGGAGGCGATCGAGACCGCGTTGAAGCGCGGGGCAGGGCGCCTCACGGTCTACGCGCTGGCGGCGGAAGAGGGCGCCCGCCCCGCCGCCGGGCCGCCCCAAGGCGGGGTCGCCCCCGCGGGGGGCAGCGAACCACACGCAGTGGGGAGCGTGGGGGCCACATCCGGCGAGATCTGGAAGTTCTCCACCGGCCTGCACTGCCCGGAGAGCGACATCCGCTATGGTGATCCGATCCCGTCGATGTTCTCTTTCAATTCGGCCGTCGGCGCCTGCGAAACCTGCCGCGGCTTCGGCCGCGTGATCGGGGTCGACCTGGGCCTGGTGATTCCCAACGACAAGCTCACCCTGCGCGCTGGCGCCATCAAGACCATCCAGACGCCGGCCTGGAAAGAAGCTCAGGACGACCTGATGCACCACGCCGAGGCGGCGGGCATCCCGCGCGACACGCCCTGGGGCAAGCTCACGGCCGAGCAGAAGCATTGGGTCATCGAAGGCTCGCCCCACTGGAAGGGCAAGTGGAACCAGCAGTGGTACGGCGTGCGGCGCTTCTTCGGCTATCTGGAGAGCAAGGCCTACAAGATGCACATCCGCGTGCTCTTGTCCAAATACCGCAGCTATACGCCCTGCCCGACCTGCGCCGGCGCCCGGCTTAAGGTTGATAGCCTGTTGTGGCGCATCGGTAGCAAGGAAGACGCCGACGCGGTGCTGCCGCCGGAAAAGCGCTACATGCCAGTCGGCGTCGACTGGACGCGTGCGCAGCTCGAGGCGCTGCCGGGCCTGTGCCTGCACGACCTCATGCTGCTGCCGATCGAGCGGCTGCGGCGCTTCTTCGATAGGCAGGCTCCCTCCCCCGCCGGGGGAGGGCAGGGGTGGGGGCAAGCGGCGTTCGAATCGTCCGCTGCCAACCCCCATCCCAACCTTCCCCCAAAGGGGGAAGGAGCAAGCCATGGCGACGCGCAAGCCCTCAAGCTGCTGTTCGAGGAAATCACTACGCGACTGCGCTACCTGCACGACGTGGGCATTGGCTACCTCACGCTGGACCGCCAGAGCCGCACGCTGAGCGGCGGCGAGGTGCAGCGCATCAACCTCACGACGGCGCTCGGCACCTCGCTGGTCAACACCCTGTTCGTGCTCGACGAGCCCAGCATCGGCCTGCATCCGCGCGACATGAGCCGCATCACCGAGGCGATGCTGCGGCTGCGCGATGCCGGCAACACGCTGGTGGTGGTCGAGCACGATCCGGCCGTGATGCTGGCGGCCGACCGCGTGATCGACATGGGCCCCGGCCCCGGCATCCGCGGCGGCCAGATCGTGTTCGACGGCAGCGTCGACGCACTGCGCAACGCCGACACGCTCACCGGCGCCTACCTGGGCGGCCGCAAGCAGATCGGCATGGGTTTCAAGCGCCTCGTGAGCGAGAACACGCACCGACTCATCCTGGAAGGCGCGCGCGAGCACAACCTGCAGAACGTGACGGTCGAGATCCCGCTGCAGCGGCTGGTGGTCGTCACCGGCGTCAGCGGCTCCGGCAAGTCGACGCTGATCCAGGACGTGCTGGCACCGGCGTTGATGCGCCACTTCGGCAAGGCGACCGAAACACCGGGAGCGCACGACCGGCTGCTGGGCGCCGACCACCTGAGCGACGTGGTGTTCGTCGACCAGTCGCCGATCGGCAAGACCGCGCGCTCGAATCCCGCGAGCTATGTCGGCGCATGGGACGCGGTGCGCGAGATCTTTGCCACCGCGCCGCTGTCGCGCCAGCGCGGCTACACCGCGAGCAAGTTCAGCTTCAACAGTGGCGACGGCCGCTGCGCCACCTGCGGTGGCTCGGGCTTCGAGCATGTGGAAATGCAGTTCCTGAGCGACGTGTACCTGCGCTGCCCCGACTGCGACGGCAAGCGCTACCGTCCCGAGATTCTGGAAGTGGCCATTGAACGGGCGGGCCGCGCGCTCAACGTGGCGGACGTGCTCGACCTCACGGTGGCCGAGGCCGCCGTGTTGTTCGTGGCCGACCGCGACGTGCTGCGCGTGCTGCAGCCGATCGTCGATGTCGGGCTCGACTACGTGAAGCTCGGCCAGCCGGTGCCGACGCTGTCGGGCGGCGAGGCGCAGCGCCTCAAGCTCGCGGGCTTCCTGGCCGAGGCCGCGAAGAATGGCAGCGCCAGCAAGCAGGCGCTGGCGCGCAAGGGCACGCTGTTTTTGTTTGACGAACCGACCACCGGCCTGCACTTCGACGACATCGCGCGCCTGATGCGTGCGCTGCGCAAGCTGCTCGACGCCGGCCATTCGCTGGTGGTGATCGAGCACAACCTCGACGTGATCCGCGCAAGCGACTGGCTGATCGACCTCGGGCCCGAAGGCGGCGAGGGCGGCGGCCAGGTGGTGGCCGAAGGCACGCCGGAGCATGTGCGCGAGTTGAAGGGCTCCTTCACCGGCGACGCGCTGCGCGACTACGAGCTCGCGCTCGGGCCATCGCGCCTTGCCGCCGAGCCGCGCGCCTCTTACTCCCTCCCCTCCCGGGGGAGGGCAGGGGTGGGGGCCGGCAGCGGTGGCGAGGGAGCCATTCAGATCGTGAATGCGCGCGAGCACAACCTGAAGAACCTCACGGTCGACATCCCGCGCGGCAAGTTCAGCGTGGTCACGGGCGTCAGCGGTTCCGGCAAGTCGACGCTGGCCTTCGACATCCTGTTCAACGAAGGGCAGCGCCGCTACCTCGAATCGCTCAACGCGTACGCGCGCAGCATCGTGCAGCCGGCCGGCCGGCCGGAAGTCGATGCGGTCTACGGCATTCCGCCCACGGTGGCGATCGAGCAGCGCCTCTCGCGCGGCGGGCGCAAGAGCACGGTCGGCACCACCACCGAGGTGTGGCATTTCCTGCGCCTGCTGTACGTCAAGCTCGGCATCCAGCACTGCATCCACGACGGCGCGGCGGTGCGGCCGCAAACGCCGGACAGCATCGCGGCGCAGTTGCTCAAGACCTTCAAGGGTCAGCACATCGGCCTGCTCGCGCCGCTGGTGAGCAACCGCAAGGGCGTCTACACCGAGCTGGCCGACTGGGCTCGGCCGCGCGGCTACACGCACCTGCGCGTGGACGGCGGCTTCCTGCCGACGCTCAATTTCCCGCGCATCGACCGCTTCAAGGAACACAGCATCGAGCTGCCGGTGGCCAGCCTCGATGTGCTGCCCGAGAACGAAACGTCGCTGCGCGAGGCGCTGGCCCGGGCGCTCGAGCACGGCAAGGGCGTGCTGCATGTGCTGAGCGAGCTGACCGGCCTCAAGGCCGCGATGATGGCCGGCGCGCCGACCACCGGCATCGGCCGGGTGCAGGTGTTTTCGACGCTGCGCGCCTGCCCGATCTGCAGCACCAGCTACGCGGAACTCGACCCGCGCCTGTTCAGCTACAACAGCAAGCACGGCTGGTGCCCCGACTGCGTGGGCACCGGCGTCAAGCTCACCAAAGACCAACGCAAGGTGTACGACGACTCGGTGCTGGCCGACGACCAGAAAGGGCGCGAGCAGACCTTTGCCGAGCCCGAGGCCGAAGACGTGGGCGACACCGCGTGCCCGACCTGCGAAGGCACGCGCCTGAACGCGACGGCACGCGCGGTGGGCTTCGGCGCGTCGATCGCCGACGGCACGGGCGGCGTCGGCATCACCGAGATCGCGCGCATGAGCGTGACCGACATCCGCAAATGGTTCGAGGGCCTGGCGCTGGTCGGCCGCGATGCCGAGATCGCGCGCGACCTGGTGCCCGAGATCAAGAGCCGTCTCGAGTTCCTGGAAGAAGTGGGCCTCGGCTACCTCACGCTCGACCGCGGCGCGCCGACCTTGAGTGGCGGCGAAGCGCAGCGCATCCGCCTGGCGGCGCAGCTCGGCAGCAATCTGCAGGGCGTCTGCTACGTGCTCGACGAGCCGACCATCGGCCTGCATGCGCGCGACAACCAGATCCTGCTGAACGCGCTGCACAAGCTCGGCGACAAGGGCAACACGCTGGTGGTGGTGGAGCACGACGAAGACACCATCCGCCGCGCCGACCACATCATCGACATCGGCCCGAGCGCCGGCAAGCGCGGCGGCCGGCTGGTGGCCGAGGGCTCGGTGGCCGACATCCAGGCGGCCGCCGATTCGCAGACCGGACGCTACCTGCGCGATGCGATCAGGCATCCGCTGCAACCGCGGCGTCTGGTCTTGCTCCCTCCCCCGGAAGGGGAGGGAGTTCAGAGCTGGCTGACGGTGCGCGGCGCCGACCTGCACAACCTGCAGGACATCACGGCGACCCTGCCGCTGCACCGCCTGGTCGCGATCACGGGCGTAAGCGGTTCCGGCAAGTCGACGCTCGCGCGCGACGTGCTGCTGACCAACGTGCAGGCGGTCGTGATCCAGCGCATGACCAAGGCCGGGCGCGATGCCGATGCCGCGGGCAAGCGGCCGGCCTGGACAGGCAGCGCCAAGGTCGAGGGCTACGAAACCATCGACCGCGTGCTCGAGGTCGACCAGACGCCGATCGGCAAGACACCGCGCAGTTGCCCCGCCACCTACATCGGCTTCTGGGACACGATCCGCAAACTGTTTGCCGACACACTCGAAGCCAGGGCGCGCGGCTACGGCCCGGCGCGCTTCAGCTTCAACACCGGCGAAGGCCGCTGCCCGGGCTGCGACGGCGCCGGCATCCGCACCATCGCGATGAGCTTTCTGCCCGACGTGAAGGTGCCCTGCGAGGTCTGCCACGGCGCGCGCTTCAACCCCGAAACGCTGGCCGTGAGCTGGCGCGGAAAAAGCATCGGCGAGGTGCTGCAGATGGAGGTGGACGAGGCGGTCGACTTCTTTGCGGCCATGCCGAACATCAGCCATCCGCTGCAACTGCTGAAGGACGTCGGGCTGGGCTACCTAACGCTTGGCCAGCCGTCACCGACGCTGAGCGGCGGCGAGGCGCAGCGCATCAAGCTGGTGACCGAACTCAGCAAGGTGCGCGACGACGTCACGCGCCGCGGCAACAAGGCGCCGCACACGCTCTACGTGCTGGACGAACCCACCGTGGGCCTGCACATGGCCGACGTCGAGAAGCTCATTCACGTGCTGCACCGCCTGGTGAACGGCGGCCACAGCGTGGTGGTGATCGAGCACGACCTCGACGTGATCGCCGAGGCCGACTGGATCATCGATCTCGGGCCCGAAGGCGGCAATGCCGGCGGCCGCATCGTCGCCGCGGCCCCGCCCGAAGAGGTGGTGCGGATCGGCACACACACGGGGGTGGCGCTCGGGCCGGTGCTGGCGCGGGCGTGATGTGAGGGGTGCGTCGATAAACTGCGGTGCTTTGACCGGCACCACCGCATGCGCACGCTCTACAACGACCAGCACACCCTGCACCACGGCAAGCTCGAGATGTTCCGCGGCGAACTGGTGCCGTGTTTCGAAGTGCCGGCGCGTGCCGACTTCGTGTTGCAGGAACTGAAGCGGCGCGGACTCGGTGCGATCGAAACGCCGGGCATGTTCGACGACACGGTCATCGCGCGGGTGCATGCGCCGCGCTATGTCGATTTCCTGCGCGGCGCCTGGGCCGAGTGGGTGGCGCTGGATCCGGCCAACGCGGGGCGCGACGCGTTTCCCTCGTACTGGCCGATCCGCACCTTCCGCAGCGACGTGCTGCCGGCGAGCTTTGCGGCGCGCATGGGCCTGTTCTCGTACGACGCGGGTTCGCCGTTGACCTCCGGCACATGGGCTGCGGCGCATGCAGGCGCGGGCTGTGCCATTGCCGCGGCGCAGCGCCTGCTGGCCGGCGACCGCGCCGCTTTCGCGCTGACGCGCCCGCCCGGCCACCATGCGGGCGCCGACTTCTTCGGCGGCTACTGCTTTCTGAACAACGCGGCGATCGCGGCGCAGACCCTGCGCGACGCCGGCATGGCGCGGGTTGCGGTGCTCGACATCGACTACCACCACGGCAACGGCACGCAGGCGATCTTCTGGGAACGGGCCGACGTGCATTTCACCAGCCTGCACGGCGATCCGCACACCGAGTACCCGTACTACCTCGGCTATGCGGACGAGCAGGGCGCCGGCGCCGGGCTGGGCTGCAACCGCAACCTGCCGCTGCCGCGCGGCACCGGCTTTGCCGCATGGCGCGAAGCACTGGCGACGGCGCTGCAAGGAATTGCCGCGTTCAGGCCGGATGCCCTGGTGGTGTCACTCGGCCTCGACACCTTCGCCAACGATCCGATTGCCGGCTTCACCCTGCAAAGCGCCGACTATTTGGCGGTCGGCGAAGACCTGGCGCGCGCCGGCCTGCCGACCGTGTTCGTGTTCGAAGGCGGCTATGCCGTGGCCGAGGTCGGCGTGAACGCCGTCAACGTGCTCGAAGGCTTCGAGCAGGCGGCATGACGCGCGGGCGACCCGCCCCGGGACTTCACGGATTGCTGGTTGCCACCTGAGCCGGCCCAATGGCTGGTGACCTTTTCTGGAGACTTCCGCATGATTCCTCGCTCCCTGTTGCTGCGCGCCACGATGCTCGTCGCCTTGACCGCCGCCGCGCCCCTCGCCGCCTGGGCGCAAGCCTTTCCGGCCAAGCCGATCAAGCTGGTGATCGCTTTCCCCGCGGGCGGGCCGACCGACATCACGATGCGCCAGCTCGCCGACAACGCCTCGAAGATCCTCGGCCAGCCGGTGATCATCGAAAACAAGCCCGGCGCCGGCGGCACCCTGCCAGCGCAGGCGCTGCAGACCACCGCGCCGGACGGCTACACGATCGGCCAGATCCCTCTCGGCGTGTTCCGCCTCGGCTACACCACCAAGATCAACTGGGATCCGATCAAGGACATCAGCTACGTCATCAACGTCACCGGCTATGCCTTCGGCATCGTGGTGCCGACCGACAGCCCGTTCAAGAACTGGGGCGACTTCGTCGCCTATGCCAAGGCCAACCCGGGCAAGCTCACCTACGGCTCCACCGGCACGCTGACCAGCCCGCACCTGACCACGGAGCTGATCGCACAGAAGGTAGGCATCGAACTGCAGCACGTGCCGTACAAGGGCAGCGCCGACCTGTCGCTGGCGGTGCTCAGCGGCCAGCTCATGGCGGCCGCCGACAGTACCGGCTTTGCGCCGCAGGTCGAGGCCGGCAAGCTGCGCGTGCTCAACACCTGGGGCGAGAAACGCCTGGCCAAGTTCCCCGACGCGCCAACGCTGAAGGAGCTGGGCATCGACATCGTGCAGAACTCGCCGTTCGGCATCGGCGCGCCGAAGGGCACGCCGCCCGAGGTGGTGAAGAAGCTGCACGACGCCTTCAAGCAGGCGATGGAAGAGCCCAGCTACGTCGGCGTGCTGGGCAAGTACGACATGCTGCCCGACTACAAGAGCTCGGCGCAGTACACCCAGTTCGCCAAGGACACTGTGGCCCGCGAGAAGGTGATCATCGAGAAGCTGGGGCTGGCCAAGGGCCAGTGAGCGCGTCCACACGAACGCTGTTGAATGGATGGCTACTCGCGACCATCGGACGGGCGCTGGGGGGCGATCTGGCTTAGAACTGCTCGCGCGACTTCAGTGAATCCCGCGCCGCGCTCTCCTTGCGTCACATAGCGCGGCAGGTGCGCCAGGTGCGGCACGAAGCGGGCGATGTTCGCCACGCCGATGCTATGCACAAAGGTGTCGAACATCAGCTGGTCGTTGGTCGAGTCGCCCACATAGGCCCAGCGATCCATCTCTTTATTGAGGTCTCGCCCCCACAGTTCGCGCACGATCCAGCGCGCGCCCTCGAGCTTGTTGTGCTCGCCATACCAGCCGTTGATGTGGATGCTGCTCACCGTGGCATGCATGCCGTCGCCGCGCATGCGCATGACGACCTTGTCGATCTGGGCGTCGCTCAGCTGCGTGAACTCGCTGTGGTCGATCGCGATGTCGCATTCGCGGCCGGGCGAGTCGGTGGCACGCACCGCGCCGGGCACTTCGCGCTCGATGCGCGCCAGCACCTCCTGCATGCGTGCGAAGTTGGCGGCGCGTGCAGCGGCGTCCTGCTGGTAGCGCCTGGCGAGCGTGCCGTCGCTTTGCCGCATCAATGCGACCGCGCCGTTTTCCGCGACGATCGAATCGATCGGCCAGGCGGCCGCGAAGGGCTCGCTCCAGCCGACCGGGCGCCCGGTGATGGCGACGACGTGCAGGCCGGCGGTTTTCAGGTCGGCCAGCGCCTGCAGCGCATCGGGCGTGATCGCGCCATGGGTGGTCAGCGTGTCGTCGATGTCGGTGAAGACACCGAGCAGACCGCCGCGGGCCTCTGTCGGCCACTGCGCAAGCGGCAGCATCAGCCCGCCGCCGGGCCGCCCCAAGGCGGGCTGCGCCCCCTCGGGGGGCAGCGAGGACACGGCAGTGCCGAGCGCGGGGGTCACATCAGCCCGCCGCCGGGCCGCCCCAAGGCGGGCTGCGCCCCCTCGGGGGGCAGCGAGGACACGGTAGTGCCGAGCGCGGGGGTCACATCAGCCCGCCGCCGGGCCGCCCCAAGGCGGGCTGCGCCCCTCGGGGGGGCAGCGAGGACACGGCAGTGCCGAGCGTGGGGGTCACATCAGCCCGCCGCCGGGCCGCCCCAAGGCGGGCTGCGCCCCCTCGGGGGGCAGCGAGGACACGGCAGTGCCGAGCGTGGGGGTCACATCACCCCGCCGTCTGCAGCGCCAGCCCCGCGTGCTCCCGCAGCGGATGGAAATGGATCTTCGGAAAGCGCTCCTGCGCGAGGCGCACGTCGTACGGCGAGGTGCACAGGTACGCCAGCGTGTTGGCCGCATCGAGCGCCATGCGCGCCGGGTAGGCGTTGACGAATTCGCGCAGCTCGGCCGGCGTGTCGGCCGTGATCCAGCGGGCGCCGGTGTACTGGCATCCTTCGAGCTTCACGTCGGCGTCGTACTCGGCCTTCAGGCGGTGCTGCACCACTTCGAACTGAAGTTGCCCGACCGCGCCGAGCAGCATCGGCCCGCCCATCTCGGGGCGAAACACCTGGATCGCACCCTCCTCGCCGAGTTGCGCCAGGCCTTGCTGCAACTGCTTGGTGCGCAGCGGGTTCTTCAGGATCACGGTCATGAACAGCTCGGGCGCAAAGAAGGGCAGGCCGGTGAACTGCAGCGAGGCGCCGTCGGTGATGGTGTCGCCCAACTGCACGCCGCCATGCGTGGTGAAGCCCACGATGTCACCGGCATAGGCTTCCTCCACCGCCTCGCGGCGCTGGCTCATGAAGGTGACGACGCTGGTCGGCCGCAACTCCTTGGCGGTGCGCTGCACCTTGAGCCGCATGCCCGGCGTGTACTTGCCCGAGGCCATGCGCACGAAGGCGATGCGGTCGCGGTGGTTGGCGTCCATGTTGGCTTGCACCTTGAACACGACGCCGGCGAAATCCTTGTCCTCGGGCTGGATCTCTTTCACGACCGGCTGGCGGTTGACCAGCGTGGTGCTGGTGCGCGACTGCGGCGAGGGCGCGAGGTCGACTAGCGCGTCGAGCACTTCCATCACGCCGAAGTTGTTGACGCCCGAGCCGAAGAACACCGGGGTCTGCTTGCCGGCGAGAAAGGCGGCGCGATCCCATTCGGGCGAGGCCCCGGCCGCCAGTTCCATGCTCTGCTCGGCGATCTCGAACTCATGGCCGAAGCGCTTGAGCAGCGCGTCGCGGTCGCTCAATGCGATGGTCTCGAACTCCTGCGGCAGCCGCTCCTTGCCCGAATCGAACACCGTCATGGTCTGCGTGCGCAGGTTCATGATGCCGCCGAAGACTTTGCCCTGGCCGACTGGCCAGGTCATCGGCACACAGGGCATGCCGAGCTCGCGCTCGATCTCGTCGAGGATGTCGAGCGGCTCGCGCACCTCGCGGTCCATCTTGTTGACGAAGGTGATGATGGGCGTGTCGCGCTGGCGGCAGACTTCGATCAGGCGGCGCGTCTGCGCTTCGACGCCGTTGGCCGCGTCGATCACCATCAGCGCAGAGTCCACGGCCGTCAGCACGCGGTAGGTGTCTTCCGAGAAGTCCTTGTGGCCCGGTGTGTCGAGCAGGTTGATCACGTGGTCGCGGTAGAGCATCTGCATGACCGACGAGGCCACCGAAATGCCGCGCTGCTTTTCGATCTCCATCCAGTCCGAGGTGGCATGCCGCGTCGCCTTGCGCGCCTTGACCGAGCCTGCGATCTGGATTGCGCCCGAGAACAGCAGCAGCTTCTCAGTCAGCGTGGTCTTGCCGGCATCGGGGTGAGAAATGATCGCGAAGGTGCGACGGCGGCGGGTTTCGGCAAGGAAGGGGGATGACACACGGGGCTCCAGGAGAACCGCCGATTTTCGCAGACGCGCAAGAGCAGGCTGCTGCCACCGGCATGGCGGGCCGCCGGCATGTCTTGCGCGCGGCGCGGCGGCCTGCGCTAAAATCCGCCGTTCCGAGGAGCGTTGCAGCGCCAAAGGCGTGAGGCTCGGACACCTTCGCAACCACGCTCACCTGCTGTTCTCGCGGTGAGTTGCTGTCTCGTCAGACCCCCGAACGCAGTGGCACTTTTCAAACAACTTGTTTTGTTGGAGTTCTCATGAGCGCTGTTCTCAAGCCCACCCCCGTCACTTCCGCCGACCAGGCAATCGCCGACCTCTCCCTTGCCGCCTGGGGCCGCAAGGAAATCCGCATTGCGGAAACCGAAATGCCCGGCCTGATGGCGATCCGCCAGGAATTCGCCACGAGCCAGCCGCTCAAGGGCGCGCGCATCACGGGTTCGCTGCACATGACGATCCAGACGGCCGTGCTGATCGAGACGCTGCAGGCGCTCGGTGCCGACGTGCGCTGGGCTTCGTGCAACATCTTCTCGACGCAAGACCATGCCGCCGCCGCCATCGCTGCCGCCGGCACGCCGGTGTTCGCGATCAAGGGCGAGTCGCTGACCGACTACTGGGACTACACCCACGCCATCTTCGACTTCGGCCCCAAGGGTTCGAAGGGCGAAGGCCCGAACATGATCCTGGACGACGGTGGCGATGCCACGTTGCTGATGCATCTGGGCCAGCGCGCCGAGAAGGATCAATCGGTGCTCGCCAATCCGACCAGTGAAGAAGAACGCATCCTCTACGCCGCGATCAAGGCCAAGCTGGCGGTCGACGGCACCTGGTACACCCGCAAGTCGGCCGAGATCATCGGCGTGACCGAGGAAACCACCACCGGCGTGCACCGCCTGAACGAGATGTCGGCCAAGGGCACGCTGCTCTTCCGCGCCATCAACGTGAACGACTCGGTCACCAAGAGCAAGTTCGACAACCTTTACGGCTGCCGCGAATCGCTGGTCGACGGCATCAAGCGCGCGACCGACGTGATGATCGCCGGCAAGGTCGCCTGCGTGGCCGGCTACGGCGACGTGGGCAAGGGCTCGGCCCAGGCACTGCGCGCACTGTCGGCGCAAGTCTGGGTCACCGAGATCGACCCGATCAACGCGCTGCAGGCCGCGATGGAAGGCTACAAGGTCGTGACCATGGAGTACGCCGCCGACAAGGCCGACATCTTCGTGACGACCACCGGCAACAAGGACGTGATCACGCACGACACGATGGCCGCGATGAAAGACCAGGCCATCGTCTGCAACATCGGCCACTTCGACAACGAGATCGACGTCGCCTCGATCGAAAAGTACGAATGGGAAGAGATCAAGCCGCAGGTCGACCACATCACCTTCCCCGATGGCAAGAAAATCATCCTGCTGGCAAAGGGCCGCCTGGTGAACCTGGGCTGCGGCACCGGCCACCCGAGCTTCGTGATGTCGTCGTCGTTCGCCAACCAGACGATCGCGCAGATCGAACTCTTCACCAAGCCCGACGCTTACGAAGCCGGCAAGGTCTACGTGCTGCCCAAGCACCTGGACGAGAAGGTCGCCCGCCTGCACCTGAAGAAGGTCGGCGCGATGCTGACCGAACTGACGGATGCGCAGGCCGCCTACATCGGCGTCGACAAGAACGGCCCGTACAAGGCGGACACCTACCGCTATTGATCGAAGCGCTGTGCGCGCCGATCAATTGCTCGTCGAACGCGGCCTCGCCGCGTCACGCTCGCAGGCCGTCCGGCTGATTGCGGGCGGTATGCGCTGGCGCGACGCGGGGACGCAGGGCGCCTGGCGTGCCGTTGGCAAGAACCGCGACGATCTGCCCGAAACGGCCGAACTGGAACTGGCCGATGCAGCCGAGGCGCGTTACGTGTCGCGCGGCGGGCTCAAGCTCGAAGGCGCGCTGCGCGTTACCGGCATCGATGCGACGGGGCTGCAGTGCCTCGACATCGGGCAGTCGACCGGCGGCTTTACCGATTGCCTCCTGCAGCACGGCGCGGCGCATGTGACCGGCGTTGACGTCGGCCACGGGCAACTGCACGCCCGGCTGCGCGAGGACGAGCGCGTGACCGCGATTGAAAAGGTCAACGCGCGCAGCCTTGTGGCTGCGGATCTGGCAGCCGAGGCCGAGGCCGAGCCGCGCTTCGACCTGGTGGTCGGCGACCTGTCGTTCATCTCGCAGACGCTGGTGCTGCCCGCCGTGGTGCCCTTTCTCGCTGCGGACGGCCACTTGCTGATGTTGGTCAAGCCGCAGTTCGAACTGCAGCCGGGCCAGGTCGGCAAAGGCGGCATCGTGCGCGATGACGCGATGTATGCGGTGGTCGAGCAGCGCCTGCGCGATGCTTGCGCCGCACTCTCGCTGCGCGTCGTGCAGTGGTTCGACAGCCCGATCGAGGGCGGCGATGGCAACCACGAGTTTTTCATTCATGCCGTTCGGGAGACGAGCGGTGCAACAGGAGTCGGCCGTGCGCCTGCCACTCAGCTTTGAGTTTTTCCCGACCAAGACGCCCGAAGGCGCGGTCAAGCTGCGCGCGGTGCGGCAGCAGCTCTATGTGCACAAGCCCGAGTTTTGCTCGGTGACCTATGGCGCCGGGGGTTCCACGCACGATGGCACCTTCAATGCAGTGCGCGAGATCCTCGATGAGGGCTGCGATGCGGCCAGCCATTTTTCCTGCATCGGCGCCACCCGGGAGACCGTACGGGCGCAGCTTGCGGAACTCAAGGCGATGGGCGTCAAGCGGCTGGTGGCCTTGCGCGGCGACCTGCCGAGTGGCTATGGCATCGGCGGCGAGTTCCACTACGCGAGCGATCTGGTGGCCTTCATCCGCGAGGAGACCGGGCGCGATTTTCACGTCGAGGTGGCCTGCTACCCCGAAGTGCACCCGCAGGCCCGCTCGCCGGAAGCCGATCTGCAGGCCTATGCCGCCAAAGTGAAGGCGGGTGCGGACTCGGCCATCACGCAGTACTTCTTCAGCCCCGAGGCGTACTTCCGTTTCGTCGACGAAAGCCGCAAGCTGGGGCTGGACGTGCCGGTAGTGCCGGGTGTCATGCCGATCATCAGCTCGACGCAGCTGATGCGCTTTTCCGATGCCTGCGGGGCCGAAATCCCGCGCTGGATCCGGCTGCGGCTGCAGGCCTATGGCGACGACACGGCTTCGATCAAGGCCTTTGGCCTCGACGTGGTGACCGACCTTTGCGCGCGCCTGCGCGATGGCGGCGCACCGGCGCTGCACTTCTACACCATGAACCAGTCGCAAGCGACCCTGGGGGTACTGGAGCGGCTCGGGTGAAGATCCAGCGCGCAGCGCTGCTCGTGGCCAGTTGCATGATGGCCGCCTGCGCCGTGCCGCCGGAGGGGGCGGCGCCGGCCACCGGGGAGGGAGCGACGACGGCGGCGCGTTCCCGCCTGCGGCCGCTCGCGCCTGCGTTGGCAGTGCCGCCGGGCGCCGCGCCCCGCTCTCTGGTTCCCGGCGTCGATTACGGCCTCAGCAGTGGCGGCGCCGGCGACCTGCCGCAGGACGACGGCGCGCCCGGTGACGGCGGACCGCGCGAGATCTTCGAGCGCGGCGGCGCGTCGTGGTATGGCATTCAGTTCCACCAGAAAAAGACCGCGAACGGCGAGCGCTTCGACATGGGCGCCATGACGGCGGCCCACAAGACGCTGCCCTTCAACACCCGCGTCTGCGTGCGCAGCCTGGTCAACGGTCGCGAGGTGCAGGTGCGCATCAACGACCGCGGCCCCTACGCGCAGGGCCGCATCATCGACCTCAGCCGTGCCGCGGCCGATGCGATCGGCCTGACCTCGATGGGCATCAAGCAGGTCGCGTTGTCGGTGATCGATCGCAAGGAGCAACGCTGCGGCGGTGCGGCGGCCGATCTCGATGCCGCCGAGCCCGCTGTGGAGCCGGCGCCGCAGCGGATGCGCGCGCGGCCCGGCAAGGCCGTCGTCAACCCGCGCAGCCGTCGATAGCTCAGCCGCCGCTGTCGAGCGAGAACGCCGCGTGCCGGTCTTGTGCCAGCAGATCTTTGGCCTGCTCCAGCGCCGGTTGCAGCAAAGCCTTGAGGGTGTAGGGCGGGTTGATCAGGAACATGCCGCTGGCCGGCAGCCCCGGCCGCTTGGTTTCGCCGCTGTCCGTGGTCAGCAGCTTGCTCGACTTGACGGTCAGCGTGGCATGGAGCCATGACTTGCCAGCCTTGGTTGCCATGGTCTTGAGCCGGCGCGGCAGGTCGTGCGCCTCGGGCCGCGGAATGATGGGGTACCAGATCGCGTAAGTGCCGGTGGCAAAGCGTTTCAGCGCCTCGGCCGTGAAGTCGAGTACGCGACCATAGTCGCTCTTGATTTCGTAGCTCGGATCCATCAGCACCAGGGCGCGGCGCGACGGCGGCGGCAGGAACTTGGTGGCGCTGCCGAAGCCGTCCTCATGCAGCACCGCGATCTGGCGGCCGGCTTCGAGTTGCGCGATGTTGGCGTCCAGCGTGCGCGAGTCGGTCGGATGCAGTTCGAACAGCTTGAGCTTGTCGTGCTCGCGCAGCAGGTGCTGGATGATGAAAGGCGAGCCCGGGTAGACGCGCGCGCCGCCGTTGGGATTGAAGGCGCGCACCACGTCAAGGTAGTGCTGGAGCGCTGGTGCCAGCGTCGCATCGACCGGTTTCGCT
Source organism: Variovorax nitratireducens (assembly GCF_051216545.1). Classification (NCBI taxonomy): domain Bacteria; kingdom Pseudomonadati; phylum Pseudomonadota; class Betaproteobacteria; order Burkholderiales; family Comamonadaceae; genus Variovorax; species Variovorax nitratireducens. The sequence continues at coordinate 165,556 of NZ_JBPJZO010000007.1, forward strand.
ATCTTTTTGGTAGCAACTTGAGCAGGCGGGACGGCCGCGGCAGCCGGTTTTGGTGCCAAAAGCCGAAGAATGCCTTCGGCCGCCTCGCCGCTGGTGCCGGCATAGTCGCCGTCGAGCCGGTAGAGCCCGGCGCCGGCGTGGGTGTCGACCACCGTCAGCGCTGCCTCTTTTTCGAGCAAATGGTCGAGCGTGGCAATCAGCACCGTGTGCTTGAGCACGTCGGCGTGGTTGCCGGCGTGGAAGGCGTGGCGGTAACTGAACATGTGTGAATGGTACCCGCTGCTCCGGATTCTTTATATAATCGAAGGCTTCGCAGCGCTTTTGTGGCCCCGCGGCGAAGTTTATCCCCCACCTAAGAGATTCCCGTCAGAGGAACGCCGACCGTGGAAAAGGGCCCGCCAAACCCTCTTACAAAAGAGAAAACTCATGACCAAAACGTTCAGCGCCAAGCCCGCTGACGTGACGCACGAGTGGTTTGTGATTGACGCGACCGACAAGGTCCTCGGACGAGTAGCCAGCGAAGTTGCTCTCCGTTTGCGCGGCAAACACAAGGCCATTTACACGCCTCACGTCGATACCGGTGACTTCATCGTCATCATCAACGCATCGCAACTGCGCGTCACCGGCGCCAAGCCGATCGACAAGATCTACTACCGTCACTCGGGCTACCCGGGCGGTATCTCGTCGACCAACTTCCGCGACATGCAAGCCAAGCACCCGGGCCGCGCCCTGGAAAAGGCCGTCAAGGGCATGCTGCCCAAGGGCCCGCTCGGCTACGCGATGATCAAGAAACTCAAGGTTTACGGTGGTGCCGAGCACCCGCATACCGCCCAGCAACCCAAGGTGCTGGAAATTGCAGGCTTGTCCACCAACGCCCAACGGGAGGCCGCCAAATGATCGGTGAATGGAACAATGGCACCGGCCGTCGCAAATCGAGCGTCGCCCGTGTGTTCATGAAAAAGGGCACCGGCAAGATCACGGTCAATGGCAAGGACATCCAGTCCTACTTTGGCCGCGAAACGTCGATCATGATTGCCAAACAACCGCTGTTTTTGACGAACCACGTCGAAACCTTCGACATCATGATCAACGTGGCTGGCGGTGGCGAGTCGGGCCAGGCAGGCGCGGCCCGCCACGGCATCACCCGTGCGCTGCTGGACTACGACGCGACCCTCAAGCCGGTGTTGAGCCAGGCCGGTTTCGTGACGCGCGATGCGCGTGAAGTCGAGCGTAAAAAGGTCGGTTTGCACTCTGCACGCCGCCGCAAGCAGTTCTCGAAGCGCTAAGGCGTTTTGGGCTTACGGCCCGTACCGACAAAGAACCGCCTTCGGGCGGTTTTTTGCTGCTTGCAGTAGCATGACCCTCAACTGGCCGTTTCTTCGGCCCTAATGGAGTTTCCCCATGAGCGCTGTTGCCGAACAAATCCAGACCGAAATGCCCGCCCCGATCGTCTTCACCGACAGCGCGGCGGCCAAGGTGGCCGACCTGATCGCCGAGGAAGGCAATCCCGATCTCAAGCTGCGCGTGTTCGTGCAGGGCGGGGGCTGCTCGGGCTTCCAGTACGGTTTCACCTTCGACGAGATCACCAACGAAGACGACACCACCATGACCAAGAACGGTGTCTCGCTGCTGATCGACGCGATGAGCTACCAGTACCTGGTCGGCGCCGAGATCGACTACAAGGAAGATCTGCAGGGTGCCCAGTTCGTGATCAAGAATCCGAACGCCACCAGCACCTGCGGCTGCGGATCGAGCTTCTCCGCCTGATCCCTCTCTTGCGCCGTACCGGCGCCACGAAACAACCGCCTACGGGCGGTTTTTTGTTGCCCGTCATTCTTTCGGCCTGCTTCAGGCCGGGTAAATCGCGCCCAGCACCCGGCCGCCCTGCGCACCGGTGACGCTGGCCAGGTTGCCATGCTCGCGCCGCACCGTGGCGCGAGCCAGCCAGGCGAACGCGGCGGCCTCGACCTGCTGCGGCGGCAGGCCACGCTCGGCGGAAGACACGACCGCCAGATCCGGCAGCAACGCCTGCAGCCGTGCCATGAGATGGGCGTTCAGGGCGCCGCCACCGCAAACGATCAGCTCTTTGCTATCAATTCCATAGCGTCTCACGTCCTCTGCACAAGCCCGGGCGGTCAATTCGGCCAACGTGGCCTGGACATCGGCCGGCGCCGCGTCGGTGGCGGCACCGAGATGGGAGGCGAGCCATGCGGGGTTGAACAGGTCGCGGCCCGTGCTCTTGGGCGGCAGCTTGGTGAACCAGGGGCTGGCCTGCAGCCGGGACAGCAGATCGGGCAGCACGCGACCGCTGGCAGCCCATTCGCCGCTGCGATCGAAAGGCTCGCCGACATGGCTCTGGCACCAGTGGTCCATCAGTCCGTTGCCCGGGCCGCAGTCGAAGCCCAGCACGACAGGATCGGCGTCGCCGCTGGCGGGCAGCAAACTCAGGTTGGCGATGCCACCGATGTTGAGAACGGCGATCGCACGGTCGGCCTGGCCAAACAGCGCGCGGTGGAATCCCGGAACCAGGGGCGCGCCTTGGCCGCCCGCGGCGAGGTCGCGGCTGCGGAAATCCGCCACCACGTCGATGCCTGCCCATTCCGCCAGCGCAGCGGGGCTGTTGATCTGCAGGGTGTAGCCCACATCGTCGAACTCCCCGGGACGGTGCCGCACGGTCTGGCCGTGGGCGCCGATGGCGCGCACCGCCTTCGCGGCAAGGCGGGTGTCGGCGAGCAATTGCTGGGTGACGTCCGCATAGAGGCGCGCAATGCCGTTGCCGGCCAGCGCCGCGCGATGTAGCTCGTTGTCGCCGTGCGGCGTGTTAAGGGCCAGCAGTTCGGCGCGCAGCGTCACCGGGAAGTGGGCTGCTGCATGCGCCAGAACCGCGATGCGGCCGCCCGAAAAATCGGCCAGCACGCCGTCGACCCCATCGAGCGAGGTACCCGACATCAGCCCGATGAAAAGCTCGCTAGCCATGGCTGAACCGCCCGGCTGCGGGCTCAATCGGCGCTGGCTTGAACGACCGAAAAGGCCGCTGCCAACTCAGTGCGAGTGGCCTTGGCAATGCGCTCGAAGGCAGGCCGTGACGCGGCTGCGATCGGGGCGCCACCGTCTTGCTGGGCAATGGTGCTCGGGTCGGTGTACTCGCCATTGACGCGAAATTCGAAGTGCAGGTGCGGGCCGGTGGCCCAGCCGGTCGAGCCGACCGCGCCGATGAACTGGCTCTGCGTGACGGCCTGACCGACCTTGACGTCGATGCGGCTCAAATGCGCGTAAGCGGTGCTCTGGTTGTTGCGGTGCTTGACGATGACGATGTTGCCGTAGCCGCTCTGTGTGCCCGCAAACTCGACCACGCCGTCACCCACGGCGCGCACTGCGGTACCGGTAGGCGCCGCAAAGTCGATGCCGTTGTGCTGGCGCCAGCTGTTGAGGATCGGGTGCAGGCGCATCGCGAAACCGCTGGAGATGCGCGAGAACTCGACCGGCGAGCTCAGGTAGGCCTTGCGCAGGCTGTCGCCGGTCGGGCGGTAGTAGCCGCCCTTCTGGCCGGGTTCCTGGAACCACAGCGCCTGGTGCAGCTTTCCGTTGCTTTCGAACTCGGCCGAAAGCACGCGGCCGCTGCGCAGCGACTGGCCGTCGGCTTCGAAGGTTTCGTAGACCACGGCGAAGCGGTCGCCCTTGCGCAGCTGGCGGAAGTCGACATCGCCCGAGAAGATGTCGGCCAGCTGACTGGCGACGCCGTCGGGAATGCGGGCCTCGTCGGTCGCGGCGAACAGCGAACTGCGCACCACGCCGCTGGCCAGGCGCGTGCCCGGCGTCAGCGTGTCGGCTTCGGAGCGCGCGACAAAGCCAGTGGGTGTCTTGACAATCACCAGGCGCTTGAAAGCGCCGTCGCCGTCCGGAATCCAGCGTGCGCTGAGTTTCTGCAGCTGGTTTTCGTGGCTGGCCTCGGCCGTCACGCTGCGGCCAGGGCGGCTGAGCAGGGCGGCGCGGGCTTCGGCATTGGAGCGCACGAAGGCGGCCGCGCCTGCATCGGCGATGCCGAGGCGCTTGAGCAGCGCTTCGGCCGTGTCGCTGGAGCGGGTGAGGTCGCTGCGAAACAGCGTGAAGCCGAACGCGTCCAACGCATCGGTCTGGGCGGCCACCGGCAGCGGGCTGACGGCTTCCAGCACCTGCTTCACCGGCAAATCGGCCGCATCGGGCCCCAGGGAGGCCACGGCGAAGGCGCCGCCGCCTGCGAACAGCAGCAGCGCGCCGATCGCGGTGCTGATCTGCTTCGGGTAGGTTCGGAACGTGTAGGCTAGGCGGGAAGCAAGAAGCTCCTCGGCAGCGAGAATGCCGTTAATCAAATCTGTCGGTTCCCAAATCGGTTCGGCAAATCCGCGCTGCAAGGGCCTTGCGTGAAGGCGGGCAGGACGGTGCGGAAAAAGCGCCGATTAGAATCCGGCGCATGAAAAGTCGGCCTTGAGTATAGCTTCGGCCATAGAAAAACCAGCCAAAAGCCCAATGAATGCCGAATTTGTTACATCCGTAACCCTGTCCAATGGTGTAGGACGGGCTCTCGAAGTATCGCTCCGGGGCGCGGACGAGTTGCTGCCCCGAGACGAATGGGTCAGGAAACTGCAACGCTCCGAGGCCACCGGACAGCCGTTGCGCATCAAGCTCGGGCTCGATCCGACGGCGCCGGACATCCATGTCGGCCACACCGTGGTGCTGAACAAGATGCGCCAGTTGCAGGATCTCGGCCATACGGTGATCTTCCTGATCGGCGACTTCACGACCACCATTGGCGACCCCTCGGGCCGCAACAGCACCCGGCCGCCGCTGACGCGCGAGCAGATCGAGGCCAACGCCCAGACCTACTACCGGCAGGCCAGCCTGGTGCTGGATCCGGCGCGAACCGAGATTCGCTACAACTCGGAGTGGAGCGACCCGCTCGGCGCCCGCGGCATGATCCAACTGGCGGCCAAATACACGGTGGCCCGCATGATGGAGCGCGACGACTTCAGCAAGCGCTTCAAGGCCGGCCAGTCGATCTCGGTGCACGAATTCCTCTACCCGCTGATGCAGGGCTACGACTCCGTGGCGCTGAAAAGCGACCTCGAACTGGGCGGCACCGACCAAAAGTTCAACCTGCTGGTCGGCCGCCATCTTCAGCAGGAATACGGTCAGGAGCCGCAGTGCATACTCACTATGCCTCTGCTGGAGGGGCTCGACGGCATCGAAAAGATGTCGAAGAGCAAGAACAACTACATCGGCATCAGCGAGGCGCCCGCCACCATGTTTGCCAAGGTGCTGTCGATCTCCGACGTGCTGATGTGGCGCTGGTACACGCTGCTGAGCTTCAAGTCGCTGGCAGAGATCGCGGCGCTCAAGGCCGAGGTGGAGGCCGGGCGCAACCCAAAAGATGCCAAGGTGGCGCTGGCCCGGGAAATCACGGCCCGCTTCCACAGCGTGGCGGCAGCCGACGCGGCCGAGCAGGACTTCGTCAACCGCAGCAAGGGCGGTGTGCCCGATGAAATCCCCGAACGTGCCGTCGCGGGCGCGCCGCTGGGCATCGGGCAACTGCTCAAGCAGGCCGGGCTGGTGGAGTCGAGCGGCGAGGGCAATCGCCTCATAGACGGCGGCGGCGTGCGAATCGATTCGGTGGTGGTCAGCGACAAGGGCCTGAAGCTTGCAGCCGGCATCTACGTGCTCCAGGTCGGCAAGCGGAAGTTCGCCCGGGTTACCCTGAACTGAGGCTCAGGCAGGCCTCTCAGCGAACCTCGACCGTCACGCGCCGGTTTTGCGGCTCGTCCACGTCTGGGCCGGTCGGCACGGCCAGGTCGCGCAGTCCGCGGCCGACTGCCTCGATGCGCGCGGCCGGAAAGCCGCGTGTCACCAGCATCTGACGGATCTCCTGCGCGCGCCGGCGCGACAGCTCGTCGTTTTGCGACGGCGTGCCGGTTGTGTCGGTGTGGCCGGTCACGACGATGTCGCCGCCACTGCGCGCGAGCGCTGCGGCGATCACCTCCTGCATGGTTTGATCTGAGGCAGGGGTGAGCGCCGTGCCGCCGGCATTGAAGTACAGCGCATAGTTCTGCGCACGAGGCGGGGCGAGTTCGAACAGCGCCTTGTTGTCTCTCCGGATCTGCGCCGGGTCGGCTTGGTCGACGACCGGCGCGCCGCTGGCGCCGACGGCGGCAGTGGCCCGGGCATAGGGCTTGGAGAGCGTCTGCTCGCCGCCCTTGGACTGCACCACCACGGCCGAAGGGCGGCCATCTTCCTGCGGCAGCAAGACGACGCGGGTGGCGGGCGTGGAGCAGGCAGCGAGCAACACCGCGCAGGCGGCAGCGAGGCAAAGGCCGAGGCGACGTGCGGTCACTGCTGTGCGTCCGCCTGCACGATGAAGTCGGTACCGCGGATGCCGATGGTGGCGGTTTGTGTTTCGATGCGCACCGCGTCGGGGTGTCTCTTGCCGATCAAGCCGGTGATCATGCGCAGCGAACCACGCAGCAGGCCAACCAGCATGTTGCCGTCCTGTGTGGTCGCGTCGAAGCTGAATTCTTTCAAGTCGACCCGCGACGAAGGGCCAACCACCAGCGTGCTGCCGTCGCGCAGCACGACGCTGGCCGCCGCCTCGGGGCCGGTGACGAGGCGCTCGATCGGCGCCACTTCGTCACCCGCGCGGGCAGGCCGGAGTACGCCGCCGGCGTTGAGCAGTTGGACGTCGCCGCGCACCATCTTGATAAAGCCCGCATGCTCTGCAGAGGGCGCCGCGGGGGCCGTGGCAGCGGGTGCTTGCGCCAGCGCGGTCGTGGCCACCCAGAAGGAGCCGGCAAAGGTCATCCAGAACTTCAGTCTCATGGCTCGGATGGTACGCGAGCCACGCCGCATCAAGGCCGCCGGCCATAATTCAGACCTCGTTTCGAGGCCTCGTGCCGTTGTTTGTGTTGCCTCCCCGCTCCCACGTTCCCCGCAAGTCCGCCACGCTGAGCCCCAAGGCCTGGCTGCGCTGGTCGATTGCGGTCGCGCTGCTCACCATCGTGCTAAAGGGCCTGGCAGGCTACGTGACCAATTCGATGGGGCTCATTTCGGACGCGATGGAGTCCTTTGTCAACCTCGCCAGCGCCATGTTCGCGCTGGCGATGGTGACCATCGCGGCACGCCCGGCCGACGAAGACCATCCTTACGGTCATCACAAGGCCGAGTATTTTTCGTCCGGCTTCGAGGGCATCCTGATCGTGGGTGCGGCGCTCGCGATCCTCTGGGTGTCGGTGCAACGCCTGCTGTCGCCCCAGCCGATCGAGCAGTTGGGCTGGGGTCTGGCGCTATCGGTGGCGAGTTCGGTTTTCAATGGCGCACTGGCCTGGGCGCTGTTCCGCGCAGCGCGGGAACACCGCTCGATTGCGCTCGAGGCCGACGGGCGGCATCTGGTCACCGATGTGTGGACGTCGGTCGGCGTGGTGCTCGGCATCATTGCCGTGCATTTCACTGGCTGGCTCTGGCTCGACCCGGTGCTCGCGATCGGTGTGGCGCTGAACATCGCGCGCGAGGGCGTGCGGCTGGTCTGGCGCTCGTCGCAGGGGTTGATGGACGCGGCGCTCGATGCCGAATCGCAAGCCGCGCTGCTCGCGACGCTCGACCGTTTCAAGGCCACAGTGCCCGAGGGCCCGCAGCTGCGCTTTGACGACATCGTGACGCGCAGCGCCGGCCAGCGCCGCTTTGCGGACTTGCACATGCACGTGCCCGGCGACTGGTCGCTGCAACGTGCCGCGTCATTGCGTGACGCGCTCGAGCAGTCGCTGATGGACGCCGTGCCCGGCCTGCGCGTGACGATCCAGTTGCTGCCGCTCGGCATGGAAGCCCGTGCCACGCAAATCGCGGAGCCGGCCGCATGAAGGCCGTACTGCAGCGTGTTGGCGACGCGCGCGTCGACATCGCCGGCCTGACTGTGGGCCGGATCGGCGCCGGGCTGCTGGTGCTGGTGTGTGCCGAGCGCGGCGACAGCGACGCGGCGGCCGACAGGCTGCTCGCCAAGATCCTCAAGCTGCGCATCTTTTCCGACGCGGCCGGCAAGATGAACCACAGCGTGCAGGACGTCGGTGGCGGGCTGCTCATCGTGAGCCAGTTCACTCTGGCGGCCGATGTCAGCGGCGGCAACCGGCCGAGCTTTACGCAGGCTGCGCCCCCGGACGAAGGGCGGCGGCTGTACGGCTACTTTGTGGCGCAGGCCCGTGCCGCACATCCGGATGTGGCGACCGGCGAGTTCGGCGCCGACATGCAGGTGCACCTGGTGAACGACGGCCCGGTCACCATCGCGCTGCAAACCTGATGACCGTTCAGTAGGGGTTGCGGATGGCGAGCCGGGAGAGGATCTCGATCTCGCGCGCTTCCATCGCTTCGGCGTCCGCCTCGCCGGTCTCGTGATCCCAGCCCTGGGCATGCAGCGTGCCGTGCACGACCATGTGCGCGTAGTGCGCGGCCAGCGTCTTGCGCTGCTCCTTCGCCTCGCGTGCGATGACCGGTGCGCACAGCACCAGGTCGGCCATCACCAGCGGGCTTTGTGCATAGTCGAAGGTAAGCACGTTGGTCGGGTAGTCCTTGCCGCGGAATTCGCGGTTCAGGCGCTGGCCTTCGTCGGCGTCGACGATGCGCACGGCCAGTTCGCCATCGCATTCCAGCGCATGGCGAATCCAGCGAACGACGCTGTGGCGCGGCAGCGCCGCACGGTGGCGCTCCACACCCTTGAAGCGGCCGAACTGCAGGGACAGCGAGAGCGCTGGCAGCATCGCCCGGCTCACCGCGCGTCCGCGCGCTTGCGCTGGCCGTCGTAGGCGTCGACGATGCGCGCCACCAGCGGATGCCGCACCACGTCGGCCGAGGTGAAGCGAGTGATCGCAATGCCCTGGACGCGCTTCATCACGCGCTCGGCGTCGATCAGTCCGCTGAGCTGGTGCTTGGGCAGATCGATCTGGCTTACGTCGCCCGTCACCACCGCCTTGGCGCCGAAGCCGATGCGCGTCAGGAACATCTTCATCTGCTCGGGCGTGGTGTTCTGCGCTTCGTCGAGGATCACGAAGGCGTTGTTGAGCGTGCGGCCACGCATGAAGGCCAGCGGCGCGATCTCCAGTGCGTTGCGTTCGAAGGCTTTCTGGACTTTGTCGAAGCCCATAAGGTCGTAGAGCGCGTCGTACAGCGGGCGCAGGTAGGGGTCGACCTTTTCAGACAGGTTGCCCGGCAGAAAGCCGAGCCGCTCGCCGGCCTCCACTGCAGGCCGCGTGAGCACGATGCGCTGCACCGCGCTGCGCTCCAGCGCATCGACCGCGCAGGCCACCGCGAGGTAGGTCTTGCCGGTGCCGGCCGGGCCGATGCCGAAGGTGATGTCGTGGTTCGCGATGTTCTCGAGGTAGGCCGCCTGGGTCGGCGTGCGGGCGCGCAGGTCGGCCCGGCGCGTGACCAGCATCGGGCCGGCTTCGCCGTCGTCGGTCATGCCCGAATCGCTGGCCAGCGTGAGCTGGACTACGGCCGGGTCGATCGGCCGCTCGGCGATTTCGTAGAGCGCCTGCAGCACGTCCATCGCCTCCTGCGCCCTGGCCTTGGCCCCCTCGACCTTGAACTGTTCGTGCCGGTGCGCGATCGTCACGCCCAGCGCCTCTTCGATGCGGCGCAGATGCTCGTCGAGCGGGCCACAGAGATGGCCAAGGCGTGCGTTGTTGAGCGGCTTGAAGGTGTGGCGAATGATCAAGGGGATAATTCCGGCTCGAAGAAGACAACAAGAAGGGCTCCCATGATAGGCAAGTTGACCGGCACGCTGGCCGAACGCAATCCACCGCAAGTGGTGGTGGACTGCAACGGGGTCGGCTACGAGGTCGACGTGCCCATGAGCACTTTCTACAACCTGCCGCCCACCGGCGAACGCGTGTCCCTGCTCACGCATTTCGTGGTGCGCGAGGACGCGCAGATCCTCTACGGCTTCGGCACCGCCGGAGAACGCGTGGCGTTCCGCCAGCTCATCAAGATCTCCGGCGTCGGCCCGCGCATGGCGCTCGGCGTGTTGTCGGGCCTGAGCGTGGCGGAACTGGCCCAGGTGGTCACGCTGCAGGACGCCGGGCGCCTGGTCAAGATCCCCGGCATCGGCAAGAAGACCGCCGAACGGCTGCTGCTCGAACTCAAGGGCAAGCTCGGCGCCGACATCGCGCTGCCGACACACGCGGCGAGCGACGCGCAGGCCGACATCCTGCAGGCGCTGGTCGCGCTGGGATACAGCGACAAGGAAGCCGCGCTGGCGCTCAAGGCACTGCCCAAGGACGCAACGGTGAGTGAAGGCATCAAGCTGGCGCTGAAAGCACTGGCGAAGTAGGCCGTAACAAGCACGGGACCGAGGGCATGCCCAACTGCGACTTCTACGCCACGAAGGAAGACCACGACAGCCTGCTCTCTTGGCTGTTCGCCGAAGAAAGCTGCGAGGTGTACGAACTTGCGTCTGACTTCGAGCAACCGCTGAGATGTTTCCGCTCGGCGGCCGAAGTGCTGGCGCAGTTCGATCGCAGCTATCCCAACGGCAGGAGGTGGCATGCCGTGCATCTGCAGCTGTATGTGCGCGGCGCGGGCCCCGCCTTCGTGCCGCGCCGCGTGACGCTGAACCCGGAGGCTTGCGGTGGTGCCACATTCCGCTACAACGCCGATGGCTGGGGCCTGGTGCAGCTGTACCTGGGCTCGGCCTCCGCGGGCGATGCGCGACTGGAAAACTCGCACACCAACCACAACTCGATGAAGCGTGCACAGGCGTGGTCGGACACTGTGGACGTTCTCGGCGGGGTCGAGGCCTGGGACTTCGGCAGGATCACGTCCTTCTCGTCCCGCCTCAACCGCGAAATCCGAAAACGCGGTGTTGCCAAGATTGGCAGCCAGGCCGTGTTGCCTGGTGCGCTGAAGCTGTGGGACATCGGCGTGGCCATGGGCCCCTACAAGCCCGTAGAGTACGAACTCCAGCGAACGGACGCGTAGCGTTCTCGCCGCTCAGGGATGGATCTTCTCGCCCCTGGCCAGCATCTCGACGAACTTCTCGATGCGGCGCGCCCGGGTTTCAGGTTTCTTCGCACCCTGCGTACGGAACAGCACCGCAAAGCGGTTGCGCGCATCCAGCGTGGCGAAGAACTTCGCAGCTTTCTTGTTCGCGTCCAGCGCGGCCTGCAGATCGGGCGGCACTGTCGCCACGCTCGCGGCTTCGTAGGCCGCTTCCCAACGGCCGTCGGCGCGGGCGCGCTCCACTTCGGCCAGCCCGGCCGGCTGCATGCGGCCTTCCTCGATCAGCTTCAGCGCCTTGGCGCGGTTGATCCGCGACCAGGTGCTGCGCGGCGTGCGCGGGGTGAAGCGCTGCAGGAAATACTGCGCGTCGTCGCTCTTGCGCTGGCCGTCGATCCAGCCGTAGCACAACGCGACTTCGAGCGCCCCGGGATGGTCGATGGAGGCGATGCCGCTGGCCTTCTTCGCCATGCGCAGCCACACGCCGGCTGCGGTGGCATGGTGCCGCTTGAGCCAACGCTCCCATGCGGCGGGGGTGGTGCATTCGACCGGCGTGTTGTGCGGGGCGCGCTCGGCGGCTGCGGGCTTTTTTTCGCGCGTGCTGCTGCCCGCGCTCACGGCACCCACCAGTAGCGCAGCGCGTGAAAGTAGATCGGCGCCGCGAAGACCACCGAGTCGAGCCGATCCAGCATGCCGCCATGGCCCTCGATCATGGTGCCCCAGTCCTTCACGCCGCGGTCGCGTTTGATGGCCGACATCACCAGGCCGCCGAAGAATCCCATGAGGCAGATCGTGAGCGCCATCAGCGCGGCTTGCCAGGCGTTGAACGGCGTGGCCCACGAGAGCGCGGCGCCCAGCGCGGTGGCGCTCGCCACGCCGCCGATCAGGCCTTCCCAGGTCTTGGAGGGCGAGAGTTCGGGCGCGACCTTGCGTTTGCCGAACAGCTTGCCCCACACGTACTGAAGCACGTCGCTGCCCTGCACCACGATCACCAGGAAGGCGATCAGCAACAGGTTGCGCCCTTCGAAACCGGGAATCTGCAGGGTGAGCAGGGCGGGCACATGGCTGATGCAGAACACGCACACCATCAGCCCCCACTGGATCTTCGAGGTGCGCTCCAGAAAGCGCTGCGTGTCGCCGCCCACGGCCGCGAGGATCGGCAGCACCAGAAACGCATAGACCGGAATGAAGATCGAATAGAGCCCGTACCAGTCAATCCAGATCAGGAAGTACTGCACCGGCAGCGCCACGAAGAACGCGAGCGCAATCGCATGGTGATCGCCGCGCCGCGTGTAGGCCAGGCTGATGAACTCGCGCAGCGCATAGAACGAGATCAGATAAAACAGCACGATCACGCCGCCCTTGCCAAACGCGAAGGCGAGCCCGATGACTGCCACCATCACCCACCACGCGTTGACGCGCGAGTTGAGGTTGTCGATCACCGAATGCGGCTGGCCCTGCGCCACCCGCCACTTGAGCAGCGCGCCGATGGCCGAGGCCAGCAGCAGAACGCCGAAAACGCCACCGAAGAGCTGCAAAGTGATCCAAGCAAAGGGAGAAAGGTTCATATCAGCGCTTGGTTGGGATTGTTCGCGGAACACCGCGGAACCGGCTCTGCCGGGCCGCTGGTGTTGCCCCCTGCAAGGGGGTGGGCGAAGCGACACGAAGTGCGCGAAGCCTGGGGGTGTGCTTCATACTTTGTCGTACTCGGGCTGCAGGTCGAGCATCGCGGCGCGGGCACGCGCCATTAAGGTGTTCTTGTCTTCGCCCTCGGCCAGCACGATCGGCGTGCCGTAGCGCACCGTGCAGGCCAGCGGGATCGGCACCAGCGTGCCCTTGGGCAGCACGCGCTTCAGGTTCTCGATCCACACCGGCACCAGCCGCACGTCGGGGCAGGCGCGCGCCAGGTGATAGAGCCCGCTCTTCAGCGGCAGCAGCACCTCGTCACCGATGTTGCGCGTGCCTTCGGGAAACATGATGAGCGAGTCGCCGGCCTGCAATGCGTCGGCCATCTGTTGCACCGGATTGCTGGCAGCTGCACCGTCGGCCTCACTGCCGGGTGCCGCCGAGCCGTCCCGCTTGATCATCAGCGCGTTGAACACCTCTTCGCCGATGAAGCGGCGCAGCTTGGAGGCCAGCCAGTAGTCCTGCCCGGCGACCGGCCGCGTCAGCGCGCGCAGGTCGGCCGGCAGCGTGGCCCACAGCAGCACGAAGTCGCCATGGCTCGTGTGGTTGGCGAAGTAGAGCGTCTGCTCGGCCTTGGGCTGGGTGCCGCTCCAGATCGCTCGCACGCCGGTCAGCAGCTTCGCGGCGCCGACGATCAGCCAGGCCGAGATGACGGCGGCGGCCTTGCGGCTTTCGCCTTCCACGGATGCATTCATGACAACGCCTCGCTCCTGAATCTTTTTTTGTTCATCGCAAATCCTCTGTCAGCAAGGCCAGCACGAACACCGCGATCTGGCAGGCCACCACGATGGCGTGGCGCTGCATCAATTGACGCGTGCCGAGCACGCGATCGGCCAGTGCGCGCGGCTCGTCGGGCGCGTTGCGCATGCCGAGCCGCTGCAGCGCGTTGTCGAGCATGCCCGGCGAGCCGATGCGGCCGTTCGCCAGGCCTTCGAAGAGGCCGATGTCGAACTGCAGGCGCAGCGCCAGGTAGCGCTCGAGCACGCCGAGTGCCGCGACCGCGCCGAAGGCTAGGCACGAGGTCAACGGGAGCGAGCGCGCGGTCAACGCCAGCACGCCGAGCGCGATGCCGCTCAGCGCGAAGCCGAAGGCGGCGATGACGCCGTTCGCGCGCAGCAGGCTCGCGGTGCCGGTGCACAGGGCGCGGTCGTCGTCATTCATGGTGTCGCACGCCTCGCGTGGCTTGTTCGAGCGCCGCGTGCCAGGCCGGGCGCAGCACGATCTGCGGGCGTGCCTGCCGCACCAGCTTCTCCGCCTCGGCCAGTGCGGGTGCGTTGTCGCCATGCGTCGCGACCCAGCCGATCAACGATGCTGCGCTGCGCGAAAAGCCGAGTGCGCAGCAGGCCCAGACGGCTTCGCCGCTGCGGCGCTGCGCTTCGATGACGGCGGCCGCGCGCCGCAGTCGCGCGGGTGGCGGCACCACAAGGTCGAGCATGGGCACGCAGCGCGCGCCGGCGACCGGTGGCAATTGCAGCTCGGCGCTCAGGCTCAGCAGCCGCGGCCGGCCGGCGGCCTGCCATTCGGCGGCGTTCGGAATGCGGCCCAGCCGCAGGCCCGGCAGCACCTCGACCGAGGCCGGCAGCTTGCGCGTCCAGAGCCAGGCGTTCAGGGCGGCGCCGGCGCGGTAGGGCATCAGTAGCCAGCGCGCCGGCCAGGCCATGCGGCCGCGCGCGTCCATCTGGAAGCCGCGCGCACCGAAGCCGATGTAGTTGAGCGCCACGGCAGCGAGCGACGCCGCCGGCCAGGCCAGCCAGAGCGCGATGCCGCCGATGGCGAGCGCCAGCGCCAGGCAGAGCGCCGCGCCGGCCGCATAGAAGCCGGCGAGCTTCCAGCGCTGCGGATCGCGCGCCAGCTTCCAGGCCCGCGGCAGGGACACCACGCGCTCCAGCGGCCAGAGCCAGACGCAGACGATCCCGAGCAGGGCGCCGGTCGGGATGTCGATGAAATGGTGCTGCCATGTCGTCAGCACCGACGCGCAGATCGCGAACGCCCACACGTGCATCACCGCACGCGCCCAGCGCGCCGTGATGAGCCGCCGGTACCAATCCCAGAGGATCACGGCCAGCGCGATGTGCAGCGAGGGCGCCTGGTTGTAGGGCTGGTCGAAACCGCGCAGCGCATTGAACAGAAACGCCGGCGCGCCGTCTACCGGTGGCTGTCCGAAGCTGAAGTGCAGCGGCCACAGCACGAAGCAGGTGACGGCGATGGCAGTCGCCGTGACGAGGCGCAAGGCATGCCGGTCGACCATGTGTTTACTGCACACCAGAAACAGCGAGAGCGCGTAGAACACATTGATCGTCCAGTACGGAAAGATCGTCCAGGGCCAGAACGGAATCTGCCGTTCCCATTCGAAGGCCGCACTCGGCACCTGGGCACGCGTGGTCGCCCACCAGTTGGCAAAACCGTAGGTCGCGTAGAACAGCGGCCCGAGCAGCGCGAGCCAGGCGGCTGCGCGTTTCCAAGGCCGTCGAGCGAACCATGCAGCGATCATTCCTCGACCCGTACCGCGAGCGATACCGTGAAGATGCCCCACTCGTCGACGCGCTGCGCGATCTTGCGGAAGCCCGCGGCTTCGACCAGTTGATCCATCTCGGCCTGCGTGCGGCGGCGCATCACCCATGCCTCGCCCTGGCGGTGGCTGGTGAGCGCGCGCGCGATCATCTCGAGTTGCGGATGCCAGGGCTGGCCGGTGTAGACCAGGTAGCCGCCGTCTTCCACCGCATCGCCGACGCCCGCGAGCGAGCGGCTCACCATCTCGTTGTCGGGGAACAGTTCGTACAGGCCCGACACCACTGCCAGCGTCGGCCGCGGCAACACGCTGGCGAGGCTCATGCGATCGAAGGCGTCGGCCTGCACGAACTGCGCCACGTCTTCGAGGCCCTTTTCGGCGATCAGCCTGCGGCCGTCGCGCACGTTGATCTCGCTGTAGTCGCGCAGCAGGATCGACGCGGCCTTGACCGGGCTGGCGACCACGGCGTCGAGCACGTAGCGGCCATGCCCGGCCGCGATGTCCATCAACCGCACTTCACGGTGCTGCTCGGCCAGCCGCTCCATCGCCTCGCACAGCAGTTCTTCCACATGAATCTTGCGTTGGCGAATGCCGCGCCAACCGATCGAGCCGAGATAGGTCTTGTCGATCGAACGGCCGAGCGGGCCCATGCCCTGCGGTGCGTTGCGATAGACATAGTCGAGCGTGCTGCCCGAATCGAAACCCGTTGCATGGCCGAGTGCGACGCCGCGCGACAGCAGCCCGCCGAAGCGCAGGCCGCCGCGCGTCATCGCCCAGTAGGCGCCGCGCGGCGACAGCGGCGAGAGCGGCGCGGCGAGTGCGCGCGACTCGTCGGCCGTTTCGCCGGCCAGGTGCGCACTGCGCCGGTCGACCGGCACCGGCGGCGCGTCGAACAGTTGCAGCACGAAGGCGCGGATTGCGGCAACGGCCGGTGCGCGGTCTTTCTCGCCGAGCGTGTCGTGGAAGAAGCCGGGCAGCTCCATCTTGGTCTTCACTGCGCTGCCGAGCCGCTCGAAGAACTGGTGCTGCGGCTTGTGGTGCACCACCCAGTCGGCGCCAGAGATCAGCAACTGCGTCGGCAGCGTGATCGCGTTGGCGTCGGCCACCACGCGGTCGGCCGCTTCGTAGAGCCCGAGCAGGATGTTGACGGCGATCGGCCGCGAAATCAGCGGGTCGCTCTCGTAGCTCGCAATGCGTTCGCGGTCGTGCGTGAGGAACTTCGCCTTGACGTAGCTGTTGACGAAGAACAGCCCGCGCAGCTTGTGCATCAGCCCCAGGCCGGCCCGCGCGAACGGCACGTAGAGCTTGACCTTGAACGCCGGCGAGGCCAGCGTGAGGCCGCGCACCCTGGGCGCGTAGTCGTGCGCCCAGGTCGCGATCAGCACCGCGCCCACGCTCTGCGCGATCACGTGAATGTCTTCGGGCGGCACGCCGTGCGTGGTGCCGATGTGGTCGATGAAGGTCTGCACGTCGCGCACCGAGGTCGCAAAGCTGGGGCTGTAGCCGCGCTGGCCGGGCGACTGGCCATGGCCACGCGCGTCCCAGGCGAAGAAGTCGAAGTCGGGCAGATCCAACTCGTCGACCAGGTGCGCCATGCGCGCGCCGTGTTCATGGCCGCGGTGGAACAGCACGATGGCGCCGCGCCGTGTTTCGCCGGTTGCCGGCCAGTGCCGATAGAACAGCGCGACCTCGTCGTGCGTGCTGAAGTGGTGCTCGTGCGCGATGCGGGAAGTTTTCATGCTATGAATTTGATAGCTTCTCGCGCCCGCAGGACGGGCACTGCAAGCCGGTTTCTTATGAATTCTGCGGTGTGGCGGCGGCTTCGTCCAGCGCGCGGCGAACGCGGTTGACGATGGTCCATGCCACCAGCGCTGCCAGCAGGGGCATGAGCAAGCCGGACCAGTCCGGCAGCGGCCAGCCGAGCGCCACGTAGAGCCCGAGCGCGCCGAACACGAAGGCGCGATCGCTTTTGCCGAGCGGCCCGTCGTAGCGGCGCGAGGCGCCGACCGTCGGCCCCAGCGCACCGGCGAACTCGCTCAGGCCGGCCAGCACGATCACGGCGCCGACCCAGAACGGGCTGAACGGCGCAACCAGCGCAAATGGCAGGTACAGCGCCGCGTCGGATACCACGTCGGTCAGCTCGTTCAGAAAGGCGCCGAGCCTGCTTTGCTGACCGAACTCGCGCGCCAGCATGCCGTCGATGGCGTTGAGGCCCATGCGCAGGAACATCCAGAGCGGGATCAGCGCGAAGGCGGCGCGCGCCGGCAGCGCGAAGAAGAGCCACAGGCCCAGCGCCACCGAGATGACGCAGGCCGCCAGCGTGACCTGGTTGGCCGTTGCGCCCTGGCCGTGCAGGCGCACCACCATCGGCCGCAGCAGGGCCTGGAAACGCGGTTTCAGTTCGTAGATCGACACGCTGCGGGCCTCTTCCCCTTCTTCGGTGCCGCATTCTGCCAGCGGGGCACATGGCTAAACTGCCCCATCCGCCCTATGCCCTATGACCATCCAGACCGATGACTTCGCCCCGGCCCCGCAACGCGTGGTCTCCGCCGCCCCGGCTTCGCCGAATGAAGAAGCGATCGAGCGGGCGCTGCGCCCCAAGCTGCTGCAGGAGTATGTGGGGCAGGCCAAGGTGCGCGAACAACTCGGGATCTTCATCGGTGCGGCGCGCAAGCGCGAAGAAGCGCTCGACCACGTGCTGTTGTTCGGTCCGCCCGGCCTCGGCAAGACCACGCTCTCCCACATCATCGCGGCCGAACTCGGCGTCAACCTGCGCCAGACCTCGGGCCCGGTCCTCGAGAAGCCGAAGGATCTGGCGGCGCTGCTGACCAATCTCGAGCGCAACGACGTGCTTTTCATCGACGAGATCCACCGCCTGAGCCCGGTGGTCGAAGAAATCCTCTACCCCGCGCTGGAGGACTACCAGATCGACATCATGATCGGCGAGGGCCCGGCCGCGCGCAGCATCAAGCTCGACCTGCAGCCCTTCACGCTGGTCGGCGCCACCACGCGCGCCGGCATGCTGACCAACCCGCTGCGCGACCGCTTCGGCATCGTCGCGCGGCTCGAGTTCTACACGGCCGACGAACTGGCCCACATCGTGCGGCGCAGCGCGGGCCTGCTGAAGGTCGCGATGGACGAAGCCGGCGGCTTCGAGATCGCGCGCCGCTCGCGCGGCACGCCGCGCATCGCCAACCGGCTGCTGCGCCGGGTGCGCGACTACGCCGAGGTCAAGGGTGATGGCCGCATCACCGAAGACGTGGCGCACAAGGCGCTGGCGATGCTCGACGTCGACCCGCAAGGCTTCGACCTGATGGACCGCAAGCTGCTCGAAGCCGTGATCCACCGCTTCGACGGCGGCCCGGTCGGCCTCGACAATATTGCGGCCAGCATCGGCGAGGAGCGCGACACAATCGAGGACGTGATCGAGCCTTACCTGATCCAGCAGGGCTACCTGCAGCGCACGCCGCGCGGCCGCATCGCCACGTTGGCCGCCTACCGCCATCTCGGAATCGCGCCGCCGAACCGCGACGGCGACATGTTCGGTGTATGAGCGCCCCCCCAGTCTTCGCGAAAGATTGCAATGCACACGCATGACCTGAGCGCCTGGCGCCACGACCATCGCTTCGGCGAGGAGAACGAGCACGCCGAGCGGAGCACGCGGCTCGTGATGTGGATCACCGCCGTGACGATGGTGGTCGAGATCGGCGCCGGCTGGTGGTTCAACTCGATGGCGCTGCTGGCCGACGGCTGGCACATGAGTTCGCACGCGGTGGCGATCGGCCTCAGCGCCTTCGCGTACGCCGCCGCGCGCCGCTATGCGCACGACCCGCGCTTCGCCTTCGGCACCTGGAAGATCGAGGTGCTGGGCGGCTTTGCGAGCGCCTTGTTCCTGCTCGGCGTGGCCGCGCTGATGGTGTTCGGTTCGGTCGAACGGCTCTGGTCGCCGGCCCCGATCCACTACCGCGAGGCGATGGCGATCGGCGTGCTCGGGCTGATCGTCAATCTGGTCTGCGCCCGCCTGCTGGGCACGGCGCACGGGCACAGACATGGTCACGACCACGACCACGACCATGCGCATGCACACGACGCCCCGCACGCGCATGGTGAAGACCTGAACCTCAAGTCCGCGTACATGCATGTGCTGGCCGACGCCGCTACCTCGGTGCTTGCGATCGTCGCGCTGGCCGGCGGCTGGCTCTACGGTTGGGCCTGGCTCGACCCGGCAATGGGGATCGTCGGCGCGGTGCTGGTAGCGGTCTGGGCGAAGGGGCTGCTGCTCCAGACGGGCCGCGTGCTGCTCGACCGCGAAATGGACCATCCGGTGGTCGGCGAGATCCGCGACGGCATCGAGTGCGGACTGGCGGCATCGGAAACGCGCGTGGCCGACCTGCACGTGTGGCGCGTCGGCCGCGGCGCCTATGCGTGCGCCGTCACCGTCGTCACCCACTCACCGACGCTGAGCGCCGACGAGGTGCGGGCCTGCTTCTCGATGCACGAGGAGATCCGGCACTCCACCGTGGAGATCCAGCGCTGCATGCCGGACGATGAGCATCTGCGCCACGTAGTAGGTTCCCAGCACCCATAGTGGCGCCAGCGGCAGCGGGGTCACTCGCTCGGCGCATGCCCAGGCCGATGTTGTGGAGGGCATCGGCCCGACGACTGGGGTCGGCCCGGTGCCGCGCCCACGGTCACGCGGGTGTCACCCCATTGCCATGCCGCCGTCATGGGGCCCTGCGAGCCTATCCGCCCATGCAACGCGACGATGCTTTCATCCGCGCATGGCGCGACACAGCCGGCCCCGACACCGACGAGGGGACGCGGCCGCGGCAGCGTTTTCGCTCGCTGTGGATCTCCGACCTGCACCTCGGCACGCCCGGCTGCCAGGCCCGCGCACTGCTCGACTTCCTGAAGCACACCGAGTGCGAGACGCTGTTCCTGGTCGGCGACATCATCGACGGCTGGCAGCTCAAGCGGCACTGGTACTGGCCGCAGGCGCACAACGACGTGGTGCAGAAGCTCCTGCGCAAGGCGCGCAACGGCACCCGCGTGATCTTCATCCCGGGCAACCACGACGAGTTTGCGCGCAAGTACCTCAACCACAATTTCGGCGGCATCGAAGTGGCCGAAGAGTGGATCCATGAGACCGCCGACGGCCGCAAGTTGTGGATCATCCACGGCGACCTGTTCGACGGCGTGATCCAGTGCGCCAAGTGGCTGGCGCACGTCGGCGACTCGCTCTACGAATTCACGCTCAAGCTGAACCGCCACCTGAATTCGCTGCGCGCGCGCATGGGGCTGCCGTACTGGTCGCTGTCGAACTACCTCAAGCAGAAGGTGAAGCGCGCCGTGAGCTACGTCGGCGATTTCGAAGTGGCGGTGGCACGCGAAGCCCGCAAGCGCGGGGTGCAGGGCGTGGTCTGCGGCCACATCCACCATGCCGAGATGCGCGATATCGACGGCGTCCTGTATTGCAACGACGGCGACTGGGTCGAGAGCCTGACCGCGCTCGCAGAGCAGGCCGACGGCACGCTCGAAATCATCCACTGGGGCGAGCACATGCCGGTGGAGGCGCGCACGCCGGTGCTGTCGCGGCGGCGGGAGCCGGCAGCGGTTTGAGGCCGGGGCGTGCGCACCTGGAGTGGGTGTCCGAAGTTCAGGACAACAAGAAGCCCCTGGCGCTTTGAAGGCGGCAGGGGCTTCGGGTTTTGCGAACGCCGGTGCAGCGGCGAACAACGATCTGGTGGCTCTTCACGGATTCGAACCGCGGACCTGTGGATTATGATTCCATCGCTCTAACCGACTGAGCTAAAGAGCCGAGCCCGAGATTATAGCCCGGACTCTGGCGCCGTCATCTTCACCAGGCGAGCCACTGTGCAAAGGCCGGATTCGTTAACCCCGATCGGCGCCGTCGCCCGTACAACCTCGGGTGAAAATCCCTTCATGCCTCCGGTCTCTCCCGACAGCCCTGCCGACGACCCTGCCGACAGCGCCGCCGTGCCCGACGATCAGCTGATGCTTGCCTATGCCGGCGGCGACACGGCCGCGTTCGATCTGCTCTATGCGCGCCACGAGGGCGGCCTGTTCCGCTTCGTGCGGCGGCTGATGGGCGTGCGGCTGTCGGCCGAGGTGGACGAGGTGTTCCAGGAAACCTGGGAACGCATCATCAAGGCGCGGGCCAGCTTCTCGCCGCAGGGCGCGAGCTGGCGCACCTGGGCGTTCACGATCGCGCACAACCTCGCGATGGATCGGCTGCGCCAGAGCGGGCGCGAGGTGTCGTACTACGCGCACGACGAAGACGGCGACGGGCTCGAGGCCGGGGTGCTGTTCAGCCGCGGCCTGCTGCGGCCAGAGGCCAGCCACGCGTCGGCCGAAGAGCTGGCCTTCTGGCGCGCCGCGGGCCGCCGCCTGCTCGCCTGCCTGGACGAACTGCCCGACGAGCAGCGTGCGGCGTTCCTGCTGCAGCAGGAAGAGGGTTTCACCGTCGAGGCAATTGCGCAAAGCCTCGACGTTGGCTTCGAAACCGTGCGCAGCCGGCTGCGCTACGCCTTGCAGAAGCTGCGCGGCTGCATGGAGCGCTACCTGTCAGCGTTGGAGCATCGGGCATGAACGACAAAGTCCTGCCGCCCGAAGACGACGACCGGCCTGACCCGGCGCTGCGCCGCGCGCTGGAGAACGCGCCCGATCACGGCGCCGTGCCCGACTTCCGGATCGGCAAGGCGATCCGCCGCATGGCGCACCAGGCGGTGGCGTCCGATGAAGGCGCGCAGGACTTGTTGCCGATGTTGCCGGACGGCCGGCCCTGGTGGCACCGTCTGCTGTTCGGCAGCGGTGGCAAGAACCGCATGCCCTGGAACGCCGCCTTTGCCAGCCTGCTGGTCGGCGTGCTGGTCACGGTGCTGTGGCAGCGCGAACCGGTGCCCGGCCCGCAACTCGACAGCCAGGCGCCGGCTGCTGCGAAATCCGCGGCGCCTGCCGCCGCGCCTGAACCGGCCCAGCCGGAAGCATCGGCGCCGGCTGCTGCCCCCAGCATCGCGTTGCCGCCCACGGTGACCGAGGCGCCGAGCTTGCCAGGCCCGCGCACGCCGCTGGTGGTGCCCGATCTGCCGTTTCAGATGAACTTGCCGCCGCCACCCGCGGCGGCTGCGCCGTCGCGCAGCGAGACGATGCCACCGGCCGGTGCCAGGAAGAACGAACCGCGGGGCGGGATGGCCGATGAGGCCGAGCGCAGGGCGGCGCCGCTGGCGCGCCAGTCGGCACCTGCACCGGCGCCGGCGATCACCGCCGTGCCCGCTGCGCCGCCGATCGCGAACGACGCGGCCGTGGCCGCCGCACCCGATCGGCGTGCGGCCGCTCGGATGCGTGAAGAAGCGGCGCCCCCGGCACCCGCCGGCGCTGTCGCCGGCGCCGGCGCCGGCAACCAGGCCAAGTCATCGTCATCGGTTCGCACGGAAGCCAGCCAACCGCCGAGCTTCGCGGCGCTGTCCCAGTGGACGCGCATGACCATCGTCCCGGCCAATGGCCCGACCCGCAGCTTCACGCGGGCCGAGGCGCGTGATCTCGGCACGCTGCTCGGCTCGGCTGCTCTCTCAGCGGTGAGCCCGCTGCCGCTGCGCAGCAAGGTGGAATGGCGCGTGACGCTCGAGCGCGACGGCAAGCCGCTGGCGCAGTTCGAGCTCGCGCGGGGCGAGGTGCGCTGGCGCGAGAGCGGCGCGCCAGCCGCCACCGGCCAGCCGCCCGAGGGCGCGCTGGACGGCCTGCGCGATGCCCTGCGCGAAGTGACTGCGCCGCCGGCCCCGGCCGCCGCCGTGCCGCAGCTCGAGGCGCCGCGCTGACGCGCCTACCGGTGCGTGAAGTCAGCCTTGCGCTTGTTGACGAAGGCGTCCATGCCTTCCTTCTGGTCGGCCGTCGCAAACAGCGCGTGGAACAGCCGGCGCTCGAACATCACGCCGTCGGAGAGGCCGCTCTCGAAGGAGCGGTTGACCGACTCTTTCGCCGCCATCACTGCAATCTGCGAGAAATCCGCAATGGCGAGCGCGGCGCCGAGCACCTCGTCGGCCAGCTTGTCGAACGGCACCACGCGGCTCACCAAGCCGGCGCGCTCGGCTTCGGTCGCGTCCATCATGCGGCCGGTGAGTGCCATGTCCATCGCCTTGCTTTTGCCCACCGCGCGCGGCAGGCGCTGCGTGCCGCCGGCACCGGGGATCACGCCGAGCTTGATTTCGGGCTGGCCGAACTTCGCGTTGTCGGCAGCGATGATGAAGTCGCACATCATCGCGAGCTCGCAGCCGCCGCCCAGCGCAAAGCCGCTGACCGCGGCGATCACCGGCTTGCGGATGTTGCGGATGGTTTCCCAGTTGCGCGTGATGTAGTCGCCCTTGTAGGTGTCGGCAAAGCTGTATTTCGCCATCGCCGTGATGTCGGCGCCGGCAGCAAAGGCGCGCTCGCTGCCGGTCAGCACGATGCAGCCGATCGCCTCGTCGGCATCGAAGGCCATGAGCGCCGTGCCGAGCTCCGTCATGAGAGCATCGTTGAGCGCGTTGAGCGCCTTCGGCCGGTTCAGCGTGATGATGCCGACCTTACCGGCTTCGGTGCGGACTTCGATGTTCTCGTAGTGCATGTTTGTGTCTCCGTGGAGGATGGTGGAATGTGGGGGCAGGTGTGCGGTTGACTATAGCGAGCCGGCCCGGTGCACACTGCGGGCCTCACCTGGAACCCCCATGACCTTGATTCCCGCTTTTCTTGTGCTGCTGCACCTGCTTGCCGCCGCTTTCTGGGTCGGCGGCATGGCGGTGATGCACTTCGCCGTGCGGCCCGCGGCCGTGGCCACGCTCGAGCCGCCGTTGCGGCTGCCCTTCATGGCCGCGGCGCTGGGCCGCTTCTTCGTTGGCGTCAACGTGTCGATCGGGTTGTCGCTGGCCACCGGCGTCGCGATGATCATGCTGGCCGGCGGCATGCGGCAACTGCACTGGAGCGTGCACGCGATGCTGGCGCTGGGGCTGGTGATGATGGCGATCTACGGGCACATCCGCTTCGGCGTCTATCCGAAGCTGCGGCGCGCGGTGGTTGCCAGGGAGTGGCCGGCCGCGGCCGGACGGCTCAACCTTGTTCGCCGGCTGGTGGCCCTCAACCTGGCGCTCGGCGTGCTGGTGTTCGCGCTGGCCGTGCTCGGCCGCGCGCTCTGATCAAGCCGGGCCGGGCGTGAGCCAGCGGCCCAGCAGCGCGGCGTCCTTGGCGAACAGCCGCCAGGTCGTCACGTCGGTCGGCAGCGTGAGCGGCAGGCGCAACAGCCGCCGGTCGCGCGCAACGATCGCCGTCATCTTCTTTTGCGGGCCGAGATAGAGCGCGAGGTCATCGAGCTTCGTGATGCGCCAGGCCTGTACCGGCTGGCCGCGTTTGGCCGGCGGCAGTTCGATGCCGATCCATTCGTCATGGGCCGCAAAGCCGGCCTGCTCGGCCGCGCCGCCGCGCAGCACCACCTTGACCTGCACGCTGCCGCTGGTTTCGGTCACGCGCAGGCCGAGTTCCTGCGCGCGCTGGGCCGGGTCATCGAGCGTGGCGACGCCATGGGCGCGCAACAGATCGGACAGCGGCAACTCGTCGGTGGAATGCACCCAGCTTGCGATTTCTTTCGCGTACGAGCGGCCGCCCACTGCCTCCATCGCCGCGGCAAAGTCGGCCTCACCGATCGGGCCGCCTTCGCTGCGCGTCCACAGCAGCCGCATCACGTCGTCGAGCGAGCCCTTGCCTTCCTGCCGCAGCGTGAGGTCGAAGCACAACGCCACCAGCGAGCCCTTGGTGTAGTAGCTGATGGTGCCGTTGGGTGTTTGCTCGTCCTGCCGGTAGTACTTGACCCAGGCGTCGAAGCTGGCCTCGGCGACCGACTGCACCAGGCGGCCGGGCGCCTGGTGCACGCCGTTGATGGTCTTGTTGATCAGCCGCAGGTAGGCCGCATCGTCGATGCGGCCGGCGCGGCGCAGCAGCAGGTCGTCGTAGTAGCTGGTGAAGCCCTCGAACAGCCAGAGCAGCCGCGTGTAGTTTTCCTGGTCGTAGTCGTAGCGCGCGAACTCCGCGGGCCGCAGGCGCTTCACGTTCCAGGTGTGGAAGTACTCGTGGCTGATCAGGCCCAGCAGCGTGGTGTAGCCCTCGGGCTGCTTGCGCGCCTCGCGCTGCGGCAGGTCGCGGCGGGTGCAGATCAGCGCGGTCGAATGACGGTGCTCAAGCCCGCCGTAGCCGTCGTCGACGGCGTTCAGCATGAACAGGTAGCGGTCGTGCGGCGGCTTCGGCCCGCCCTTCTTGCCAACCTTGTCGCCATGCCAGAAACGCATCTCGGCTTCGCAGACGGTCTTGGTGTCGGCGATCAGTCTGTCGCCATCGAAAGACGCGGCGGCGCCTGCCACCACGAAGCGGTGCGGCACACCGCAAGCCTGGAATTCGCCGCTCCAGAAGGCACCCATCTCGACCGGCGAGTCGGCCAGTTCGTCGTAGTCGGCGGCCCAGTAGCTGCCGAAACCCTGTGCATCGACTTTCAAGCCTGCAAGGGCCGTGGCGCACGACCAGCGGGCCCGGCCTGCGATCAATTCAGGCGCAGGAATCTCCAGCGCATGCGGCTGCCCGGTCTGGCCTTCGACGCGCAGGCAGATGCTGGTGCCGTTGAAGAAGCCGCGGTCGGCGTCGAGCCAGGCGGTGCGCACCGAGTGGTCGTAGGCGCAGACTTCGTAGCGCAGCACCAGCGGCTTGCCGGCGGCGCTATCGATCTGCCAGCTGTGCTTGTCGCGCTGTTCGACCGCCACGCCGCGCCGGGCCTGCGTGGCGCTCAATCCCTGCAGGTTCTTCGCGAACTCGCGCACCAGGTAGCTGCCCGGAATCCAGACCGGCAGCGACACGCGCTGTTGCGCGGCCGGCCGGTCGATGGTGAGCGTGATGGCGAACAGGTGGGCATGCCGATCCGCGCATTCGACGCGGTAGTGCAGCGCCGGCGCCTTGCGGCGCTTCGTGGCAGCAACCGCGGCCATCAATTGGCCGACGCGAGCTGCTTCTCGACCTGGGCCGCCGGAATGGCGCCCGGCGCGCGCGTGCCGTCTGCGAAGATCAGCGTGGGCGTGCCGGTGATGTTGTACTTGCGGCCGAACGCGATGTTGCGGTCCAGCGCCGTGGCATCGCAGCTCGCGGCGGCGGTTTCGGGCTTGACGTCGCCGCCCATCCAGTCGTTCCAGGACTTCGCCTTGTCCTTGCTGCACCAGATGTTGCGCGACTTGACGTTCGAATCGGGCCCGAGCACCGGGTAGAGGAACAGGTAGACGGTGACGTTGTCGACGTTCTTCATGTCGCGCTCGAAGTGCTTGCAGTAGCCGCAGTTCGGGTCTTCGAACACCGCCAGCTTGCGCTTGCCGTTGCCGCGCACGAGCTTGAATGCGTCGTTCACCGGCAGCTTGTCGAACGCGACCTCGCTGAGCTTTTCGACGCGCGCTTCGGTCAGGTTCCTGCGCGCCTTCACGTCGATCAGGTTGCCCTGCAGCAGGTAGTTGCCGTCGGCGTCGGTGTAGAAGATTTCGAACCCGTTGATGCGCACCTCGTACAGGCCCGGCATCGGCGACTTGGTGATCTCGTCGATTTTCGCGAACTGCGGAATCCGCGCGGCCAGGTTCTTGCGGATCTCGGCTTCGCCGGCGTGCGCGAACGTGGTGGCCAGCGTGCTGCCGAATGCCAGAGCGGCGAGGAGGGGGCGGGCGAACTTCATGGTCGGTCGTGGTCGGTTGCAGGAATCAGCGCAGGCCCATGGCCTGGCGCGCGATCCAGTTCTTCAGAAGATGGGTCTGGTTGAAGCCGCGCATGCCCCAGTTGCGCAGCGCGGGCAATGGATCGGCATCGTGCGCAAAGAGCTGCTGGAGGCCGTCGGTGGCCAGGCTCATCGACAGCACCTCGGCGCGGCGTGCGCGTTCGTAGCGGCGCAGCAGCCGGGCATCGCCCACGCTGCGCCAGTACTCGCGTTCTTTCAGCACTCCGGCCAGCGCGGCCGCGTCGGCCAGGCCGAGGTTCAGGCCCTGGCCGGCCAGCGGGTGCACCGTGTGTGCCGCGTCGCCGGCCAGCGCCCAGGCCTTGCCATCGGGCAGGCGGCCGATCCAGCGATCGGCCATGGCGCGCTGCAGCGGCCAGGCCGCGCGTTCGCTGGTGAGCGTGAAGGCGCCCAACGCATCGCGGCTTGCTTCGCGCAGCGCCGCGGTGAATGCGGCGGCGTCCTGTTTCAACAGGTCGGGCGCGCGGAACTGGTCGACCGACCACACCAGCGCCAGCGCGCGGCCGGCGGCGCCGCCCAGCGGCAGCAACGCGAGCACTTCGCCCTGCGCGTTGAACCATTGGCGTGCGATGCCGTCGTGCGGCCGCTCGGCCTCGAGCCGCGCCGCGATCGCATGCTGCGGATAGCGCGTGACCTCGTAGCGCACGCCCAGTATTTCGCGCGTGGCGCTGGCGCGGCCTTCGCAGACCACGGTCAGCGCGGCCGGCACCGGCGCTTCGCGCACCTCGATCAACGGCTGGAAGCGCACGGCATCGGCCAACTGGCGCTCAAGCGCCGGCACATCGACGATCCAGGCCAGCGCGTCGACCCGCTGCCGCTGGGCATCGAACTGCACCCGCCCGCCCTCGTCGCCGCTGACCTGCATTTCGCGCACGGCGGTGGCGTGCACCGCATCGGGCCAGGCGCGCAGCGATTCGAGCAGGGTGCGCGAGGCGGCGTTGAGCGCGTAGGCACGCACGTCTTCATGCGTCGATGGGGCCGATGGCGCCACCAGCGCCACGCGCACGCGCTCCCGCGCCAGCAGCAGCGCCAGTGTCCGGCCGACGATGCCGGCACCGCGAATGCAAACCTCGGGGGGAAGGGCCATGGGCGGATTGTAGGAGTTGGCGCTTCGCGGCGCGGCCTGCAGGACAATCGCACGATTCGCCCCAAGGAACCGTTTCGTGACTGCTGCCGCCTTCGATCTCCAGGCCACCATCGCCCGCCTGTTTGTGTACCCTGTCAAGTCCTGCGCCGGGGTCGAGTTGCCCGAGGCCTTGCTGACCGAAACCGGGCTCGAATTCGACCGCGCCTGGATGGTGGTCGACGCCAGCGGCGAGTTCGTCACCCAGCGCGAGCTGCCGCGCATGGCCCTGATCCGGCCGCAGCTGAAGCACATGGAAATGGTGCTGCGCGCGCCCGGCATGCTGGCGCTGCACATTGCGTTCGACCGGGTCGAGCAGCCGGTGCGCGTGAAGGTGTGGAACGACGAGGTCGCAGCCTACGACATGGGCGACATTGCGGCCCAATGGTTCAGCGACTTCCTGTCGGAGCCGGGCCGCCCGCAGAACCTTCGGCTGGCACGCTTCGATCCGGAGCAAAAGCGCCTGTCGAACCTGCGATGGACGGGCGGCATCGAGGCGCAGAACCAGTTTGCCGACGGCTACGCGCTGCTGGTGGCAAGCGAGGCCTCGCTCGCCGAACTCAACGACAAGCTCCTGGCCGCGGGCCACGCCGCGGTCGGCATCGAGCGCTTCCGGCCCAACATCGTGCTGGCCGGCATCGAGGCGCAGGACGAAGACCGGCTCGAGACGATTCACATCGCCACCGGCGAGGGCGAGGCCCGGTTGCAGCCGGTCAAGCCCTGTTCGCGCTGCCCGATCCCGGACATCGACCCGGCTACCGGCGTGGCGACACCGGAGGTCGGCGACATGCTGCGCACCTGGCGCCAGAACGCCCGGGTCGATGGTGCCATCACCTTCGGCATGAACACCATCGTGATCCAGGGCGTCGAGCACATGCTGAAGGTCGGACAGCTCGTCGGCGCGAACTACCGGTTCGAGTGATGCGGCAGCGACGGATCGTGGCCGCCGAAAGAGGGACTTGAAGTCCGCGCCGTAAAATCGCCGGTTGATTCCAGAGGACATCCATGAGTTTGCAATGCGGCATCGTCGGCCTGCCCAACGTCGGTAAATCCACCCTTTTCAATGCGCTGACCAAGGCCGGCATCGCAGCGGAGAACTATCCCTTCTGCACCATCGAGCCGAACGTCGGCGTGGTGGAAGTGCCCGATCCGCGCCTCGCACAGCTGGCCGGGATCATTTCGCCCGAACGCATCGTTCCTGCGATCGTCGAGTTCGTCGACATCGCAGGCCTGGTGGCCGGTGCCAGCACCGGCGAAGGCCTCGGCAACAAGTTCCTCGCGCACATCCGCGAAACCGACGCGACGGTGAACGTGGTGCGCTGCTTCGACGACGACAACGTGATCCACGTCGCCGGCAGGGTCGACCCGATCTCCGACATCGAGGTGATCCAGACCGAGCTGTGCCTGGCCGACCTCGCCACCGTCGAGAAAGCGCTGCACCGCCACACCAAGGTCGCGCGATCGGGCGACAAGGATGCGCAGAAGCTGGTCGCGCTGCTCGAACGCTGCCAGGCCGCACTGAACGAGAACACGCCGGTGCGCGCGCTCGAGTTCACCCGGGAAGAGCAACCGCTGGTGAAGTCCTTCACGCTCATCACTGCCAAGCCCGCGATGTTCGTCGGCAACGTGGCCGAAGACGGCTTCGAGAACAACCCGTATCTCGATCGCCTGCGCGAATACGCCGCGAAGCAGGGCGCGCCCGTGGTCGCGATCTGCGCCAAGATCGAAGCCGAACTGGCTGACATGGACGACGAGGACAAGAAGATGTTCCTCGCCGAGATCGGCCAGGAAGAGCCTGGCCTGAACCGCCTGATCCGCGCGGCCTTCAAGCTGCTTGGCCTGCAGACCTACTTCACGGCTGGCGTGAAGGAAGTGCGCGCCTGGACCATCCACATCGGCGACACCGGCCCGCAGGCCGCCGGCGTGATCCACGGTGACTTCGAAAAGGGCTACATCCGCGCCCAGACCATTGCCTTCGCCGACTACATCGCCTTCAAGGGCGAGCAGGGCGCGAAGGACGCAGGGAAGATGCGCTCGGAAGGCAAGGAATACGTCGTCAAGGATGGCGACGTGATGAACTTCCTCTTCAGTTCCTGACGCTCACCCCCAGTCTTCGCGCACTTCGTGTCGCGCGCGCCTTCCCCCTCGCCGAGGGCAACACCAGCGGCCCGGCAAAGCCGGTTCCGCGGTGTTTCGCGAAAAGAGCTTCGCGGGTTTTCGAAGGTGTTGTTGAGTAGACTCCGCGCGGCCCGACTCCTCCTCCACAAGGCCCGCCACCATGCTCACCGTCCACCACCTCAACAATTCGCGTTCGCAGCGCGTGCTCTGGCTGCTTGAAGAACTCGGCCTGCCCTACGAGATCGTTCACTACCAGCGCGACGCGAAGACCATGCTGGCGCCGCCCGAACTGCGCCGGGTGCATCCGCTCGGCAAGTCGCCGGTGGTGACGACCGACGACGGCCTCACGCTGGCCGAGTCGGGTGCGATCGTCGAGACCCTGATCGAGCGCTTCGGCCAGGGCCGGCTCGCGCCGCCCGCAGGCTCGGCCGAGGCGCTGCGCTACCGCTACTGGCTGCACTACGCCGAAGGCTCGGCAATGCCGCCGCTGCTGTTCAAGCTGGTGTTCGACAAGATCGAGAGCAGCAAGATGCCGTTCTTCGCCAAACCCATCGCCAGAGCGATCGCGGGCAAGGCCAAGAGCAGCTTCGTCACGCCGAACATCACCACGCACCTCGACTTCATGGAAGGCGAGCTCGGCAAGAGCGAATGGTTTGCGGGCGCTGACTTCAGCGGCGCCGACATCCAGATGAGCTTTCCGGTCGAGGCTGCGTTGGCGCGCGGCGGGCTCGATACCTCCAGGCCGAAGCTTATGGCGTACCTCGCGCGCATTCATGCGCGGCCGGCTTACCAAAAGGCGCTGGAGCGCGGCGGCCCTTACGGCCTGTTGAGCTGATTCAGTTTGGCCAGATGTAAAGCAAGGCGACCGTCATCGTCAGGTAGCGCGCGAACTTGCCGATGGCCATGTAAAGCAGGCAAGGCCAGAACGACAACTTGAGCCAGCCGGCCACGGCGCACAGCGGGTCTCCGAACAGCGGCAGCCAACTCAGCAGGCAGGCCTTGGGCCCGAGGCTTTCAAGCCAGCTGAGCACGCGCACATGGTGCTTCGAGTGGGCGTACTTGTCGGCGACCTTGTGCGCGCCGTAGCCCATCCACCAGTCGACCGCCCCGCCGAGCGTGTTGCCCGCCGTGGCCACGAGCACGGCCGGCCAGAACATTTCGGGGTTGAGCTTGAGCAGGCCGAACAGTGCCGGCTCCGAACCCAGCGGCAACAGGGTGGCCGACACGAACGAGACAAAAAACAGTGTCGAGAGGCCGTATTGCGGCAGCGCCAACAGCGCCGTAAGGGAGTCGAGCCAGGCTTGCATCTGCAACGGAGTATAGAAAGCCGCGGGATCGAAAGGCGTGGGAGAAAGCGCCGTCAAACCGGGCTGCAAGTCAAGCACGAAAGCCCGATCCAAATGCGCAATCTGTTTCAGCCCCTGAAATGCCGCGCCGCTACAATAGTGCCTCATTTTTCAGCAGCTTCGCGCGGCTCCTTTTCTCCTCCCTCACCATGCAGATCGGCCCCATCGCGCTGGAAAACCGCTTGTTCGTGGCGCCCATGGCCGGCGTGACGGATCGGCCGTTCCGCATGCTGTGCCGCACGCTCGGTGCGGGCTACGCGGTGAGCGAGATGGTGACCTCGCGCAAGGAGCTGTGGAACACGCTCAAGACCTCGCGTCGCGCAAACCACGAAGGCGAGCCCGGCCCGATCGCGGTGCAGATCGCCGGCACCGATGCGGCCATGATGGCCGAGGCCGCGCACTACAACATCGACCGCGGCGCGCAGATCATCGACATCAACATGGGCTGCCCGGCCAAGAAGGTCTGCAACAAATGGGCGGGCTCGGCGCTGATGCGCGACGAACCGCTCGCGCTCCAGATCGTGCAGGCCGTGGTAAACGCTGCCGCCCCGCATGGCGTGCCGGTCACGCTGAAGATGCGCACCGGCTGGAGCCAGGATCATCGCAATGCGGTGAAGCTCGCGCGCGACTTCGAAGCTGCCGGCGTGCAGATGTTGACGGTGCACGGCCGTACGCGCGAGCAAGGCTACAAGGGCACGGCCGAATACGACACCATTGCCGCCGTGAAGGCCGCGGTGCGCGTGCCGGTGGTGGCCAACGGCGACATCACCAGTCCGCAGAAAGCGCGCGAGGTGTTGGCGCTCACTGGCGCCGACGCCGTGATGATCGGCCGTGCTGCGCAGGGCCGGCCCTGGATCTTTCGCGAGATCGCGCATTTCCTGGCCACCGGCACCGAGCTCGCGCCGCCGCTGGTGGCCGAAGTGCGGCGCCTGATGCTGGAGCACCTGGAGGCGCACTACGCGCTGTACGGCGAGTTCAGCGGCGTGCGCACCGCGCGCAAGCACATCGGCTGGTATCTGCGTTCACTGCCCGGCGGTGAAGCATTCCGCGCGCAGATGAACACCCTGGACGACTGCGCGCTGCAACTGCGTGCCGTCGCCGACTTTTTTGACGGGCTCGCGGTCTTGATGGACCGCA
This sequence comes from Variovorax nitratireducens, assembly GCF_051216545.1. Taxonomy (NCBI): domain Bacteria; kingdom Pseudomonadati; phylum Pseudomonadota; class Betaproteobacteria; order Burkholderiales; family Comamonadaceae; genus Variovorax; species Variovorax nitratireducens. Next base: position 198,279 of record NZ_JBPJZO010000007.1, read on the forward strand.
TGCCGTCCCCGGGTGCAGACGCAGATCTGTCCCCGGAAATGGAAGCGGCTGCCGCCGCTGAATGAGAGAGAAGAAGAGAAACCAAGCATGAGCAAAAAACACATCGAGGACTGCGTGCGCAGCAGTCTGGACAGTTACTTCCGCGACCTGCGCGGCACCGAACCTGACGGCATGTACGACATGCTCGTGCGCGTGGTCGAAAAACCTTTGCTAGACGTGGTGATGACCCGTGCCGAAGGCAACCAGTCGCGCGCCGCGCAGTGGCTGGGGCTCAATCGCAACACGCTGCGCAAGAAACTCGTCGAACATAAATTGTTGAAATAAAAAGAAACTCATGGCCCTGACCGCACTGCTCTCCGTTTCCGACAAGACCGGCATCCTCGAATTTGCAAAGGCGCTCGACGCGCTCGGCATCAAGCTCCTTTCCACCGGCGGCACTGCAAAGCTGCTGGCCGATGCCGGCCTGCCGGTGACCGAGGTTGCCGATCACACCGGTTTTCCCGAAATGCTCGACGGGCGCGTCAAGACGCTGCATCCCAAGATCCACGGCGGCCTGCTGGCGCGGCGCGATCTGCCGGCGCACGTGGCCGCCATCGAGGCGCATGGCATCGACACCATCGACCTGCTGGTGGTGAATCTCTACCCGTTCGAGGCCACCGTTGCCAAGCCCGGCTGCACGCTCGAAGACGCGATCGAGAACATCGACATCGGCGGCCCGGCCATGGTGCGCAGTGCGGCCAAGAACTGGAAGGACGTCGGCGTGCTGACCGACGCATCGCAGTACGCGGGTGCGCTGGCCGAACTCCAGGCCGACGGCAAGCTGAGCGACAAGACCAAGTTCGCGTTTTCCGTGGCCGCGTTCAACCGCATCGCCGATTACGACGGCGCGATCAGCGACTACCTCTCGGCCATCGACTTCGACGCCAGCGTCGGCCAGCCCGCGCCGCAGCGTGCGCTTTTTCCGGCGCAGAGCAACGGCCGTTTCGTGAAGATCCAGGACCTGCGCTACGGCGAGAACCCGCACCAGCAGGCCGCGTTCTACCGCGACCTTTACCCGGCACCGGGCTCGCTCGTGTCGGCCAAGCAACTGCAGGGCAAGGAACTCAGCTACAACAACATCGCCGACGCCGACGCCGCGTGGGAATGCGTGAAGAGCTTCGATGTGCCGGCCTGCGTGATCGTGAAGCACGCCAACCCGTGTGGCGTCGCCATCGGCAAGGATGCGGCCGAGGCTTACGGCAAGGCCTTCAAGACTGACCCCACCTCGGCCTTCGGCGGCATCATCGCCTTCAACCGCCCGGTCGACGCCGACACCGCACAGGCCATCGCCAAGCAATTCGTCGAAGTGCTGATGGCGCCGGGCTATACGCCCGAGGCGCTCGAGGTGTTCCAGGCGACCAAGGCGAAGCTGAATGTGCGGGTGCTCGAGATCGCACTGCCCAAGGGTGGTGCCAGCGACTGGGACAACGGACGCAACATGATGGACGTCAAGCGCGTCGGCTCCGGCCTGCTGATCCAGACCGCCGACAACCACGAGCTCGCCGCCAGCGACCTCAAGGTGGTTAGCAGGAAGCAGCCGACGCCGCAGCAGCTCGACGACCTGCTCTTCGCCTGGAAGGTTGCGAAGTACGTGAAGAGTAATGCCATCGTGTTCTGCGCCGACGGCATGACGATGGGTGTCGGTGCCGGCCAGATGAGCCGCCTCGACTCCGCGCGCATCGCCAGCATCAAGGCCGAGCACGCGGGCCTGTCGCTCAAGGGCACGGCGGTCGCGAGCGATGCCTTCTTCCCGTTCCGCGACGGGCTCGACGTGGTGGTCGACGCCGGCGCCAGCTCGGTCATCCAGCCGGGCGGCTCGATGCGCGACCAGGAAGTGATCGACGCGGCGGACGAGCGCGGCGTGGTGATGGTCTTGTCAGGCGTGCGCCACTTCAGGCATTGAGCCCTCCCCCAGGCTTCGCGCACTTCGTGTCGCTTCTCCTTCCCCCTTGAGGCGGCAGCACCAGCGGCCCGGCAAAGCCGGTTCCGCGGTGTTGCTCGAACTGCCCGGCTAATCGTGGGTGCCGAACCGGTACTTGACCTGGAAGCTGATCGCGCCGTACAGCCGGTTCCTGATCGTCGGCACGTAGGCAATGTTGAGACCCCAGTTTCTGCCTTCGATGGCCGCCGTGGGAATGATCGCCGGGAACCAGTTGCCGTTGCGGTAGTTGGGGTAGCCCTCAAAGCCGCCCACCACCGCACCGAACTTCACGCCGTAGAACTCGAAGGGCAGCACGTAGAGCCCGACGTAGTGCGACTGCCGCCGGTCGCTGTTGCGGAATGTGCCCGCCGTGACGCGGTAGGTGTCGCTCAGCGGGTATTCGAAACCCAGTCCGGGGTTGGCGTTCTCCAGGCCTTTGCTGCTGTCGAAGTGCGCCGAATAGAAGCCCGGGTTGATCCAGATGTTCTTTGGTTCGAAGGACTGCGCAGGTGCCAGGCCGGGTAGAAGAAGAAGGACACTCAACACCGGCAACATGCGCAGGGGACTCATGGGCTAGGACGTTCTGAAGATCTGTCTTGCAGCTTCGATAGTGGCAGCGATGTCTTCGTCGCTGTGGGCGGCGCTCACGAAACCTGCTTCGTAAAGCGCGGGGGCAATATACACGCCGCGATCGAGCAAACCATGAAACAACGCATTGAATTTCGCGTTGTCGGTTGTCATCACGGTGGCATAGTTTTGCGGCAGGTCTTTCATCAGGAAAAAGCCGAACATGCCGCCTTCGCTGTCGGCGTTGAAGGGCCGACCTTCGGCGGCGGCGGCGGCCTTCAGGCCGTCGACCAGCGAGCGTGTTTTCTTGCCCAGCGCTTCATAGAAGCCGGGCTTGGCAATCTCTTTCAGCGTTGCAAGGCCGCAGGCCGTGGCCACCGGGTTGCCCGACAGCGTGCCGGCCTGGTACACCGGGCCGAGCGGTGCGAGCTGTTCCATGATCGCGCGCGGGCCGCCGAAGGCCGCCAGCGGCATGCCGCCACCGATGACCTTGCCAAGTACCGTGAGGTCGGGAGTGATGCCCAGCACGCCCTGCGCGCCGTGCAGGCCGACGCGAAAGCCCGTCATCACTTCGTCGAACACCAGCAGCGCGCCGTGCTGCGTGCAGAGTTCTCGGCAGCGCTTCGCGAACGCGGGCGTCGAGCGCACGAAATTCATGTTGCCGGCGATCGCCTCGATCATCAGGCAGGCAAGTTCGTGGCCGTGCAGCGCGAACGCTTCTTCGAGCTGCTCAAGGTTGTTGTACTCGAGCACCAGCGTGTGCTGCACGACTTCGGGCGGCACGCCGGCCGAGGTCGGGTTGCCGAAGGTCGCGAGTCCGGAGCCGGCCTTGACCAGCAGCGCATCGGCGTGGCCGTGGTAACAGCCCTCGAACTTGATGATGTACTTGCGTCCGGTGGCACCGCGCGCCAGGCGCAGCGCGCTCATGGCGGCTTCGGTGCCGGAGCTCACGAGCCGCACCATTTCCATGGACGGCACGAGCGCGAGGATGGCTTCGGCGAGTTCGATCTCGCGCTCGGTCGGCGCGCCGTACGAGAAGCCTTCCAGCACCGCCTTCTGCACCGCCTCGACCACGGCCGGGTGGCCGTGCCCCAGGATCATCGGCCCCCAGGAGCCGATGTAGTCGATATAGCGCTTGTCGTTCGCGTCCCAGAAATAGGCGCCCCGGGCACGTTGCACGAAGCGCGGCGTGCCGCCGACGGCCTTGAAAGCGCGAACTGGCGAGTTCACGCCACCGGGAATCACGGCGCGCGCGCGCTCGAAGAGTTGTTCGTTTCGGTCAGCGTTTTTCATTGAGGATTGGAATCTTTACAAGCAGGGCCGCCGCGCACGGCCGCCCGAAGCGGCCGGCCCGCCCCCGGCAGGGGGTTGGCGAACCGACACGAAGTGCGGGCAGCCTGGGGGCGAGCAATATCAGTGGCGGGTGTCGTGCGGTGGCAAGGCAAAGTCAGAGGGGTCTGCCGGTTCGACCACGTCGTCTTCGTCCTCTTCGGGCTGGGCCCAGAACAGGCGGTCGGGCAGCACATGGCCCATGCCGGGGCGAAAACCGGCATCGAGGCAGCGGTCCATGTAGCTCAGCGCCTCGCTGGTGGCGGCGGTGAGGTCGGTGCCGCTGGCGAGCAGCGCGGCCAGCGCGGCCGAGAGCGTGTCGCCGGCACCGGAGAACACGGCTTCGAGCCGCTCGTACTTCTCGCTCGCGAGCACCGCCTGCGGGGAGGCCAGCACGTTGTCGAAGAACTGGTCGGGCAGCACGATGCCGGTGACCAGGGTGTACGGTACGCCGTGCTCGCCGGCTGCACGGGCAATGTCGCGTGGCGTCGGGCTGCGCTCGCCAGCCCAGTCGGGCAGCAGCCAGCGCCAGAGCGTGCTGTGGTTGCCCACCAGCACCGTGGTCTGCGGCAGCAGCAGGTCACGGAAGGCATCGAGGTAGGGCTCGATCTGGTTTTCGTCCCACCACGACAGGTTGGGCATGTAGGCCACCAGCGGAACGTCGGGGTAGTCGCTGGCGGTCTCGGCGATGGTGCTGAGGATCTCCGGCGTGCCGACGAAACCGACCTTGATCAACCGCACTTCCACGTCCTCCAGGATCGCGCGCGCCTGCTCGGCGACGGCTTCCTCATCGAAGGCAAAGTGGTCGAAAATCTCGGCGGTGTCGCGCGCATACGCACCCGTCACCACGGCAAGCATGTGCGCACCCACTGACGCCATGGCCAGCGCGTCGCCTCCAAGCCCGCCGGCGCCGCTGGGGTCGCTGGCGTTGAAGACCAGCACGCAGGGCGGGTTGGGATCGTCGTCGTCGGCCAAGGTTTCGTCGTCCGACGCACCGGTAAGATCGGCCGCATCACGTGCGGCGCCAGAGGGTAATAAGTAAGTATTCATGCGCCGTGGTGGGTCACTGCGATGGTGGCATAAGTGAGACGCTTGTCACGGTCAACTGTGATACGTCTGGATACAATCGTTGCATTCTATGTACAGGGACTTTAAGCTGCGATGAACACGAAAACATGGATGTGCCTGATTTGCGGGTGGATCTACGATGAAGCGGTGGGAGTGCCCGAAGACGGCATTGCGCCCAACACGGCCTGGGCCGACGTTCCGATGAACTGGACGTGTCCCGAGTGCGGAGCGCGCAAGGAAGATTTTGAAATGGTTGAAATCTGAAGCATGGCATAGGGCTGCGCTTCATCATGCGCCGATGTGTTCGGTGCCGTATTGAACGAAGTCCCCCTACGAGGAGCGAGTGCCATGAGCACCACTGGATCCGGTTACAAAGTGCTCGTCATAGACGACAGCAACACTATTCGGCGCAGCGCGGAGATCTTCCTCAAGCAGGGTGGCCATGAGGTGCTGCTGGCCGAAGACGGATTCGATGCGCTGTCGAAGGTCAACGACCACAAGCCGCACCTGATTTTCTGCGACATCCTGATGCCGCGTCTCGACGGCTACCAAACCTGCGCCATCATCAAGCGCAACGCCCAGTTTTCGGGCGTGCCGGTCGTCATGCTTTCCTCGAAGGATGGCGTGTTCGACAAGGCGCGCGGCCGCATGGTCGGCTCGCAGGACTATCTCACCAAGCCTTTTACCAAAGACCAGCTGCTGCAAGCGGTGCAGCAGTTCGGCATCGTTCAAACGGAAGCCCCCTGATGGCCATTCATAAAGTACTCGTGGTTGACGACTCCAAGACGGAGTTGCTGTTCCTGACCGAACTGCTCCAGAAAAACGGCTTCGCCGTGAAGACGGCGGAAAACGCCGACGACGCGATGCGCCGGCTCGAAGAGGAGCAGCCCGACCTGATTCTGATGGACGTGGTGATGCCGGGCCAGAACGGCTTCCAGCTCACCCGCGCGATCGCCCGCAATCCGAAGTACGAGCAGGTGCCGATCATCCTGTGCACCAGCAAGAATCAGGAAACCGACCGCGTCTGGGGCATGCGCCAGGGCGCGCGCGACTACATCGTCAAACCGGTCAACGCCGCCGAACTGATGGCGAAGATCAGCGCGCTCGCCTGAACATGGCCAATCGCGACGCGTTGCGCGCTTTCCAGTCCCGCCTTGCGGGTCGCTTGCAGGCCGTGCGCACTGCCGGCAGCGTGTCGGCCTCCTGGCTGGCGGTCGAGGCGGGCAATGCCAAGTATCTGTTTCCGCTCGGTCATGCCGGCGAAATTTTTCCCTGGACGCCGCCGCAGCCTGTGCCGTACACGGCGCCCTGGTTTCTCGGCGTCGCCAACCTGCGTGGCGGGCTGTTCGGCGTGATCCAGCTTGCCGGCTTTGCCGCCGGCCAGCGCAGCCCCGTGGCTGCGACCGAAACGGCGCGCGCCCAGTCGCGGCTGGTGGCGCTCAACGAACTGCTCGAAGTCAACTGCGCGCTGCTGATCGACCGGCTGGTCGGACTGCGGGGCGTCGAGGCTTTCACGGCAGCCCAGGCGCCCGACGCCGAAGCGCCTGCATGGCTTGGCCATGCGTACACCGATGCGGAAGGCGTGCAATGGCAGGAGATCAACCTGCAAGCGCTTTCGCAACAACCGCAATTTTTGAGTATCGGCGCCGGTGGCTTGCCGAACCCCGACATCAAATGAAGGACCGACAGTGAGTTCGATCGCCGACAAGTTCAAGAAACTAATGCCCGCCCGCGATGACAGCGTGACGGTTCGTGCCGACAGTGCAGCCACGATGGCGTTCGACAACGCTGAAACGCTGCAACCGCCCGAGGAGAAGACCGTGCTGCTACGCAAAGAACATACCGAAGAGCCGGCGTCTGTGGCCGAGCCGATGCTGGCCGCCAACGATGCGCCGGTCGACGTGCCGCTGACGACCGAAATGACGGAAGCCGCCCCGCCGGCCGAACTGGCCGGTGCAATGGCGGGAGCGGCGGCCGAACCGCCGCGTTCCGGCTCCGCGCGCCAGCAGCGCGTCCTGGCGGTCGTGCTGGGCGCGGTGGTGCTGCTCCTGTTGCTGATCGCAGGCTCGGCCATCTTGCGCGCCGAGCGGCTGGCGCAACAGGTGGCGGCCACAGGTCAGTCGTTGATGCAGTCGCAGCGGCTGGCCAAGTCGGTGTCGCAGGCATTGGTGGGCAGCGTGCCGGCCTTCGCGGAAGTGAAAGACAGCGCCGACGACCTGTCGCGGCGTGTGCAGGGCCTGGCCACCGGTGACGAGTCGCTCAAGCTCGAACGCGTTGGCGGCCAGTACGACGAAGAACTCGCCAAGATCACGCCACTGGTGGCGCGCGCCGATGCGAGCGCCAAGGCCGTGCTGGGCCAACAGCAGATCCTGACCCAAGTGGGGCAGGCGCTGCGCAGCATCAACCGCCAGTCGTCTGACCTGCTTGAAATGACGGAGACCGTGGCCTCGCTCAAGATGCAGCAGAACGCGACCATTCCGGAAATTTCGGCCGCGGGGCAACTCGTGATGCTGACCCAGCGCATCGGCAAGTCGGCCAACGAATTCCTGACGCTCGAAGGCGTGAGCCCCGATGCGGTGTTCCTGCTCGGCAAGGACTTGAACACGTTCCAGGAAGTCACGCGCGGCCTGCTCGACGGCAATGCCCAGCAGCGACTGCCCGGCACGCGCGATCCGCAAACCCGCCAGCAACTGGAAGCCATCCTCAAGACCTACGAACAGACCCGTACGCAAGCCGGCGCCATTCTGGGCAACCTGCAGGGCCTGGTTACTGCACGTGAAGCGCAAACGGTGATCCTGAACGACAGCGAGTCGCTGCGCACGTCGCTTGGCGACCTGCAGGACAAGCTGTCGGCCCGTACCGGCCTCGGCGCCGGCACACTGGTGATGCTGCTGGTGCTCTCGCTGAGCGCACTGACGCTGGCAGGTGCCATCGGTTACGTGCAGGTGCGCGAAGGCCGCGAACGGGCTGCGGCGGCTGAGCGGGACCGGCTCGCTGCTGAAGGGCAACGCGAAGACGTGAGCCGCATCAACAGCGCGAACCAGGCGGCCATTTTGCGCCTCATGAACGAACTGCAAACCGTGGCCGAAGGCGATTTGACGCAGGAAGCCACCGTGACCGAAGACATCACCGGCGCCATTGCCGACTCGGTGAACTACACGGTGGAAGAACTGCGGCTGCTGGTGGGCAACGTGCAGAACACGGCGACCCGCGTTGCGCAAACCACGTCGCAGGTGGAAAACACCTCGACCGAGCTGCTGGCCGCATCGACCGAACAGCTGCGCGAAATTCGCGAAACCGGCCAATCGGTGCTGACCATGGCGGAGCGGATCAACGGCGTGTCCACGCAAGCGCAGGAATCGGCCACGGTGGCGCGCCAGTCGCTCGAAGCCGCGTCGTCGGGCCTGCAGGCCGTGCAGAACGCCATCGGCGGTATGAACTCCATCCGCGACCAGATCCAGGAAACCTCCAAGCGCATCAAGCGCCTTGGCGAATCCTCGCAGGAAATCGGTGAAATCACCGAGCTGATCTCGGACATTACCGAACAGACCAACGTGCTGGCACTGAACGCCGCCATCCAGGCCGCATCGGCCGGTGAAGCCGGTCGAGGCTTCTCGGTGGTGGCCGAAGAAGTGCAGCGGCTGGCCGAACGCTCCGCAGACGCAACGCGCCAGATCTCGGCGCTGGTGAAGGCCATTCAGACCGACACGCAGGATGCGGTGGGCGCCATGGAGCGTTCCACGCAGGGTGTGGTCGAAGGGGCCAAGCTGTCCGACAACGCCGGCACCGCACTGTCCGAGATTGACCGCGTGTCGCGCCGACTGGCCGAACTGATCGAGCAGATTTCGCAGTCCGCATCGCGCGAGGCCAATTCGGCCAACGTGGTGGCCGCCAACATCCAGCACATTTTTGCCGTGACGGAGCAAACCGGCGACGGCACGCGCGCTACTGCGCAACAGGTGCGGGAGCTCTCGCACATGGCGGAAGAATTGCGCCAGTCGGTGTCCCGTTTCAAGATTGCCTGACCCCCTGCCCCGAGCCCAGACCGTGCCGATCCTTCCCCCCGCCCCCGCCGCCCGCAACGCGCCGGCTACCGAAGACCTGGGGCCTTTGGCCTGGGTGCTCGAAGAGATTCAGAAGTCTGTCGACGCCACCAGCAAGTCGTTGCGGCGTTTTGCCCGCGAGTCCGCTGCTGCGCCGGAGGCCGACATCGGGCCGCTGCGCATCGCGCGCCAGCAACTGCACCAGGCCGTCGGGGCGCTGCAGATGGTCGGCCAGACCGCGCCCGCGCTCGTGCTCGGCGCCATGGAATTCGCCATCCAGGGCTTCGTGCAGGAGCCGACGCGCTGCACCGAGGCCGCGGTGCAGAAAATGGACCGCGCCGGTTTTGCGGTTTCCGATTTCCTGAATGCGCTGCTGACCGGCAAGGTCATATCCCCGGTCGCGCTTTTCCCCCAGTACCGCGACGTGCTGGAACTGGTCGGCAATGAACGGGTGCATCCAGCCGATCTGTGGAACAAGCCGTGGCGCTGGGTCGAAATCGTTCTGCCCAGCACCAAGCCCGCGTTGGTGTACGACCCGGCCGTGCGTTCGCGCATCGACCGCGAAGTGCTCAAGGTCGTCAAGAGCGGCGACGACGAGGCGGCGCGCCGCCTGCAGGAAATCTGCATTGGCCTGGCGCGCGGCGCCTCGACCATGCGCGTCAGCAGTTTCTGGGCGGTGGCCGGGGCCTTCTTTGAAGCGCTCGGCCTTGGCCTGGTGCCGGCCGACGTCTACGTCAAGCGCGCCGCATCGCGCATGCTGCTGCAGTACGCAACGCTCGCGCGCGGCGACAACACCGTGTCGGATCGGCTCGCACAGGATCTGTTGTTCTTCTGTGCCCAGGCCGTGCCCGGCTCGCGCGACCAAGCCAAGACGCTGCGCGCGGTGCGCGTGGCGTGGAGTCTTGCGGACGAGCGGCCGGTCGACTACGCCAGCGAGCAGTTCGGCCGCTTCGATCCGGTGGTGCTGACCCAGGCGCGCAAGCGCATCGAGGCCGCCAAGGAAATGTGGTCGGCGCTTTCGGGCGGCGATCTCGGCCGCTTGCGGCAGGTGGTCGACACCTTTGCGCAACTCAGCGAATCGTTGCAGAAGCTGCATCCGCCGAGCCTGCCGATGGCGCAGGCGCTCACCAATGCGGTCGACGCGTCGCTCAGGTCCGGCCAGCCGCCGGCCACCGAACTCGCGATGGAAGTCGCCACCTCGGTGCTGTACCTCGAGGCTGCCTTTGAAGATCTTGATCCGCAGGATCGTCAACTCACGGCGCGCACGGTTCAGTTGGCGGGCCGCATCGAGCGGGCGCGCGAAGGCGGCCGTTCGGAGCCGCTCGAACCTTGGATGGAGGAGCTGTACCGCCGCGTGAGCGACCGCCAGACCATGGGAACCGTGGTCGGCGAACTGCGCAGCCATCTGGGCGAGCTCGAGAAGTCGCTCGACCAGTTCTTTCGTCGCCCCTCCGAAAAGGGGTTGCTGCGCACCGTGCCGACCCAGTTGATGCAGATGCGCGGTGTGTTTTCGGTGCTCGGCCTCGACCAGGCCGCGCAAACCGTGCAGCGCATGCGCGACAACGTCGATCAGCTGTTGGCCGACGTTGCGCCGGCCGACGAATCACGCGTCTTCGATTCGCTTGGCAACAATCTGGGGGCACTCGGTTTCCTGATCGATATGCTCGGCTACCAGCCAGCGCTGGCCAAGCGCCTGTTCGTGTTCGACGAGGCCGCGGGCGAGCTCAAGCCGCTGATGGGCCGGCAAGGCACCGACGCCGCAGCGCCGGTTGCTCCCGCCGTGGCATCGACCTCGACCGCCGCACCCGCCGGCGCCGACACCGTGCTCAGCGTCGAGGAGGTCGACGCCCAGATTGCCGCGCGCCTCGCCGCGCTCGCCGCACCGCCGCGTAAGAAGGTGTCGCCCATTGAGGAGTTCAGCCGCGCTGCCGACGGCTGGACGTCCAAGATCACCGGCCCCGCGCCGCTCGACGGCCTGCCTGACACCGAGGTCACCGAGCTCGAAGAAGAAGACCTGCAGAACATCTTCCTCGACGAGGCCCGTGAAGTGCTGCACGGTGGCCTGGCCGCCGTGGCGCTGCTCCGGCGCGACGGAACCGACATTGGCGCATTGACGGTGCTGCGCCGCGCATTCCATACGCTCAAGGGCAGCTCGCGCATGGTCGGGCTCATGGACTTCGGCGAAGCAGCCTGGTCGTTCGAGCAGGTGCTCAATACCTGGCTGGCCGACCAGCGGCCCGCTACGCCTGAACTGCTGCACGCCACCGACAACGCGATGCGCGACTTTGCGAACTGGGTCGAAGCCATCGCTGCGGGCCAGCCGCATGCATGGCAGGTCGAACCCTTCCGCAGGGTGGCCGAGGCGCTGCGCAATGGCGAACCAATGGCCGTCGCCGCGCCCGTCGCCAATGCGGGCACCCTCGCTGCCGCTGCGCGCCGCATCGCCGACGAGCCCGCGGCGCCAGCGCCGGCGCCGGCGGTTGTCGAGCCCGTTGCCGAGCCGCAAATGCCGCAAGCACCGCAGATGTTGGATCTGCCGGATCTGCCGGACCTGGATTTCCCGTCCACGGCCTTCGAGCCGCCATCGTTCGACGCGCCGGCGCCGTCTGCACAGTCGGCAGCGCGCCGGGCAGAAGAGCACGGGGACTTCGACGAACACTTTGCATCCACCGATTTCCTCGATTTCGACGAGCCACCCCTGCTGCGCGAGGCAGAAGCCGATCCGCTGGCCGGCGCCGAGAGCCTCGACTTTCTGCTGGACACCCACCCCGCGTTGGAAGCATCCGCGACGGCCCTGCCGCCGGCGTTCGGCGGTGAAATGCCCGCCCCGCTGCTGAAGGAAGCGGCCGAGCCTGAATCGCCGACGGAAGAACCGGTTGCCGAGGCACCGGTGCCGGTTGCGCCGGAAGCCGCTGCACCGGCGCCGGAAACCGAGCCAGAGCCCGAGCCGGCGGTTGCGGCCACCGAAGCAGAAACCGAGTCCTCGGCCGCTCCGGGTGCCGACGACCAGATCAAGGTGATCGGGCCGCTGCGCATCGGCATTGCGCTCTACAACGTCTATCTGAACGAGGCGGACGAATGGTCGCGTCAACTCGCGAACGAGGTCGGCGAATGGGCGCTCGAATCGCATCTGCCCATGCCCGATTCAACCGTCGGGTTGGCCCACTCGCTCGCCGGCAGTTCGGCCACGGTCGGTTTCCAGAGCATGTCGGGCATGGCGCGCCTGCTCGAAGCCGCGCTGCAGCATCTGCACATGCAAGGCAGTGGCACGCCCGAGCAGGGCGCGGTGCTGGTCGCTGCAACCAACGAGTTGCGCCGGCTGTTGCACCAGTTTGCGGCCGGTTTCCTGAAAGAGCCCGCACCCGAAACGCTGGAGGCGCTGCGCGACGTGGCGGCCGCACCGATGCCGGCCGAAGCGCGCGAGCCGTCGGTCGCCGACGCTGTTGTCGAACATGTCGAAGTTGCCGCGCCCGTTGAGCCCGTTGAGCCCGTTGAGCCCGTTGAGCCCGTTCAGCCCGTTGAACCCGTTGTGGTCGCGGCGCCCGTCGAGTCTCAGCCGAAGGCCGAAGTGCCCCACCTCGCCGAAGTCCGCGACGTGGTGTCGATGCCTGTCATCGCCACCGAGCCTGCGGTCTACGACGACAGCGAGGACGAGATCGACCTGGCCGATGCGGTCGACGCCGACCTGTTTCCGATCTTCGAGGAAGAGGCGGCCGAACTGCTGCCGCAGCTCGGCACCGCGCTGCGCGACTGGCAGGAACAGCCGGGAAGTGCCGCGCCGCGCGCGTCCACGCTGCGCACGCTGCACACGCTCAAGGGCAGTGCCCGTCTGGCCGGCGCCATGCGGCTGGGCGAACGTGCGCACCGCATGGAATCCGAGATCGAGTTGCTGGGTTCCGAGGGCGTCGAGCGCGCCGCGATCGAGCACCTGCTGGCACGCTTCGACGTGCTGCAAGCGACCTTCGATGGCCTGCGTGCCGCCGATGATGCGACCCAGGCCGAGATCGCACAGCGCGCACTCGAAGCAGCTGCCATGGCCAAACGCAAGGCGGCCGAAACGCCTGCGCCTGCGGTTGTCGCCCTGGTCAACACCGAGCCGGCCAACGAGCCGATCCATGCGAAGGCGGCTGACCTTGCCGCGCGAGCCGACAAGCCCGCGCTGCCGACGCCCACCGTGCTCGCACCCCTGCGCCAGTCATCGAGCCATGCGGTGCGCATTCGCACCCACCTGCTCGACCGCCTGGTGGCCCAGGCCGGCGAAGTCATCATCACGCGCTCGCGGCTCGAAGCCGAGATCGGCCAACTGCGCAGTTCGCTGTCGGATCTGACCGGCAACCTCGACCGTCTGCGCCAGCAACTGCGCGACATCGAAGTGCAGGCCGAAAGCCAGATGCAGTCGCGACTGGCCCAGGCCAAGGATTCGCAGCAGGGCTTCGACCCGCTCGAGTTCGACCGCTTCACCCGCGTGCAGGAACTCACCCGCATGATGGCCGAGTCGGTCAACGACGTGGCGACCGTGCAGCGCACGCTGCAACGCACGGTGCAGGCCACGGAAGACGACCTCAGCGCCCAGGCGCGCCAGACCCGCGAACTCCAGCGCGGCCTGCTGCGAACGCGCATGGTCGAGTTCGAGGACTTGTCCGACCGCCTCTACCGCGTGGTGCGGCAAGCCTCGAAGGACACCGGCAAACAGGTGCGCCTGGACATCACCGGCGGCCGGATCGAGATGGACCGCGGCGTACTGGACCGCATGACGCCTGCGTTCGAGCATCTGCTGCGCAACTGCGTTGCGCACGGCATCGAATCGGCGGCCCTGCGCGAGAAGGCCGGCAAGGATCCGAGCGGCCTCATCAACATCGAGCTGCACCACGAAGGCAACGACGTGTCGGTGAGCTTCCGCGACGACGGCGGCGGACTCGACTACCCGCGCATCACCGAACGCGCACTGGCCCTCGGCCTGATCGCGCCGGGCCGGCAACCCACGCCCGCGGAAGCGGCCGAGTTCATCTTCCAGCCCGGCTTTTCGACCGCGACCCAGGTCTCCGAACTGGCCGGGCGCGGCATCGGCATGGACGTGGTGCGCTCAGAGGTGGCCGCGCTCGGCGGCCGCATCGAAACCCGTTCATCGGCGGTAGAGGGCACCACCTTCAAGCTGGTGCTGCCGCTGACCACCGCGGTGACGCACGTGGTGATGCTGCGCGCAGGGAATGTCTCGATCGGCGTGCCGTCGAGTCTGGTCGAGCTGGTGCAGCGTACCGCCGCATCGGATCTCGAATCGGCTTACGTCAACCAAAGCTTTCCGTTCGGCGGCGAGCAGGTGCCATTCTTCTGGGCCGGTGCCTTGCTGCAGGCGAGCGCGCGCAGTGAGCGCAGTTCCAGCAAGACCAACGTGGTGGTGGTCGTGCGCAGCGCGGCCCAACGCGTGGCGCTGCACGTGGACGAAGTGCTGGGCAACCAGGAAGTGGTGGTCAAGAACCTCGGCCCGCAACTCGCACGGCTGCCCGGCATGGCCGGCATCTCGGTGTTGGCATCCGGTGCTGTCGCGCTGATCTACAACCCGGTGGCATTGGCCGCAGTGCATGGCGACCAGGCGCGCAGCCTGCAGGGCACGGCGGCCCCCGGCTCGGCGCCTCGCGCGGATGCCCAGGTCAACCTGCCCGTGGAGGTCGAATCGCAAGCGCCACCGGTGGTGCCACTGGTGCTGGTGGTGGACGACTCGATCACGGTGCGGCGTGTGACGCAGCGTCTGCTGCAGCGCGAAGGCTACCGTGTGTCGCTCGCGGCCGACGGCCTGCAGGCGCTCGAACGCCTGCAGCAGGAGCGTCCGGCGGTGGTGTTGTCCGACATCGAAATGCCCCGCATGGATGGCTTCGACCTGGCACGGAACATCCGCGCCGATGCGTCGCTGGTCGGCCTGCCGATCATCATGATCACCTCGCGCATTGCCGAGAAGCACCGCGAGCATGCCAAGCAGCTGGGCGTGAACCACTACCTCGGCAAGCCCTATTCGGAAGAGGAACTGCTGCGGCTGGTGCGCAGCTTCACCGAAGAGACGGCGGCGTTCGCTGCGGCGGCCTGATCCTCGGGGTCTGATTCAGGCGGATGAGGCCAGGCTGCAGCGCCGGGCCGCAGGCGCGGCGCAAGAATGGCTAGCACATCATCCGATGTGGGAGCAGCCAGCCGTGACCAGGGCTCGTGCCATCCTCCACCGCCGCGGCGTCCGCCAGAAACTGTGGCGTCGGCGCATGGCCTGCAATGAGCGAATTGGCCGGCGCCTGAACCATCGCATCGGGCATCCATCCGCGCGTGCCCAGAGCCGCTTCCAGCTTAGGTACCGTGGTACACCCCCCAAGGAGTCTCGATCGTCCAACTGGGACCATTGCCATCGGGATCCGAGTAGATGGCGGGCAAATAAGGAAGCGCTGCTGGAAACTGACCGAATGATGGCGGCCCGCTTGCGTACCCGTTGGCACCAATGACACCGCCCGCAACAGGGAAGATCAAACCGTCGTAACCATCCTTTGTCCACCCCACAAAATGCGATCTGCCGGCGGCACTGTAGGTGGTGATTCCATGTTCGCCAAAATGACCGTTGTAGTCATGGTCAATCACAAGGCGGGAGCCGTCATCGTTGTACGTGGTTGAATACTCTGCGCGGCCATTGGCCCCAAAATGCGACTCCATACGCGACCAACGCTGCGAGCCGTTTTGGTCGTAGTCGTATGTGTTGCGACTGCCATCGTCCAGGAACATGGTCGCGTAATCCTCGCGTCCCGCCGCATCGTAGTGGGACACCACGCGGTTCCAGCCTTGCGAGCCGTCTTGGTCATAGTCGTACCAATCGCGGCTGCCATCGTCGAGGGTGATGTTCGCCCAGTCTTCACGGCCTGCGGCATCGAGGTGGTTTGACCAAGTGCTGTCGCCCCTGACGTTCGTCTGATCGTAGTCGTACCAAGTACGTCCGCCACCGTCCAGGAACACGGTGGCGTTGTCCGCACGGCCCTGGGCATCGAAAGCGTGGTGGACACTGCTCCAGGGATTGGCGCCAGTCTCGTCAAGATCGACCTCCAAGCGTGTTCCGCTGTCGTGGAAGATCGTGAAATTTCCCTCGCGGCCCTGGGAATCGAAAGCGTGATGGACACTACTCCAGGGGTTCGCGCCAGTCTCGTCAAGATCGACCTCCAAGCGTGTGCCGCTGTCGTTGAAGATGGTGAAATTTCCCTCGCGGCCCTGGGAATCGAAAGCGTGATGGACACTACTCCAGGGGTTCGCGCCAGTCTCGTCAAGATCGACCTCTAAGCGTGTGCCGCTGTCGTGGAAGATCGTGAAATTTCCCTCACGGCCCTGGGAATCGAAAGCGTGGTGGACATTACTCCAGGGATTGGCGCCAGTCTCGTCAAGATCGACCTCCAAGCGTGTTCCGCTGTCGTGGAAGATCGTGAAATTTCCCTCGCGGCCCTGGGAATCGAAAGCGTGGTGAACGCTGTTCCAGTTCTGGTTGCCCAGTTCGTCGATATCGACTTCGAGCCTTGTGCCGTTATCGTAGAACGCGGTGTAGTTCCCTTCGCGACCTTGGGCGTCGTAGGCGTGGTGAATTTGGTTGAAGGCCTGGCTGCCGTCTTGATCGTTGTCTACAAGCAATCTGGTGCCGTTGTCATAGCGCGTATCAACCGAATCGATCCGGCCTTGCGCGTCGTAGATGGTGGTGCGCGAGTTGTAGTCGGCGTTGTTATGGGCTCCGTCGGTTTGTGTGACTTGCAAGACTCGGCCTTCAGCGGTCACTTGGATGCGTTCGCTGTCGCCCTCTTGTGCGCCGATCTGTGCGATTTCTTGGGTGTAGGTGCCATCTGCATTCCAATGCAAATCGGAAGTGTTCTGGTCTTGGGTGCCAGAACCACCGGCTGGGGGAACGAACATTTCGGGGTGCGCCTGCTTGTATTCGTAGGCGGGTGTGCCGGGCGTGTGCAGTGGATCGCGCAAGACGTCGGACTGGCTGCGCCGCCCGTCCATGTCCGTGACCCACAACGCGCTACGCTCATCTGCAGGAATCAGATTGATGGGAAGAACTGCAGAGGCGTTGCCGGGATTTGGCACATTTCCCGCCTGCAGAATGGCCTTTACGAACGTCGTGCAGTTTTCACCACCCAACGTGGCAATGCCGTCGTATGTGTGATTTGCATCGCGCCACGTCGAAACCGCCCCTACCATCGCGTCATATTGCGCCGTGCTGGTGGCGATTGTCTTGCTCCAACCCACATCGTCCATATATCCAGCCGCGCTGTTATTCGGGTCGCCTCGCGTGTGGGTTGTCAAGCCTTGACCAACCGTTCCTGCTCCGTGTGCAGAACCTGCAGAGGCCGGTGCAAAACCGTAGTACTGAGACACCCCATTCCCATCATCAAGCCTGATGAAAGTATGCGGCGTGCCGACGTTGTCCACAAAAATCGTGACGCTTGGTTGACCCATGATGTGCTCCCTATGCTGCTGTGTGACAAAAACGATGCAACGATCATTCGATCGACTTGGAACCGAAAAATGGTCGATTCACAAGGATGTGCGGTTGGAGGAAATCAAGCTCCTTGGCATCGCGGAGTACCGTTACCCGCAATCGGTAAAAGCCCGATTGTTGATTAGAGAAACCAGACAATGTGCTCGTGATCGCGTTGGCGGCGTACGTTCCCCCGTTGTCCGCTCGGAGATTGTCAAATGCGTATTGCACGGCCACGGAGCTGTTCTCTCGCAGCAGTTCCCACTTGACGCTGAAGCCCGGAGTGAAGTTTTCACAGGTTTTCAGACGAATTGGTTTACTGGGGTTATCTGTCCAGCACGTGTTGGAAGCACCTGCCAATCTTTGCTGGGTTGTCAGTGGCTCATCGTTCCTGACGAACCCAAGTGCCACAGCCCATCGTTCCTCTGGACCTGCAATGGGGAAAGGCTGCGTTACATAGCTGAAACCGGCTCGCAATTGGATGGGCTCGGCCAAAAGTGCTGCAGGGAAATGCTTCGCGATCGGAACCGAATTGCCGTGAGTGGGCAGCACGTTTGGCGGAACGACGCCACAACCAACAAGTGCTGCACTACCTACGGCCAATGCCGCGGCCAGCATCATGGCGCGCACGAAATGGGCTGATGCTCGACTTCTTGTGGCACTGAGCTGTTTTGTGGTGTTTCCGTAAAGCGAAATCATGATTTTCCTTCCTGCTCGGCTTGCCGCCGCGTCGTTCGCACCAAGCGATGGCTGATCCTCGTTGAGGCGAGCCGTCGCGCAAATAGGACAAACGTCCCGGCTACTTGAAAAGCGCTATCAACTGTGTTCGCTTGTGCACACCGAGCCGCGCATAGATGTCGGCGAGTTGATTGCGAACGGTTTTCTCGGCCAAACCAAGTGCCCGGGCAATCGTCTTGTCATCAATGCCGGTGGCGAGATGGCGCACTATGGCCTTCTGACGCGGGGTCAACGTTTCGAAGGTCGCTGGCGGCTGCTGGTGCGCGTTGGCGAAATGCGCGAGAAACAAATCGTTGAGAACCGGAGCCATGAGCCGCAGGGCCTCTAGGGAAGGTCTGAACAGGTCGCCAATTGGCGCGCGATGAAGCCCAATGGCGTGCATGGTGATGAATCGCGCCGCCAGATTCCCCGAATCGATGATGTCTGCCCCTCATCCAACGCCCTC
>NZ_JBPJZO010000008.1:0-28238 GCF_051216545.1 Variovorax nitratireducens
GGTCTCGATCATGTAGTCGGTGTCGGCAATGTCGCGGTAGGCGATCACGCCCTTCAAGTCCTTGCCGGGCACCGGCAGCATGAACGGGTTGGAGCCGGTGCACATGAGCAGCCGGTCGTAGCCCGCCTCGGTCACGCTGCCGTCCTTGCCGGTCGCGCGCACGATGCGCTTGACGCGGTCCACCTCGGTCACGGTCTTGCCCGCGTGCAGCGTGATGTGGTTCTCCGCATACCACTCCCAGCTGTTGAGCACGATCTCCTCGACCGTCTGCTCCCCGGCCAGCACCGGCGACAAGAGGATCCGGTTGTAGTTGGGATGCGGCTCGGAGCCAAACACCGTGATCTCGTACAGATCCGGCGCAATCTTGAGCAACTCCTCCACCGCACGTACACCGGCCATGCCGTTGCCGATCAGCACGAGTTTCATTTTTTCAGTCATGGGTTGAACCTTTCCTGGACTCAAGCAAGGGGATGCGTACGGCGCGCGTGGAGAATCGCGCCATGAGCTTTGAAGTGGACATTGGCTACAGCAGCCTGCGCGGGCCGCGCGACGTGAACGAGGATTTCGCCGGTGCCGTGCATGCGCCGCCGGGCGACGAGGCGCGCGGGCTGATCGCAGCGATTGCCGATGGCGTGTCCATGGGTGGCCGCGGCCTGGAGGCGGCGCAGACCACGGTGATGGGCCTTCTGGCCGACTACTTCTCCACCCCCGACACCTGGGAGCCGACCGCCGCGCTCGACCGTTTGATCGGCGCGCAGAACGCCTGGCTGGCCGACCACAATCGCCGCCGCCAGGGCAGCGGCACCGCGCTCACCACCATGACCGCACTGGTTCTGCATGGCCAGAGCTACACGTTGGCGCATGTGGGCGACACCCGTGCCTGGCACGTGCGCGAGGGCGGCGAAGCCGCCGTGCCGCTGACGCAGGATCATGCCTTCGACCATCCCGATCTGCGCAGCCGCCTGACGCGTGCGATCGGCCTGGACGACCAGGTGCGTGTCGACTACTCCGAAGGCAATGTGCGCGTGGGCGACTGCTTCGTGCTCAGCACCGACGGCGTGCACGGCGTGCTCAAGGCGCAGCATCTCGCGGCGCTCGCGCTGCAGGGCAGTGCCGGGCAGGCCAGCGAAGCGCTGGTGCAGGCCGCGCTGGCGGGCGGCACGCGCGACAACGCCACGGCACTGGTGATTCGCGTCATCGGCCTCGATGCGCGGCAGCTGGACGACGAGCAGGGCGATGCGCGCCGGCTGGCACCGCCGCCCGCGCTGAAGGTGGGCGAAGTGCTCGATGGCTACGTCATCACTGCGCTGGTGGCCGATACCGGTGTTCACCTGCTCTACCAGGCGCGCGATCCGGCCACCCGCGCCCTGGTGGCGCTCAAGACCCTGCATCCGTCGCGCGCCAGCGATCCGCAGGAACGCGCGATGCTGGCGCACGAGGCCTGGCTCGGGCTGCGCGTCAGCGCGCGCGGCGCGGGCGGCTTCGTGCGAGTGCACGAGCGCAGCGAACACGCGAGCGCCCTGTACACCGTGTTCGACTGGCATGGCGGCCGCACGCTGGAACAGCTGCGCAAGTCCGGCCAGCGCGGCACGGTGGCCGAGGCGGTGGCCGCGGCCATCGAAGTGGCCAAGGCACTGGGCCGGCTGCACCGGCACGGCGTGGTGCATCGCGACATCAAGCCCGGCAACCTGCACCTCGGCGACGACGGCCGCTGGCGCATTCTGGATCTCGGCGTCGCGGTGTCCGGCCGCGAGGGCGCGGTTCAACGCGAGTTGCATGCCGGCACGCCGAGCTACATCAACCCCGAGCAGTGGGAGGGCGCCGGCGCCGATGCCGCGAGCGACTTGTTCGCACTGGGCGTCACGCTCTACCAGTGGCTGGCCGGGCGCCTGCCATACGGCGAGATCGAGCCCTACCAGGTCGCGCGCTACCGGCGCGATCCGGTCGCGCTCTCGCGCATCCGGCCTGATGTACCGATGTGGCTCGACCACCTCGTGCGCAAGGCCGTGGCGCGCGATCCCCGGCAACGCTTCGAGACGGCCGAAGAAATGCTGCTGGCGCTCGAGCGCGGCGCCTCCCGTCCGGTCGGTGCGCCCAGCGCCACGCCGTTGATCCGGCGCGACCCGGCGGCGCTCTACAAGATCGCGCTGGCCGTGTCGCTGCTGTTCAACGTGCTGCTGGTGGTGTGGCTGCTTTTCCTGCCGCACTGAACCGACCTGTACCGTCATTGGCGTGCGGTGCTGCGGGCGCCGGCGGGCTTGGCCGGGGAAGATGGCGCGGTGCGGGCGCGGCCGCCTTTTTCCGCCCAGGTGCGCGTCCAGCGGATCTGCATCACGCGCATGACGCCCAGCATGACCAGCGACAGCAGGGCGAAGAAGACGAAGCCCCAAAGGTAGGTGCCCAGATACTGCTTCGACAGGCCCATTGCGTTGGGCACCAGGCCGCCGCCAAGGGCACCGATCTCGCCGATCATCGAACCGGCCACCGCCGTGCTGGTCGGCCAGCGCAGCGGCACCAGCTGGAACAGGGCGCCGTTGCCGGCGCCGAGCGCGGCGAAGGTCACGATCAGCAGCAGCGTGGTGAGCGTCAGCGAGGCCGATGAGAGCCCCACCAACGCCAGGCCCACGGCCACCACCAGCAGCACCAGCGTCAGCGTGTTGACGCCGCCCCAGCGATCCGAAATCCAGCCGCCGACGATGCGAACAGCAGCGCCCATGAAGGCTGCCAGCATGGTCAGTTGCCCGGCCTGCACCTTGCTCACGCCGAACTGGTCGTAGTAGTAGGAGGGCAGGAAGGTGATGAGGCCGATGAAGCCACCGAAGGTCACGCCGTAGATCAGGCTGAACACCCAGCCGTCCTTCTCGAACAGGCAGGCAATATGCTCACGGAAGCTGGCATGGCTGTCGACGTCGGGCGGCTCCTTGGCATACAGAACCATCACGATCATCGGCAGCAGGATGGCACCCGCCGCCACACCGTACACGCTCTGCCAGCCCAGCCACTGCGCCAGCGGCGGCGCCACCAGCACCGACACCGCGGTGCCGACGTTGCCGGCGCCCACCAGTCCCATGGCCAGGCCCTTGTGTTGCGGCGGAAACCAGCCCGAGCCGAGCGACAGCGCAACGCCGAAGCTCGCGCCGGCAATGCCCAGCAGCACGCCCATCGCGAGCAGGTTGTTGAAGCTCGTCACGAAGAAAAAGCCGAACAGCATCGCCACGGCGATCAGGCCCATCTCGACCAGCGTGGCGTTCTTGCGACCGATGTACTGGGACAGGATGCCCAGCGGGAAGCGCATCAGCGCCCCGGCAATGATCGGCACCGACAGCATCAGGCCCTTTTCGGCCGGCGTCAGGTTGAAGGTCTCGCCGATGAAGGGCGCCATGGCACCGTTCAGAACCCATATGCAGCATGAGAACGAGAAATAGAGAAACGCGGCAAAGAGGGTGGGTGAGTGGCCCGATCTCAGGAAGCTCTTGAAGGTTGACATGGCAACAGGCAATGCAAATGCCGGAACGCAGCCATCGCGCGGCCGCATCGTCGGACTGGTTGGGGGGAGGTTGCCGGCGGCGTTGCCGGCGGACGGGGTGTCAGGTCAGGCGCTGGTTGCGCCAGGAGCTTTCGCGAGGCCGCGAAAGTCACACCAAAGCGGTGCTTCGTTACACCGCGAGCAATGAACAGAGCAAAAAACGTGCCTGAATGGTTTCGCTGCTTCCCCCTTATGCTTTCCACGGTGACGCCGCACTTCAACACACCGTTCCCCCTGCATTGCCTGACGCCCGGGTCAGCGGATACGCCCGACCTGCCCGAGGGCGTGCGCCGGGCGCTCGCCGATTCCGGGCTGGCCGTTGTCCACCACCGAGGGCTCGAGACGCTGCCGCCCCCCAGCGAAAAAAAGGAGGCTGACGAGGCGCAGCTTCTGATCTGCGCCTCGGCCGACATGGACAAGGTGCTCGAACTGCTGGGTGCATGGGCTGGGTCGCCGCCGTGGCCAGTGAGCCTGCTGAGCCCCCCGCTGGGTGCGGCGGTGCACGAGGATCTGATCCGCGCCGGCGTCCACGCATGGGCCGCCATGGATGCCATCGATGAAGCCGAGCTTGCGGCCCTGCTCGCCCGGTCGCGGGCACGCTGGCGCCGCGAGGCCGCGTTGCGCGTCGAATTGGTGCAGTTGCGCACGCGAATGGACGAGCGCAAGTGGGTTGACAAAGCCAAGGGCCTCCTGATGCTGGCGCGCGGAATGGGCGAGGACGAAGCATTCGGACTGTTGCGTCGTGCCGCCATGCACGCCAATCTCCGGTTGGGGGAAGTGTCGCGCTCCGTCGTGGATGCCGCGCAGTGGGCGGAGGCGATCAACCGAGCCGGCCAGCTGCGCATGCAGGCCCAGCGACTGTCGCGGCTGGCAGCGCAGGCGCTGGCGGGTGTCGATGTGCCGCGCAGCCGCGAGCAGCGCGGGCAATCCGCGGAACGCGTGCAGGAGAACCTTGGATTTCTCGAAGGCCTGAGCCTGCTCGGCGAAGCCGCTGCGGCGCTCGATCGCACCAAGGCGGCATGGCGTGCGCTCCAGGCCGCGTGGACGCCGCGCGTAGCCGCGCCAGCGATGGCTGTCATCGATGCCGCGGCGGAGGCGCTGCTGCGGAGCGCCGACGCACTTACGGCGGCGCTCGAACGCGCGAGCGGGCGGCGGGCGCTGCGGATCATCAACCTCTGCGGTCGGCAACGCATGCTGGCGGAGCGGCTTGCCAAGGATGCGCTGCTGGCCTTGACCCAGGTGCCCGATCAGGGCCCCGGGCTGGCGGCTACGGCGGACGAGTTCGAGAAGGCCTTGCGCGAGCTGGAAAACGCGCCCCTGACTTCGCCCGAGATCCGCACCGCGCTGGGCAGGGCGCGCGACGAATGGCTTCGCCTTGCGCGCGGCGTGCAGGGCATCAACCGGCCGCAGGGCGGCCTGGAACTCGTGCGATCGGCCGAAGCGCTGGTCGACACCTTCGACCACCTCGCCGCACAGTACGAACACAGCGTCCAGGTCATCATGTCCTGAAGGCCGCAGAGCCGGGTGGGGCGCGGTTGCATTGACAGCGCTTGCGCGGGACGAAACAATCCCCGTGTTGTACGACATCGTATGACGGCAATATTCAAGTGCTCAAAACCTATAAAGGAGACGATTCATGCCAACGCGTACGAGGTGGTTCCACGATCCTGCCTTCCCTTCCTTCCCCGCCTGGCTATCGGGAGTGGCCACGCTGCTGCTGGCGACAGGCGCCCAGGCCGCAACCTTTGTCTATGTGTCGAATGCCGACAGCCAGGAGATCTCGGTGCTCGAACTGGACCGCGCCCAGGGGCAACTCAAGCCGGTGGAAACGGTCGGGGTTGCCGGCACCGTGATGCCGATGGTCGTGAGCGCGGACAAACGGTTCCTGTACGCGGCGCTGCGTTCCCAGCCCTACCGGGTCACCAGTTTCGCGATCGACAGCGCCAGTGGCCGGCTGCGCAAACTGGGTGAAGCACCCCTGGCCGACAGCATGGCCAACATCGACCTGGATGCCACCGGCCGCTGGCTGTTCGCCGCGTCCTACCCGGGGCACAAGATCACCGTCAACGCCATTGGCAAGGACGGCGCGGTGGGCGCCGTGCAGCAGCTGATTCCGACCGCACCCAATGCCCATGCCATTCATGCCGATGCGTCCAACCGCTTCGTGCTGGCAAGCAGCCTCGGCGGGGACAACCTTTCGATCTGGCGCTTCGATGCCGAGAAGGGGCAACTCACGCCCGGCGATCCGCCACTCGTTTCCGCCGCACCGAAGTCGGGCCCGCGTCATTTCGTCTGGGACAAGGCGCAGCGTTTCGCCTACCTGCTGAACGAGCTCGATGCTTCGCTTTACGCCTATGCCTGGGACGGCGCGCGCGGGACGTTGCGCGAGTTGCAGCGAACGACCACCTTGCCAGCCGGATTTGCCGCCAAGCCCTGGGCGGCGGATCTGCATCTGACGCCTGACGGAAAGTACTTGTACGCTTCCGAGCGAACCTCCAGCACGATCTCCGCGTTCCGGGTCGATCCGGCCAGCGGCCTGCTGCAGCCGCTCGGGCAGACGCCGACCGAAAAGACGCCGCGCGGATTCGCCATCGATTCGACCGGCCGCTACCTGGTGGTTGCGGGGCAGGAGTCCCACAGCGTGTCGGTGCACCCTATCGATGCGGCAAGCGGTGCCTTGGGTGCGCCCAGGAGCCTGGCCGTCGGCAAGAATCCGAACTGGATCGAAATCGTCGATCTGCCCTGAAGCGCTTTACTGGCCCAGCTTGATGCGGGCGCGTTCGAGCAGCGCCTGGGCCCCGTCGAGATCGGCCGCGACGCCGTAGACGACGTGATCCGGGCGCACGAGCGCCGCGCCGCAGCCCTGCTTGTCGAACCAGCGCGCGATGACGCCGTCGGCCTCCGCGAGGCAGACAAGATCCTCCAGGTTTCCGGCATCGCCCAGGCAGACGGCTGTGGCGCGCAGGGCCCGCAGACCGGCGGCCAGGCGGCCGAACTCTTCGCGGGAAGGCGCGTCGCGCAGAAACAGCAGGAAGCCGTGGGGCAGGAGGTCGTCCATCATCTGCGCGGCGCCCTGCTGGCCGATCCGTCCCACCGCCTGCGGGAACGGCGTCCCCGCGGGGGCACGCTCGCCCTCGATCAAGCCGTGGCGCACGCCGGGCAGAAGGCTCTGGCGCAACTGCATCCGAACCTCGCCGCCCTGCTGCGCGCGCAGGCCGCGATCGCGCTCCGCGGCCCGTTCGGCGTCGCGCTCGCAGATGATCTGGCCCAGGCGCTTGACGGTCTGCGTGGTGTCCTCGACCTGCGGGCCGCGCTCCGTACCGTAGCTGTCCAGCAGCCTGTCGGGCGCTTCGCCGCGCAGCACCCAATCGAGCTTCCAGGCCAGGTTGAGCGCGTCGCGCAAGCCCTGGCACATGCCCTGTGCCAGGAAGGGCGGCATCTGATGCGCTGCGTCGCCGGCCAGCAGCACGCGCTGCTG
The DNA here is from genome assembly GCF_051216545.1 of Variovorax nitratireducens. Lineage (NCBI taxonomy): Bacteria > Pseudomonadati > Pseudomonadota > Betaproteobacteria > Burkholderiales > Comamonadaceae > Variovorax > Variovorax nitratireducens. Next base: position 7,005 of record NZ_JBPJZO010000008.1, read on the forward strand.
GCGCCACTGCTCGAGGACGACCGCATGGAAGCGGTAGGTCGCGGCCCGCCAGATGCGCGCCTGGTGCGGCGCCAGCCAGGGCGAGAGCAAGGCCCAGATCGCGTCGTGCGGCATCTCGCGGTGCGCCGCTTCGTGCGGCAGCAGCAGGAACTCCCAGCGCCGGTGCGTGCCGGGCCCGACCACGTAGGTGCAGGGGCGCGCCGGGTCGCAGTACTGGATGTTGGTGGCCGGCAGGCGATCGAGCATGTCCTCGTTCACGTGCATGTCGACCACGATCCACGGCTCGTCGAATTCCAGGCTCTTGAGGCCGAGTCCGAGCCGCTTGCGCATCGGGCTGGTGCCGCCGTCGCAGGCGACCACGTAGCGCGCCTGCACTTGGGCAGGGGCGCCGTCCGGCGCCTGCACGGACAGCGTCGCGTACTCGCCATCCTGATCGGCGGAAACGACTTCATGGCCCAGGTGAACCGAGACTGATGGCATCTCGCCCACGGCGCGGCGCAACGAGACTTCGAGTGCCGGCTGGTTGAAGGTGTACGAAGGCGCCCAGGCCAAAGGGTAGGGCGACGGGCCCATGTCGAAATGCTGGATCGGCTTGCCATCGGCACCCTGGTAGATCGTGGGGCGGTAGGGCGTCATGTGGGCCGCCAGGGCGCCTGCGATGCCCAGCTCCTGGAAGGTGCGCATTGCCTCGTGGTCGAGCGCGAAGGCGCGCGGCAGGGGGTAGATCTGGTCGGACTTGTCGAACACGGCCACGCGTCGGCCTCGCCGGCCCAGAAGCGCTGCCAGTGTTGCACCGACCGGGCCGAAGCCAATGACGGCGACATCGACAGGCTCGTCGAAGGTGTGATTCACTCGTTCTCTCCAAATGCAGGAAGTGAGAATTGTGCATAAAAACAAGCGTTATGGATCGAGGGTTCTTCCCGATGGCGTCGGCTGCGTCGTCGCAGAAAAATGCACAAAACCAACTTTGTGCATTTAACAAGGAGACAAGATGTCAATGATGAAAGCCGCCCGACTTCACAAGGTCGGCGCACCGATGCAGATCGAACAGTTGCCGATTCCCCAGCCCGCAGCCAACGACGTACAGGTGAGGGTGCATGCCTGCGGCATCGTGCCGAACCTGGGCAATATCCTGGCGAACTGGACCACCTGGTTCCCCGAGCTGCCGCTGCCGCCGCTGCCCGCCATCTTCGGGCTCGACCCGGCGGGCGAGGTGACGGCCGTCGGCTCCCACGTCCACACCTGGAAGCCGGGCGACCGCGTCTACGTCAATCCGAGCCTGTACTGCGGCGGATGCAGGGCCTGCCGCAATGGCGACCTCATCAACTGCACGCACTACGCATTCAGCGGCTACTTCGGCTTCTCGCAGAACGCGCTCAAGCTCTACAAGAACTATCCCTACGGCGGCCTGGGCGAGTACATGATCGCCCCGCAGTACGCGTTGGTGAAACTGCCCGACAACGTGAGCTTCAACCAGGCGGCGCGCTTCGGCTACCTGGGCACCATGTACTCCGCGATGCGCAAGGCGCAGGTTGGGCCGGGCCGCAGCGTGCTGATCAACGGCATCAGCGGCACGCTGGGGATCGGCGGCGCGCTGTTCGGCCTGGCGATGGGCGCCACGCGCATCCTCGGCACCGGCCGCAACAAGGAACTGCTCGAGCGCGTAAAGGCGCTGGCGCCGGATCGCATCGAGGTCTTCTCGAACGCCAGCGGCGAGGCCATCGACGCCTGGGCCAAGGAACGCACCGGCGGCCTGGGCGTGGACACCTTCATCGATGCGCTGGGGCCGGGCGCGCCGCACGAGTCGCTGCAGCAGGGCATCCGCGCGCTTAAGCGCGGCGGCCGCGCCTTCAACATCGGCGCCATCGCAGGCATGGTGGGCATGGATCTGCACACCATGATGGACGAGCAGCAGAGCATCGAGGGCTCGGCATGGTTCACCGCCGGCGAAGGGCAGGACATGGCCGACATGGCCGAGGCCGGAACGCTCGACCTGTCTGTGTTCGAGCATGTCTGCTATCCGCTGGACCGCGTCAACGAGGCGATCTCCGGGATCGCGACGCGCAATGGCGGCTTCAGCAACTTCGTCATCAACCCCTGAACGGCGCAGCCGGGGCGCCGAAGGCGGCCGCCCCGCGCCTCTTCTCCGCGCCTAGCCGCGGGCGCGCGCCAGCATCCCGATTTCAAGCAACAGATCGTGCAGCGCCGCCTGGACGAACTCGAGCGTGCTCGCATCGACCAGCCGCCCGTCGCGCACGCGCTGGCCCACCCCTGCGATGGCGACGTGCTGCCGAACCACCGGGCGCGCCAGCGTGGCGGCCAGCGCGTCTCGTATCTGCGCTTGCGCCCGCACGCCGCCGGCGGTGCCGGGCGAGGCGGTCATCACCAGCGCGGGCTTGCCCTTGAGGGGCGAGGCGAATCCGGGCCGTGATGCCCAGTCGATGGCGTTCTTGAGTACGCCAGGCATGCCGTAGTTGTATTCGGGCGAGCACAGCACGAGCCCGTCCGCCTCGGCGATGGCCTTCTTGAGGCGGGCGACCGGCTCGGGCGGCGTGTCGCCATCCAGGTCGGCGTTGTAGATCGGAATGTCATCGAGCGGAAACAGGTCGATGTTCGCCGTGGCGGGTAGCAAGGGCGGCAGGCTGCGCAGCACCGCGGTGCAGTTGGACTCGCGGCGGATGCTGCCGGAGATGGCAAGCAGCCGGATGGATCGGGACGGGGTTTGGGTCGACATGGAACAGGAGGAAGTGTGGAGAAGAAGTTTATGCAGGAAAGAAGACTTGCGCACAAAACAAATATTGAGCATTAGGGTTCGTCCGGATGAAGATCTGGAGGCGTCGATGCATATTTGCACAAAAGATGTTTTGTGCATTTTATTGAAATTCTCAGGAGACCGATCATGAAAGTCAGACGAGTGGTTCTAGGCGTGGGTTCGAACGGAAAGTCAGGCGTGCTGTCAGACGCGGCCGCGCCCCGCAACATTGCCTTCAAGACCGTGCCGGGCTTCGAGGCAACCTTGCTCTGGTCGACGGCCGCGTCGAGTGAGGCAGGCAGCAGGAAGGCATTTGCTGATTCGAGCATCGAAGCCAACTTCCTGCCCGGCCAGGGCGAGTCGCGCCTGATGTTCGTCACGTTTCCGCCCGACGCCGTGATGATGCGGGCGGACTTCGACGGCGCGGCGTTCGGGGCAGAGTTCGGGCAGTTGCTGCCAGGCTTTGCAGAGACCTTCGAGCCGGATGCGCCTGGCATGCACACCACCGACAGCATCGACTACGACGTCGTGCTGGATGGCGAGATCACTCTCGAACTCGATGACGGCCAGGAGGTTTTGCTGAAGCAGCACGACGTTGCCGTGCAGCAAGGCAACCGGCATGCCTGGCGCAACAAGGGCGACAAGCCCGCGACGATGCTCTTCGTGCTGATGGGCAAGAAGCGCGCAGCCTGAGCCTTGATCCCCATGAGCACTTCCAATCCATCCGACGACGCCAAGACGTTGATCGACCTCGAGCAGCAGCGCTGCAACGCCATGGTGAATGGCGACACCGACCGCCTGCGCGAGTTGCTGCACAGCGATCTGACGCATGTCCACGCCAAAGGGCAAGTCGACGGCTTCGACAGCTACTTCAGCACGGGTGGCTTCAACGTTCACTACCAGCGGATCGAACGATCGGAACTCGCCGTGCGCGTGATGGGCAACAGCGCCCTGATGACCGGCCGCCAGCTGCTGGTGGGCGTGCGCAAGAACGGCACCGGCACAGTGACCATCGACTCCCGTGTCATGCAGGTCTGGGTGAGGGAGGGCGAGCGCTGGCGCCAGCTCGCATTCCAGACCACGCCCACCGAAATGAGCGTTGCCTGACCTCGCCCCTTGAATCAACCCGGAGACATCCATGACCACAAAGCAACAACGCCGCGACTTCGTTCGCGTTCTGGGAAGCGCCGCACTGGCGGCCTCGGTGCCAGCCTTCGTGCGGGCGCAGGGCACCGACGCCAAGATCAAGTTCGGCTGGGCCATCTCGAAGACCGGCCCGTTCGCCGGCGGCGCTGCGTCAGCGCAGCTTCCCAACTACCGGTTGTGGGTCGATGACGTTAACAAGGCGGGCGGCATTTCGGTCGGCGGGGCGAAGCACCTCGTCGAAGTCGTCGAGTACGACGACCGCAGTCAGCCGGAAGAGGCGGTGAGGGCGATCGAGCGCATGGTCAACCAGGACAAGGTCGACTTCCTCCTGCCGCCGTGGGGCACCGGCATGAACCTGGCCGTTGCGCCCGCGTTCCACAAGGGCAACTTTCCCATGATCACGCCCACCTGCATCACCGATCAGATGCCGCAACTCGTCAAGCGCTGGGACAACATGTTCTCGCTGCTCGGCACCCCGTCCAGCTACTCGGATGCAATCGTCGGGCTGCTCACGCAGATGCGCAACGACGGCAAGATCGGCAGCAAGGTGGCCATGGTGAACGTGACCGACCAGGGCGGACTGGAACTTGCCGGCGCTGCGCGCAAGTCGCTGAAGGCCGCGAAGTTCGAGGTTGTGGTCGACAGCAGCTATCCGATTTCGACGCAGGACATGACGCCCCTGATTGCCGATGCCCAGCGCACCAACCCGGACGTCTTTCTGGCGTTCAGCTATCCGCCGGACACCTTGGGCTTGACCGAGGCCGCGCGCGTCCGCGGCTTCAATCCGAAGGTGTTCTACGCAGGAATCGGCACGGCGCTGCCGCTGTACGTCGGCAAGTTCGGCGCGAATGCCGAGGGCGTCATGGGCCCGGGCGGATGGAACCCGGCGTCGGACACCATCAAGGCTTACATCGCCAGGCACACTGCGTTGATCGGGCAGCCGCCCGAGCAGTGGGTCAGCGTGCTCTGCTATTCGGGCCTGCAGGCGCTCGCCCAGTCGATCGAGAAGGTGGGCAAGCTCGACCGGCCGGCCATCATCAAGACGCTCGGATCGACGACCTTCGACACGGTCGCCGGGCCATTGAAGTTCGACAACCATTTCATGGCGGGCGGCTGGACGGTCGGGCAGTGGCAGGGCGGCACGTTCTCGGGAATTGCGCCGAAGCAGACGGGCGCGAAAGACCCCGTCGCAAAGCCGGCCTGGAAGGCCTGAAGCCCTTCATGAGGCTGATCGATGCATTGATCTTCGGGCTGACACTGGGCGGAACCTATGCGCTCATTGCGCTGGGTCTCAACCTCCAGTACGGCGTCGCCCGCATCCTCAACCTCGCCTATGGCGAGATGTTGATTGCCGCGGCCCTGGGGGGGCTGGTGCTTTTCACGCGCGCCGGTGTCTCGCCGCTGGTCGCGCTTTTGCTGCTCGTTCCGGTCGCCGCGGCCGCCGGTGCGCTGCTCTACAAGGTGGCCTTTCTGCCGCTGGTCAGGCGCGCCCGCAGCCGTGACGCGCTGGAAGCCGACAGCATCCTGTCGACCTTCGGCCTGCTGTTCGTGATCCAGGGCCTCATGCTCACCGGGTTCGGCGGTAACTACCTGAGCTACTCGTTCCTGTCGATCCCGATCGAAGTGCTGGGAACCACGGTGGCCGCCAACCGCCTGCTCGCACTCGTGGTTGCGCTGGTGCTGGGCGGTGCGCTGTTCCTCGTTTTGACCCGCACGCGGATCGGCACCGCCCTGCGCGCGGTGGCCGTCGACCCAGGCTCGGCGCCGCTGGTGGCGATCGACGTGACGAAGATCGCGATGCTTGCCTTCGCCATGGGCACGGCGCTGGTCGCCATCGCCGGCGTGCTGGTCAGCATGTTCTCGACCTTCAGCGCCACCATGGGCGTGCTCTTCACCATGAAGGCCTTGATCGTCGTGATCATGGGCGGCGTCGGCAACTTCGTGGGCTGCGTGCTGGCCGCACTGCTGCTGGGGTTGAGCGAGAGCCTTGTTTCCACCTATGTGGATCCGGGCCTCACCCTGGCCGCCAACTACGCCATCTTCCTTCTGGTGCTGGTGTTCCGGCCCTCTGGCCTCTTTGGAAGGGCTGGCCGATGACATCGAAATCCAGGCTCTTCCTTGCGCTGTCGCTGGCAGCCTTCATCGCGCTGGCGTTTGCACCGCAGACCGGGAACGACTACACGACGTCGCTGTTGATCAACCTGCTGCTCTACGCCAACCTGGCCACGGCCTGGGGCATCTTCTGCGGCACGACACGCTTCATCTCGCTGGCGACCGTCGCGTTCTTCGGGGTCGGGTGCTACAGCGTCGCGGTGCTGTCGGAGTTTCTGCCCTGGCCGGCGGTGCTCGCCGTGGCCGCCTTGCTGGGCGGCGCATTGGCCCTCGCCATCGGCATCTGCACGCTGCGTCTTTCCGGCATGTACTTCGTTGTCTTCAGCTTCGGAATCGCCGAGCTGATCCGCCAGCTCGTGACCTGGTACGAATCCAAGGTGGTGGGATCGGTCGGGCGCTATGTGTTCCTGGAGATCACGGCGGCGCAGATCTACTGGCAGCTCCTGGCGTTGCTGGGGTTGCTCTGGCTCCTGGGGGCCTGGCTCTCGAAGTCCCGACTCGGTTTTGCACTTCGCCTGATCGGTGAGGACGAAACCGCGGCGCGCAGCTGCGGCATCAACACCGTCGGTGTCCGGCTCGCGGTGCTGACGGGGACGGCCATGTTCATGTCGGTCACCGGCGCGATCGTGGCGCCGCGCTGGACTTACATCGAGCCTTCCATCGCGTTCAACTCCCTCGTGTCGTTCCAGGTCGTGGTGATGGCGCTGCTGGGTGGCGTGGCGGCGTTCTACGGGCCGATCCTGGGCGTGGTTCCGCTGGTGCTGGCGTTCGAGGTGCTCACCAAGTACTTCCCGGATCACTTCAGCATCGTGCTGGGCGCTATCTTTCTCGTGATCGTGTACCTGCTGCCACGCGGCCTGCTCGGTGCCGGCGAGAAGTTCTGGAGGCGCCGATGAGCGCGTCACTGCTGGAGGTCAACGACCTGTCCCGGCGCTTCGGCGGGCTGAAGGCGGTCGAAGGCCTTTCGCTCCATGTCGGAAAAGGCGAGATCGTCGGCTTGCTCGGCCCCAACGGCTCCGGCAAGACGACGGCGCTCAACCTGATCAGCGGTGCGCTGCAACCGGATCGCGGTTCCGTCAAGCTCGATGGACAGGAAACCGCCGGTGCGTCGAACTTCAAGGTCGCGCGCCTGGGCATCGCGCGCACCTACCAGCTCGTGCGCCTCTTCAAGACCATGAGCGTGCTGGAAAACGTGGTGGCCGGGATGTCGTTCACGCACGAGCGCCGTTTCGGAACCGAGGCCAACACGGACGCGTCGGAACTTCTGGAGCGGGTCGGCCTGGCGGCCCGGGCGTCCCAGCGCGCCGAAGACCTGACCTACATCGACCAGAAGCGGCTCGAACTGGCCCGCTGCCTGGCAAGCCGTCCGCGCGTGTTGCTGCTGGACGAGTGGCTGGCCGGATTGAACCCCACGGAATTGTTTCAGGCGATCGAACTCGTGCGTTCGTTGAAGCACGATGGCGTCTCCATCCTGATGGTCGAGCACGTGCTGGAAGCCGTCCGGTCGCTGTGCGATCACTGTGTGGTCATGAACGCTGGGCAGCGCATCGCGACCGGCACGGCGGCGGCCGTGCTGGCGGATCCCGAAGTGGTACGCGCTTATCTTGGAGACGATCATGCTTGAGATCAGGCAACTGAGCGCGCACTACGGCATGCACCAGGCGCTGGCCGATGTGGAGATTCACGTGGGTGCTGGCGAGGTCGTCAGCGTGCTGGGTGCCAACGGTGCGGGCAAGTCGACGCTGCTTCGATGCATCGCCGGGCTGATGCCGGCCAAAGGCGCGCAAATGAAGCTGGGCGGCAAGGCGCTCACCGGCCTCAAGGCCGACCAGCGGGTGGAGGCAGGCATTGCCCTGGTGCCCGAAGGACGCGGCGTGTTCGGCGACCTGACGGTGATGGAGAACCTCTTTTTGGGCGCCTATCCGCGGCGTGCGCGCGCGAACGAGCAGCGCAACCTCGAACGCGTGCTCGAGCTTTTTCCGAGACTGCGCGAGCGACTGCCCCAGATCGTGCGAACCATGAGTGGGGGCGAGCAGCAGATGGTCGCGATCGGGCGCGCGCTCATGTCGAGCCCCGATGTGCTGCTGCTGGATGAGCCTTCGTTGGGCCTGTCGCCGCTGATGGTGTCGGAACTCTTCAAGTCCCTCGAACGGGTTCGCGACGACAAGGTGTCGATCCTGCTCGTGGAGCAGAACGCCAAACGCAGCCTGTCGCTCTCGAATCGCGGCTACCTGCTGGAGCAGGGCCGCGTCGTCGGTGCCGACAGTGCCGGCGCCTTGCTTGCAAGCGAGGCCGTGCAGCGCGCCTACCTTGGCGGGTGAGCGGCGCGGATGAACTCAGCGCTGGCCGTCGTGAACCTTGATGCCGTCCTTCGTGAGGCCACCGAGGCGCGCGTGGACGCGACCGCCGGTTCCCATGATCAGCGCGAACAGGATCTCCTTGGGCCGCGGCGCATCCTGGATGCCGATTTCCATGCTGTTGTAGTGGCTGCGAACGTAAGAGGCGTGGATGTTGTGCAGCGGAACCATCAGCCGGTAGCCCGTGGCCGCGACGGCCTTGGCCGCTGGCACCATCGCCTTCGGCTCGCCGAGCACGGCGCGCATTGCCCAGCCGCCGGCCTCGTGCCACACCGCGCCGTGTTCCATTTCGCCGTCAACACCCACAATGGCGGCCTTGCTGTACACCTCGACGTTCTCCTTGCCGAGCGTGGCCACCAATTCTTCGGCAAGCAGGGTGCCGAGCGTGCGCAGTTCCGCCATGAACGGCAACAGATCCGGTTCGTAGCGGCCGGCATAGGGGTTCTTGATGACGGCGCACGACGCGGCCAGCTTCAAGGGCGTGGCCGCCACCGGGCCGCCCTCGTGATAGATGGATTCGACGGTCAGGCTTCGCTTGCGGATTTCGATCAGGGACATGGAGCGGCTTCAGGATGTTGAACAATTAAATGTGCATGAAAATTAGTTTATGCACAAAAATATCTTCAGCTCCTAGTGTTTCCCCTACTCGTCTTGTGCATCGAAAGTGCCTTATGGCGTTTGCATGCTTTCTTTTTTTATGCATAAAATGAGCGCCATGAACAGTCTCAACATCAACGCGACCGATTCCTCGACGCCGCTGTCGGAACAGGCTTTTCGCAGTCTCCGGCACGACGTCCTGGTCGGTACCTTCGAAGCGGGCAGCAAGCTCAAGCTCGACGAGTTGCAGGGCCACTACGGCTTTTCGAGCAGTCCGTTGCGCGAAGCGCTGAGCCGCCTCACGCAGGAAGGGCTCGTCCGCGCCGACGAGCGGCGAGGGTTCCGCGTCGCGCCGATCTCATCGGAAGACTTGAACGACATCACGCACATGCGCCTCATGCTGGACGTCCAGGCGCTGGGCAGCGCCATCGAACTCGGCGACGACGCCTGGGAGGGGGCCATCGTGGCGGCCTTTCACCGGCTGGAAAAAGTGGAATCCCGCCTGAGCGACGGGCCGGTCATCCTGGACGAGGAGTGGAGTGCGGTTCACCGGACTTTCCATGCTGCGCTGATCGCCGCGTGTGCGTCGGAACGGCAACGGGTCTGGAGCGCGAGCCTGTTCGATCAGGCCGAGCGCTATCGGCGCTTCTCCGCGCGCTACCGGCAAGCCGGCCGTCGCAAATCCAATGAGCATCGCAAGATCATGGATGCCACCCTGCGCCGCGACACCGAGACGGCTTGCGCGTTGCTCTCGGAGCACATCCTGAGCACGCAACGCAACGTGGAAGCCGCCATGCGGCGCGCCGCTGACGCCTGAAAAAAGCCGCACGCCGCGCTGGCGTGCGAGACACCGAGACTAGGAGACGCACATGCTCAAGGTCGGCAGACCCACGCCTTCGCACTTTGGAATCTACGTAACCGACCTCGACAAGATGGTTGCGTTCTATACCGAGGTGTTCGACCTGACCATCACCGACACCGGCGTTGGCAAGACCTTCAAGAACAAGTTGGTGTTCACGAGTGCCAGCCCGGACCAGCATCACCAGCTGGTCATCGCTTCCGGCCGGCCTGCCGACGTGAAGTTCAGCACGGTGATGCAACTGTCTTTCGCCGTGCCCGGCATCCAGTCGATGCGCGACATCTGGGCCAAGGCCGAGGCGCGCGGGGCAACCGACATTCGCGGACTCAACCATGGCAACGCGCTGTCGGTCTACATGCTCGATCCCGAAGGCAACATGGTCGAGATCTACGTCGACACGCCTTTCTATGTCGAACAGCCCCATGGCGACCCGCTGGATCTTTCGCTGTCCGACGAAGAGATCCTGCGCGAGACCGAGGCGATCTGCCGCCGCGATCCGACCTTCAAGACCCTGGCCGACTGGCAGGCTGACTTTTTGAGCCGTGCGCCTTTGCCGAGTGCGTGATCCGCTGCCGACCGGCGGCGGAAGCGAAGGGGCGGAAGGCGTACTTGCGCAGAGGGGCCTGACATCAAGCTCTAACATCCGCTTATGTACGTCGGTCATTTCGCCATCGGCCTGGCGCTGAAAGCACGCTATCCAGGAGTACCCGCCTTGCCAATCATGCTCGGCGCAGGTTTCCTGGACATTCTTGATGGCATCTTCATCGTCCTGGGCTGGGATCGCGTGGCGCCGAACCTGCTTGCCGGCCCATACCTCTTCTTCGACCTCAAGTTCATAGACTGGGACCACTCATTGCTGGCCGGGTTGTTCTGGTCCGCGATCTGGGGCGCGCTTTTCCTGCGAGACAGGCGGGTCGCGACCCTGGCGTTCGTCGCGGCCCTTTCGCATCTCGTCGCAGACTGGCCCGTGCACAACCACGATATGGCGCTGTATCCACACGCCGAGACCCATGTGGGCTATGGGCTGTGGGGCAAGCTGGGCACTGCGTCCTGGGTTCTGGAAGGTGTCCTTGCTGCAGCCTTGGCCGCGTACGCATGGGTCGCAAGCGCCCGCCGCGGGGTCAGCCTGCTCTGGCCTTCGATACTGCTCGTTGTCCTGTTCCTGAACCTCTCACCCTGGCTTTCGCCTATGAAGCACGTCGCCGGGTTGGACGAACCTTTGACTTATCTGCTGCACGGCACGCTGGTCGCCCTCGGCTTTCTTGTGCCGGGTGCTCTGATGACGTGGCTTATCAATAGGGCGGAAAGCAAGGGGACGCGCCTCGGTTGACCCATTAACCCCGTTCGCCTCGTCGTCCCAGCCGCCGCAGGCGGGAGGATCGACCTCCGTGCTCAGCTTGCTGCAACGCCCCTGTTTACCGGCTCGAACTGTTCTGCCCGGCGTCTGGAGTCCGCTTTGCAGCGGAACCGGACTGTCGTCGGTTGAGGCTAGACTTCCGAGTTCGGCCAAGAGCGGACTTTGGTCACGACCCCTCAGTTTTGGTACCGCGCGGCTTTTCACAGTGATCGGACGTTGGTAAAGTCAGTCAAAAGTCATGAACCAAGCCAATCCCTACTGGGCAAGCCTTGAGGCCGCGCTGGCCGACACGTCTGGGATCATCGTGCCCAAAGGTGAGGAAGAGGTGACGTACTTTGAGAAGCTCCGGTCGAGTATTCGAGCCCACGCCACCGCCGCCGAGAAGGTGTCCGCCACGGTCGTCGAACCTGGATTTTCTCATCGCGAACTCGGGACGAAGATTACTGGATACCTGCTCGCGAGGTCGGAAGGTTACTGGCTGGTCTTTGAGCCCGACGAGGGCGAGTACTACTGTTTCTGGGGATCAGACGCCGGCAGTCTTGGGGCCCATGGCGTCTGTGGCAATCCGCTCTACTGCTGGTGGGACTGAGCGAGAACGGAGAAGCTTCACCGGTCAACCATCGACGGCCGCAGACGGCCTGCAGCGGACCTTCGGCGCTGGTTTCCGACGAAATCATCTTGAGCGTGTGCCCACCTTTCATCATGGATAAATTCTTGCTGCAGCAGCAGGTGCTGGAACGGCTCGCCGAAGATCTGCTGCAAGCCGAACAGGCAGTGCGGGCGGCCCATGAAACGGCGACTCACGAAGAAAACATTGCCGAGAACAAATACGACACATTGGGACTCGAAGCCGCCTACCTGGCCACCGGCCAAGCTCGGCGCGCCGAAGGCATCCGCCAGGCGATAGCCAATTGGCGCCAATTCCGCCTGCGTCCCTACGACACCAGCAAAGGTATACAGCTCGGCGCGCTGGTCTGCCTAGTCGATTCCGACAAAAAGCAGCAACAGCTCTTTCTCGGGCCGGATGGGGGCAGCATGAAGTTGGTCAGCGGCGCTCAGCTCGTTCAGGTCATCAGCAGCGAAGCCCCTTTAGGCAGGGCCATGCTGGGTAAATGCGAGGGTGATGAGGTGGCGATACAGGTCGCTCCAATCCGACAGCAGTTTGAGGTGCTGTGGGTTCAATAGGCCGCAAGCAAGCTCACGCCGAATTGGCCGAGGTCAGCAGACGTGCAGGCGTCATGAACGTACCGACTGGCTGGCAACGTCAGCAGTACTTTGAAACTGGCCACTGTGTCCGAGATGCCAGTGGCGCATGGATGACCGCTGCGTGGCCCAGACCGTGAACTCAGGGGGCCGACATCGCCGGCTGCAACCGCGGCAAATCCGTCAGTAAACCTCTCGCATTGAAGGACTGATTCGGGCCCAAGCCGCCTGCTACGATGACGGAAAACGGCCACAACCGGACCTTCGCTCATTTCGTCCAATCGAGTCTTATGCCGTACCTTCAGTTAGACGTGACCAGCAGCTATTCCGTAGGCGACAAGAAGCGGTTGGCCGCGGCGATGAGTGATACCTACGCGCGCATGATGTCCGTGGACATTCGGCGAATCAGCGTCGCCATCCGTGAGCTGGGCGAGGGCGGGGTGTGGCGCATTCCAGAGATGGGGGGCGAGCCGGCTCCCGTCTCAATGCTTATGTTGGACATCCGCAGAGGCCGGCCTGCCGAGCTGCGAATGCAAGTAGCAAAGGCCCTCTGCCAGCACTGCGCTGACATTCTCGGCCTGCAGGAGAATCGACTCAACGTCGAGTTCACTCAGCACGACGGGGACGAGATGTACCACCCGGCGCTTGGCGGTTACAGCCCAGACTGGAAGCCCGGCGAAGTGTGAGACGGCCAGGAGAGCCCGAGGCATCGACCGGTTGAATCCGCCACCCAAAGCGGTACTTCAGGCTGCGCGATTCGCCTCCCAGAAGCTGTCTATCCAGGGCGCGATAGCGGCGGACAGGAGTGCTAACGAAGGCGCCGCAAGACAACAACCGCTGAATGAACTCCAGCGGCGATATCACCAAGTGAGTGGTGCCGTCGCGCCACGGTGTCTCGAGCTTGGGCAGCACCTGTCCGGCGGCGTTGCACTGCACCTGCTCGTCGAATCGAACCGGGCGTGTGACGTGCGGCACAGCTACTCAAGCCAGCGAGAATCTGGGCCGGCTGTGGACGGAGTGGCATGCGCGCTGACGCGCGCTGTAATTCAGCCGGCCCAGGCGAAGGGCGCGAAGTGGCCGTTGCGCGTGCCGGTCGAGTCGTTCCACTTGATGCCGAAGACGTTGAACAGGCTGCGAGTCGCCTTGGCCAGTGACAGTCGGCTGTTCACCGGGTGCGCGGTGTTGTCCACGCCGATCGCTTGGCCAGGCGCGCTGGCGCTGGGGATGCCTTCGCAGGCCTGATCCACCAGGTCGCCTGCACGCACTGCTCGGTTCAGGCCGTCCACATCGAATTGGATCGGCCGACGCTCGACGCCTGCGATCTTGCCGACGAGCGGCCCCAGTGCGGCCATCGGCCCGCCGACCGCGCCGGTGGCGATGGCGCTGATCGCCTCGACTTGCGCGTCGCTGGCGCGCTCGTCGATGATCAGCCCGACGGTGATGTTGCCCGCGCCCATCGCGCCCGGCGCATGCATCATCACGATGAAGCTCAGGCCGTCGAGTGGCACGCTGTCCTTGTACCCCTTCTCAATTCGCATTGTCACCGCCGCCTTGCAGTCGCCCTCGGTCGGAGTGGCCGCCAGGTTGGAAGTGATGCACGGGCACAGCAGCGTGCAGTTGCAGGTTTCCATGTATTCGCCGCTAATCTGCCAGGTCGCCATGACTGATCCTTCCTGCGGGTGAACATGCGGCCGGACGATCCGGGCAACCGGCCGCTCGTGCCGATGGGGAGAGGTGACGTTACGCCCAATCAACGGTGCGCGCAATCGCAGTGCCCACGATGAATCCGGGGGCTATTGCGGTTGACAAGCAGCGCCGCGCCGCTCATGGTGGGCCGATGCCGTCTAGGCGCCAGCGCAACCAACAATGACCACCCACGCCGAAGAGGGGCCGCAACGAGCGCCGCGAACGCAAGGCCTGTCGAAGGCGGCCGCACTGTGGCTGGCGCTCGCCGTGCTGGGCTGGGCCGGCTTGGCCTGGCTCGCTTTCGACATGGGCCATCCGCTGGCGCAGCTGACCATGCCGATGTCGCCGCAGTGGAGCGCGGCCAACCTGCTGGCCATCGTCGCCATGTGGGCGGTGATGATGGCCGCGATGATGCTGCCGTCGGCGCTGCCGATGGTGCAGGCATTCGTCGCGCTGTCCCGGCGCAACGGGCAGCGCGCGCGCTCGCGCCAGTTCGTCGGCGCCTACTTGCTGGTGTGGTTGATCTTCAGCGTCGCGGCGACCGCGGCGCAATGGCTGCTTCAGGCCGTCGGCTGGGTGAATCCGATGATCGTCAGCACCTCGGCGATGCTGTCGGGCGCGCTGTTGCTGGTGGCCGGCGCGTATCAGTTCTCGTCGCTCAAGCGCATCTGCCTGGCGCGCTGCCGCACGCCGATGGGCTTTCTCGTTGGCGAATGGCGCGGCGGGCGCTTCGGCGGCTTCGCCATGGGCTGGCGCCACGGCCTGTTCTGCCTGGGCTGCTGCTGGGCGCTGATGGCGCTGCTGTTCATCGGCGGGGTGATGAACCTGGCGTGGATCGCGGCGCTGTCGATCGTCGTCGCAGTCGAGAAGCTCGCGCCACGCGGAGAACGCGTCGCGACGCTGCTCGGCCTGGCCTTTCTTGGCGCCGGCGCTTGGCGGCTTCTGCCGCTGCTGCTGCCGGACTGACCCAATGCCGTACGGCTTCGTCAGCGTGACCAAAATGGAGGAACGCTCCCGCACGTCAAACGACTACCGCTCCGCCCACTGCTGCGAGTAAAGCCATGGCGTTCTCCACCGCCGGAGAGCCGACTTTGTTGGCCGTCTGCTCCTGGCCGAGGCTGTGTGGAAACTCACGCGGCACACGAGTATGCCCAACTCAGCAGCTCGACAGCGCGCAGTAGAGGCAGCACGCGGCCAATAGGCCAGAGCCGCAACGCGCAGACCAATCCAAGCAGCGCAGTGCGATTAAAAGGGGCTCATGCCCCAGCCAATTGCATCGCCTTCATCGTTCTGGCGAATCCCAGCACCTTCATTACCCTCTTGAGGTTGTAGGCCAGCACATGCAAGCTCATCTCTGTGCTCACATGCGCCAGCGTCCTGGTCAGGAAGTGGGTTGATCCCATCCAGTGTTTCAGCGTGCCGAACACGTGCTCCACGGTGCGTCGTCGCAAGGTCATAGCGTCGGGCTTGCGATCAAGGCGCTGCTGCACCCGATCAAGCACCGCTTCGTGTTCCCAACGTCGGATGCGGCGATAGCTGCTGGTCGTGCACTGGTCTTTCAGAGAGCAAGCGGGGCAGGCGCTGGGCCAGTAGACGTGCAGCTTGTTGTCGTTCTTCTCCAGCGTGCTGAACCTGTAGATCGCTCGTTCACCCGCAGGGCATTGGTACTCGTCGTCCTTCGCGACGTAGATGAAGTCGGTCTTGTCGAAGCGACCCGCGGCCTTGGCGTTTGATGTCATCGGCTTGGGCACGAAGGCCGTGATGCCGTCATCCTCGCAGGCCTTGAGTTCCGTGCCATTGAAGTAGCCGCGGTCGGCGAAGGCTTGAAGTCTGGGCTTGTTCATAGCCTCGCGCGCAGCACGCGCCATCTTGTTGAGTTGCGCGCGGTCGTTGCCGACGTTCGTGACCTCGTGCGCCACGATCAAGTGGTTCTTCGCATCGACCGCCGTCTGGACGTTGTAGCCCACCAGGCCCGAGCCCTTGGCTTGCGAGATCATTGAACGGGCATCGGGATCGGTGGTCGAGCGTTGCCCATCGGGTTCGTGCTTCAACTGCTCCTTGGCCTCGTCGAGCTGGCGCATCTGATCGCGCAGCTTCCTGATCTTGTCTTGCAGTCGCTCGGTTTTGGCTTCGACCTCTGCGGGATGCGTGCGATCCGCCGTCTCCAGTGCGTCGAGGTAACGCTGGATGCTTTGCTCGATCTGTTGCTGGCGCTTGTCGATCTTGCCGGGCGTGACGTTGCGGTCCCGGCTGTTCACTGCCTTGAACTTGCTGCCGTCGATCGCCACGATGGCCTGCGTGAACAGTTTGAGTTCACGGCACATGGCGATGAAGCGCTTGCAGACATTGCGGATGCCAGCGCCGTTGTTGTGGCGGAAGTCGGCAATGGTCTTGAAGTCCGGAGCGAGCCGGCCGGTGAGCCACATCAGCTCGACGTTGCGCTGGGCCTCTCGCTCCAGGCGCCGGCTGGACTGGATGCGGTTCAGGTACCCGTAGATGTAGAGCTTGAGCAGCACCGCCGGGTGGTACGCCGGCCGGCCGGTGGCGGCTGGATCCGTCCCCTTGAAGCCGAGTGCTTGAAGATCAAGTTCCTCGACAAAGACATCGACGACGCGCACCGGGTTGTCTTCGCCGATATAGTCGTCAAGACATTCCGGAAGCAACGCGACCTGGTGTCGATCTTCGCCTTCGATGAATCGCTTCATGGGCACCTCGCTCAAACGGGTGACCTGATTTTATTTTTAGAGTGGCGCGTGGGGAAGTGTTTTCACACAGCCTCGGCCGTTCGGTGACTTTGACGAAGGTCAGCTTCTCTTGATGCTGAAGGACCGCACCGGGCCCGATGGCGACGGTCAGGCGTCGTGGCTTAAGGACCGTATTCAGTCTGAAGCCGCCCAACGCACCCAGATCGCGCAAGTAACACCCGCAAGCAAGCCCCCTCCAGCCTCACGCCTTCGACAAGCGCCGCCGCACCTTGACCGCCGAAGCCAATCCCTCGAGCACCGGCACCGTCTGAGCAAAGCCGATGCAGGCATCGGTGATCGAGACACCGTGCTTCAGCGCGACGCCGGGCTTCAAGTCCTGCCGTCCTTCCTCGAGATGACTCTCGATCATGATGCCCGTAATGCGCCGCTCGCCGGCCGCGATCTGCGCCGCCACGTCTTCAGCGACCACGATCTGCCGCTGATGCTGCTTGCTGCTGTTGCCGTGCGAGACGTCGACCATGGCCTGGGGCCGCAGGCCGTTCGCCAGCAGCGCCTCGCAGCTGGCCGAGACATCCGCGGCCGAATAATTGGGGGCCTTGCCGCCGCGCAGGATCACGTGGCAGTCGTCGTTGCCGCGAGTCTCGAAGATCGCCGCCATGCCCATCTTGGTCATGCCCATGAAGGCATGCGGTGCGCGGGCCGCGAGGATGGCGTCGGCTGCGACCTTGACGCTGCCGTCCGTGCCATTCTTGAAGCCGACCGGGCAACTCAGGCCCGACGCCAGCTGCCGATGGCTTTGGCTCTCGGTGGTGCGGGCGCCGATGGCACCCCAGGCGATCAGGTCGGCAATGAACTGTGGGCTCAGCAGGTCAAGAAACTCGGTGCCGGTCGGCAGGCCCAAGGTAGTCAGCTCGAGCAGCAGGCGCCGCGCGCGTTCCAGCCCTTCGTTGATCGCGAAGCTGCCGTCCAGGTGCGGGTCGTTGATGTAGCCCTTCCAGCCCACGGTAGTGCGCGGTTTTTCGAAGTACGCACGCATCACGATCAGCAGATCGTCCTGCAGCGAATCGGCGACCGTCTTCAAACGCTGTGCGTATTCGATTGCCTGGTCGTGGTCGTGGATTGAGCAGGGGCCGACCACGACTACCAGCCGGTCGTCGCGGCCGTGCAGCACGTCGGCAATCGCCGCGCGGCTGCCTTCGACCAGCGCCAGCGTGTTGTCGCGCACGGGCACGCGTTCCTGCAGCAACGCAGGGGTGATGAGCGGACGAACGGCGCCGATACGCACGTCGTCGATTCGGGTGGTGTCGAGCGTGCTGTCGCGGGAGCCGATTTCGGCGTCGTGGAGGGGGTCATCGAGACGGGACATGGTCGTGGCTGTGATTTCGAACTGAGCTCCTTCGATTGTCATCTCGAAGGCGCCCACAGCCGACACGCGTGTGATACAGCCTCGCTGCAAGGCCGACGCCGTCGATCTCTACCGCGCAGCGGGTCACGCGCTCGGCAAACACGTAGATCTCGACCATGTTGCCTTCTGGATCGAGCATGTAGACCGACAGCGCGTTGCCATGGTTGAGTCCGCGAATGTCGGTTGCCCCGCGCGCCTCTGCCTTGGCCCAGATGTCACGCATCGACTGGATTCCGGGCACGGCAGAGCTTTTCAGGCCTTTTTCTTAGGTCTTTGGCACTACCTCCATTGGATGGCGCGGTCCGGGCATGGCCGATGTATAACTGCAAAGTTCTCACTTCAAGGGGTGGGATATGTCAAGCGCCTCGCCGGATCCGCGTGCTTCGGGCTTCGCATGGATTGCCTTGTGCGCGCCATTGGTAATCACCGCCTGCGGTGGTGGCGGCGACAGCGCAGGTACCGGCATGGCCGCAACGCCCACCGGTGCCAGCAATGCGCCGGCACCAGCACCGGCGCCCGCGCCGGCCGCCGGCGAGGTGCCCAAGCCGCCGTCTCCATCGGCGCCCATCAGCAAGGCCGTCAGGTCGCCGGACGACATCGCCCGGTTGCGGCAGCTGGAGCGGGATCGTGCTGCCCCGATCGACCGCGGCCCCGGGGCGCCGGGTCAGACCACGACCGCTGCGGCGGTAGCGGCAGCAGCCCCGGTAGCGCCAAGCGTGGGCGGCCAATGGGCCGCCCCGATCAGCTGGCCGATCAATGCCATCCACGCGGTGCTGACGCCCGACGGCAAGGTCATGAGCTACGGCACCGACCCGAGCGGTGCCCAAGGCGCCCAGCTCTACTACGACGTGTGGACGCCCGCCACCAACGCCCATAGCCTGCTGCAGCACACCACCCGCACCGATCTTTTCTGCACTGCCCAGGCCACGCTGCCGTCCGGGCTCGTGCTGCTGGCCGGCGGCGATACCCGCGGAATCACGCCGAACGCGGTGAACGCGGGCGTGCGTGACGTCAATCTGTACGACCCCGCCGCGGCCACCATCACGCCCGGGCCACCGATGGCTTATGCGCGCTGGTACGGCACGCTGGTGCCGCTGGCCGACGGGCGCCAGCTTATCGTCGCCGGCATCAACGCCGACGGGGGGGGATCCGGCATACCCGAAATCTACCGCCCCACGCTCGGCTGGCAGACCCTCGACATCCAGAGCTGGCCGGCGGACTTTTTCTATCCGCGCGCCGTGCTGGCGCCCAACGGGCGCGTGCTGGTGACCGGCGGAAGCGGGCTGTTCAGCATGAACACCGAGACACCCTTCATCATGCAGATCGGCACTTTTCCCAAGGCGGCGAGCTGGAGCATGCCCTGGGCCATGTTCGACCGCGGCAAGATCCTGATGGTCGCCGAGGACGGCAGCGCGATGGTGGTGGACTTCAATGGCAGCACGCCGGTCATGACTTCGATCCCCGGCCCCGGGGCCAATCGCATTTGGGCCAGCGCAACGGTGCTTGCGGACGGCAAGGTGCTGGTCACCGGCGGCTCGGCCACCTACAACGAGCTGGTGGACACCGCCTTCAGCGCCATGATCTGGGATCCCGCCACGGGCCAGTGGAGCACCGGCGCCGAGGCGACGAAGCCCCGCCTCTATCACTCGACCGCGATGCTGCTGCCCGATGGCACGGTGCTGTCGGCCGGCGGCGGCTCGCCCGGGCCGGTGGTGAACCTCAACGCCGAAATCTACTCGCCGCCCTACCTGTTCGACAGCAACGGCCAGCGCCGGCCGCGCCCCATCATCAACCAGACGCCGCCCCAGCTGACGCTGGGCACCGACTTCCGCGTCACCGTCGCGTCCTCGCGGCCGATCCGACGCGTCACGCTGATCCACACCGGCGCGGTCACGCATTCCACCGGTTTCGGGGAGCGCTTCCTCGAGCTGCCTTTCACCCAGGCCGGCGGCAGTGCCAATGTTGACATCACCTTCAACGAGAGCCCGAACGTCGTGCCGATCGGCCACTACTTGCTGTTTGCGATCGACGACGCCGGCGTCCCCTCGATTGGAAAAATCCTCAAGGTAGATGGGGGCATGACCAAGGTCGCCGACCAGGGCCAGACCTTCAACCTGCCTGCGCCGACTGTCGTGGAGTTTGGCGTGGGAGGGAACTGGACCCAGAAGACCGTCTCCGGCAGCGTGAGTTGCCAGAGCGACTTCTTCGGGGCCAACCCTTCGCCCACCGTGACCAAAAACTGCCAGGTGCTCGCAACCAAGGCTTCCGGCGTGACCCCGGGCAGCACGCAGACGACTACCGACCGTACCGTCGCCGTGCAAAACGCCGCGTTCAACATGCCGAGCGCGGTGCTGGTGAGCTACGGCGTCGACAACCGCTGGGTCGACAAGGTCGTGACCGGCGCCGGCACCTGCACCACCACCTTCTTCGGCACCGATCCGGCGCCCGGCGCGACCAAATCCTGCGTGGCGGATTCGGGCGTCTCAGGATCGCCGGCGCCGGCGCCGGCGCCCGCTCCTCCCGCACCGCCACCAGCACCAGCTCCTCCTTCGGGGGCCACGCTTGCCGGCGAAGGCGGCAGCTTCACCGTGTCGGCTCCGACCCTGGTCGCCTACGGTGCTGACACGCGGTGGGTGCAGAAGACGGTCAGCGGCACTGTGCCCTGCACCAATGACTTCTTCGGCACCGACCCGGCGCCCTTCGTGGTGAAGTCCTGCAGGCTGGTGACGTCCTCGCCGGCTCCGTCGCCCGCCCCAGCCCCCGCGCCTGCACCTGCACCTGCACCTGCACCTGCACCTGCGCCTGCGCCTGCGCCTGCGCCTGCGCCTGCGCCTGCGCCTGCGCCTGCGCCTGCGCCTGCGCCTGCGCCGTCCGGAGCGACACTGGCCCCCGAGGGCGGCACCTTCACGGTGCCGAGCCAGACGCTGGTGGCTTACGGCGCCGACACGCGCTGGGTGCAGAAGACAGTCAGCGGCACGGCGCACTGCAGCAATGACTTCTTCGGCACCGACCCGGCGCCCTTCGTGGTGAAGTCCTGCAGGCTGGCGTCCGCACC
>NZ_JBPJZO010000008.1:28338-213246 GCF_051216545.1 Variovorax nitratireducens
AGCACCAGCACCAGCACCAGCACCAGCACCAGCACCAGCACCAGCACCAGCACCAGCACCAGCACCAGCACCAGCACCAGCACCAGCACCAGCACCAGCACCAGCACCAGCACCAGCACCAGCGCCAGCGCCAGCGCCAGCGCCAGCGCCAGCGCCAGCGCCAGCACCGGCACCGGCACCGGCACCGGCACCGGCACCGGCACCGGCACCGGCACCCGCACCCGCACCAACGCCGCCACCTTCAGGCGCATTCCTGGCCAATGAGGGACAAAGCTTCACCGTCTCGGCCCCCACCGTCGTGAGGTACGGCGCGGACACGCGCTGGGTGGAGAAGACGGTCAACGGCACGGTGCCTTGCACCAATGCCTTCTTCGGCACCGACCCGGCGCTCTATGTCATCAAGTCGTGCCGCGTCGCCTGACGGTCAACAGAAAGCATTTGCCGGGGGTCAGCTGCGCACCGCAGGTTGGAGTGCACCCAGCTGCGTCCTGGCCGCTTCCTGCTCTAGCCAACACGTGCGATGCAACATCGTCAGCAACATCACCCCACCGAACAGTTGATACGACTGCAAGAAATTCATGGCGCTCGCAGCCGAGGCATTGACGACGGGCGATAGATTCACCGCGATCAGCAGATAGGAAAGCATCAGCACTGCGACCTGCCCCCAACGCCGCTCGCTGAACGCCAACCATCGCGGGAAAACAAGCGCCAGGATCGGCAACATCACCGCATAGTGATGGTCCCAGACGATTGGAGAAGCGAGTGTCAGCGTCGCAACGACCAGTGCGAGTGGCTCTGCGCGCCCGACTGTTGTGCGGGCGGTAAAGAAAACCGCCCCAAGCAGCGCGACCGAAGTCAGGGTGGTGGCAAGGTACACGGCAGGGTGGAACGGCGCGAAGGCATTGCCGAGCCACTCAAGGTTGTTCCCGTTGGACAGCAACCGATTCAGCAGGCCGTTGATGGATTGGTTGGCATAGAAGCTCTCACCGTGCAGTGCGACGTGCTTCAGCACGGGTAAGTAGTCGAAGAAGTTCTGGAATCCGTAGAGCAACATCGCCACCGCGCTGGAACAGGCGACCACTGCGGCCGCTGCGCCCGCAAAACGCCATTGGCGCGTCATGAGAGCCCAAAAAATGGCGAAGGCCCACTGGGGCTTGATGGTGCAACAAATCCCGATGAGTAGCCCCGCGGCGACGGGGCGCCCTCGCTGCTGCGCAAGCAACGCCAATGCCGCGACAAAGGTCAGGAGCGTTTGAATCTGCCCCAGGTGATCCCCGCGGGTTAGAGGATAGAAGAACAGCGCAGCGATGCCACCCAGCAGGAGAATGCTACGGGGAGGACGCGCCGTCAGCGCCGGCCAGGCCTGGGCAGTCGTGCGGGTTTGTTGTGCCCCGTACAGCAGAAGCACAGCAACTACCCCGGTCCCGATCACCGAGAATTTTGAGAGAAACCACATCACGCGAACCGGACTGACGCAGTTGCATGGATTCCTCACCAAGAGGTCGAGACTCAGCAGCGACGTCAGGGGGTACTGAAACTTGACCTGTTCCTTGAAGAACAGCTCGCCGTAGACATTGGCAGCCGACGGTCCATGGAGATGCCCCAGCGCACGCAGCATCGGCCCCCAAGAGTCCATGCCAACCGTCATGGAAAAGAAGTGCGCCGCGTACCCCAGCGTGCTCTCGGAAAACGTGCCAGCTGCCAGCGCGAACACCGCGTCGACCACGACGCAGGCGCCCATCATGAGAAACCAGCAATGCTGCACCTCCAGATGCCTGAAGAAGCCGGGAACTCTTCGCTGCAATCCGTCGCTTAGCTGCTGCCCGATTTCGGTGGAGGGCATCATCTAGACCGCTATGTCGCCGAAGACGGTATCGCTGGAATGATCGCGGCTTTGGTAGTCCGCAATCCACGCCAGAGCCTTGGTCAGCAGCACCTCGCGGATCTGCTCCAGGGTCATGTTCCCGACCTGATGCGAGAGCCGACACACCACCCTTTTTTTGTAGGTGAGCTCGGCGGTGAGCAAGTTCCCGCACTCGCTGCCGAAGAAGCGCAAGCCCCACTGGAGAAGAGAACGCTCATCTGCCATCGACATGGCGCAGAAACTCGATTGCTTCGGACTGGGTCTCGAACAGATGCGCGGCTCCCTGACGAGCGGACAACGATGAGCCAAGCTTCATTCGCATGAAGGCACTGGTCGTATAGCGTGTCGCGGTGCTGTAGTACTGCTCGTGCAGTTCTTCGACCATCGCGAAGTACGAATCGCTCAGGGATTCGTCGATCAGAAATCCGTCGTAGTTGGCGACGAGTGCCATCTTGCAACCCGCTTTCTGGTACAGCGCGGCAAGCACCCGGCGCACGCTGTCGACCCCGTCCTGATCCCGTATGACGTGACCCTGAAAGTTGACGAAGAGAATGTTTCGCTCGCCGTCGTAGCTGAGGCGCTCAGTCAACTGGAGGTCGAGCAGCGCCGCCGACAGGCCCATCGGGCCGGCGCGGTACAGCCGCGCATCCATGCATTTGACTTGCGCGATCAACGGCCGGAAATCCATGTGCGCCAGGATGTCGCGGTCGATGTCGATGCCTGGCGCCACCTCGGTCAACTGAAGTCCGCCCGGCTGCAGCGTGAAGACGCAGCGTTCGGTCACATAGTGCACTGACTGCCGCTTGCCCACGGCCTGAGGCCCGCTGAACGTGATCTGCTCCACCGCTGCGACGAACTTTGGAGCCTGGCCTTCGGTCACGATGCGCAGCTTTCCGCCTTCAATGACAACATCGAGGCCCCCCGCCGTGAAGGTCCCCGCAAAGACCACGCGGCGCGCGTTCTGGCTGATATTGATGAAGCCGCCCGCACCTGCCAGCCGCGTGCCGAACCGACTGACGTTGACATTACCGGCGCAATCGACCTGTGCCATGCCAAGGCAGGCCAGGTCGAGGCCACCGCCGTCGTAAAAATCGAACTGCTGGTTCTGGTGCAGCAAGGCCTGTGTGTTGACAGCGGCGCCGAAGTCCAGGCCACCTTTGGGCATTCCGCCGATCACGCCGGGCTCCGCTGTCAGCGTCAAGTGGTCGAGCACGCGCTCTTCGGCGGCCACAGCGCCCAGAATCTCCGGCACGCCGATGCCGAGGTTGATGACGCCTCCCAGCGGCAGTTCGAAGGCACACCGGCGCGCGATGAGCTTGCGTTCGTCCAGTGCCGCAACAGCGATCCTGTCGGCAGGGACACGCATCTCGCCAGAGAAGGCAGCGTTGTAGGCGGTGCCGTAGGTCTGATGGTGGAGCTCCGGTGACGCAACTACCACGCAGTCGACCATGACGCCCGGCACTACCACGCTACGCGGGTCGAGCGTTCCTGCGGCAGCGATGCGCTCGACCTGGGCGATGACCAGCCCGTTGGCGTTGTGCGCCGCCATGGCTGCCGCCTGCGCGTCGAGCAGCAGTGCTTCGTGCTCCATCGTGATGTTGCCGGCCGGGTCTGCGGTCGTGCCGCGGATCAGCGCGACATTGATCGGAAAGGCCTTGTAGAAAAGCCATTCCTCGCCATCGATCTCCATGACACGCACGAGCTCTTCCTGAGTGCGCTGGTTGATGCGCCCGCCGCTTTGCCGCGGATCAACGAAGGTGCCGAGACCGACCTTGCTCAGAGTGCCGGCGCGGTGCGCAGCGGCGTCACGGTAGAGATGTGAAATGGTGCCCAGCGGCAGGTTGTACGCCTCGATCAGGTTGTCGGTGGCCAGCTTGGCGAGTTGCGGCACCAGCGCCCAGTGGCCGCCGATCGCGCGCTTGATGAGGCCCTCGTAGGCCAGGCGGTTGACGCCGCGCACCTTGCCATCTCCCGGTGCGGCCGCAAAGACCAGCGTCAGGTCGCGCGGGCTCTGCGTCGTCACGAAGCGCCTTTCCAAGGCGACGATCAGTTCCTCCGGCGTTCCAATGCCGACGAAGCCGGAGCAGCTCACGCTATCCCCATCGCGGATGAGCGCGATGGCCTCATCGGCAGTGACCACTTTGTCCCGGTTCATCGCCTTGTTCAATCGAAAACGACGACCTGCCTTATGGCTTTTCCTTCGTGCAGAAGGTCGAAGCCAGTGTTGATGTCTTCGAGCGCGATGCGGCCGGTGAGGAGCTTGTCGACCGGCAGGCGCCCCTGTCGGTACAAGCTGATGTAGCGAGGAACGTCACGAGAAGGCACGCAGGTTCCGATATAGCTGCCCTTGAGCGTGCGCTCTTCCGCAACGAGATTGACAGCAGCCAACGGAAGAGTCGCATTCGATGGAGGCAGGCCAGCGGTCACGGTGGTGCCGCCGCGACGCGTGATGCGGTAAGCCAGATCAAGCGCCGGGATGGAACCGGCGAACTCGAAGGAGTACTCGACGCCGCCCGCGCTGAACTGTCGAACCTGCTCGAGCGCGTCGGGTTGCCCGGCATTCACCGTGTGCGTGGCGCCCAGTGCGCGTGCCTGCGCCAGCTTGTCGTCCGACAGGTCGATGGCGATGATCTGCCGAGCGCCGGCGGCCTGCGCGCCGATCAACGCGGCCAGGCCGACGCCGCCCAGGCCGACCACCGCAACCGATGCGCCCAACGGAACCTTGGCCGTGTTGACGACCGCGCCGACGCCCGTCAAGACGGCGCAGCCGAACAGCGCTGCCTCGTCCAGCGGTACCGAACTGTCGATCTTCACGAGCGAATGACGGGAGACGGTGGCGTATTCGGCAAACACGGAGCAACCGAGATGATGATGGAGTGTCTGCCCGACCTGCGAGATGCGCCGTGCGCCGGAAAGCAGCGTACCCGCACCATTTGCGGCGGCACCAGGTTCGCACAAGGCCGGCCGGCCTTCGGCGCATGGCGCGCAATGGCCGCAACTGGGCACGAACACCACGACCACGTGGTCGCCAACCTTCAAATCGGTGACACCATCACCCAGGCTTTCGACGACGCCGGCGGCTTCGTGGCCCAGCGCCATCGGCATGGGCCGCGGACGATCGCCATTGATGACAGAGAGGTCCGAATGACACAGGCCCGCGGCGCCTATCTTGATCAAAACCTCCCCCGGCCCCGGTGGCGCCAGATCGACCGTCTCGATCGAGAGCGGCCTGGACAATGCGTACGGCGGCGCGGTGCCCATCTGCCGAAGAACGGCGGCCTTGATCTTCATCAGAATGCTCCTGGTTGGGCGGCAGTTGCCGCAACGCGATTGCGCAGTTCGTCGACCAATACCCGGGTGTTCTCGGAGTAGTCGATCGGCACGGCGATGATCTGCACGCCCCCTTCGGAGAATGCTGTTTCGAGTGCGGGTGCCAGTCCTTCGGCGGTCTCTACGCGGCGCCCCTTCGCGCCGTACGCGTCCGCATACTTCACGAAATCGGGATTCCCGAAAGTCATGCCCCAGTCGGGAAACTGGTCAACCGACTGCTTCCAGCGAATCATCCCGTAGGCGTTGTCCACGATGATCAACACCACGAGATCGAGATTGAGCCGAATGGCAGTTTCGAGCTCCTGCGAATTCATCATGAAGCCGCCGTCGCCGCACACCGCCAATACCCGGCGCCCCGGATACAGCAGCGCGGCCATCATGGCCGACGGCAGACCGGCGCCCATCGTCGCCAGCGCATTGTCGAGCAGCAGTGCATTGGCTGTCCGCGTGGGATAGCAGCGAGCGAACCAGATCTTGTACATGCCGTTGTCGAGCGCGACGATGCCGTCATCGGGCATAACCTGGCGCACGTCGAAGACGATGCGTTGCGGCGTCAACGGAAAACGCGACTCGGTGGAGCGGCTCATGGTGCGCGCCAGGATTCCCTCTCGCTGCGGCAGCAAGGCTCCGGCGTTTGGAAGGCGGCCTTCGACGCGATCGGCCAACAGCGTCAGGCTCGGGCCGACGTCGCCCACCACCTCCGCATGCGGGAAGTACACCTGCTCGACTGCAGCCGGCATGTAGCCGACGTGGATCACCAGCGGGCCGTTGGGACCCATGATGAACGGCGGCTTTTCGATGGTGTCGTGGCCGATGGCGAGAATCACGTCGGCCCTGTCGATCGCTTCGTGTACGTAGTCG
This sequence comes from Variovorax nitratireducens, assembly GCF_051216545.1. Classification (NCBI taxonomy): domain Bacteria; kingdom Pseudomonadati; phylum Pseudomonadota; class Betaproteobacteria; order Burkholderiales; family Comamonadaceae; genus Variovorax; species Variovorax nitratireducens. The sequence goes on from NZ_JBPJZO010000008.1 coordinate 34,394, forward strand.
CGCTCCGTGAGTGCGGCGGTACCCATCCAGAACCCGGTCCTGCCTTCGGCGATGCCGCCGCCGGCGACCGTTCCCTTGCCCATCTGAGTGTTGAAGAAAGGAATACCGACGCGGCGGATGAAATCGGCCAACTGGCCGTTCAGCCGGGGGCGATTGCTCGCAGCGCCAAACATGACGAGCGGTCGCTCCGCCCGCAACAGCATTGCGGCGGCGCGTGCGATAGCGGCTTCATGGGCCACCGGCAGATCGATCGGGTGCACGGGAATGACGTCCACGTCGTTGCCCACCTCTTCGGCGGCAACGTCTTCCGGCAATTCGAGATGCACCGGGCCGGGCCGCTCTTCGGCGGCGACTCTGAACGCGTCGCGCACTACGGTGGGGATGCTTGAGGCACTGACGATCTGCCGCGATGCCTTCGTCAGCGGCTTCATCGTGGCGACGATGTCGACGATCTGGAATCGCGCCTGCCGCGCTGTCATGATGGCCTTCTGACCCGTGATCAACACCATCGGCATGGCGCCGAGATGCGCATAGGCTGCGCCCGTAACCAGGTTGAGCGCACCCGGCCCGAGTGTGGCCATGCACACGCCGGGCTGTCCGGTCAGGCGTCCATGGGTCGCAGCCATGAAGGCGGCAGATTGCTCATGCCGTGTAAGCACAAGTTCGATGCTGGATCGTCGCAACGATTCGACGAGATCGAGATTTTCTTCGCCGGGTACAGCGAAGATGCGCGTGACGCCCTCGTTCTCCAGCGCCTTGACGAAGAGGTCGGATGCTTTCATGGCAACCTCCGAATGCGGCGGCAGATCTTCGGAGCGCAAGTCATCGGCAACGACGGGTTCGCAAGATCAAGCTTCAATCTTTGCAAGTGCATTGGACGAGCTTTGCGCGACTGTCTCGCCGACTTTCGTGGCGTTGGCGGTCAAGGTATCGGACAGCTGCTTTGACGTCGTGTCCAAGCCTTTGTAGGCGTTGTTCGAAGCATCCACGGCGGATTGCACCAGTGCCATGATCTTCTCGGAGCCGGGGGCGTTCTTGAAGAAGCTGTTCACGGCCTCGAGGAGCTTGGCTTGCGCATCGGCAACGCCATCTTCGTAGGCGGCACGCCGCGCGGCGTCGAATGTGGCGAAGACCTCCTGCACCTGGCGGCCATACGCCAACGCCTTCAGGGGCACGGCTTGCAACGTCTCTGCCTGGAGTTGGATCAACTGCGCCGGGCTTCGTGTGGAACTGGCGATCCGGCTGTTCTCGTGGCTTTCGGCCATCAAGGTCTTGAGCGTCTGCAGGTTCAGTGCGACAAGTGTTTCCGCCCCTTCGAAAGCCTTGCTGGCTAGGCCGAACATCGTGTTGACGGAAGTGTGGGTGCTGGTGGCGAGTGCGGTCATGATGGCTTTCTGTGAAGTTGGAATCCCGCCGCAATACTTGTTGCACTGCAGCATGATGAAGTGTGAGGTAGGGTGGGTTGGAGACACAAGCAAAATGTGTTGTGCCGAAAGGGCATTAGAGGAGCGCACTTAAAGAGCAGGTCTCCGGACGAGCAAATTCTTCGGAGAAACCTGCTGCGGACCTGGTTTGCGTACCGAAGCCTAAAGTCTCCGTCTGTGCGATATCGAACATAGCGATCGCGCGTTACCAGCGTTACCAAAGAGCTACGTGGAGGACAGGTTTCGGCCCACCCGTGCCGCCTCTATCGCAGCGATGTCGATCTTTCTCATGGTCATCATCGCGTCGAACACGCGCTTGGCTGTTGCGGGATCGGTGTCGGCGATGCCCGCGAGGAGGGCGCGCGGGGTGATCTGCCATGACACTCCCCACCGATCCTTGCACCAGCCGCACTCGCTCTCCTGGCCGCCATTGCCGACGACCGCGTTCCACAGGCGGTCGGTTTCGGCCTGGTCGTCTGTCGCGATCTGAAAAGAGAAGGCCTCGCTGTGCTTGAAATGCGGGCCGCCGTTCAGCCCGATGCAGGGGATGCCGGTGACGGTGAACTCGACCGTCAGAACATCGCCCTGCTTACCATCCGGATAGTCGCCCGGTGCGCGGAGGACGGCGCCAACAGCGCTGTCCGGGAATGTTTCGGCGTAGAAGTTTGCGGCGTCAACGGCGGCGCTCTCGTACCACAGGCAGATCGTGTTCTTGCTGGCCATCGCGTGTCCTGAAGCGTTGAGATCATGGCATCCGCCATGTGCAGAAAAACTCCGATAGTCCTCATCACGGCATCCCGGTCTGTCAGATGAGGCTGATACCGTTGTACGAATCCGCAGATGCCGCACAGTCCCGCGGCGGTACCGCCCAGACGCCTCAGGGCTTCTCCACCTCGATCGACGTCACCGTCAACGTACCGTCCACTTTGTCTGCCGTGAACTTCACCTTGTCCCCGGCCTTCACCTTCAGAAGCAGGGCCGGATCCTTGACGCGGAACACCATGGTCATGGCGGGCATGTCGATGTTGGGAATGTCGCCGTGCTTCAGCGTGATGTTGCTCCTGTCGGGGTCGACCTTGCGCACTTCGGCCTCCACCGTGGGGAGCGTGGCTTGGGCAAAGGCGGCGATGGCCAGTGTGGCGGCGGCGAGGGTGGTCAGCAGATTCTTCATGTCGATGTCCTTTCCAGGATCAGCCGCGCGCATAGCGCTGGTACACGCGCGTGCTGCCATCGGCCAGCACCAGCAGCACGTCATAGGCATCGCGCTGCCCACCATAGGCCGGGCCATCCATGCCAGGCGAGCCGACCGGCATGCCGGGAACGGCGAGGCCGATCGCCTGCGGTTTTTCTTTCAGCAGGCGCTGGATCTCGCGCGCCGGCACGTGGCCTTCGAGCGCGTAGCCGGCCACCAGACCGGTGTGGCAGGAGCCGAGCGCGGCCGGTATGCGCAGGCGGGTACGCGCGGCCGCGTTGTTGCCGTCGTCATTGATGCGCGTGGCAATGCCGTTCTTGTTCAGGTGCTTCACCCAGTCCTGGCAGCAGCCGCAGTTCGGGTCTTTCCAGATCTCGACCTGAGGCGCGGCGGCAAGGGCCGCGAGCGGGGTGGTGGTGGTGAAGGCGAGCAGCGGGGCTGCGCGCAGGAGTGTTCGTCTTTGCATGGTGGTGGTTCTCCAGGTTCTTTGTCAGTTGCGGGCCGCCAGCACGCGGATGCGGCCGGCCATGCCCAGTTCGTAGTGATCCTTCACCAGGCAGGCGAAGTCGAAGTCGCCCGCGCGGTTGAAGTGCCATATGACCTCGCCGGTCTTGCCGGGCTGCACATGCGTCATCCAGGGTTCGTCGTGTTCCATGGTGGGGTGCTTCTTCATCAGGGCCGCATGGGTCTCGATTTCGGCGAGTGTGCCCAGCACCAGTTCATGCAGATCCTTGCCACGGTTCTTCAACCGCAGGCGCACCGTGTCGCCCTCGCGCACCTCGATGACCGACGGCGTGAAGCTCATGTCGTCGGCGGCAGCGATCTCGATGGTGCGGCGCACGGCACGCGGCTGGCCGGCAATGCCCCAGGCCTTCTGCTCGGCCGGCATCGCGGAAGACGTCGCCTTGCGCGGCGGGTGCTGCGCTTCATGGGAAAAAGCGGATGCGGCGCCCGTCAGTGCGGCGCATGCGGCGATGAATTTGAAAGTGTTCATGAGAAGAAATATCTCCGTTCAATGGTTGTGGGCGCCGTGGCCCGAGGGTTTGCGCACGGTGCCGTCGCCGCTGCCGGCTCCACCGGGTGCGGCGGGCGCAGCGCGCGCGGTGGGCGGCACGGCGCTGCCGGGAACTTCGCGTGCCACCGTTCCGGCCGGGTGTTTGAACCAGCCGGGGTCGCGGTAGTCGCCCGCCTTCTGGTCGCGCCGCACCTTCAGCAGCGTGAACATGCCGCCCATCTCGGCCGGGCCGAAGGGGCCCTGGCCGGCCATCATCGGCAGCGTGTTGTCGGGCAGCAGCATTTCCATCGCGCCCATGTCGGCCATGCCCTTGTCGCCCATCACCATGTAGTCGGGCACGAGCTTCCTGATCCTGTCGGCCACGTCCTTGTGGTCGACGCCGATCATGGTCGGCACCTCGTGGCCCATCGGGCCCATGGTGTGGTGCGCCTTGTGGCAATGCAGCGACCAGTCGCCTTCCTCGTCCGCGATGAACTCCATCTGCCGCATCTGGCCGACCGCGACGTCGACCGACACTTCGGGCCAGCGCGCGCTGCGCGGCACCGGGCCGCCATCGGTGCCGGTGACCTCGAACTCGTGGCCGTGGACGTGGATCGGGTGGTTGGTCATCGTCAGGTTGCCGACGCGGATGCGCACGCGGTCGTTCCTGCGCACATTGAGCGTGTCGATGCCGGGGAACACGCGGCTGTTGAAGGCCCAGGTGTTGAAGTCGGTCATGGTGTTGACCTTCGGCGTCTTGCTGCCGGGCTCTACGTCGAAGCTGCCGAGCAGAAAGCAGAAGTCGCGCTGAACTTCGCTGATCTGCGGATGCTTCTCTCTCGGGTGGGTGACCCAGAAGCCCATCATGCCCATCGCCATCTGCGTCATCTCGTCGGCATGCGGGTGGTACATGAAGGTGCCGGGCCGGCGCGCGGTGAACTCGTACACGAAGGTCTTGCCCGGCGGGATGTGCGGCTGGGTGATGCCGCCCACGCCATCCATGCCGTTCGGCAGTCGCTGGCCGTGCCAGTGCACCGTGGTGTGCTCCGGCAGCTTGTTGGTGACGAAGATGCGCAGCCGGTCGCCCTCGACAACCTCGATGGTCGGCCCCGGCGACTGGCCGTTGTAGCCCCACATGTTGACCTTGAAGCCCGGCGCCATCTCGCGCACCACGGGTTCGGCGACCAGATGGAATTCCTTGACGCCCGCATTCATGCGCCACGGCGCCGTCCAGCCGTTGAGGGTGACGACCGGGTTGTAGGCGCGGCCGGTCGGTGGCACCAGCGGCGGCGCGGTGGCGGTGGAGCCCTGCGTCACCGGTTCGGGCAGGGCGGCCATCGCAACGCGGCTGACCGAGGTGGCGGCGACAGCCGTGGCGGCGCCCGCGAAAAAGTTGCGGCGGTTCATGTTGCGCTCCCGGTCAACGCCAGCTGCAGGTCGGTGTCAGCCAGCCAGAAGTCGCGCTGGGCCTCGATCGCGGCGTTGACGGCCAGCATCGAGGCCCGCGTTTCACCGAGCAGCTCCCACACGCTCGACAGCATGCCGTTGTAGCGCAGCACCATCTCATCGTTGACCTGGCGCCGCAGCGGCAGCACCTCGTCCTGGTAGCGGCGTGCGATGGCGTAAGCGGTGTTCCAGTGTGCGAGCGATTCGCGCGCCTCGCTCGCGGCGCGCACGCCGGTCTCGCGCACGCGCGCTGCGGACTGCAGGTAGAGCGCCTCGGCCCGTGCGTTGCGGGCCTGGCCCCAGTCGAACAGCGGGATCGGCAGTTCCAGCTCGAAGCCACGCTCCGTTGTGCGGGCGCGATCCGGGCCGTTGCCGAACACGGTGTTGCGGACGGCGCCGAGTTCCATCGCGTTCACGAGGCCGGTGGCGCGCGTGAGGCCGAGCGAATTGGCCGTGGCGGTGTTCTGCATCTGCGCAGAACGCACATCGAGCCGGTCGCGCAATGCCAGCGCCTGCACGTCGCCGGCATCGGGTGCGGACGCGGGCAGCGCAGGCAGTCGATCGGGCAGCGTGTACGACGCGGACCGGGCGCCGCTCAGCCCCATCAGGCGCGTGAGCTGCTCGCGGCTTGCCACGGCGGTTTGTTCTGCGCGGGCGAGCTGGGCCGCCGCGTCGGCCAGCAGCAACTGCTCGCGCGTGCGTTGCAGCGCGCTCCAGTTGCCCACCTGCGCCATGCGGTGCGCGAGCTCGGCGCCGGCTTCGGCCGCATCCTTTGCGTCGCGCAGGTAGTTCACGCCTTGCCGCGCGGCCACCGCGCGCACCCAGGCGCGGCGCGTGTCGGCGGCCAGCGTCAGCACGCTTTGCGCGGCCTGCAGCTTGGCGACCTCGTGGCGCTCGCCGGCCCAGCGCGCCTGCCACGGCAGCGCGATCAGGTTCAGCACGTTGAAGCGCAGGGCCCGGTCGATTTCGAGTGCGCTGCCTTCCCGCAGGCGACTGAAGGCGAACACCGGATTCGGCAGGCTCGCGGCCTGCACGCGCTCGGCGTCGCTCAGTTGGAGCGTGGCAAACGCGTCCTGCATGCGCGGGCCGTTGACGAGTGCAATGCGCACGGCGGCCTCGGCATCGAGCGGCCGGGCGAGCAGCGCGTCGACCGCATCGGCCGAGCGCGCGTCGGGCGCGCGCTGCGCCCTGGCGCCACCTGTCAGCGGGTTGCCGGCCACCAGCGCCTGCACGTCGGCTCCGCCGCCGTCAGGGGACAGGCTGGCGCAGCCGGCGAGCACCAGCGCACCGCTCAACGCCACAGCGGCTTTTTTTATGGGAACAAGAAATTTCACGATTGATCTCCGCAAGCGAGAAAGCGGCCGCCGCAAGCCAGCAGGCCAACGGCGGACGGACTACGGGCAGGGAGATCAGAAAATGGGCGGCTTGAAGCCGCGCCCCGGCTCGGCGCTCGCAAAAACGACCGGCCGGAACGACGGGGACTCGCGCGGCGCGACGCCGAGCAGCGCAAGCTGGGGCTGCACCGTCATGGCGACCGAGTGGCAGAGCTGGCAATCGGTGCAGGTGGTCTTGCAGTCGGGGTTGGCGGGCGCGTGTGCGGCTGGGGGGTGCGATACATCGTCGTGCGCGATGTCAGTCATGTCGGCCATGTCGTGCATCGCATGCATCGCATGCATCGCGGCGCTGCCAGCCTCAGCCGACATCGTTGGCTGCGGCTGCACGTTCTGCAGTGCCATCGCGTCGCCCAGCCAGCCGCGCATCGGCAGCAGCAAGATCGTAAGGGCGAGGACGAGAACGCGCATGCCGTGATTTTAGGCGCCGCCCCGGGGCAATGGGCGTCCGCGTTCGCGCATCGCGTCGCGCAGCACATCGGGGAAATCGGTGATGACGCCATCCACGCCCATGTCGAGCAGCCGCAGCATGTCGGCACGCTGGTTCACCGTCCATGGCAGCACCGTCATGCCGAGCGCCTGCGCCTGCCGCACCTGGGCCGGCGTGAGGTCGGCGAACGCGGGCGACCAGATCACGGGCGCCTTGCCGGCGTTGCCCGCAGCGGCTTTGACCAGCAGCGGCGTCGACGCGAAATCGCCGGCGTTCAGGCCTTGCGTCCAGCGACTGTCGCGCAGGGTTCGTGCGGTTGTGAGGTAGGCGCGCGGCAGTTGCGGCGCCAGCTCGCCAGCCAGCGCAAGCGTTCGCCAGTCGAAGCTCTGGAGCGTGACGCGCCGGGCCATGCCGGCCTTGTCGATTTCGGCGAGCAGCGCGCGCAGCATCGGCTCGGGCGCCGCGGTTTCGTCGGGCTTGCCGGGGTCGAGCTTGGTCTCGATGTTGAAGCGAACCTGCTCGTTGCCGCGCGCCTTGACCATGGCGAACAGCGCAGCCAGCGTCGGAATGCGCTCGCCGTCGCGCGGCTGCTGGCCGGCGAAGGGCTTGCCATAGTTGCTGGCCGGGTTGAGGCGGCCCACGTCGTAGCCTTGAACCTGCGCCAGCGTCATCGAACGGATCGTCGGGCCGGTGGCTTGCAGCCATGCGCCGCCGGCGTCGCGCGTGTGGTCGGGGTTGAGCGCCGTGTCGTGCGAGATCACGACCACGTTGTCGGCGGTGAGGCCGACGTCGAGCTCGAGCGTGGTCACGCCGAGCTCGATCGCGTTGGCGAACGCGGCGAGCGTGTTCTCGGGCGCCAGGCCGCGGCCGCCGCGGTGCGCCTGCAGGTCAAAGCCGCGCACCGGATCGCCCCCCGGCGCCGCGCAACCCGCCACCAGTGCGGTCGCGAGCAGAAAAGGCCCGCAGCGAGCGGCCAGCGGACGCAAGGCGCCGTCAAGAAGCGAGCGAACCATGGTGACCATCTCCATCCTTGGCTACTTGAGTTGCACCGTGATGCCGTTGTCCTGAACCGTGATCGCACCGATCTCGTAGGTCTTGCGGCCGACGGTCAGCTCTTCGCGCCTGAAGGTGTGCAGCGGGTAGTCGCGCAGCAACTCCTGCGTGACCACGGAACCGATCTGCTGCAGGCGCTCCGCATCGCGCCCGCCCACGCCCTGCAACTCGATGCGCTCGGCCCGGGGCTGGTCGAGCCGCAGTGCGAGCGCCGCGGGGTCGTACTTCAGCGCGCTGCTGACCGACACGATGCCGCCGACCGTCGAAGGCTGCAGCAGCGGGCTCGAGATCGTGAGCAACGCCGTGATGGCTGCACGGTTGCCGCGTGCATCGAACGCGAGCTGCGGATCGCGCAGGCTGACCGTAAAGATCTCGGCATAGCGCTGCTGCACCGGAAAGCGGCGCGCGATCTGCGCCTGCAGTTCGTCGCGGCTGGCGGTGTACTCGCTGGTGAAAAAGTTGAAGCCGGCGAAGGCGCTGGTGGCGGGCAGTGTGGCGGCCAGCAGGGCGCCGTGAAGAAAGAGGCGGCGGGGCAGCGGCGACAAGGTCATGGGCGGGCGCGATCGGTCAGGTCGTTGCGAAAGAAGGTGTTGAGTTCGTCGCCCGAAGCAGCCTGGGCGAAACCGTCGAAGCTGCCTTGCTCCGCCATCAGGCGCGCAGCCTGGTTGAACGCGCCCCATGCCGTGCGCGCGAGCGCCCCGCCGACGCTGATACGCCGCACGCCGAGCGCGGCAGCATCCGCCAGCGTCAGCCCGGTGCCGGCCGACCCGATCAACAGGTTGACCGGCTTGGGCGCTACCGCGGCCACCACGGCCGCAATCTGCTCGCGGGTGCGGATGCCCGGCGCGTAGAGGCAGTCGGCTCCGGCCTGCGAGTAGGCCTGCAGCCGGCGGATGGTTTCGGCCAGATCGGGCACGCCCACCAGAAAGCATTCGGCGCGGCCGACCAGCAGCGTGTCGCCCCCGGCGGCGTCGATGGCGCGGCGCGCGGCAGCCATGCGTGCCACGGCGGTGTCGAGCTCGAACAGCGGCTGCGTTGCGTTGCCGGTGGAGTCCTCGATCGACACGCCCGCAATGCCGGTTTCGATGGCCAGCCGCACGCTCTCGGCCACATCGGCCGGCTCGCGTCCGAAGCCGCTCTCGAAGTCGGCGTTCACCGGCAAGTCGGTCGCTGCAACGATCTCGTGCAAATGCGCGAGCACCTCGTCGCGCGACGCGGCGCCGTCGGGTTGGCCCTGCGACCAGCCGAAGCCGGAGCTAGTGGTGGCCAGCGCCTTGAAGCCGAGGCCTTGCAGAAAGCGCGTGCTGCCGACGTCCCAGGGGTTGGGGATGACGAAGCAGCCGGGTTCTTCATGCAGCTGGCGGAACAGGCGACGCTTGTCGGCGATGGTCGGGTGGGCGGACGTGGGCATGGGAATATGGTGCCAGAAGCGTGGCAGCGTGCCCGCGCTGCGCCGCTCAGCCCACCAACATCGGATTGCGGCGGGCCTCGTCGATGCGCCGCTGGCGCACCGCATCTGCGCACGAACGGCTGCGCCCCAGCACAGGCTGCGCGCACGCGTTGTTCATGCAAACGGCGCGCGAAATGAAGTTCAGGCTGCCGCAACTTGCGAGCTGCCCCCAGGTGCTGCGGTCGCGCCCTCGCGCCGCGACGGCAACACCCGTTTCCGCCGCAGGCGTGCGCGGCAGAGTGGCGACCGACGCGGATCGGACGCGCGCGCGCGCGCTGGACGCGACCGCGGAAGGCGTGGGCTCGATGGCCGCGGCCGCGCTCTCGATCGGGGTCAAGGCCGCAGCCACCACGGGTGCCGGACCAAGCGAGACCGAAGCGGATTGCGTGGCGGACGGGTGGGTGCCCGGCCAGGGTGCCAGTGCGACGCAAACCAGCAACAAGCAGGCGGACACCAGCACCGCGCTCGGCGCGCGCGAACGGGGGGCAGGAGGCTTTGGTGTTTCGGGCGGCGCCTGCGTGACGGGCAAGCCGGCACGTTGCTTGACCTTCATCTCGTAGACCGCGAGCCGCGCAAACACCTTCAGATCCGCATCGGTCGGGCCCGCTCCGTTGCCCTCCAGCGCGGCCCTGAACGACTGGACGATCGCCGTGTGCGCAGACTCCCGCAATTGCGTCGCGAACCCCTCCATGGCATGCGCGCCCGCTCTTTGGGAATCTGGGGAAGAGGCGTCCATTTGCTCGGCATTTTCAGAAGATGCCGTAGTGTTTGGCACTACCCCCGGTTCCGCTGTCGGACAGCGCCTACCCTTGGTGACGAATTGGTAACGCCGATGTGGCGCCTGCCCCTCAGTCGTGAAGCGACGAAAGAAACTGTTTCAGCTCCGGCGTCTGCGGATTGTTGAACACCTCGGCCGGCGGGCCCATCTCGTGCACGCGGCCCTGGTGCATGAAGATCAGGCGGTCGCTGACCTTGCGGGCAAAACTCATCTCGTGCGTGACCATCAGCAGCGTCATGCCTTCGTCGGCCAGCGACTCGACCACACGCAGCACTTCGCCCACCAGTTCGGGGTCGAGCGCCGAGGTGATCTCGTCGCACAACAGCACGGCCGGCTCCATGGCCAGTGCGCGGGCGATCGCCACGCGTTGCTGCTGGCCGCCCGACAGCTGGTCGGGCATGGCGTCGAACTTTTCCGCGAGGCCGACGCGTGCCAGCAGCTTCTTGGCCTGTGCGGTGGCTTCGGCGCTCGAGCGTCTCTTGACCAGCGTGGGCGCCAGCATCACGTTCTTGCCGACGCTGAGGTGCGGAAACAGGTTGAAGCCCTGGAAGATCATGCCCACGCGCTGGCGCAGCTCGCGCATGGCCATCGCGCTCTCGTGCAGCAGCGGCTTGCCGTCGACCGTGAGGGCGCCTTCCTGGAACACCTCGAGCCCGTTGATGCAGCGCAGCAGCGTGCTCTTGCCGGAGCCGCTCTTGCCGATGATGGCAATGACCTCGCCGCGCTTGACCTGCAGATCGATGCCCTTGAGCACCTCGTTGCTGCCGTAGGACTTGCGCAGCGCCGTGATCTGCACGATCGGGCCGGAAGGCGCCGCGGTCGACGGTGCGGCAGATGTAGCAGACGTGGCTTCAGCGACGGTTGACATTGATTTTCCTTTCGAGGTGCTTGGCATACAAGCTGATCGGGAAGCACAGCGCGAAGTACAGCAGCGCAACGCAGCTGAACACCACGAAGGGCTTGAAGGTGGCGTTCGAAATCATGCTGCCGGCCTTGGTGAGTTCGACGAAGCCGATCACCGATGCCAGTGCCGTGCCCTTGACCACCTGCACCAGAAAGCCGACCGTCGGAGCGGTCGCGATCTTCACGGCCTGCGGCAGGATCACATGGCGCATCTGCTCGCCGAAGCTCAGCGCCAGGCTGCCCGACGCTTCCCACTGGCCCTTGGGGATGGAGGCCACGCAGCCGCGCCAGATCTCCGTGAGGTAGGCGCTGGTGTAGAGCGTGAGCGCGACGGTGGCCGCGGTCCAGGCCGACACCTCGACGCCCAGCAGCGCAATGCCGAAGTAGGCGAGGAACAACTGCATCAGCAGCGGCGTGCCCTGGAACAGCTGCACATACACGCTGATCGCGCGGTCCAGCCACTTGCCCGCACGCAGGCGCGCGAACAGCAGCAAGCCGCCGACCACGCCGCCACCGATGAAGGCAATCAGCGAGAGCACCACCGTCCAGCGCAACGCCATCAGCAGGTTGCGCAGGATGTCCCAGAGGGTGAACTCATTCATTGGCAGACCTTGCTGGATAGCGGTTTTTTCGGGAGGTGCCGCGGCGCCGGCTTTGCCGGGCCGCTGGCGCCGCCCTCTGCAAGGGGGTTGGCGTAGCGACACGAAGTGCGCGAAGACTGGGGGTGTGCCATGACTAGCGCCCGAAGAACCAGCGGGGGCCGGCCCAGTTGAGCAGGCGGCGCAGGCCGACCGACAGCGCCAGGTAGATCAGCGTCGCGATGATGAAAGCTTCGAACGCGCGGAAGTTGCGGCTCTGGATCAGGTTGGCGGCGTAGCTCAGTTCTTCAACCGAGATCTGCCCGCACACCGCCGAGCCCAGCATCACGATGATGATCTGGCTCACCATGGCGGGCCACACCTTCTTGAGCGCCGGCGGCAGCACCACGCGCATGAACACCTGCATCCTGTTGAGCGCCAGGCTCACCGCGGCTTCGATCTGGCCCTTGGGCGTGGCGTCGATCCCGGCGCGGATGATCTCGGTGGCGTAGGCGCCGAGGTTGGCCACCATCGCGATGATCGACGCCGTCTCCGGCGTGAGCTTGACGCCCGCCGCTGGCAAGCCGAAGAAGATGAAGAACAACTGGACGATGAACGGCGTGTTGCGGATCAGCTCCACATAGCTGCCGACCACCCAGCGCAGCCACAGCGGCCCGCTCGCCCGCGCCCAGGCACAGGCCACGCCCACCGCCATACCGATGACGGTGGCAATGGCCGTCAGCCCGATCGTCCATGCGATGCCCTTGGCAAGCAGCCGCCAGTCGACCAGCACAGCCCAAAAGTCGAACTCCATATCAAAGACTCCTTGGCGCCGCGCGCCATTCTTCGCTAGGCATGAACCGGTCAGAGCCAATTCGTGAAACACCGCGGAACCGGCTTGGACGGGCCGCCGGTGTTGCCCCCGGCAGGGGGTTGGCGAAGCGACACGAAGTGCGCGCAGCCTGGGGGTGAGTCAATCAAACCGGCAGGTCGCCGGCGGCCTTGCCGAGCCACTTCTTGGCCATGGCGTCGAGCGTGCCGTCCTTCTTGGCGGCGGCAATGATCTCGTTGACCTTGGTCTTCAGTGCGGTCTCGCCCTTGGCGATGCCGACGAAGCAGGGGCTGTCTTTCAGCAGCAGCTTGAACTCGGCGCTCACCTTGGGGTTCTTGGCGAGCATGTCGCCGGCCACCGCCGCACTGGTCGCGACCGTTTGCGTCTGGCCGGCCACGAAGGCGGCGATGGTCGCGTTGTTGTCCTCGAAGCGGCGGTAGTCGACGTTCGGGGGCGCCACCTTGTTGAGTTCCTGGTCTTCCATGGCGCCACGCGTCACGGCGACGGTCTTGCCGGCCATGTCGGCGAAGCTCGTGAGCTTCATGCTCTTGGCGGCATACACGGCCTGGAAGAAGGGCGCGTAGGCGGAAGAGAAGTCGATGACCTTCTCGCGTTCGGCGTTCTTGCCCAGCGTGGAAATGACGAGGTCGGCCTTCTTCGTTTGCAGGTACGGAATGCGGTTCGCGCTGGTGACCGGCACCAGCTCGACCTTGACGCCGAGCTTGGTGGCGATGAGCTGGGCCATTTCGATGTCGAGACCCTGCGGCGTCATGGTCTTGTCGACCGCGCCGTAGGGCGGGTAGTCGGTCGGCACCGCGATCTTGATGGTCTTGGACTTGAGGATGTTGTCGAGTGCAGCCTGGGCGTGCGCACCACCGGCGGCGAGCAGCGTGGCCGAGGCCAGCGCGAGCATGGCGAAGTGGCGTTTCGAGAAGGATTTCATAGCAAGGCTCCTAGGTAAGTCGATGGATCGTCGGTGGAAGGTTTTTTCTTCTTGCGGGCGGCCGGTTGCAAGACCTGTGCCCTGCCGGCCGGGCTGGTCTGCATCGGCGCCAGCGCATCGCGCAGTTGCGCCAGCGGGTCGGTCGCGGTCTGCACGCGCAGCGCCGATTGCACCGAGCCGATGTGCGCGGCCATCAGGGCCTCGGCCGCCGCCGTGTCGCCGCGCTCGAGTGCCGCGACGATCTGTACGTGGTCTTCGCACGATTGCGCCGCGTCATGCGACGACTGGTAGAGCATCGCGATCAGCGTGGTGCGAGCGGTGAAGTCGCGCAGCGTGTCGGCCAGCAAGGTGTTGCCCAGGCACTCGGCCAGGCACACATGAAAGTCGCCCAGCAGAAAGCTGCGCGTGCCGATGTCGTTGTCCTTGAGGGCCGCCTTTTCGCGCTGCAGGTGCGCCTTCAATTGGCGCAGGGCGGGCTTGTCGATGCGCTTGGCGCTGAGGATCAGGCCGCGCTCGATGACGTGGCGCGCCTCGAAGGCTTCACGCGCCTCTTCGTGCGAGGGCTCGATCACGAACCAGCCGCGCCGCGCGCTCACCGTGACGATGCCGCGCGCCGCCAGCCGCGTGAGCGCTTCGCGCACGATGGTGCGGCTGCAGTCGAACAGCATGGCGAGCTGCTGCTCGCCGAGGCGGGCGCCCGGGGCGAGCTTTTGCCCCATCACCGCTTCGACGATGCGTGCACTGATTTCGGAGGCGGTGATGGACATGGCGCTGCATATCAGCAGGTTTCATGCCTGCTGGTATGCAAGATTGATGCACCAAAGTGGTGGCGGAGCGGCCGGATTGGCCGTCCTGTGCCGCTTGCGATTGGTGCAAAGAGGCGCTCAGCCGCGCGAGGACGGCATCGCTGCTGTCTGCGACGTCTTGCTTCGCGGTGCCGGCGCTCAACCGAGGAGCGTCGCTTTCATCGTGATCTCGGGCACGCTCGCGAGCGCCTTCGACAGCGGGCACCCGGCCTTGGCGCCCGCAGCGATCTTCTGGAAAGTGGCCTCGTCGATGCCCGGGATGGCGGCCTCCAGTTCGAGCGCGATGCGGTCGATCTTGAAGCCGTCGCCATCCTTTACCAGGCGCACCGCGGCCTTGGTGTCGATCTTCGTGGCGGCCAGGCCGGCGCCTTCGAGCGCGAACGCAAAGGCCATCGTGAAGCAACCGGCGTGCGCGGCGCCGAGGATCTCCTCGGGGTTGGTGCCCTTGCGGTCGTCGCCGAAGCGGCTGGCGAAGCCGTAGGGGTAGTCTTTCAGCGCGCCGGTCTCGGTGCTGATCAGGCCCTTGCCGGTTTTGCCGGCGCCTTCCCAGTGAACGCTTGCAAGTTTTTCGGGCATGTGAGTTCCTCGGTGGGTTGAACGACCTGCGGTTTTAGGCCGTAACGGCGGCGCTGTCTGTAGTCGTGCGGCGCGTGCCGCGCCTGCTGTGCCTGTCGCTGGCGGGTCGCCAAGGTGACGCCTTCGGGGCTTCCCCGATGCAGGGCGGCGGCACCGCGGCGTAGGCTCTCCCGCTCTCTGGAGACCCAATGAACCGCCCGCATCACAAGTTCTGGCCGCAGCGCCTGCCGCACTCGATCACCGTTCCCGCCACCTCGCTCTGGCACAACCTCGCCACTTCCGCCGCGCGTTTTCCCGACAAGGCCGCGCTGGTGTTCTTTGGCAGCGTCATCACTTACCGCGAGTTCAAGGCGCAGACCGAGCGCCTGGCCGGCACCCTGCACGCGCTCGGCGTGAAGCGCGGCGACCGCGTGGTGCTGGACATGCAGAACTGTCCGCAACTGGTGATCGCCCATTTCGCGATCCTGCGTGCCAACGCGGTGGTGGTGCCGGTCAACCCGATGAACCGGGCCGAAGAGCTCAAGCACTACATCACCGACCCCGACGCGAAGGTGGCGATCACCACTGGCGACCTCGCGCCCGAGCTGGCCAAGGCCAGCAATGCGCTGGATGCGAAAGACCGGCTGGCACATCTGATCGTGACCCAGTTCACCGACGCCTTCGATGCCGGCGTGACGGGGGACGACGCGCCCGCCGCGGCCTGGCGCGACTGGCTGCTTGCGCGGCATCCGCTGCCCGAACTGGCTGACGGCCAGGTGATGCACTGGGCGGACGCACTGAGCGCCGGCCACACGCCGCCCGAGCACGTGGTCGGCGCCAACGACATGGCGCTGCTGCCCTACACCAGCGGCACCACCGGCCTGCCCAAGGGCTGCATCCACCACCATTCCAGCCCCAACCACAACGCCTTCGCGGGACAGCTCTGGGGCATGGGCTCGTCCGAGGCGGTGGTGCTGGCCGTGGTGCCGATGTTCCACATCACCGGCACGGTGAGCACGATGCACACGACGATCGTGCTGGGCGGCACGCTGGTGATCATGCCGCGCTGGGATCGTGATGTGGCCGGCCGCCTGATCTCGCGCTGGAAGGTCACGAGCTGGACGAACATTCCGACCATGGTGATCGATCTGCTGGCGAGCCCGAACTTCGCAAGCTACGACCTGCGCAGCCTCACCTACATCGGTGGTGGTGGCGCGGCAATGCCGCAGGCCGTCGCGCAGCGGCTGCTGGAGCAGTACGGCCTGAAGTACCTCGAAGGCTACGGCCTCACCGAAACCGCGGCGCCGTCGCACGCCAATCCGTTCGAGAACCCGAAGCAGCAGTGCCTCGGCATCCCGTACATGGGCACCGACTCGCGCGTGGTCGACCCCGACACGCTGAAGGAACTACCGCCCGGAGAATCCGGCGAGATCATCACGCACGGGCCCGAGGTGTTCCAGGGCTACTGGAAGCGGCCCGATGCCACGGCCGCGGCGTTTGTCGAATTCGAAGGCAAGCGCTTCTTCCGCACCGGCGACATGGGCCGCGTGGACGAGGACGGCTACTTCTTCATGACCGACCGCCTGAAACGCATGATCAACGCGAGCGGCTTCAAGGTCTGGCCGGCCGAGGTCGAGCTGCTGATGTTCAGGCACCCGGCGATCCAGGAAGCCTGCGTGATCTCGATGAAGGACGACTACCGCGGCGAGTCGGTCAAGGCCGTGGTGGTGCTGCGTGCCACGCACAAGGACACCACCGAGCAAGAGATCATCGACTGGTGCCGCGAGAACATGGCGGTCTACAAGATCCCGCGCAAGGTGCAGTTCGTCGACACGCTGCCCAAGAGCGGCAGCGGAAAGGTGATGTGGCGGCTGCTGCAGGAGGCCCAGGACACAGCGCCATCAAAGGGTTGAGCCCTCACCACTTGTCGTCGCTCTTTGCCTCTGCTGCGGGGGAAGGCCGAACGGTTGCGGCGGGCCGGGTTTGTGCCGGCCGAGGGGCGACATTTGCAGTCTCGGCTCCCGCAGCGGCTGTTTGAGCCTTCGCGATCGCGGCCACCTTGAGTTCTTCGCGCAGTTGCAGGGCACCGGCGGGAAGCTGTTCAAGATTCGAACGCATGTTTTCCAGCCGTCCGTACGACAGGTTGGGGGTGACACGTTCGACCACGAGTTCGCAGCAGGGAGACTCGACGCGTCCGAGGCTCTGACCCGTCTGCGGATCCTTCATCTCGGCACCCATGGTCGCCATTGCGTAGCGTGCGCCTTCCTTGAGCGCCTGGCCGCCCTGGCTCAGGATGACGTTCGTTCCGTCTTTCGACACGACAGTCACGGGGAACGTGCGCCGCAGAACCGAGGTCACGACCTGGTTGACCAGATCCGAACTCATGTCTTCGAGCACCTTGCCGCCGTCGACGCCACGTCCGAGCGTGGTCGGTTCGGTCGACGGTGCCGTCCCACGCAGCGCGCCGGACGACATCACCTGGCGCGTTGCCACGTTCACCAGCTTTTCGGTCAACGCCCATCCGCCGGAATAGCTCACCAGCTCGCGGTCGCTCGTCTTCAGTTGGCGGGCCTGCTTGTTGTAGGCAAGCCTGCTCACGCGCCCACTCCAGACGATGTCCGCGCTCGCCGCCTGCGAGAGTTTCGCGAGTTCGGCGCTCGGGGCCTGGCCGGATGAAATCATGTCGAGCTCGTCCTGGACATCGGGGCTCAGCTCACGGTCGAGCACCGCGAAACGACCCGTCTGTACGAGCGCGTCGCTGATGCGCTGGCGCAGGGTCGAACCCACTTCCGCCGCTGGAACCGAGCGGTCGCCCATCGCCAGGGTGGGGCTGTCAAAACGAATCTGGCCGATGACGAGCTTGACCTTCTGCATGTCCGCTGACGGCTGGAACTTTGCAATCTGGGCCTCGATGGTGGCCTTGTATTGCCTGCCGGGCAGCACGCCCGGTTCCTGCAGCTCCACGAGCTTGAAGTTCTGGATGACGCCGCCCGACTTCTGCGCGACGGCTTCTGCAAATGCACTCCCGCGCAGCGAAGCAGAGTCTTGGCCCAGACTGACGTCGAGGCCGTACTTGATGTTGACGCTCGCGGACTGAACTGCGGCGCCGTTCACCTGGAGGATGGCCAGCTTCATGGCTTCGCCGACAGCTTCGCCGGCAGAGGCGCCATACCCCAGTGCAGTGGTCTGCACATTCGAGACCTTGCCGACATCCGGCACTGGCGCCGCGACGCTCGCCGGCGCCGCCGGGGCTGTTGCCTTTTCAGGCTCGGGTTTGTTGCAGGCTGCCAGAAGCGCCGCGGATGCCACCGCGGTCACGCATAGAAGTTTGCGCATGTGTTTTCAGTCGCCGTTCACAGGGCCTTGAGCGCGTCGTTGGCATCCGTGGGAACCGGGATGTCCTGGCTCTGTGCGAACGCAATCGCGTTCTTCAATGCGCCGGTGACGTTGGTCATCGAGGTCGGGAAGTTCGAGACGATGTAGACCGCGGATTGCAGCTTTGGCAGTTGCAGCGGCGATGCGCTCTTCAGGCTCGAGCCCATGGTGGACACGTTCTTGCCCACGCCGGTGAACTTGTTGACGCCCGAGGCCAGAAGAATCAGGCCTTTGCCGTAGAGGGCCTTCGAATTCGCGTCCAACACGGGCTTCTTCGCCATCTCCGCGGCGACGGCGCTGGTGGATGCAGCGACGGCCTTGTTCGATTCCTCGAGGTTGTCCTTGGTTGCGCCCTCGGTGAGGGAGGCCGACGTTGCAGCGGACGTGGCCGCAGCCGTCTTCAGGCCCAAAGCGTTGGCCATGAGGCTGTTCGCGTCCAACACGTCCTTGTTCGCCGCCACATAGCCGCGAACCAGCCCGTCCTGCTGGCCGGTGAGGTCAGGGGCCGAGTTGGTTGCGCCGCCCAAGCCCTTGACGCCGGGGATCGAAGGCATGGAGAACTGCGCGTGTGCGGCGGTGCTGGCACCCAGTGCAAGGATGGCGCAGGCGATGGCGGTCTGAAATTTGTTCATTGTTCTGTCTTTCGGGAGATGCACGAGAAGGGGAGAGAGAAAGTCGATGGATGCAGGGGCTGCGCTCACTGCACCCGTTGCGATGTCAGCTGGCTGGTGAGTTCACGCGCAGCGTTGTTGGCAGCGAGCTTGAGTGCGCTGCCCCGTGCGGAGGCTTCGTCCGGACCGACGCCGGCAAACTGAACCGGGCCCACTGCGGCCTGCGTCGATGGAATGGCCTTGGAGACGTTGTAGACCTTGGCGTTGACCGTGACGCCGACGCGCACCAGACCCGTCGCCGGATCCGTGCCCGGAGCACCGATGTCCAGCGTGCCAAGCGCAACATAGGGAACGCCGGCGGCGCGCATGCCCGAGGCGATCGATTGCAGCGTGGCGGACTTCAAGTCATTGCCCGCCTGGTAGTCCTGCTCGACCTTGGCCACCGAGAAGCGGCCGCCGGTGCTCGGTTCGGCCATGCCGGCCTCAATCACCTCAAAGCCGGCTCGTGCGAACATGCCGGTGAACACGACGTTGAGGTCCGCGCTCGGATAAAGGCGATAGGTCGCCTCGCTGGATCGCTGCGTGGTGCTGCCTCCGGTTTCGATGCTTCGAGTGCGGTTGGCAGAGAGGTTGGCCTGCGCCGACATGGATTCGCTGGTGCGGATCTGGTTGCCGCGGATCGACTCACCCTCCGAGCCCGTGTTCGCGCTCGAGCCGCGCACATCGACACTGGCCTTTTCGTCGACCCGCTTGTAGACGCGATCGTCGAAGGACTTGACCGACGCCACCTGGCGCGACACGAAGACGAAAACGAGCTGGGACTTCTCGGTCGCACCGGCCTTGGCAACAGCCGAGTTCGCCTTGACCAGGTTGCGCAGGTTCGCGACGTTCAGGGCGATGCGGACGGCGACGGTGTACTGGCGCTTTTCAGGACTGTCCTCTTCGCCGAGCACGGTGGACTCCAGGATGTAGCGGTCCGGGTTGGCGAGGATCTTTTCGCGCACGGCGTCGAAGTTGTCGCTCTCGGATTCGCCCGCTTCGGCATAGAAGAACTCGACGGCCTTCAACTGTGCGGCCTGGGTCGCCTTGGCCTTGTCGTCGGCCGAGGCGGATCTGCCCTGGTAGGTCACCGACGCCTTGCCGCGGGCCTGCTGGACTTGAGCGAAGGACGTGGCTGCGAGGCATGCCAGGACGACGGCGATGAGGGAACGAGCTATTTGCATTGGGAAATCAGGACGTTGGTTTTCAGGATCTGTGCTTCGATGTCGGGCGCTGCGGCAGCCGCTTTCACCCAGGTCATCTCCTTGCTGGAGATGGCGGTCGCGAGCCGGGTGAAGAGGCCGTTCCACGAGTCGTAGTACGCGGGGAAGTCGTCGACGTAGGTCTGCGTCGACGGCACGACCTTGGTCTCGCCGTTCTTCAAGGCGGTGTTGAGGTAGGCTGTGCCCATCTGCGGCTGCTCGATCTTGACGGTCGCGTAGGTGCCGTAGATGAAGCTGTCGCCGGCGGCGACAGAGCCAAACTTGACCTTCTTGATGCCAGTGAGGTCGACCGAGATGGCGTAGTCGGGCTCCGGCAACTTCAGGCTGAAGACGGTGCCATCGGAGACCCACATCGGAAAGACGTTGCCCACGGCATAGCCTTGCGTGAACGGAATCAGCGGCACGCCGGCACGCGTGGAAATGGCCTCGCTCACCATGTCGGCCGCCCACGACTCCGCCATGCCCGGCTGGTCTTTGAGGTAGGCAGGAAGGCTCGCCACGACCGCAGGGTCAAGCGAGACCTTCGTGACCTTCAGCAAACGCGGCACCTGCGCCGGAATGGTGGCGACAGAGAGCACGTTCGCGTAGCGCCCGAAGATGCCAGGCTTGTTGGCGGCACCTTCGTAGACGCCTTGCACCCGGGCAAGGATTTCTGCCTTCGTGGGCTCGCGGTCGAACACGTCAATGTAGGCAAAGCTCAAGGGATACGACCGTATGACGGTCATGCTCTTGAAGTCGAAGAAGAGCGCCTGGGCCCGGATCAGGACGAACAGCTTGCGAAGGCTCCCGAAGCTCTCGACCGACACGGTTTCGGAATTGACGACCAGCGACGTCACCAAAGCCTGGTCGCGACCCTTGAGCTCGTCGATCATTCCTGCCGCAAGCTGGATGTTGCGCGGCGGAGCGGCTGCGATGGCTCGCTGGATGCGTGCGTACGCCCTGTCTCCAGATTGCTCGAGGCGCCTCTCGTATTCACGAGAAAAGGGGAAGCGTTGCTCCAGGCTTGCCGCGTCTCCGGAGAACGCGAGGCCGGCCAATGTGACCTGCGTCTCCTGGGCTTGGGAATAGGCTGGCAGCAAAAAGGCGAGCAGCGACAGCACACCGGGCGCCAAGGCCCGTACGTAGAACTTCAAGAGGACTCCCTAGAGTGGGCGGGTCTGATCGACACGCCGCGTGTTTTTATTAGCTACGCAGGTCAATGCGAGAGGTGACAGCTTCAGCGCCGCTGAATGTCAATCGTCAATTTAACGAACGTTTCCAAATGTACAAGAATTTTGTTGCGCACTTTGCGACAGACGAAGTTGTTCTCGACCGGGCAGCGGCGGCCCGTGCAGCCGGCGGGGCGGTCGCATAGACTGTCGGCCAGCCCCCTCACAACTGCCACCACCGCTCCACTCCGTTGAACGCTTCAGACCAACTCCGCTTCCGGGCCATGGTGGTCCACTTCAACAACCCCGAATCGATGGCGGGCACCGTCGCCCATCTGGCGCAGGTCGGCTTCGGCCGCGATCGCATCGTGGTCTACGACAACGGCAGCCAGGCCGCAAAGCGCGAGCAGGCCCGCGAGGCTTGCGCCGCACTGGGTTGTGAATTCGTCGCCTCGGCGGTGAATCATGGCTGGGGCGGGGCCATCAACGACTTCCTGCGCAGCCGCAGCTGGCAAGACGATGACCTGCTGCTCATCGCGGCGCACGATGCGCGCATCCTCGCCATCGACTTCGCCGAGATCGAACGCGAGTTCAGCCGGCCCGAGCGGCTGTTCGTGAGCCCCTGCACCGTCAACGACATGGAGGGCCTGTACAGCGCCGCCCGCGCCTTCTGGTTCCGCAAGGCTGCGCCGGACGCGGTGAGCGAGGTGCAGGTCGGCCATGCCACGGCCTGCTTCGCGCGCCCCTCAAGGCTTGGCGAAATTGGCTTCGACGAGGAATATTTCATCTACGGCTGCGAGTCCGAAGTGTTCCTGCGCGCGAACGACGCGGGCTACGTCACGACCATGCTGCGCAGCTTCGTCGTCGACAACGCCGCCACCGACAGCAGCAGCGATTTCTGCACCCGCGCATTTGCAATCAACAGCATGTACACGGCTTGGAAGCGGCATGGCCTCGGCGGTGCGCTGCAGCGCGCCGGTGCGCTGGCGGGCTCCGCACTGCGCCTGCGCCTGGCGGGCGACAGCAGCGGCAGCCGCATCAAGCTGGCTGCGGCGCTCTATGGCGTGACGCACCCACGCGTCGGGCTGCGAACCTACCTCCGGCAACGCGGGCGCGGCTGAGCGACGCGACTGCCCCTGGGGGTCGTCAGGATTCTTCCTTCCCCGGCACATCGGCCACCACCCGCGCGTGCCGCTGGAAACTCCAGTAGGCGCTGGCCCAGTCCATCAGCACCACGATGCGGTTGCGAAAACCGATCAGGAAGTACGCGTGCGCGAACAGCCAGAACAGCCATGCCAGCCGGCCGCTGAAACGCAGCGGGCCGAGCGGCGTGCCGAGGTCGACCACCGCCGAATTGCGGCCGATGGTGGCGAGGTTGCCGTAGTCGCGGTAGCGGAACGGCAGCGTGGGCCGGCCGGCGATGCGGCGCAAGACGTTGCCGGCCGCGGCGCGGCCCATCTGCTTGGCGCCGGGGGACACGCCCGGCACCGGCTTCGGCGCCTTGTCCGGCGCGTGGCTCATCGCGGCGGCCAGGTCGCCGACCACGCTGATCTCGGGGTGCCCGGCAAGGCTCAGGTCAGGCTGCACCTTGATGCGGCCCGCGCGGTCGACGTCGGACGCTGGCGCGCCGACCGCCCGGGCCAGCATCCGCCCCAGCGGCGACGCGGCCACGCCGGCGGCCCAGACCACGCAGTTGGTGTCGATCCGGTAGCTGTCCACGCTCGTCGCGTCCGCGCTGGAGGCCGATTCGACCTGCAGGCCGGCAGCATCGATGGCGGTCACCTTGGCGTTCAGCCGCACCTTGACGCCCAGCTTTTCCAGTTGCTCCAGTGCCTTGCGGCTCAGGCTTTCGGGCATGGCCTGCAGCACGCGCGGCCCGCCCTCGATCAGCAGCACCTCGGCGCTGCCGGGGTCGATGCGGCGGAACTCGCCCTCGAGAGTGTGGCGCGCAATCTCGGCCAGGGTACCGGCCATCTCGACGCCGGTGGGGCCGGCGCCGATCACGCAGAAGGTCAGCAGGGCGCGGCGCCGCGCCGGGTCGGCTTCGTTCTCGGCCGCCTCGAAAGACATCAGCACGCGCCGGCGGATGTCGAAGGCGTCGGCCAGCGTCTTGAGGCCGGGCGCCGATGCGGCCCATTCGTCGTGCCCGAAGTAGCTGTGGGTTGCACCGGCGGCCACGATCAGGTGGTCGTAGCCGATGCGGGTTCCGTTCGCGAGCTGCACCTCGCGGGTGGCGGGCGCGATATCGACCACTTCGCCCAGAAGTGTCGTGATGTTGGGCTGGTGGCGGAACAGCAGGCGCACCGGCGCCGCGATCGAAGGCGCCGCCAGTCCGGCCGTTGCCACCTGGTACAGCAGCGGCTGGAACAGGTGGTGGTTGGTCTTCTCGACCACCGTGACGTCGACGTCGGCCCGCTGCAGCGCGCGGGCCGCCTCGAGCCCGCCGAAGCCGCAGCCGATGATCACGATGCGGGGACGCGCTGCGGGGGAGGGAGAGGTGCTCATGGGCGGATTATCCGCAGCACCGGGTGGCCGCGGATTTGTCCTACGAGCAGCGATCGCCGCAATCGGCTAAAACCACGGTTTGCCCCGCAATGGAGACCGCATGAATCTGGACAGGCCTATCGCGCAGGCGGCAGACACGTTGCGCGAGCGGTACCGTGCGGTGCGGGCGCACAGCTTGGCGCTGGCAGCGCCGCTTTCCCCGGAAGACCAGTGCATCCAGTCGATGCCCGACGCGAGCCCGACCAAATGGCACCTTGCGCACACCACCTGGTTCTTCGAGACGGTGCTGCTGCAGCCGCACGCCAGCGGCTACGCGCCCTTCGACACCCGCTTTCACTACCTTTTCAACTCGTACTACGAAGCGCTCGGCCCGCGCCATCCGCGGCCGCAGCGCGGCCTGCTGACGCGGCCATCGGTCGACCAGGTGCATGCCTACCGCGCGCATGTGGACGAGGCCGTGCTGGCGCTGCTCGACAGTGCCAGCGGTTCGCTGTGGGCGCAGATCGAGCCGATCGTGGCACTCGGCCTGCAGCACGAACAGCAGCACCAGGAATTGCTGGTCACCGACATCCTGCATGCACTCTCGTGCAACCCGCTGCTGCCAGCCTACCGCCCGGCACCGGGCCCGTCGCTGCGGCTGGCGGCGCTGCCCGCGCCGGTGCGATGGCTCGCGCATGCCGGCGGACTGGCGCAGGTCGGCCACGCGGGCGAGGGCTTCGCGTTCGACAACGAGACGCCGCGCCACCAGCTTCTGCTGCAGCCCTTCGAGATCGCTGATCGGCTGGTGAGCTGCGGCGACTATGCACAGTTCATCGCCGACGGCGGCTACCAGCGCCCGGATCTCTGGCTCTCGGACGGGTGGGCCGCGGTGCAGGCGCAGGGCTGGCGTTGCCCCGCCTACTGGCTCGCGCCCGAGGATCCGCGCCTCGGAGTGCATGGCAGCAGCCACAACGCAGCCGGCTGGCAAGTGTTCGGCGTGCATGGCGTGCGGCCGCTGGAGCCGCACGTGCCCGTGGCGCAATTGAGCTTCTATGAAGCCGCGGCCTTTGCCGAATGGGCCGGCACGCGCCTGCCGACCGAGTTCGAATGGGAAGTGGCCAGCGCCATGCCCGGCCTCACGCAGGCCACCGGCCACGTATGGCAATGGACGCGCTCTTCGTACGACCCGTACCCCGGCTTCCGGCCGTTGCCCGGCATTGCGGCCGAATACAACGGCAAGTTCATGGTGGGCCAACTGGTGCTGCGGGGCGGCAGTTCCGCCACGCCCGACGGGCACACCCGCCCGAGCTATCGCAACTTCTTTCCGCCGGCCGCGCGCTGGCAATTCAGCGGGCTGCGGCTCGCGCGGGACATCTGAACCATGCGCAATCCCTCCTTCACCATCGACACGCCGCTGGCCAGGCAGGCAATTGGCCTGTCGGGATTCGCTTCGGATCTGCTGGCCGGCCTGTCGCGCCGACCCCGCAGCATTTCGCCGAAGTACTTCTACGACGTGGCGGGCTCTGCGCTGTTCGACCGAATCTGCGAGCTGCCCGAGTACTACCCCACGCGCACCGAACTTCGCATCCTGACCGATCGCGCCGGCGAGATCGCGCACCACATCGGGCCGGGCGCCGAGATCGTCGAATTCGGCGCCGGCTCTCTCACCAAGGTGCGCCTGCTGATCGATGCGCTGCACGCGCCACAGCGCTACCTGCCGATCGACATTTCGGGTGAGCATCTTGAAGGCGCGGCAGCGCGCCTACGGGCCGACTGCCCTGGCCTCGTGGTTCAGCCGATCGTGGCCGACTACACCCAACCCTTCGCGCTGCCGGCTGTGGCCGCCGGCGGGCGCCGCGTCGGCTTTTTTCCGGGCTCGACGCTCGGCAACTTCAACCCCGACGAAGCGCTGGCCTTTCTGCAAGGCGCTGCGCGCATGCTCGATGGCGGCGGGCTGCTGATCGGCGTCGACCTGATCAAGGATCCGGCGTTGCTGCATGCGGCCTACAACGACGCGCAGGGCGTGACGGCGGCCTTCAACCTCAACCTGCTGCAGCGTGCCAATGCCGAACTCGATGCCGACTTTGTGCCCGACCGCTTCGCGCATGCGGCGTTCTACAACGCGCCGATGCAGCGCATCGAGATGCACCTGGTGAGCCGACGTGCGCAGGCCGTGCGCGTGCAAGGCCAGCGCTTCCTGTTCGCCGAGGGCGAAACCATCCACACCGAGAACTCGCACAAGTTCAGCATCGACGGGCTGCGCACGCTCGCCGTCAAGGCCGGCTTCGGCATCGGCCCGGTATGGACGGATCCGGAGCGTTTGTTCAGCGTGCACTGGCTGCCCGTGGCGGCGGCACAATAAGGGCTGCCCGCACATTGCGGGCCCCCGGAGAATCCCAATGAAAGCAACCTGGAACGGCGCCACCATCGCCGAGAGCGACGACACCGTCGTCATCGAAGGCAACCACTACTTTCCGATGAGCGCGCTGAACCGCGATCACGTCACCTTCAGCAACCACAAGACTACCTGCCCCTGGAAGGGCTCGGCCAGCTACTACTCGCTGCTGGTCGAAGGCGAACTCAACGCCGACGCCGCCTGGTACTACGCCGACCCGAAGCCCGAGGCCGAAGAGATTCGCGACCGCGTGGCGTTCTGGAAGGGTGTGAAGGTCGCGCCCTGAGCTGGCGATGACCGATTTCGCACCGCGCTTCGTCTCCCCCGCCCAACTCGAGATTGCACTGCGCGAAGACGGCTATGCCGTGCTGAGCCCGCAAGGCGTGGCCGACTGGCTCGGCAAGCCGGTGGCGCAACTCGACGCGCTGCATCCCGACTGGGACGGACTCCCGCCCGACGACTACCTGAAAGACGGCGGCCGCTATCGGCAACGGCGCCACGCCTGCTTCACGGTGAACGGCCACGAGCTGCATCAGGTGCCGCACCGCGCGCACTGGCAGCCGGTGGAATACAACGCGCTGCATGGCGGCATGCAGCGCTTGTTTGCGCCGATGGAGGCGGCCACCGTGGTGCAGCCGGTCTGGCAGCAGCTGATGCGCAGCCTGGCCGGGGCTGCCAGCGCCTTGCGCGGCCCGCAAGCGTGGTTCGTCGAGGCGCACCAGTTCCGCATCGACACCGCAGGCGGCATCGGCCGCCCCACGCCCGAGGGCGCGCACCGCGACGGGGTCGACCTGGTCGCGGTGGCGCTGGTCGGGCGCCACAACGTCAAGGGCGGCGAGACGCGCGTGTTCGAGGCCGGTGGCCGGCGCGGCGAGCGCTTCACCATGACCGAACCCTGGAGCCTGCTGCTGCTCGACGACGCACGCGTGATCCACGAGTCGACGCCGATCCAGCCGCTGGCCGAAGGTGAGGGCGGCTGGCGCGACACGCTGGTCGTGACCTGTCGCGCCCATTCATTCCAGGGAGACGAAACATGAGCACGAGCGCCGCGCCGGGCCGCCCCAAGCAAGCTCGCTCCCGCTTGGCGGGAAGGCGCGCAGCGCCAAGGGTGCATCCATGAAGCGTCCATTGTTCAGTGCCACCATCGCCGGCAGCCTGCCGAAGCCGGCATGGCTTTCGGAAACACAGAAGCTCTGGCCGCAGTGGAAGGCCGAAGGCGCCGAACTGGCGCAGGCCAAGGCTGATGCAACGCTGCTCTGGATCAAGGCGCAGGAGGACGCAGGCCTCGACGTGATCGGCGACGGCGAGCAGTCGCGCCAGCACTTCGTGCACGGCTTCCTGGAACAGGTCGAAGGCATCGACTTCGATCACAAGGTGAAGATGGGCATCCGCAACAACCGCTACGACGCGATGGTGCCGCAGGTGGTCGCGCCGCTGCGTCTGAAGGGTCGCGTGCACGCGACCGAAGCACAACTGCTGCGCGCCCACACCGACCGCAAGATCAAGTTCACCTTGCCGGGCCCGATGACCATCGTCGACACCGTGGCAGACCGCTTCTACGGCGACCGCGTCAAGATGGCGATGGCCTTCGCCGAACTCCTGAACGAAGAGGCGTTGGCACTGCAGGCCGACGGCGTTGACATCGTGCAGTTCGACGAGCCGGCCTTCAACGTCTACATGCAGGATGCGGCCGATTGGGGCGTGCAGGCGCTGGAGCGCGCGGTTCAGGGGCTGACCTGCACGACCGCCGTGCACATCTGCTATGGGTACGGCATCAAGGCCAACACCGACTGGAAGGCCACGCTCGGCGAGGAATGGCGCCAGTACGAAACCGTGTTCCCCGCGCTCGCGAAAAGCAGCATCGACCAGGTCAGCCTCGAGTGCTATCACTCGCACGTGCCGCCGCACCTGATGGCGCTGCTCGAAGGCAAGGATGTGATGGTCGGCGTGATCGACGTGGCGAGCGACGAGATCGAAACACCCGAGCAGGTGGCCGACACCATCGGCGCCGCGCTGCAATACGTATCGCGCGAACGCCTGTTACCCTGCACCAACTGCGGCCTCGCGCCGATGGATCGCGACATTGCATTGCGCAAGCTGCAGGCGCTCGCGCAAGGCGCGGCGCTGGCCCGCGAGCGCTACGCCTGACTCGCGTCCTACAACCGGTTACGCACCCGCGCGGTACATTGGGGCATCGGCCCGACAGCGGCTCAACTTTGGTGAAGGAGGCCCGTCATGTTCAATCACATCATGGTTCCGATCGACGGTTCCGAGACTTCGATGGTGGCGGTCAGCAAGGCCAGCGGACTGGCCCTGGCCTTCGGCAGCCGCATCACGCTGATTCATGTGATCGACAACTACCCCTTCATCGGCGTCGGCGCGGACTATGCGCTGGGCCAGAACGAATACCTGGCCGCCGCGACCAGCAGCGCCAATGCAGCGCTCGCGCGCGGCGTGGCCGCGCTTGCAGCCGAAGGGCTGCACAGCGACCAGCGCGTGATCGATGGGCATGTGGTGCATGAAGGCATTGTCGACACCGCCGACGCGATCGGCGCCGACCTGATCGTGATGGGCTCGCATGGCCGCTCGGGCATCGAGAAACTGCTGCTCGGCAGCGTGACGCAGCGCGTGCTGCAGGACGCGACGATGCCGGTGCTGGTGGTCAAGGGCTGATACGGTCTTGCGTTCGCAGAGTCCGACGTTGCTCTGAGCGCTGAGGGTCGGGGCGGATCAAGGCGCTGAGATTCCGGGGACTGGATCGGGGCGCTTCGGTTCCGGGGCGGGCTCAGGGCGGCGGGGCACGCTGCTCCGCGAATGTCCCCCGGCCTGCGGCCTCCTCCTTTATTTCGCTGCGCAGCGTGCCCCACCGCCCTGATCCTGGACGCGGCGTGACTGTTCGCGCTGAACATGCAGAGCGTGCCCTAGGCCGATGGTGGTGGGTGGCCCCTGCAGCGAAATAAAGGAGGAGGGCGAAGCCCGGGGGACATTCGCGGAAGGGGCCACCCGCCGCCAGCGGCCCGCCCCAACCGTCAAGCATCAATCCGCAAGTCTCAATCCCCAAGCATCAAGCGAACGGTGCCTCGCTCACAAAGCGCATGCCCTGGAGCGTTGCCGGATGCGTGAAAGCCAGCACAGTGGCATGCAGCATCAACCGCGGGGCACGCGCCTGCACCGCCTCGCTCGCATACAGCGCATCGCCGAGGATCGCGTGGCCGATCGACGCCAGATGCACGCGCAGCTGATGCGAGCGGCCGGTCAGCGGCTCCAGCAGCACATGGGTCGCCTGCCGTTGCGGCAGTTGCCGCAGCACGCGCCAGCGGGTCTGGCTTGGTTTACCGGCGGCATCGATCTTCTGCAGCGGCCGGCGCGGCCAGTCGGCGATGAGCGGCGCGTCGATCAGGGCCCATTCATCCGACGGCGGCATCAATCCGTCGACCACGGCCTCATAACGCTTCTCCACCTGCCGTGCGGCGAACGCGTCCCCGAGCGCGCGCTGCGTTGCAAGGTTGCGCGCCATCAACACCAGCCCGCTCGTGGCCATGTCGAGCCGGTGTACGACCAGCGCATCCGGCCAGCGTTGCTGCGCCCGCGCGCTCAGGCAGTCCTGCTTGTCGGCCCCGCGGCCCGGCACGCAAAGAAGGCCGGCAGGCTTCTCGAGCACCAGCAGGTCGGGGTCTTCGTGGATTGCGTGCAAGGGGGCCGTCATCGGGGGCTCAGTTTAGGTCGGCGGGTCTGCGCTATCCTCGACGCGATGCCCGCTTCTGCTGCCGCCGCCCCCGGCTTTTCCGACCTCACGCGCGAGCGGCCCTTCATGCAGATGTGGATGGCGCGCCTCTTCGGCACGGCCGGCAGCCAGATGCTGATGGTGGCGATCGGCTGGCACATGTACGAGCTCACAGGCAGTGCCTGGGATCTGGGCCTGGTCGGGCTCTATCAGTTCGTGCCGGCACTGCTGCTTGCGCTGTATGCAGGCCACATCGTCGACCGGCACCATCGTGGCCGCATCGTGGCGGTCTGCTTTCTTGTGCAGGCACTGGTTGCGCTGGTGCTGCTTGCCGCCGGCTATGCGCAGCGCGATTCGCGGGCGCTGTTGCTGGGCCTGTCGCTGGTGCTGGGCGCGGTGCGCGCGTTCCAGATGCCGGCGCAGCAGGCGCTCACGCCGATGCTGGTGCCGCCGATCATGCTGCCGCGCGCCATGGCCTTTAGTTCGGCCGGCGCGCAGGGCGCGATCATCGCGGGGCCGGCCATCGGCGGGCTGCTGTTCGTGGCCGGCATCGGCGTGGTCTACGCGGCCAGCATGCTGCTGTTCGTGACCGGCGGCGTGCTGGTGGCGCGGCTGCGCTATGCCCATGCGCCGCCGCCCCGGGCACCCGTCACGCTGCAGACGCTGTTCGCTGGCGTGGATTTCATCTGGCGCCGCAAGACGGTGCTCGGTGCCGTGTCGCTCGACCTGTTCGCGGTGCTGCTGGGTGGCGCCGTCGCGCTGCTGCCGATCTATGCCAAGGACATCCTGCACACCGGCCCGTGGGGCCTGGGCCTGCTGCGCGGCGCGCCAGCGGTGGGCGCGCTGGTGATGTCGATAGTGCTCACGCGACGCCCGATCGAACGCCATGTGGGCCGCACGCTGCTGGTGGCGGTGGCTGCTTTCGGGCTTTGCATGGTGGTGTTCGGGCTGTCGCGAAGTTTCCTCGTGTCGTTGGTCGTGCTGGCGGTCTCGGGCGGTGCCGACATGGTCAACGTCGTGATCCGCCAGACCCTGGTGCAACTCGAAACCCCGGACGAGATGCGCGGCCGGGTTAGTGCGGTCAACTCCATCTTCATTGGGGCCAGCAACCAGCTCGGCGAGTTCGAATCCGGCGCCACCGCGGCGCTGCTTGGGCCGGTCGGCTCGGTGGTGGCGGGCGGGGTCGGCACGGTGCTGGTGGCGGTGGCCTGGTTCAGGCTCTTTCCGTCGCTGGCGCAGCGCGACCGGATCGTCGGGCAGAAGATCTGAGGGCTGAGGTTCCGGGGCGGGCTCAGGGCGGCGGGGCACGCTGCTCCGCGAATGTCCCCCGGCCTGCGGCCTCCTCCTTTATTTCGCTGCGCAGCGTGCCCCACCGCCCTGATCCTGGACGCGGCGTGAATGTTCGCGCTGAACATGCAGAGCGTGCCCTAGGCCGATGGTGGTGGGTGGCCCCTGCAGCGAAATAAAGGAGGAGGGCGAAGCCCGGGGGACATTCGCGGAAGGGGCCACCCGCCGCCAGCGGCCTACCCCGAAACGCGCCCGAAACCGAAACCGAAACCGAAACCGAATCCGATCCGGAGCCAGAGCCGGAGCCGGAGCCGGAGCCGGAGCCGGAGCCTTCAGATCAGCGCATACGCAAACGGCACGTCGAGCGACACATCGCTGACCGGCTCGGCAACGCAGGGCAGGATCCAGCCCTCGGCCTTTTCGTCGGCACTGACGCCGGGCCAGTCGATCCGGTAGCGGACGCTGCCGCTCACCAGCCGGCAGAGGCAGGTGCGGCACGTGCCGTTGCGGCAACTCGTCGGCAGTTCGATGCCAGCGCGCAGGCCCGCTTGCAGCAGGGTCTCGCCGGGCGCGGCTTCGAAGGTGTAGCCCGACGGCTCGATGCGCACCGACAGCGGCGCCGCCGCTTCAGTCACACATCACCCGGCTCCGTGAGCCGGTTGCGCCGCTGGTCGCGCAGCATGAAGAGATAGAGGCTCTCGACCTTCTCTCGCGCCCAGGGCGTCTTGCGCAGAAACTTCAGGCTGGACGGGATGCTGGGGTCGCTAGTGAAGCAGCGCAGCGCGATGCGTTCGCCCATGCCAGCCCAGCCGTAGTACGCCACCAGCGCAGTGACGATGGCCTCCAGCGTCAACCCGTGCAGGGGATTGCGTGCCTGGCTCGGCACGGCTCCCGGAGCAGGAGGCGCGCTCAACGCAAACTCACTTGTTCTTGAGCTTGCCACGCGGAATGACCGCCGTTGTCACGGTGGGACGGATCAACTCGCCGCCGGTGATCGGCTTGGGCGGCGAAGTGTCCTTTTTGGGCTTCTTGGCTTCCTTGTTGGTTTTCTGCTGACCTTTGGCCATGGTGAACTCCGAGTGAATGCAGGGGCTTGCGAACTGCGCAGTTTAGCGGCGCGGCGACAATACGCCCCCGATTCCGTCTGTTGTTGATTCAAGTCCGTCATGTCCGATTACCAAGTCCGCCCCGCCGAAATGAGCGACTCGCGCGCCGTTGCCGAAGTCCACGCCGCTGCCGCCCGTGCCGCCTACGAGGGCCTGCTGCCCGAAGATCAGCTGCGCGCGCTCGCGCCCAGCACCCGTGAAGCGAAATGGCGCGAAGCCATCGAGTTCAGCGAGCCGCAGGTTCATGTGGCCGAGCTCGACGGCGAAATCGTCGGCTTCGTCGGCTTCGACCGCTCGCGCGATCCCAAGACGCCGTCCACGACGGGCGAAATCTGGGCCATCTACGTCAAGCCCGAGCACTGGGACAAGGGCGTGGGCGTTGCGCTGTGGGATGCCGCACGCGATGGCCTCGAAGAAGAGGGTTGCACCGTCGTCACGATCTGGGTGCCGCTGCGCAACGACCGCGCGCTGCGCTTTCACGAACTGGCCGGCTTCAAGCGCGAGATGAAAACCGCCAAGACCTCGATGCTGGGCGACGTGAAGATCGAAGAAGTGCGCCTCAAGCGCAGCGTTGCCTGATGGCGGCCAGCCTTTTCCTGCTGCTGGACGACATCGCCACGGTACTGGACGACGTCTCCATCCTCACCAAGGTCGCCGCCAAGAAAACCGCCGGCGTGCTGGGCGACGATCTGGCGCTCAACGCGCAGCAGGTGTCGGGCGTCAAGGCCGACCGCGAGCTGCCGGTGGTTTGGGCGGTGGCGAAGGGGTCGTTCGTCAACAAGGCGATCCTGGTGCCGGCCGCGCTGCTGATCGGCACCTTTCTGCCCTGGGCCGTGACGCCGCTGCTGATGATCGGCGGTGCGTTCCTGTGCTTCGAGGGCGTCGAGAAGCTCGCCCACAAATTCCTGCACAAGGACGAGCACGACGCCGAGGTCCGGCAACACGTCGCCGCCGTTGCCGACCCTACGGTCGACGTGGTGGCGGTCGAGAAGGAGAAGGTCAAGGGTGCGATCCGCACCGACTTCATCCTCTCGGCCGAAATCATCGTGATCACGCTCGGCACCGTGGCCGGGCAACCCTTCGGCACCAAGGTGGCGGTGCTGACCGGCATCGCGCTCATCATGACGATCGGTGTCTATGGCCTGGTCGCCGGCATCGTCAAGCTCGACGACGCGGGCCTGTGGCTGAGCCGCCGCGCGAGCGCGGCACAGCAGGCGCTGGGCCGCGGCATCCTGGCGTTCGCACCCTGGCTCATGAAGGCGCTGTCGGTGGCCGGTACGGCCGCCATGTTCCTGGTCGGCGGCCAGATCCTGGTGCACGGCGTGCCGGCCTTCGGCCATGCGGTCGAAGCCTGGGCCGCAGGCGTCGGCGGGCTGTTCGGCACGCTGGGCTCGATGGGGATCGACGCCGTCGTCGGCATCGTGGCGGGCGCGGTGGTACTGGGCGCGGTCGAGCTGGCGAAGAAGGTGCTGAAGAAGAAGGGCTGAGCCCGCTTCAAACGCCGCGCGCTCAGCGCGGCTTTTTTGCGCGCTTGACCAGATCGACCACCACCAGCGCCACGCCCAGCACGACGCCGAACCAGCCTGCGAGCTGCGCGCCGCCGACCATCTCGCGGTAACCCGGCGATTGCAGAAAGTACGGTGCGAGCAGCACCGCGGCGCCGATGACGATGCAGGCGATGCCGCGCACCAGCATCTGCGAGCTGTTGGAAAAAAGTTGGGCCATGGGCCGACCTTTTAGCAGATGCGATGCCGGGGGCGGGTCAGGCCCCGGTGCCCAGGCGGATCTGGTCGCGCAGGCTGAGCATCCAGTAGCGCGCGCGACGATGATCCTCGTAATCGCGTCAATGCGTCACCCGCCCCCGCATCGACGCGGGGTGCCCCTGCAATGCGAACGACTTGCCCGTGGCCACCAGCGTGTCGCCGTCCAGGCGCAGGATCGTGATGTCCTGGTCGATGAAGTTGCCCACGTAGAGGTACTTGCCGTCGGCGCTCCACACTGCGCCTTCGGGCAGGCCGCGCACTTCGACCTCGTTGCCGCGCGTGACCTTCTTGCCATCGATCCTGAGCAGCACCACCGAGCCGTTGCGGTTGTAGAAGAACGCGGTCTTCGCCGCGTTGCTGCCGCGCAGCAGCACCGCCACGGCGTGCTTGCCGGTCGGGCTCACGGCCAGGCCTTCGGGGCCATCGCCGACCACCACCTTGTCGACCACCCGCGGCGGATTGGCTTCGAGGTCGATCACGCTCACCGTGTCGACCTGGCCGTCGGCCGCCCCCGAGTTGCCGTTGTCGGCCGTCAGGGCGAGCTTGCCATCGGGCGTCACGTCCACGTTGTACGGCCAGAGCCCTGCGGCCAGGTCGACCTTGTTGTAGGTGACCTTCTCGCCATTCACGTCGAGCAGTGCGATCTTGTGGTTGGGGAACTTGGCCGCCAGGGCGCGCTTGCCGTCGGGCGTAAAGCGCACGTGCGCTACCGATTCGCCGATGGCCACCGTGTCGATCAGTGTCACCTGCTTGCCGGCGATGCGCAGCACGCTGATGGAGTTCTCGGCGCGGTTGGCCACCAGTGCGAGGTTGCCGGCCTTGTTGATGGACAAGCCCGAAGGCTGCTTGCCGATGCGCAGCGTGTCGATCAGTCGGGGCGGTGTAGTGGTGAGGTCGATGACGAAGAGACGGTCGTCCGGCACCTGCCGGCGCACGCCGTTTTCTTCCACCACGTTGACCGAGTTGGCCACCAGCGCCAGCGTTTCGCCGGGCGTGATCGCAAGGTTGGTCGGCGGCCCGGCGATTGTGTTCGGCAGTTCGAGCGAGCCGACCGCCTTGGGCGCGAGCGGATCGGTGCCGATGTCGAGGATCTGCACCGTGTCTTTGCCCGGTGCACCGAGGATGACTTTGCCGGTGTCGTCCCAGGCCTGCTTTTCGTCGTTGGCCACGATCATCAGCTCGCGCTGCGGCGGCGTTCGCTGGCCCATGCCGGTGCAGGCGGTGGCGAGTACGGCAAATGTCAGGGCCGCGAGCGGGCCGAATCGATGGGGCTGCATGGGTTGTCTCCTCGGCGCTGGTGTTGAAAGAAGGGTGCGCGCCAGCCGCATCGTAGCGACAGCCCGGGGGCGGCGGCGACCTGTTGGACAATGCCGGGCATGCCACCGAGTCGAGACCCCATGAACCGAACCGCTTACCGAACTGCCTCCCGCGTCGCGCTGTCGATTGCCGCCGCGCTGGCGGGCCATGCCACTGCGCAGCCCACAGCCGCCGACCAGTTTCCCGCCGCGGCCACGTCCTTTCTGGGCGCGGAACTGCCGCAAATGGAGGCGGCCGTGGCCGCGCGGGATCGCGACTACTTCGAGGCGGCGATGGGGCGAACGCTGGAGTTCTCGG
Organism: Variovorax nitratireducens; assembly: GCF_051216545.1. Taxonomy (NCBI): domain Bacteria; kingdom Pseudomonadati; phylum Pseudomonadota; class Betaproteobacteria; order Burkholderiales; family Comamonadaceae; genus Variovorax; species Variovorax nitratireducens. The sequence continues at coordinate 69,938 of NZ_JBPJZO010000008.1, forward strand.
ACAACTGGGGCTTCAAGACGCGCGCGAACCCGGCGCTGGCACGCTATGCCAGCTGCACCGAAGCGGTGAGCGACTTCACGATCGTCGGGTTGTGCCGGCTGATGCCGAAAGGTGACGTGTGCGAGCCGGGCCTGGCACCGCGCTTCGACGCCAACCTCAAGCGCTGCCGGGATCTCGCGGCCAAGCCCTGATTTCCTGCGCGTTGCTCAGGCCGGCGGAAACGCGACGCCGGTTTCACCGGCTTTCCACGCCGGGTACTTCTGTGTGGCGCTCGCCCACACCACCGATTCGACGAGCGCGCTGAGCCAGGCTCGCAGCGCGGGCCAGGGCTGCAGCTCGAACCAGCCGATGTCGGTTTGCGCGAACTGGCGCACGAACGGCGCGATCGCCATGTCGGCGAGTGCAGGGCGGTTGCCGTACAGGTGACTCGTGCGCGCCAGTCGCTCGTTCAGGTCTTCCAGAAAGTGCGCACCGTTCAGACGATGCGCCGCAGCGTCGGCGCCCTCGAAGCGGTTTGGGTACTTGTAGCGGTCGAGTTGCTGCTTGAAATCGCCGTCGCACGCCGCGACTAGCGCGAGCATGTCGTCGACGCTGCCGCGCTCGGGCTGCAACCAGCGCGCAGGGTCATGCCGCAGCAATGCCCAGCGCATGATGTCCAGGCTCTGGTCGATCACCGTGCCGTCCACATCGACCAGCACCGGCACCGTGCCCTTGGCCGATGCGGCCAGCAGCGCGGGCGGCTTGTCGCGCAGCAGCACTTCGCGCAACTCGCAGCGCTGGCCGCTCACCAGCAGCGCGAAGCGCGCACGCATCGCGTAGGGGCAGCGGCGAAAAGAGTAGAGAACCGGGTCGGCCACGCTATCGGAACGATGTCGTCAGGTGGGACGCGAAGGCGGAAACATCGGCTTCGTTGCGGACTTCGGCCGCGAGCGGCTGCACCTTCGCGCCGATGGCCATCAGCGCCATCGCCTTCTTCGGACAGAGGCCGAGGCAGGACGACTCGACCACGCGCAGCTTGAAGCGCGCGTCGCCGAGCGAGTGCTTGAGTTCCTTGCGCACCTCCCGTGCGCGCAGCTTTTTCGGGCCGCTGCTGCGTTCCTCGCAATCGCCGCAAACCAGCACGGCGCCCGAGAACTTGACGGAAACCAGCGGGGCGGTGTCGTGAGGAAGGGACATGGCGCCAGTGTGGCACTGCGGCGCGCGCGGCGTCGTCAGCCGGCACGCCGGGGCCGCGCGGTCAAAATCGGGCATCCTCTGATCTCTTTCAACAAGGCCCAGCGTCCATGTCCCTCGCTCCCATCGAAATCGAAACCGGCCCGAACCCGACCGCTTCGGTGATCCTCATGCACGGCCTCGGCGCCGACGGCAACGACTTCGTGCCGATCTGCAACGAGCTCGATCTCGGTGCCGTCGGCCCGGTGCGCTTCGTGTTCCCCAATGCGCCGGTGATGCCGGTCAGCATCAACAACGGCTATCCGATGCCGGCCTGGTATGACATCTATGGCGCCGACCTGGTCAAGCGCGAGGACGAGGCCGGCCTGCGGCGCTCGATGGCCGCCATCGAAGGCCTGATCGCCGCCGAGAAGGCACGCGGCATTCCCGCGAATCGCATCGTCGTCGCCGGTTTCTCGCAGGGCTGCGCGATGGCGCTGCTGACCGGGTTGCGCCATGCCGAACGGCTGGCCGGCATCGTCGCGCTCTCGGGCTACCTGCCGCTGGCCGCCAGCACCGCTGCCGAGCGCAGCGAGGCGAACCGCGATGTGCCGATCTTCATGGGCCATGGCCAGCGCGACGGCGTCGTGGTGATCGCCCGTGCCACCGCATCCCGCGATGCGCTCACATCGCTCGGCTATGCGGTCGACTGGCACACGTACCCGATGGAGCACTCGGTGTGCATGGAAGAGATTGCTGACCTCGGCAAGTGGCTGCAGCGCGTGCTGGCCTAGCCGCAGCGCCCGCAGACCGGTGCGCTCAGTTCGGGCAGCGGGCTTCGAGCGCGTCGATGAAGGATCGATCCCATCGGCCTTCCTTCATGGCCCGTATCGTCTCGGCTTCGGTCTCCAGGTGGGCGCGTGCCTGCACGATCAGCAGTTCGGCCTCGTCCGGCGAGAACGCCATCAGGCCGTCCTGGTCGCCGACCACGATGTCGCCCGGGTTGACCACCATGCCGCCGACGGACACCGGCACGTTGATCTCGCCCGGGCCGTCCTTGTACGGGCCGCGATGGGTGACGCCGCGCGCGTAGACCGGGAACTCGCGTGCCCGGATCTCGGCCACGTCGCGGATGGCCCCGTCGACCACCACGCCCACGACCCCGATGTGGGCCGCGTAGAAGGACAGGATGCCGCCGACCACTGCGTTGTTGAGGATGCCCCCGGCATCGATCACCAGCACATCGCCGGGGCGGCAGAACTCGAGGGCACGCAGATACGTGAGGTTGTCGCCGCCACGCGAGCGCGCCGTGACGGCCGTGCCTGCCATGGTTGCTGCGACGGGGAGGTGGTAGGGCTGCAGGCCCGTGGTGCCGATGTTGCGATGCATGTTGTCGCTCAGCGCGGCGACGGGCAGCTCGCGCAGCGCGGCCAGGATCTTCGGGTCGACCGGCGCGGCCGAGGGGTTCTTGCGGATGGCTTTGTAGGGCATGGGGTGCGTGTCCTTGGTGGAGGAGATGGTTGGTGCGCTCAGCGCAGCTCGGCCACGGCGCGGGCGATCCTCGCGCAGCCTTCTTCGAGGTTGTCGATCGAGGTGGCGATGGACAGGCGGAAGTAGGGCGAGAGGCCGTAGGCGGTGCCTGCGACCGTGGCCACGCCGGCGTTTTCCAGCAGGTACATCACGACGTCGCCGTCTTCATTCAGTAGCTTTCCCGCGGGCGTGGCCTTGCCGATCAGGCCGGCGCAGCGGATGTAGAGGTAGAAGGCGCCGGGCGGCGTGGCGCAGCCGAGGCCCGGGATCGCATTGATGAGTGCAAGCGTGCGGTCTCGCCGCTGTTTGTAGACCACCACGCTCTCCGCCACGAAGCTCTGGTCGCCATTGAGCGCCGCAGCGGCGGCGGCCTGGCTGATCGAACAGCAGTTGCCGGCGGACTGCGAGAGCAGGGTGTCCATCGCCGTGATCAGGTCCGAGGGCCCTGCCGCGTAGCCGATGCGCCAGCCGGTCATGGCATAGGTCTTGGAGACGCCGTTCACGACCAGCGTGCGCTCGCGCAAGGCGGGCTCGACCGCCAGGATGTGCGGCGTCGACTGGCCGTCGAAGCGGATGTGTTCGTAGATGTCGTCGGTCATCACCATCACATGCGGATGCCGCTTCAGCACCTCTGCGAGCGCCCGGTATTCGTCGGCCGTGTAGCTCGCGCCCGTGGGATTGCTCGGCGAGTTGATCAGCAGCCAGCGCGTGCGCGGCGTGATGGCGGCCTCCAGCTGGGCCGGCGTGAGTTTGAAGCCATTGGCCTCGGGGCAGGCGACGATGACGGGTGCGCCCTCGCAGGCCAGCACCATGTCGGGGTAGGACACCCAGTAGGGCGCGGGGATGATGACCTCGTCGCCCGGCTCGAGCGTGATGGCGAAGGCGTTGTAGATCGCGCTCTTGGCGCCACTGGTGGCGATGATCTCGTTCATCGCGTAGGTCAAACCGTTCTCGCGCTGCAGCTTGGCGACGATGGCCTGCCGCAGTTCGACCGTGCCGGCCATCAGCGTGTAGCGCGTCGCGCCCTTGTCCATCGCTTCGGCGGCGGCGCGCCGGATGTGCGCCGGAGTGTCGAAGTCGGGTTCGCCCACGACCAGGTTGACGATCGATTTGCCCTGCCGGCGCAACTCGTTGGCACGGTCCGCGGCGGAGGTGCTGGGTGAAGGCTTGATGCGCCGTACGCGGGCGGCGATGCGGGAGGGGGTCACGGATCTTCCTTGGACTGCTGCTGGATGCACGAGGCCCAACAGTACGCACATCGTTCGGCCTCGGCCAAGACGAGATCGCTCTGGTTCGATAGGGAGAGCTTATGGTGGCACGGCGGCTCTGCTCGTTGGGACGAGCGCCCGGTATGCGGTGCGGGCTGGGCGACCCCGCTGCGCCGGCCCTTCGGGCTGCCCTGCGGTGCTCGCGTTTCGCGGGGTCTCGCAGAACTCGCCTGCGGCTCAAACAGCTGCGAGCCCTGATCCGCGAAACGCTGCGCTCCTCGGCGGCGCAGAGGGGATCGCCCAGCCCGCACCGCATACCGGGCTTGGTGGGTGTTCGATGGCAGAGGGAGCAACCAGCAGCGCTTCCACACCGCCTGCCATCGCACCCACGGACACATCGCCCGCCATCGCACCCCCGGACACATCGCATCTAGGCGCCCCAGTTGCCCAGTGCTAGGCTCGCCTTTTGCATGGAGACAAGGCGTGAACCTCCGACGCCTCAAATATTTCGTGAAGATCGTCGACATCGGCAGCCTGACGCAGGCCGCCGAGGTGCTCTTCATTGCGCAGCCGGCGCTGAGCCAGCAGCTCGCCACGCTCGAAGGCGAGGTGCGCCAGCAATTGCTGGTGCGCACCAAACGCGGCGTGACGCCCACCGAGGCCGGCAAGGTGCTGTACCGGCATGCGCAGATCATCCTGCGCCAGTGCGAGCAGGCCCGCGTGGACATGGAGGCGGCGGGCGAAGGCCTATCGGGACAGGTGTCGGTGGGGCTGGCGCCGGGCACTGCGGCCTCCGCACTGTCGCTGCCGCTGCTGCGCACTGTGCGTGCCCGGCATCCCGGCATCCTTCTTTACCTGAACGAGAACTACGGCACGACGCTCAGCGAGCTCATCATGAACGGCCGCATGGATCTGGCCGTGCTCTATGGCGACAAGGCCATCCACGGGCTGTCCTTCCTGCCCCTGCTGAACGAGCCGCTCTACCTGGTCGGGCCGGCCACCACGCCACCGCCGGCCGAGCCGGTAAGGCTGGTTGACCTGCGCGAAATCGAGCTGTTGCTGCCGCGCCCCTACAACGTGGTGCGCAAGCTGGTCGACGCGGCCTTCGTGCGCGCCGGCATGGTGCCGCGCGTGGTGGCGGAGATCGAATCGGCCTTCACCCTGACCGCCGCGATCGCCGACGGGTTGGGCGCCACCATCCTGCCGGCTTCGATGGCGCGCGAAGTGGTGGCGGCCTGCGGCGCCTGGCAGTTCGCCATCGTCGATCCGGTGATCGAGGCGCCGCTGGCCCTGTGCCAGTCGGATCACCTGCCCCTGTCCGAGCCGGCGCAGGCGGTGAAAAGCATCCTGCTTGAACTGGTCGTCGACCTGGCCGGCGCGGTTCCGTCGACACCCGCGCCCGAGTTGACCGCCTTGTCATAAGCCGCCCTTATCGCGGCACAGCCATTCCGTCTTGGGCTTTGGCGCCGAGGCCCGTTACCTTTCATGCCTGCCGTCACGTGTTCTCCGAATGCGTCGGCCACCAGGATGTTCTGTCGCCAAAGACGGGCCCGGCATGAATCAGGATCAAATCAAGACGCTTATCGACGCCCTGGCCGCGTCGGACCTGTCCGAGCTGGAATACAGCGAGAACGGCTGCTCGCTACGGCTGGTCAGGCAGTCGGCGCTGGCCGCGGCGCCGGCTCGGCGCGAAGTCGCCATGGCGCACCAAGCGTCCGCGCCGCAGGCGCCCCACCCTGAGACGCCCGGCCCGGCCGTGTGCTGCGCCCCGCTGTACGGCGTGGTTCATCTGCAGCCCAGGCCCGGCGACACACCCTACGTGCAGGCCGGCCAGGCGGTGACGGCCGGCCAGACGCTGTGCGTGATCGAGGCCATGAAGGTGTTCAACGAAGTGCGTGCCGAGCGCGACGCCACGGTGCAGGCGGTGCTGGTCGAATCGGGGCAGGAGGTCGAAGCCGACCAGCCGCTGTTCCGCCTCGAGTGAGGTCGATGGCCATGTTCGATACCGTCCTGATCGCCAACCGTGGAGAGATCGCATTGCGCATCCAGCGGGCGTGCCGCGGTCTCGCCATCAAGACCGTGATGGTTCACTCCGAGGCCGACCGCGACGCGCGCTATGTGGCGCAGGCCGATCAGGCGCTGTGCATCGGCCCGGCGGCGCCGAAGCAAAGCTACCTCGACCAGGCTGCGATCCTGTTCGCGGCCGAGGTCAGTGGTGCCCAGGCCATCCATCCGGGCTATGGCTTTCTCTCGGAGAACGCGGGCTTCGCCGAACGGGTCGAGCGCGCGGGCCTCGTTTTCATCGGCCCGAGCGCGGAATGCATCCGCACCATGGGCGACAAGGTGGCGGCCAAGCGCGCGATGCGCCAGGCCGGCGTGCCCTGCGTGCCCGGGCCGGACGAAGGGCTGCCGGAAGACGGGGCTGCGATTCAGGCCCTGGCGCGCGAAGTCGGCTATCCGGTGATCGTCAAGGCCGCGGGCGGCGGCGGCGGCCGCGGCATGCGTGTGGTGCACGACGAGCATGCGCTTCTCGACGCGATGGCGCTGACGCGCGAGGAAGCGCTCCACGCCTTCGGCAACCCCGAGGTCTACATCGAAAAATTCCTGCTGCATCCGCGGCATGTCGAGATCCAGGTGCTGGCCGACAGCCACGGCAACGCCGTCTGGCTTGGCAGCCGCGACTGCTCGCTGCAACGCCGCCACCAGAAGGTGATCGAGGAGGCGCCCGCGCCGGGCATCGACGAGGCGTTGATCGCCGAGGTCGGCGAGCGCTGCGCTGCCGCGTGCCGGCAGATCGGCTACTGCGGCGTCGGCACATTCGAGTTTCTGTACGAGCGGGGTGCGTTCTACTTCATCGAGATGAACACCCGCCTGCAGGTGGAGCATCCGGTGACCGAGATGACGACCGGCATCGACATCGTGCAGCAGCAGTTGCGCGTGGCGCGCGGCGAGCGGCTGGCGTTCGGGCAGGCCGACGTGCGCTGCAATGGCCATGCGATCGAATGCCGAGTCAATGCCGAGCATCCCGTCACCTTCGCGCCGTCGCCGGGGCAGATCACCGGCTGGCAGGTGCCCGGCGGCTTCGGCGTGCGTGTGGACTCCCATGCCGGCGCTGGCTACCGCGTGCCGCCGTACTACGACTCGATGATCGCCAAGCTCATCGTGCACGGCAGCACGCGCACGGATGCACTCGACCGCATGCGCGTCGCGCTGGCCGAGATGCAGGTCGAGGGCATCTGGACCAACCTGCAACTGCACCGCGAGATCCTGGCCGACGAAGGCTTTGCCAACGGCGGCGTCGACATCCACCACCTGGAGCGCTGGTTGCAGCAGCGCAGCGCAGCATGATGGCGTCCCTCCCATCCGTGAGCCTGCTTGGAACCACGGCGCTGCTGTTCGAGGCGCCGGGCGAACTCGCGCTTTCATCGCAGCAGCGGATCTGGGCGCTGGCGCGCGAGACCCAGGGCTGGCCCGAGGTGTGCGAAGCGGTGCCGGGCATGAACAACCTCATGCTGACGTTCATGCAGCCGCCGCGCACCACGCAAGCGCTGGATGCGCTGGAGACGCGCCTGTACGCCGCCTGGGACGCAGCAGTTGCGCTGCCGCTCGAAGGGCGCGTGGTCGAACTCCCGGTCGTCTACGGCGGCGAGGGCGGGCCCCACATGGCCGACGTGGTGTCGCACACCGGGCTCAGCGTGGAAGAGATCGTCGAGCTGCACAGCGGGCCGACCTATCCGGTGTATGCGCTGGGCAGCCATCCCGGCTATTGCTATCTGGGCGGCATGGATCCACGCATCGCGACGCCGCGCCGCAAGGTGCCGGTGCTCAGTATTCCGGGCGGCGCCGTGTCGATCGGCGGCGCACAGACGGGTGTCTCGGCTTCGGCCGGGCCCAGCGGCTGGAACACGATCGGAACCACGTCGATGTCGTTCTTCGATCCCGCGCAAGATCCGCCTGCATTGCTGCAGCCGGGCGACATGATCCGTTTCAGGGTCGAAAGGGTCGTCCGATGATCGAAGTCCTTTCGTCCTCCGCGCTCGCCACGGTGCAGGACCTGGGGCGCAGCGGCAGTTTGCGCTGGGGCGTCGGCACGTCGGGCGCCATGGACAAGCTGGCGCTGGCGGCCGGCAACCTGATGCTGGGCAACGATGCCGATGCGGCCGCCATCGAAGTGCCGGTCTTTCCGTTCAAGCTGCGCTTCGGCGAAGACTGCGCGTTCGCGCTGTCTGGTGCCGACTGCGCGGCGCGGCTGGACGCGCAGCCATTGATGCCCTGGTGGGTCTATCAGGCGCGCGCCGGCCAGGTGCTGACGCTGGGCTTGCCGCAAGGCGGCGCGCAGCGCGGCAGCCGCGCCATGCTGTGCCTGGCCGGCGGGGTGGATGTACCTCGGGTGCTGGGCTCGCGCAGCACCCAACTGCGCGGCGCTTTCGGTGGGCACGAGGGGCGTGCGCTGCGCCGGGGCGACGTGCTGCGGGTCGCCGGCGCCGGCCAGGCCTGCGCGACCGGCTTTGGCCTCGTCCCCCCTGCGCTGACCCTGCCGCTCCAGGTCGGCGGCGTGCCCGCCGTCCGGGTGCTGCCGGCGGCGGAGTACCAGGGGTTCGAAGAGGCCTCGCGCGCCGCGTTCTGGGCCGGCGAATGGAAGATCACCGCGCAGAGCGATCGCTACGGCTACCGGCTGGCGGGAGAGGCCCTGCGACCGCTCGCACCGATGGAAATGCGCTCGCATGGCATCGTGCCCGGGGTGATCCAGGTGCCCCACAGCGGGCAGCCCATCATCCAGATGCGCGACGCCCAACCCTCGGGTGGCTACCCCAAGTTCGGCACCGTGATCGAGGCCGATCTCTGGCGCCTCGGCCAGGCTCCGATCGGCAGCCGCATCCGCTTCGTCGAAACCACCTGGGACGAAGCCGTCGCTGCGCTGGACGAGGCGCAGGCCTGGCTTGACAAGGTGGGGCGACTGGTCGAGTTGCATCGCAGCGCACCGCGCAAGAACTGATATGCGAACGGCCGATCAACTCCAGCAACTCGCGGCATGGCTGGCCGACACCGACATCGGCCTGCTGGAACTGCGCACGCCCGAAGGGATGGTGCGGCTGGGACGCGGCCGCGTGCCATCCCGGGCGATCGTGCAGCTCGATGCGGACGGCGATGGCAGCGCGCCCGCACCAGCGCCAGCGCAGGACACCGCAATGGCCGTCGCATCGAGCGTGGGAGTGTTCCTGCACGGACACCCCTTGCACCCTGCGCCCCTGGTGCGCGTCGGCGACCGGGTGGCGGCGGGGCAGCCCGTGGGCCTGCTGCAGATCGGGCCGCTGCTGCTGCCAGTGGCCGCGCCGCTGGCGGGCGTGATTGCGGCCGTGTGCGTGGCGGCCGGCTGCACCGTGGGTTACGGCACCGCGCTGGTCGAATTGCAGCCGTTTGGATGAGGAGTAGCAGCATGGACATCGATCTGAACGCAGACCTGGGCGAGGGCTTCGGCCCGTGGCGCATGGGCGAGGACGAGGCGCTGCTGGAACTCGTCTCCTCTGCCAACGTGGCTTGCGGTTTCCACGCCGGCGACCCCGTCATCATGGATCGCACGGTGCGGATGGCGCAGGCCAGAGGCGTGGACGTGGGCGCCCATGTGGGTTTTCCCGATCTGCAAGGGTTCGGACGCCGCCCCATGCAGATCGACACAGGGGAGCTCGTCACCTACGTGATCTACCAACTCGGCGCGTTGGCCGGTATCGCGCGCACAGCGGGCCACCGCATGACGCACATGAGCTTTCACGGGGCGCTGGGCAACATGGCCGCCGCCGATGCGGCGCTGGCGGAGCCGCTGGTGCGCGCGGTAGCGGACTTCGATCGCGGGTTGATCATCAGTTCCTCGGCCAGCCGCGCCATCGAGGATGCGGCCGAACGCTGCGGGCTGCGCGTGGCCACCACCTTCCTGGCCGACCGCGCCTGCGACCGCGAAGGCCTCCTGATACCGCGCAAGCTGCCCGGGGCGGTCATCCACGACCGCGACACCGTTCTGGCGCGTGTGCGCCAGTTGCTGGAGGAGGGCACCGTGAGCACGTACGACGGCAAGACGATTCCGATGAAGGTGCATTCCATCCTGCTGCACGGCGATACGCCGGGTGCGGTGGCGTTGGCCCTCGCAGTGCGCGGCGTGGTGGAGGCGGCGGGCCGGATCGTGCCCATTTCCAGGCAGCTCGCATGAAGGCCGGAGCGGCACGCACTTGGTGCTAACCCTGAGTCGCGTGCACGAAGGCGGGGCAACATAAGGGCGGCTTATCTCTCCACAGCCAATCCGTCTTGGCGCCAAGGCGTTGTGCTCGATACAGTGAATTTTCCTTAACGAAAGAGGCAAAGATGCCGTTCTCCGACTACAAGACCGCGCTGGTGACGGGTGCCTCCTCGGGCATCGGTGCCGCGGTCGTCGAGCGTCTCTGCAAGGAAGGCCTGCAGGTTCATGCGCTCGCGCGCAGCGCCGACAAGCTGGCCGAACTGGCCGCGCGCACGGGCTGCATCCCGCACGCCATCGACGTCAGCGACCTCGAAGGCATCACCCGCCTGTCGCAGGAAATCCCGTTCGACGTGCTGGTGAACAACGCCGGTGTCGACCGGCCGGGCTCCATCCTCAAGGCCGACGCCGAGGGCATCGACCTGCTGGTGGACGTGAACCTGCGCGCAGTGCTGCATCTGTGCCGGCTGGTCGTCCCCGGTATGGCGGCGCGCGACCGCGGCCATGTGATCAACATTAGCTCGATCGCCGCGGCCTACAACTTTGGCGGCAACAGCACCTACCACGCGACCAAGGCGGCCGTGAGCATGCTGTCGCGCCAGTTGCGCATCGACGTCTTCGGCAAGCGCGTGCGGGTGACCGAAATCTGTCCGGGGCGCGTCGCCACCGACATCTTCGCCCACGTGCACGGCGATTCCGAAGAAACCTACAAGCGCTTCGTCGAGGGCTATGAACTGCCGCAGGCCGAAGACATCGCGAATGCCATCGCCTTCGCGGTTGCCGCCCCGGTCGCGGTGAATGTCGGCCACATGGAAATCACGCCGACGCTGCAGGTGCCCGGCGGGCTGTCCACCGCTCGGCCGGAAGCGCCGCAGGCCTGAGACCAGAGGAACGGCCCATGAAAGACTTCGACTTGATGGCCGTCCTGCTGAAGCCCGAGTTCGGCGCGATGCTGCTGCACGGCCTCGAGATGACGCTGAAGATCGCGGCCGGCTCCTGGCTGCTCGCCATGGCCATGGCGCTCGTGCTGCTGGTCGTGCGGCTGACAACCAACCGCATCGCCGAGCGCGTGGTCGCGGCCTATGTTTCGTACCATCGCAACGTGCCGACACTGGTTCAGCTGATGCTCTGGTACTTCGGCATCTTCAGCCTGCTGCCAGAGGTGCTGCAAAGCTGGCTGTCCGAGCACAACGCGGAGGCGCTTCTTTCGATCGTCGCGCTCGGCCTTTGCCAGGCCGCCTACTTCAGCGAAGACATGCGCTCGGGCCTGCGCTCCATTCCGGGCGGGCAGGCCGAGGCGGCACGCGCCCTCGGCCACAGCTACATCGGGTCGATGCGCCACGTGCTGCTGCCACAGGCCGTGCGCAACGCAGTGCCGGCGCTCGTCAACCACAGCGTGTCGCTGTTCAAGAACAGCAGCCTGGCGATGGCCATCGGCGTTGCCGAACTGACGCACGCCGTCAAGGAAGTGGAAAGCCAGAGCTTTCGCGCGTTCGAAGCCTACAGCGTGGCGACGGTGCTTTATCTGGTCTTCTCGTTGTTCATCATGGCCGCAGGTGCCTGGCTGGCGCGGCACTACCGCATCGCAGAGGCGAGGTGAGCGCGATGTTCAGCGTCTTCGAGATCCTTCGCGACAACTGGCTGCTGCTGCTGGTCGGCCAATACCCCAGCGGCCCGCTGGGCGGCATCGTCGCCACGCTGATACTGTCGGTGCTGGGCATCGTGCTGGCATTCCCGTTGTCGGTGCTGCTGGCGCTGTGCCGGCTGTCGCCCTGGCGGCTGCTGCGCTGGCCGGCGACGGTGCTGGTCTACGTGGTGCGCGGCGTGCCGCTGCTGATGGTGATTCTGTGGGTTTACTTCCTCGTGCCACTCGTCATCGGGCGCGAGGTGTCGGGCTTCACCACCATGCTGTGCACGCTGGTGATCTACGAAGGCGCCTACCTGTCGGAGGTGGTGCGCGCCGGCATCCTGGCACTGCCAAAGGGGCAGACCGAAGCGGCACGCGCGCTCGGCCACAGCCATCTCGGCACGATGTGGTTCGTAATCCTGCCGCAGGCGCTCTACAACATGCTGCCGAGCATGCTGAGCCAGTTCATTTCCACCATCAAGGAAACGACGCTCGGCTACGTGATCAACGTTCAGGAGCTCACCTTTGCCGCGAACCAGATCAACAACCAGCTGCTGACCAAGCCGTTCCAGGTGTTCTTCATCCTGGCGATGACCTACTACGTCGTCTGCTTCAGCCTGACCCAGCTGGCGCAGTGGCTGGAGCGGCGGATTGCCCATAAGCGGCTGGGCGTCACGCTGGCCAGCCTGCCCGAGGGCGCCGCGTCGTTGCCGCCGCAGGTGGCAGCGAACCCCTGAGGCCGCGCAAGACGGCCACCGAGAACTCAAGGAGACAGAACCATGACCCCCGTTTCAGACCGGGCCGCCTCACCGGCGGCCGCAGAGGATGTTCCGATGATTCTGTTTTCCAGCATCAACAAGTGGTACGGCGACTACCAGGCGCTGACCGATGTCAACGCCGAGGTGAAGAAGGGCGAGGTAGTGGTGGTTTGCGGGCCTTCCGGCTCCGGCAAATCGACGCTGATCCGCACGGTCAACCGGCTCGAGGAAATCAAGTCGGGACAGCTGCTGTTCGACGGCCACGACATCCACGCACCCATGAGCAGCGTGGCGCTCAACAAGCTGCGCAGCCGCATCGGCTTCGTGTTCCAGAGCTTCAACCTGTTCCCGCACCTCTCGGTGCTGGAGAACATCATGCTTTCGCCGATGCGCGTGCTGGGCGTCAAGCGAGCGGCTGCGCGCGCCAAGGCGATGCAGTTGCTCGAGCGGGTCGGCCTGGCCAACAAGGCGGGGGCCTACCCGGCGCAGCTCTCGGGCGGCCAGCAGCAGCGTGTTGCCATCGCGCGTGCGCTCGCCATGGAGCCGCCGGCCATGCTGTTCGACGAGCCCACCAGTGCGCTCGACCCCGAAATGGTGGGCGAGGTGCTCGCGGTGATGCGCGGCCTGGCCAACGACGGCATGACCATGATGTGCGTCACGCACGAAATGAACTTCGCCCGTGAAGTCGCGGACCGCGTCTGGTTCATGGACGCCGGCCAGATCCTCGAGAAGGCCGAGCCCGAGACCTTCTTCAAAAGCCCCCAGCATCCGCGCGCGCAGCGCTTCCTCTCAGACCTGCGCGCACATTGAGTGAAACACCCGTCCCAGTCCTCACCAGGAGTTCATCATGTCGAAGAAGACCGTTTTCCGTCTCGCCGCCATCGGCTGTTGCCTTTCCACCTTGACCGTCCTGGCGCACGCCGACCAGTGGGACGAGATCAGCCAGCGCAAGGAACTCAAGTGCGGCACCTTCGCCGACGTTCCGCCGTTCGCCGCGCCTGATCCAAAGACCCGCGAGATGGTGGGATTCGATGTTGACCTTTGCAGCGCGCTGGCCAAGCAGCTCGGCCTCACGGCCAAGGTCACTCCGCTGTCGGTCGAAGCGCGCGTGCCTGAGGTCAAGCTGGGCCGGGTCGATGTGACGGTTGCCAACCTGGCCTACACCAAGAGCCGCGGCGAGCAGATCCAGTTCAGCGATCCGTACTATGTCGCCAAGGAAATGCTGGCCGTGAAGGCGTCGGATCCTGGTACCACGAAGGCCGATTTCAAGGGCAAGCGCCTGAGCTCGACCAAGGGTTCGACCTCGGAGCTGTCGATCAAGATGAACGGCTCCGAGCCGGTGACCTTCCAGGACACGGGCTCGGCGTTCATGGCGGTGCAGCAGAACAAGTCGATGGGGATGGTGGCCAACACCATGACCATCACCAAGCTGGTCAACCAGTCCAAGACCGAAGGCGTCCCGCTGAAGATGATCAAGGAGCCGATGGTGCTGCAGCCGATCGGCGTCGGCATGAAGAAGGACGAGCCGGTGCTGCTGGCCAAGGTCAACGCCGCCCTGATGGCACTGGACAAGGCCGGCGAGATCGACAAGATCTGGGCCAAGTGGCTCGGGCCGAACACCGAGTACAAGATGACGCGCGATGAAAAGGTGATGCCCTTGTCGGAACTGAAGTTCGAACTCCTGCCGTAGGCGTTCGGCGTCCTCAGGCCCGCTCAGGCCCGGTCAGGCCCGCGCCCACACCAGCATCAGGTTGTTCGCGGGCATCGACACCGTTTCTCTCAGCAGCAGGCCGGCCCGTGCGGCCTGCAATGCCACGTCTGCGACGCGGCGGATACCCCAGGCCGGATTCCGCGCCCGCAGGCTGGCGTCGAACTCGACATTGCCGGGCGCCGTTTCGACACCGTCCTGCAGGTAAGGCCCGTACGTGACGAGCTGCCCCGTCGCAGAAAGCTGCAATGCGGCGCCCCGCATCAGCGCCGCACAGGTCTCCCACGGCGAGATGTGCAGCATGTTGGCGCAGAACACGGCATCGAAGGTCATGGACATGGGCCAGGGCACTGCCATGACATCGAGCACCATGGCAGGCCGAACGTTCGGCTGATCGGCACACCAGGCGTCGATCGAGGGCAGGGCGGCCAGGTCGTGGTCGCTCGGCTGCCAATGCCAGCGCGGCATGGCCGCGGCGAAGTACGCCGCATGCTGGCCGGTGCCGCTGGCGATCTCGAGCACGCTGGCTTCGGCGGACAGCAGGCGTTGCAGCACTGCCAGAATCGGTTCGCGGTTGCGGTCGGCAGCGGGGCTGCGTTGGCGGACAATGGGCATGGGCCCGCACTTTAGCCGGGGCGTCCCCGGCGCGTGTCCCGGGCCGCCATCCGGCCAAAAAGCCGGCCCGAGCGGGCATTGCCGGCCCGTGCTACCTTCCAGCCCCACAAAAGAGCGAGATGGGCAGAACGATATGAGCAAATTGACGGAGCGGCTGAATGCGCTCTCGCCTGCGCGGCTGAAGGGAATCCGGCGCGGGATCGAGAAAGAGAGTCTGCGGGCCCAGCCCGACGGCAAGCTTGCGCTCACGCCGCATCCACTGGCGCTCGGCTCGGCGCTCACGCACCCGCACATCACCACCGACTTCAGCGAGTCGCAACTCGAGCTCATCACCGGCGTGCATGCCAGCCCGGAGGCGGCGCTCGAAGAGCTGGTGCAAGTGCACCAGTTCACCTACCGCGTGCTGGCCGAGGCCGGCGACGAGCGGCTCTGGGTGTCGAGCATGCCCTGCGGCCTGCCGACCGACGAGACCATTCCGATCGGGCGATATGGCTCGTCGAACGTGGGCCGCGCCAAGAGCGTCTACCGCATGGGCTTGAGCCATCGCTACGGCCGGCGCATGCAGACCATCTCGGGCATCCACTACAACTGGTCGCTGCCCGAGGTGTCGAGCGAGCAGTACTTCGCGCTGATCCGCAATTTCCGCCGCCATGCTTTTCTGCTGCTCTACCTGTTCGGCGCGTCGCCAGCGCTGTGTTCGAGCTTCGTGGCCGGTCGGCCGCACGAGCTGCAGCCGCTGGGCGACGGCGGCAGCATGTACATGCCGCACGGCACCTCGTTGCGCATGGGCCGGCTCGGCTACCAGAGCGATGCGCAGGCGTCGCTGGCCGTGAGCTACAACAGCCTCGACGGCTACGGCGCCTCGCTGCAGGACGCGCTGACGCGGCCCTGGCCGGCCTACGAAGCCATCGGCATCCAGAACCTCGGCGGCGACTACAACCAGCTTGGCACCAGCCTGCTGCAGATCGAGAACGAGTTCTACGGCACCATCCGGCCCAAGCGCGTGATCTATTCGGGCGAGCGCCCGCTGCATGCGCTGCGCGAGCGCGGCGTTGAATACGTCGAAGTGCGGCTGATGGACCTCGACCCGTTTGAGCCGGTCGGCATCACCGCGCAAACAATGCGCTTCATTGACGTGTTCCTGCTGCACTGCCTGCTGGACGACAGCCCGAACGACACGCCGCAGGAAATCGCCGAGCTCGCCCACAACCAGCACCTGACCGCCGCACGCGGCCGCGAGCCGGGGCTCAAGCTGCAGCGCGATGGCCGCGAGATCGGCCTGGCCGACTGGGGTGCGGCACTGGTGGTGCAATTCAAGCCGATCGCCGCCGCACTCGATGAGGCACATGGCGGCAACGCGTACGGCGAGGCCGTGCGCGCCGCCGCGGCAGCGCTCGAAAATCCCGACAGCCTGCCATCGGCGCGCGTGCTTGCAACGATGGCCGGCGAGCACGACAACTCCTTCATCGGCTTCGTGCGCGCACAGTCGGAGCAGACGCGCCAGGCCCTGCTCGGCCTGTCGCTGGAGCCGCACGAGCTCGCGCACTTCGAACAGATGACGCAGGACTCGATCGACGCGCAGAAGGCCATCGAAGCGGCCGACACCATGCCCTTCGAAATCTACCGCGAACAGTACGTGTCGCCGGCCCGGCTCGGCATCCGCAGCCGCGCAACCGCCACCGTCTAGAAGGCACCCTGGCCGTGGCGCAAGATCTCCCTGCGCTGCCCCTGCCTCCGGGGGTGCGCTCCCGCATGGCCGACAACGGCAACGGTCTTGAAGTGCACTGGCTCGAAGCCGGGTTCGAGCAGCCCGGCCGGCCGCTTCTGTTGTTGCTGCACGGCTTCCCCGAGCTTGCCTTCAGCTGGCGCCATCAGATGCTGCCGCTCGCCGCCGCCGGCTTCCACGTGGTGGCGCCGGATCAGCGCGGCTACGGGCGCACCACCGGGTGGGATGCGCGCTACGACGGCGACCTCGATTCGTCCCGCATGCTGAACCTGGTGCGCGATGCGCTGGGGCTGGTGTTCGCACTGGGCCACCGCTCGGTGGCGGCCGTGGTCGGGCACGATTTCGGTTCGCCCGTGGCTGCATGGTGCGCGTTGCTGCGGCCGGACGTGTTCCGCTCGGTCGTGCTGATGAGCGCGCCGTTCGCCGGCCCGCCGGCGTTGCCCTTCGATACGGTGAACCGGGCTGCGCCCGCGGGTGCGTCCATTGCCGAGATGCTGGCCGATCTGGCCGCGTTGCCGCGCCCGCGCAAGCACTACCAGTGGTACTACGCCACGCCCGAGGCCAACGCCGACATGCACGGCGCACCGCAGGGCGTGCACGATTTTCTGCGCGCCTACTACCACCACAAGAGCGCCGACTGGCCGCACAACCAGCCACACGCCCTGGCCGGGCTGACCGCCGCCGCGCTGGCAGAACTGCCGACCTACTACGTGATGGACGCGGCGCAGGGCATGGCCGCAACCGTCGCCGCCGAAATGCCCGCGGCCGATGCCATTGCCGCCTGCGCCTGGCTGCCCGACGCCACATTGCGCGTCTACAGCAGCGAGTACGCCCGCACCGGATTTCAGGGTGGGTTGCAGTGGTATCGCTGCGGCACCGGCGCGCGCTTCGCGGCCGAACTGCAAACCTTCGGCGGCAAGACGATCGATGTGCCCGTCTGCTTCATCGCCGGACGGCAGGACTGGGGCGTCTACCAATCACCCGGCGCCTTCGAGGCGATGCAGGCCAAGGCCTGCACCGACATGCGCGCCGTGCACCTGATCGACCGCGCCGGCCATTGGGTGCAGCAGGAGCAGCCGGAAGCCGTGAGCCGGCTGCTGCTGGACTTTGTGGCGTCCGTGGGATCTGTTATTCCGGAATGACGTCGACGCCCTTGCGGATCGATTCACGGTCGCGCTTGTGGTCGAGCTTGGCCAGCGTGTGCTCGATCAGCCGCTTGAGCTTGCCCGCCGCGCCGCGGAACGCCTCGTCCAGCATCGGCGCGTCATGGGTCACGGCCACGGGTTGATGGTGCGCGAGGCGCGCTTCCATGGTGCAGCGCTTGTCGCCGCCGCCGCTCTTGCCGGTTGTTTCGTCACTGAGGTGCACTTCGACCCGCGTCACGTCTTCGACGAAGCGCGACAGGTTGTCCTTGATCTCGGCATCGGCCCAACGCTCGAGCGCTTCCTTGTTCTCGATGCCGTTGCTGGCGTTGACTTGAATTTGCATAGAGGCAGTCTCCTTGGATGTCGAACAATCGAGCCTCCATCATGAACCTCTGCGAGTGCGTAGGACGGGCGCCTGCTCGCCGGCTCGGGGATTGCCGTTAAATTCGGCGCCTGCCTTCAAGGCGCAACCCGACCACAAGGATTCATTTCATGACGCTCGATTTCACCGGCCGCGTGGCCATCGTCACCGGCGCGGGCGGCGGACTGGGCCGCCAGCATGCACTGGCGCTCGCGGCGCGCGGCGCCAAGGTGGTGGTCAACGACCTCGCTGCCGCACAGGCCGTGGTCGACGAGATCAAGGCCGCTGGCGGCGAGGCGATCGCCAACGGCGCCTCGGTTACCGACTTCGTGGCGGTGCAGGCCATGGTGCAGCAGGCCGTCGATGCCTGGGGCCGGGTCGACATCCTCGTCAACAACGCGGGCATCTTGCGCGACAAGAGCTTCGCCAAGATGGAAGTGGCCGACTTCCAGCTCGTGGTGGACGTGCACCTGATGGGCGCTGTGCATTGCAGCAAGGCCGTCTGGGCGCTGATGAACGAACAGAAGTACGGCCGCATCGTGATGACCACTTCGTCGTCGGGCCTGTACGGCAACTTCGGCCAGAGCAACTACGGCGCGGCCAAGATGGCGCTGGTGGGCCTGATGCAGTCGCTCAGCATCGAAGGCGCGAAGAACGACATCCGCGTCAACTGCCTGGCGCCGACGGCGGCCACGCGCATGACCGAGGGCCTGATGCCGCAGGCCGTGCTGGATGCGCTCCGGCCCGAAGCCGTGGTGCCCGCCATGCTGGTGCTGGCCGCGCAGGATGCGCCCACGCGCACCATCCTCTGCGCCGGTGCCGGCACCTTCGAGGCGGCGCACGTCACGCTGACCAACGGCGCCTTCATTGGCATCGGTGCCGATGCGCCCGAGCAGCTCGCCGCGCGCCTGGCCGAGATCACCGACCGCACCGGCGAACAGGTGCCGCAAAGCGGCTCGGCGCAGGGCACCAACGAAGTGGGAAAGGCGATGGCGGCCGCAGGGCGGTAAACCCTGTTGCCGTGCGTTGACGGCGGGCGCAAAGATCGGTGCCCTGTTCGTCACCGGAGACCGCCATGCACAACGTCCTTGCCCGCATCACCGTCAAGCCGGAGGCGGCCGGCGTCGCACGCGACCTCCTCATCGACCTCGCCGCCAAGTCTCGGCTGGAAAGTGGTTGCGTGGCCTATGCGCTGTACCAGCAGGCCGATGCGCCGCACGTGTTCCAGACCGTCGAGCAGTGGACCGAAAAGGCCGATGCCGACGCCCACATGGCCACCGAGCACGTGGGTGCAGCGATCGCTGCGGCCACGCCGTTGTTCGCGGCGCCACCCGAGATCCTCGCGTTCACCAAACTGGCCTGACGGCGGTTGCAGGCGCGCGGGCGCAAAATCGCCACCGGACTACAAGGCCGGTCGCGTTGGCCGCGTTAAGGTGCGGGCGTGCCGCTTCGCGTACACATCGGGAAACTTCAACATGAAAAACACCCTGCTCGCACTCGCCGCCCGCGTTGTTGCCGGTGCTGCCCTGGCGTCATGAACATCCGGCATCTGTCCATAGGCCTGCTGGCCTGTGCCGCACTGCAGGCGTGCACCACTGCAGCGCCGCCGGCCGCGCCACCGCTGCCGCCGCCCGTGTCGCAGCCTGCGCCACCACCGCCCGTGCCGATGCCGCCGCCGCCACCACCGGCGGTTGCGCCACCACCGCCGCCGGTGGTCGAGGCGCCACGCGATCCTGCGGTGGATCCGCGCGGGCTGTGCGACGGCCGGGCCGAAGGTGCGCGCGCGCAGATGACGGGCCCGCGCGGCGAGACGATCGCCGGCGTGTGCCGTCGTGGCGCCAACGGCTGGCTGCAGTTCACCCCGGAGCCGCGCCGCTGAAATCGATCGGTCAGCTCTGGATGTAGGTGGTCAGCTGCTCGATGGTCTGTTCGTGGTCGGCAATGATGTCGTCCATCAGGTCGCGAATGGAGATCATGCCGACGACCTTGTCGCCGTCGACCACCGGCAAATGCCGGATGCGCTTCTGGCTCATCAGGTTCATGCAGTCGCGCGTGCGCGTGGCCGGGCTCACGGTGACCACGTTGGCGGTCATGATGTCGGCCACCTTGACCTCTTTCGAGTTCTTGCCCAGCAGCGCAATCTTGCGCGTGTAGTCGCGCTCGGAGAGCACGCCCACCAGCTTGTCGTCGACCATCACCATGAGTGCGCCGACTTCGTGGCGGGCCAGCACCTGCAGCGCGTCGAACACGGTGGTGTCGGGTGACGTATGGAACAGGGCCGGGTCGCGATGCTTGAGCAGCTCGGAGACGGGTTTCATGAAATGCACTCCTCTGGTTGCGTTGGTGGCGGCACACGCAAGGGCCGCGCCTGCCAAATCATAGGCGCGACGCACGGCAGACCCAATGCAATACATTGGTTTGCAGTTTCACTTTGTCAGCTGGCGCAGCAATGCCACTGCGAGCACGGCCATCGTCGTGCCCCATGACCAGCCCGAGGGTGAGGCCGAAGCCGGTGGTGAAGGTGGGCAGGAAGGGGTCGACAGGTGACATGGGCGCGGATGATGGCGGCCGCGGCACAATCCGTCGATGGAACTCTGCTGCTGCCGCTGAAGCGCTTCTACATCGCATGCTCGACCACGTTTCGTTCGCGACGGCGCTGGCCGCGCGTTTTGGCGACATGGCGGCGAGCGACATCGCCGCTCTGGCCGCACATGGCCGCTGCGTGACGCTTGCGCGCAACCAGACCCTGCTGGCCGCCGGCACCTTCTGGCGCGAGGCCTTCTGGGTCGAGCGCGGCCTGCTGCGGCTCTACTACATCGACCGCGACGGGCGCGAGGCCAACAAGAACTTCCATGCCGAGGATGCATTCCTCTGGCCCGTCACCGAATGGCTGCGACGTGCACCGGCCGCGTTCTTCATGGCAGCCCTCGAGCCGAGCCGTGTCTGGTGCCTGCCGTTCGCCGCGCTCGATGCCGCTGCGGCGCCGCTGCCATCGTGGACGGCGCTGCAACTGCGGGCGCTGTCCGGCCTGCTGGAAGACAAGATGCGGCGCGAGCAGAACTTTCTGCAGTGCACCGCCCGCGAACGCTACGAGGCCCTGCTGCGCGAGCGGCCGGAGTGGACGAACCGCATCGCCCTGCGGCATCTCGCCTCCTACCTCGGGATGACCGACGTGTCGCTGTCGCGCCTGCGCGCGGAGATGGGTCTTATCGACGGTTAAGGCAGCGCGCGTGCTGAAAGGCGACAGTGCGTTCTTTGCAGGAGAACTCGATGCCCCGCTTTTCCCTCGGCCTGCAACGCGGCCTGCATGCGCTCGCGATCCTGTGGCTCGGCCTCATGGCCGGATTTTTCTGGGCCTACAGCGCCAATGTCAGCGTCGCGATGCTGCAGATGGACGGCGCCACCTATGCGGCGGTGCAGTCGGCCTTCAACCGCAACGTGCGGCACACCCTGTTCTTCGTCTTCTTCTTCGGGCCGCCGTTGTGGTGCGCGCTGGCACTGCTGGCGGCCTGGCCCCAGGTGCGCAGGGTCTGGTGGTGGTGTCTTGCCATCGCCGGCGTGCTCTACGGCCTGGGCATCGTGGTGTTCACCGCGCAGGTCAACTTGCCGCTCAACGCCTACACCGAATCATGGAACCCGCAGGCGTTGCCGCCCGACTGGGCTGCGACGCGCGATGCCTGGAATGCGGCCAACCTCTGGCGCACCTGCGCCAACGCCGTGGCTTTCGCCCTGGCGGTCATGGCACTGGCGCTGCGCAGCGATGGATTCACCGCGATGAGATCTGCGCATCCTTCGGATAGCTGATGGTGTAGTCGGCAGCGACGCGTGCGCTCTGGCCGGCCGCGAGCTCGAAGCGCCAGAGCGCCATTCCGGGCTGCTTGTTCCACTCGCGCTCAGCCGGCTGTGGCGCAAAGACGGCCGCCACCCGCACCTTCTCGTCGACCGACACCGGCGCTGCTTCGAGCACCTGCACCGCGATCGGCGTGCGATGGCGGTTCTCGACCACGTAGCCGCGTTGCAGCTTGCGCTCGGCCCGCACGCCGACGAAACCGGTTTCGCCGCGGTTGTCGCGCTCGGGCTCGGCCTGCACGCGCACCAGCTCGTCGCGGCCGAAGGACAGCGTCACGCGCGCGTCGCCGGGGGGTGCCCACTGCCCGTTGCCGACGAAAGCGCCATCGCGATAGAGCTGCAGCGGCCCGGCCGGCCACACGCCTTCGGGCGGCGCCATGTCGGCGATAAGGAACGCGCTGGCATCGACCTGCGGGCTGGTGCGCACCGCGAGCTTGACGGTGTCTTCGGTCTGGCCCAGCGCCATGCTCACGCGCTGGCCGCTGGAGGGCACGTCGATCGCATTCGGCACGCTGAATTCGGTGGCAAAGCTGTTGTTGAAAACGCTCACGTCGAACAGCGGCTCCTGGCGCTTGGCCATCTCGGCGACCATGGCCGGCGCGGGCGCGGAGGCCGGCATCGGAGCACCGCCATAGGCGCGGCGTTCTGGTTGCTGCTCGACGATGCCGATGCGCCAGGGCATCGGCAGGCGGCCTGTGGTTTCGCGCCGCGGCTGGCCCGTGGAGAGCGTGAGCTTCACGCCGCGCCAGTCTTCGCCGGTGGCCTGTGCCACCAGTGCCTGGCGCTCCATGCGCAGCTTGCGCGTGCCGGTGTCGAGCATCGCGCGGTAGGCCGGCGTCCAGCCCGGGCCGTTGACCTGGTAGCTGAGCCGGACATCCGCATCGCGCGCGGTGGCCAGCGTGACGGTCACGCTGACGACGTTGCCGCCGTTGCCCTGCGAACGCGCGCGCTCGGCCAGCATGGGTGCGAGCTGCCTGTCGAGTTCGGCCTGGCGGCGCTTGAGCAGGTGCTGCTTCTGCAGCGAATCCTGGCCGGTGCGGCGCAGCGCATCGGCCATGGCGGTGACGCTCTTCGCATCGGGCGCGGCACGCAAGGTGGGCGTCGCGTCGCTGCCGCCGCCATTCGTGGAAATGCCCTTGAGGTAGCCCGTGACCAAGTCCAGCGCATCGGTCTCCGATTGCAGCGCCGCCTTTTGGTCTTCGAGCTCGCGGATACGGCCGTCGAGCACGCTGGTCGCGCACGCGGCCGACTGGACGCGCGGCATGGTCAGCACCGCCGTCTCGCCCACGCGCACCGAGGCGTCGGCCGATACCTGCAGGCTCTGCACGTCGAGCCCGGCCGGCAGGCAGCTGAAGGTGAGCGTCTTGCTGCCGGCCGCCACACGGGCCATGCGTTCCACCGTGGCGCTGCCGGGGTAGACCTTCACCTGGGTGATACGTGACTCGGGTGGCGGTACGGCGGCCGTCGGCAGCGTGCTGGCCTGCACGCCAAGCGCGAACAGCGACAACAGCCCGAAGGCCATGGGACGGAGGTGGGGCAGTGGGGGCATGGGAGTTCCCGGAGGGGCTCGTGAAGTGATGACCCCTGCTGATACGGCAGGCCGGCGCAAACCGGGTTAAGCCGCTGGCTGTCGCGCATGCAACTGCAATCGCCGCGGGCGTCGCGCCAGTGACGCGGCACTGCGTCGTCGCTGCGTAGAGTGGCCAGTGACCGTCACCCTCTTCAAGGAGCGCCCATGCTCGACACCCTCAAAGCCATCAACCAGAGCGCCGCCTTCAACCGCTGGGCTGGCTTCGAGGTCACGCACGCGGGCCAGGGCGAGGCCGAACTGCGCATGGCCTGGCGCGCTGAAGACATGGGCCAGTACGCAGGCTTCCTGCATGCGGGGCTGATCGGCGCCATGCTCGACACCGCCTGCGGCTTCGCAGCGGCCAGCGTGTCGGGCCGCGTACTGGCGTCGCACTTCTCGGTCAACTGCCTGGCGCCGGCCGTGGGCCGTGCGTTCGTGGCGCGCGGCCGCGTGGTCAAGGCCGGGCGCAAGCAGGTGTTCGCCACCGCCGAGCTGTTCGCGGAAGGCGAGGGCGATGTCGAGCCCAAGCTGGTGGCCACCGGCAACGCGATTCTGGTGCCGGTGGAGGCGTAGCCGGCTGCTAAGCCTTGAGGCCGAACAGCGGCCGCAGCCACCTCACGCGGCGGATCAGCCCATCGGTCAGCGCCCAGCAGCCCAGCACCGTCAGCGCCACCAGCAGCAGAGGCTCCCGCACCGGGCCGAGCTGCAGCGGCGCCAGAGCCACCACGGCCACGATGATCAGCGTCTGGTGCAGGATGTACCAGGGGTAGACGGAGTCGTTCGCCCATGCCAGCCAGCGCCAGGGCCGGTTCAGGTGGTGATGCGCGAAGCCAAGGATCGCGGCGATCGCCGTCCACAAATAGAACGCACGCAGGACGCGCGTGACGATGGCAACAGCCGGGAGCCCGCTGCCCGCCGACCGCCATAGCAGGTACGCGCCGACGCAGGCTGCGGCGAGCAGCAACGCCGGGCGGCGCAGCCGGGCCAGTTCATGCCAGATGCCGCTGTCCACGCCGATCCAGCAGCCGTACAGAAACACCGTGAAGTAGAGGCTATGCAGGTACCAGTCGCCGACCAGTGCGTGCGTGGCGGGGAAGCGCGGTGCGAGCAGCACCGTGTAGAGCGCGAGCGGCAGCGCCGGCAGCAGCAGCAACCGCCAGCCGCGCAGTGCCGTGAAGCGATCCCTTAGGCTCCGGCCGCCCTTCGCGTCGAGCAACGGCCGCAGCAAGGCCAGCAGCGCCGTGTACACGAACAGGTAGGCCAGGTACCAGAGATGGTTCCACGTCATCGGAAAGTCGGATCCGTCGAACGCATGCTTCGGCCAAGGGCCGCCGGTCCAATAGCGCAACATGAACGCCCCGAAGCCGGTTGCGACCAGCCCGTTGGCCACCCCCTGCGCGTAGGCCTGGTACGGCACCACGACAGCCATGCCGAAGGCGAGCGGCAGCAGGAGCCGCAGCGCCCGCTGCCGGATCAAACCGGCGACCGTCTGCCCGCGCGCGAGGAAGCCGAACGCCACGCCTGACACCAGGAACACCAGATCCATGCGCCAGATGTTGACCACCAGCATCGGCCAGCGCAGCCATTCGGCGGCGTGCGGGCTCTTGAGGTGCCAGGGCCAGCCGGCCACGTAGGCCATGCCGACGTGGTAGAGGATCAGCAGCCCGAAGGCCAGCGCGCGCAGCGCGTCGATGTCGTGTCGTCTGGAAGAGGTCATGGTGGTTCGGCGTGAGGAGATTCGGCCATGCTCGTGCCGGGGGCCGTTCCAGGCGCCCCCGATGGGACGGCCGCGCGCCGCTTCGTGACGAGCGGTGGCGGAGCGGGACGAAAATCCGCGCGCGCCCGGGCGGGCCGGTCAGAATCCCGGGCATGAACCCGGCGACCGACGCACCCCGAAACCTGTTCGAGCGCTACCGGCCTTACCAGCGGCGCGTGCTGGTGGCGGCGTGGATCACCATCATGGCGCTGCAGGGGGCGTTCAACAGTGCGGTGGCCGTGATCGATGCACGCGCCGCCCGCCGCGGGCTGCCCGCCTGGCAACCGGTGACCTGGGAGCTGTCGAGCCAGCTGGTGCTGCTGTTGCTGGTGCCGGCCGTGATCGCGTTCGAGCGCCGGTTTCCGCTCGGCCTGTCGACTTTGCGGAGCAACCTGCCCTGGCACCTGGCGGCCAGCGTCGTGTTCAGCCTCGTGCACGTCGCGGCAATGGTCGGGCTGCGCCATCTCGTCCATGCCGGGTTCGGCGCGCCCTACGACTTCGGCGACTGGCTGGCGCGCTGGCCCTACGAATACCTGAAAGACGTGCGCACCTATGCGCTGTTCATCGCCGCAGTGCTGGCCTACCGGCTCTTCATGCTCAGGCTGCAGGGGGAGGCGCGCGTACTCGATGCGCCGGAGCCCGCCCGCGACACACCGCCAGCTTCCGTGCCGCCGCAGCCGCCGCAGCGGCCGGAGCGCTTCCTGGTGCGCAAGCTGCGGCGCGAGTTCCTGATCGCCGCCGCCGACATCGACTGGCTACAGGCCCAGGGCAACTACGTCGGCCTGCACGTGAACGGCCACGACTACCTGCTGCGGGCCACCCTCTCGGACTTCCTGATACAGCTCGATCCGTCGCGCTTCGCGCGCGTGCACCGCAGCCACGCCGTAAACCTCGACCGCATCCGCGAGATCGAGTCGCTCGACGGCGGCGATGCCCGCCTGCACATGCACGACGGCACGGTGGTGCCGTGCAGTCGGCGCTACCGGCCGGGCCACAATGCGGTGTCGGGCCGATAGCGCGCGGCCGAAGCAGCAACAACGAAAGAAGAACGTCGATGGCCATCCAGTGGTTCCCCGGTCACATGCACGTGACACAGAAGGCCATCAGCGAGCGCGTGAAAGACATCGACGTGGTGATCGAGCTGCTCGACGCGCGACTGCCGGGCTCCAGCGCCAACCCGATGCTGGCCGAGCTCACCGGCCACAAGCCCGGCCTGAAGGTGCTCAACAAGCAGGATCTGGCCGACCCCGGGCGCACCGCGCTCTGGCTGGCGCACTACAACGCGCTGCCCGATACGCGCGCGATCGGCCTCGACGCGAGCCTCACCACGCCGGCGCAACGCCTCATCGCGGCCTGCCACGAACTCGCGCCGAACCGCGGCGGCATGGCCAAGCCGATGCGGGTGCTGATCTGCGGCATCCCGAACGTCGGCAAGTCCACCCTGATCAACACGCTGACCGGCAGCAAGAAGGCCAAGACCGGCGACGAGGCCGGCATCACCAAGCTCGAACAACGCATCGTGCTGGCCGACGATTTCTACCTCTGGGACACGCCCGGCATGCTGTGGCCGCGCATCATCGTCGCCAAGAGCGGCTACAACCTCGCGGCCAGCGGGGCCGTGGGTCGCAATGCCTACGACGAGGAGGAAGTGGCGCTGGAGCTGTTGAACACGCTGAAGCAGCACTACGCCGGGCTGGTGGAAGCGCGCTTCAAGCTCGCGGAATCGATTGCACCGTTGACTGACGAGGAAGCGCTGGAAGCCGTCGGCCGCAAGCGCGGCGCGTTGCTCGGCAAGGGCAAGATCAACCTGCAGAAGGCCGCCGAGATCGTGATGCACGAGTTCCGCAACGGTAGCATGGGCCGCATCACGCTCGAGACCCCCGAGGAGTTCGCGCAGTGGCTCAGCGCAGGGCAGCAGGCCGATGCCGAGCGGGCGGCGAAGAAGGCTGCACGCACGCAGAAGAAGCGGCCGCAGCGTGGCGCCGAAACGCCGCCGACGGCGGACGAGGTGCCCTGAGAAACCCGGCAAAACCACGCGCTGAAACCGGCGCCCGACGCACGACAACACCCACCCAATGCAACGACTTCCGCTTTCTTTTTTGCTGGCCCTTGCTGCCTTCGCCACAGGGTGTGCATCGCACCCTGTTCCCCGCGTCACCCGGCTTGGCGACGGCGTGTACCAGTCGCCCACCGCGCAGGAGGCGGAGGCCTACTGCCGCAACTTTGGCGCACCGATGCGATTTTGGGGGCCCAAAAGGCTCCCCACCCAGACCGGGGACGTCACTTTCCGCTGCGATTGACAGCGGCCGCACGCCTATTTCTCCATCACGATCTTGCCGTCTTCCACGTACTCGTCGAACTGGATGCGCGGGATCGCGGTGAGCCCGACCACGTCGCGCTCTTCTTCCCAGCTCAGCGTGGCGCTGTCCGGTGCCAGTTCGATCTCGACGCGGCTGCCCTTCGGGATCGGGATGGGGACGCCGTCGCCTGGGGTGTAGGTGACATGGCCTTGGATGGTGGCGTACTGGGGCATCGAATTTCCTCTCCGTTGATTTCCGCCCATTAGAAGCGCGAAGCGCGGTAGCGCGTGTCAGAAGACCGGCCGTCAGCACACCTTGGGCGCGTGTAGCAAACTCTTGTACACATCCAATACAACAATGCCATGACAACCAACCCGGGCACCGCCATCGAAGTCGTCCAGGGCGACCTTTCCCCCTACCGCCAGGGCAACATCGGCGTCGACTACGTGCACCGCTTCGAATCCGGCCAACCGGGCCCGCACGTGCTGGTCAACACGCTGACGCACGGCAACGAAATCTGCGGCATGGTGGCTGCAAGGCACCTGCTCGACAACGGCGTGCGCCCGCGGGTCGGCACGCTCACGGTGAGCTTCGCGCATGTGGAGGCCTACAACGCGTTCGACCCGACGAAGCCGTTCGAGAACCGGCAGATCGTGCACAACCTCAACCGCATCTGGTCGGAAGAGCTGCTCGGCGGCACCGAAGAGAGCCCCGAGCTGCGCCGCGCGCGCGAACTGCGGCCGGTGGTGGCCGCAGCCAACCACATCCTCGACATCCACTCCACCAGCCAGGACGTGGCGCCGTTCTGGGTGTATCCCGACTTCGCGCGCAATGCCGATGTGGCGCTGGCGATCGGCCTGCCACCGGTGCACCTTGTGATGCCCAACGGCCTCGGCTCAGGCACGCCGCTGATCCAGCACGGCGCGCACGCGGGTGCTGACGCGCCGGGCGCCGCGATGGTGGTTGAGTGCGGGCAGCACTTCAAGTGCGCTACCGCCGATGTCGCCACCGAGGTGACGCTGCGCTTTCTGGCGCACTTCGGGCTGATCGAGCGCGCCGCGCAGTCGGCACCGGCGCCGCAGCGCCGCTTCGAACTGCTGCAGACGCTGATGGTCAAGACGCCAGAGTTCGCCTTCACGCGCCCGCTGGTCGGCTTCGAGACTTTTGCGAAGGGCGAGCTGATCGGCACCGACGGCGCCGACGAGATCCGCGCGCCCTGCGACGACTGCACCGTCTTCATGCCGACGCTCGCCCCGATCGTCGGGCGCGAGGCTGTCTACCTGACGCGGCCGCTGTGACTCGCCTGCAGCCGGCCAGTCAGACCGCGCCCAGGACGCTGTTCAGCGAGGGGTCGATCTGGATCCCATCGGCCAGTTTCAGCGTGAACCGCGTGCCGCGGCCCTCCACCGAGTCGACCGCGATGCGGGTGTTCAGCAGTTTCGCCAGTCCCAGCACGATCGACAGGCCCAGTCCCATGCCGTCGATCGCCTGGGCCGTGCCGCGGTCGATGCGGTAGAAGTCCTGGAACACCTTGCCGATTTCATTGCCAGCGATGCCGAAGCCCTGATCCCAGACCTCGACGCAGAGGCGGCCGCCGCGCAGCCGCGCGGCGAGCAGGATCTTCTTGCCCGGCGGGCTGTATTTGATCGCATTCCCGATGACGTTGCCGATCATGCGGCGCAGGCGCACCGGATCCGAGCGCACGGTGGCATCGGCTGCGCGCAGGCGCAGTTCGAGGCCACTGGCGTGTGCCAGCGGTTCGTACTGGTTGTGCAGATCGTGCAGCACCTCGGCCAGATCGACGTCCTGCAGGTGCAGGGCCAGTTCGCCGCTCTGCAGCGTCGACAGGTCGAACAACGAATCGAACAGCCGGTTGATGGCCGTCGTCGTCGCCGCGATCTTTGGCGCCAGTTCAAGGTGCATCTCCGGGTGGTTGACGAGATGTTCCGCATAGAGCGACAGTGCGGTCACCGGCTGCCGGATGTCGTGCGTCGCCGCCACCAGAAAGCGGTTCTTCACGTCGACCGCCGCCCGTGCTTCCTCTTCCTTGCGCGCCAGGTCGAACTGCAGCGCGTACTGGGTTTTGTGCGATCCGTAGATGCTGCGGCCAAGCCAGTTCAGCAGCCACCAGTGTGCTATCGGCAGCGCCAGGAACAGGTGGTTGGCAATGGGTTGCCGGTCATCTCGCGCCGCCACGCTGAGCAGCAAGGCGATCATCATCACGGAGAACTGCGTGTTGGTATAGCAGCGCAGCAGGGTCGGCACCAGCGAGACGCTGGTGAGCGGCGCCGAGGCCACGCAGGCGACGATCAGCCAGCAACCGAACTGGTCGTAAACCGGAATCCGGTCGAAGAACAACAGCACCGATGAACCCCATATCGCGCCTTGCACGATATAGGCGGGCGCCATGGCCTTCACGAAGGCGCGTTGCGCCGCCAGCGTGGTAAACGCGCCGCGGCCGAGGCAAGCGGATTCCATCCGGGTGCGCAACGCCTGCACGCCCAGGCCGCAGACCAGCCACGTCAGCAGCGGGGCGGGGTCGACATGGCGCCAGCAGAAGGCCGCGAAGACCAGCATCAGCCCCGCTCCGATGCGCTGGCGAATCCGCGTCGCGCGCATGAAGTGACTCATCATGTCGGCGCGCACCGCGATCTCCCTGCGTTCCGGTTCGTCCTCGGGGTTGACCTCCGCGGCCGATGGCGCGCGAAGCGGAAGCGAGAGCGCTGCGGTGCGGTGCGATCCTGCGGCGAGTGGGGTGGGTTCCGGAAGGCTCACTTGAACATGCGATGGGGGCGAAATCGCATCGTAGAGGCGGGCCGCCGAATGTCGAGCGATGTTCTGCAATGGCAGCTTGCATTCGTGACAAGTTTGCTGCTGACCGATGTTGCCGTACGCCGGCGGGCCTTCAGCCGACCGGCAGCGCGCCCGGTTCGTACTGCTGCGCGAAAGCGGGGCTGGGCGGAATCGGCTTGATCACATCGATCAGCACCCCGTTCGGGTCGCTGGTGATGAAGTGGCGCTGTCCGAATGGCTCGTCGCGCAGCGCCAGCAGCACGGGTAGCCCGGCCGCCTGCACGCGGGCGTACACGGCATCGGGGTCTTCCACCTCGAAATTCAGGATCAGGCCCGAGGCTCGGCCGCGCGCCTGCAGCGGGATCGTGTCGTGCTGCCCGTCGAGCACCGCCAAGTTGACCGCAGGGTGCGCCAGCGATTGCAGGTGCACGTACCAGTCGCTGGTGAAGAGCGGCTTGAAGCCGAAGTGCGTGCGGTAGAAGCCGGCCGTGCCGGCGACGTCGCCGGTCATGATCACGGGGTAGTAGCTGGTGATGTTCATGGTACGCGTCCTTTGCAATTAACATACAGGCTGTATGTATTCATGAGATTAACGTACAGGCTGTATGTATGCAAGAAATCTTCACTCCCCGCAGCAACCGCGACCGCACCGAGGCCACGCGCCATGCCCTGATCGAGTCGGCTCGCGCCCTGTTTGTGCGCAAGGGCTTTGGCGACACCTCGACGCCCGAGGTGTCGGCTGCCGCCGGCACCACACGCGGCGCGCTGTACCACCACTTCGCGGACAAGCGCGACCTGTTCCGCCAGTTGCTGATGCGCGAGATGCAGGCTGTCGCGGCCGACATCCGCGCCGCTGCGTCCACTGAACTCCCTGCGGGCGAGGCGCTGGCGGCCGGCAGCGACGCGTACCTCACGGCGATGACAGTGCCCGGCCGCACCCGTCTGCTGCTGATCGACGGCCCGGCCGTGCTCGGCATGGCCGAGATCATGGCGATGGACGAGTCCAGTGCCGCCGCCACCCTGCGCGAGGGGCTCGCAGCGGCGCGGGTCGGCCTGGACGGTGGCGCGCTCGATGCCCTGGCCGGCCTGCTGTCTGCCGCTTTCGACCGCGCGGCGCTCGAGATCGACGGTGGTGCCGACGCCGCCCAGGTGCGCGCCGCGATGCGCTGGCTGCTGGCGCGCGTGGTCGATCCGGCGCGTTGAATCTCAGGCCGCGATGAACAGCGCCGGATCGACCATCGCGCGGTTCAGCATCACCGACCAGTGCAGGTGCGGCCCGGTCACGCGGCCGGTGGCGCCCACCGCGCAGAAACGCTCGCCAGTCTTGAGCACATCACCCGTCTTCACGTCGACTGCGCTCAGGTGGCAGTACATGCTCAGCAGCCCGCCGCCATGATCGAGCCAGACCGTGCCGCCGTTGAAGAAATAGTCACCGGTGTCGATCACGCGTCCCGGCAGCGGTGCGAGCACCGGCGTGCCGGTACCGGCGGCGATGTCCATGCCGCTGTGCGGATTGCGCGACTGCCCGTTGAACACGCGCCGCAGCCCGAACGAGCTGGAGCGCCGCCCCGGCACCGGCACGCGCATGCGCAGTTCCTGCAATCGGGGCTCGGTGAAGGTGGCCATGACGGTGGACAGGTGCGCGCGCTCGCGGTTGTAGCGCGCCTCGTCCTCGGGCGACAGATCCACCGTGCCGGGTGCGACCTTGAGGCGCTGCTCGCTGTACTGCTTGGGCGCCACCATGTAGGCGAGTTCGCGCGCGGCACCGCCTTCGGCCTGCTGCACCGAGATGCGCGCCTCGCCCGGGGCGGCGGCCAGCGGGATGCCGACCAGGGCCGTCCATTCGATCGCATCGCCGAGCACCAGCAGGGGCAGTTCGCCATCGCGCGCCAGCGGCCGCGCCGCTGCGGGGCCCAGCGACAGCCGCGCGATGCCGCCCGGTACCTGCGCCGCGCGCGGCCACAG
The DNA here is from genome assembly GCF_051216545.1 of Variovorax nitratireducens. Classification (NCBI taxonomy): domain Bacteria; kingdom Pseudomonadati; phylum Pseudomonadota; class Betaproteobacteria; order Burkholderiales; family Comamonadaceae; genus Variovorax; species Variovorax nitratireducens. The sequence goes on from NZ_JBPJZO010000008.1 coordinate 102,227, forward strand.
GGCAGGCGGCGGCGGGGCCGCTTGCGCCTTGGCGCGCGCCACGGGCAGCGCCAGCAGCGCCGCTGCGCCGAGCAGGGCAGAGCGGCGGTTCAGAGGGGAGGGGGGCAGGGTGAGGGGGGCGCGCTGACGGGACATGCCAGCAGTCTAGCGAGCCGCCTTCGCGGGCTAGCCGACAATAGCCGCTGTTTGCGCCTGTCGGCGCCAGGAGCAATGCCATGATCACCCACCCCACCGCGGCCCCGGCGCCGCGCAGAAACCCGCGGGCTTGAGTCGGCGTGCGCCTTGCAGAATTCATCCTCGCCAACCGTGAAGCCATCCTGGAAGAGTGGACGGCGTTCGCCCGCGCCAACCAGCCGGCCGACCGGAACCTGAGCGAACAAGCGCTGCGCGACCACGCGTCCCAGATCCTGACCGAGATCGTCGCCGACATGGGTCGGCCGAAAGAGGACGCGCGCCAAGGCGCGAAGGATCCACTCGTGCCCGAAGCCAGAGGCTCGGAGGGGCCCGCGCGTGCCCACGCGAAGCAGCGCGCGCGCAACGGCTTCGAGATCAGCCAGATGGTGGCCGAGTACCGCGCCTTGCGCGCAACCATCCTGCGCCTCTGGGTTGCAAGCCACACGGCGTTTTCGAGCCACGATGTCGAAGACCTGACGCGCTTCAACGAGGCCGTGGACGAGGCACTCGCCGAGTCGCTCAAGTTCTTTCTGGTGGAGGTCGACCACGCGCGCGACCTGTTCCTCGGCGTGCTGGGGCACGACCTGCGCGGGCCGCTCAGCATCATCGCGAGCTGCGCCCAGCTGGAGGCGCGCAGCCGGCCCGAAGCCGACCCGAAGAGCAGGGCCACCATCACGCTGCGCAGCGTGGCCCACATGAAGGCGCTGCTGGACGACCTGGTCGAATACGCCCGCAATCGCCTGGGCGCCAAGGTCGCGATCCAGCCCGACACGGTCGAGCTCGACAATTTCACGCGCGAGACCATCGAGGAGATCCTCGCCATCCATCCGGAGCGCGTGATCGATCTGGACGCCCGCGGCAACCTGCGGGGCTACTGGGATGTCCACCGGCTGCACCAGGTGGTGGCCAACCTGATCTTCAATGCACTGAAGTACGGCAAAGCCGATAAACCGATCACCATCACCCTGGACGGAACCGGCACCGACACCGACGAGGTGGTGCTCGCGGTGCACAGTATCGGCGCCACGATCTCCCCCGGGGTCCTGCCCACCATCTTCGAGCCGCTGGTGCGCGACGTCGACGACGTGGCTTGGCAGGCTTCGGGCGCCAACATGGGGCTCGGCCTCTATGCCGCCCACGAAATCGTGACCGCACATTCGGGCGTCATCAGCGTCACGTCGACCGACGAAGACGGCACGCGCTTCGAAGTGCGGCTGCCGCGCGGCGCTGCTCAGGCGTAGTCGAGCGGCAGCGCGGTGGTGTACTTGATCTGCTCCATCGCGAAGCTCGAACTCACGTCGGACAGCTCGATCTCCCGGATCAGCCGCTGGTAGACCGCGTCGTAGCCCTTGATGTCGGGCACCACCACGCGCAGCAGGTAGTCGACATCGCCGCTCATCCGGTAGAACTCGACGATCTGCGGAATGGCCGCGACCACGGCTGTGAAGCGCTGGAACCAGCGTTCGTTGTGCTCGCTGGTGCGCACTGAGACGAAGACGGTGACGCCCACGTTCAGCTTGTCCGGATCGAGTAGCGCCACCCGCTGCCGGATGTAGCCCTCGCGCTCCAGCCGCTGGATGCGGCGCCAGCAGGGCGTGGCCGACAGGCTGACGCGCTCGCTGATCTCCTGCAGCGACGCACCGGCGTTGATCTGCAACATTTCGAGGATGGATTTGTCGACTTTGTCCATGAATGGCGTATCTGTTCGAAGAATCTGGAGCTGAGAGCAAGATTTTGCTACGACGGCGCCATTCGAGGCAATTTCAGCAAAACAAACCCAGCCCCGGTTTTCTAGACTGGCTTCGTTCACAACAGCGATTGCGCGAAAGTCCGGTGCCTTGACCCTCTTCGAATCCGAAACCTGCCTGGTGCGTACCGGGCGCAGTTCTTCCAGCCACCACGGCATGGTCAACACGCCGGTCTTTCGCGGCTCCACCATCCTGTCGAGTTCGCTCAGCGAGTGGGAGTCGCGCAAGCTGCCGGGCAACCCCTATGCCTCTTACGGCCGCTTCGGAACGCCAACCACCCGCGCGCTCGAGACCGCCATCGCCGAACTGGAAGGCGGCCACCAGGCCATCGTGTTCCCGTCCGGGCTGGCGGCCTGCACGCACAGCCTGCTGGCCTTCCTGAAGCCCGGCGACCACGCCTTGATCACCGACAGCGTGTACGGCCCGACGCGCGCCTTTGCGCTCACCGTGCTTCAGCGCTTCGGCATCGAGGTCGAGTTCTTCGACCCCCTGGCCGGCTCCGACATCCGCCGGCAGATGCGGCCGACCACGCGCGTGGTGTTCGTCGAATCGCCGGGCTCCACCACGTTCGAGGTGCAGGACATCCCGGCCATCGCGCAAGAGGCGCACAGGGTCGGTGCCTTTGTGGTGATGGACAACACCTGGGCCAGCCCGCTGTTCTTCAAGCCGTTCGAACACGGCGTGGACGTGTCGATCCAGGCCGCCACCAAGTACATCGTGGGCCACTCCGACGCGCTGCTCGGTGTGGTGACGGCCAACGAGCGCGCCTGGCCCCTGTTGCAGCAGACGGCCCACGATTTCGGCCAGACCGCGGGGCCCGACGACCTGTACCTGGCGCTGCGCGGCCTGCGCAGCCTGTCGGTGCGGCTGCACCGGCACTGGGAGAATGGCGTGTTGCTCGCGGAGAGCATGGCTCGCCATCCGATGGTGGCGCAGGTGCTGCACCCGGCGCTGCAGGACGACCCGGGCCATGCGCTCTGGCGGCGCGACTTCAAGGGCGCAAGCGGCCTGTTCGCAGTAGCCCTGCAACCGGTAGGCCGTGCGGCATTGGGTATCTTCTTCGACAGCCTCGAATTGTTCGGCATCGGCCTGTCGTGGGGCGGCTTCGAGAGCCTGGCCCTGCCGATGGATCCGCCGTCCCGCGCGGTTCGTCCGTGGACGCATGAAGGCCCGTTGCTGCGCATCCACGCAGGGCTGGAGTCGTGCAACGATCTGATGCGCGACATGCAATCCGCGCTCGACCGGATGCAGCGGCACGGCTGAAGCGCCGCGGCCCGCGCACGGACATTGCGTCGCCCGGTTATTCCTTCAACTTTCAGAGAGTCCAGATGAACGCCTTTCGCCACCCTTGCCAGCGCGCCGCACTGTACCTGGCCTTTGCCGCTTCGCTCGTCGTGCCAGCCATGCCGGCTGCGGCCGAAGAATGGCCGACCAAGCCGGTCACGATGATCATGGGCTTCCCGGCCGGTTCCGGCGTGGACGTCGTCGCCCGCGCCATCCAGGAGCCGCTCGGCAAGCAACTGGGGCAGCCCGTGGTCATCGACTACAAGTCCGGCGCCGCCGGCAACATCGCCAGCGAGTACGTGGCCAACTCGAAGCCGGACGGCTACACCCTCGTCTTCGGCACGGCCGCCACGCATGGCAGCAATGCCGCGCTCTACAAGAAGCTGCCGTTCGACGTGGAAGCCGACTTCGTGCCGGTCGCGCCGGTGCTCGACGTCTCGAACGTGCTCATGGTGAATCCCGAGGTCATCGACGCGAAGACGCTGAAGGAGTTCGTCGACCTGGTCAAGGCCAACCCGGGCAAGTACAACTACGCCTCCACCGGCAACGGTGCCGGCACGCACATGGCCTTTGCCGAGTTCAATTCGCGGCTGGGCCTCAACATGATCCACGTGCCCTACAAGGGCGGGCCGGAAGCCATCCTGTCGGTGGTGCGCGGCGAGACCTGCTGCATCATGAACCAGGTGCAGACCGCGCTGCCGCAGCTCAAGGCCGGCAAGGTGCGGCTGCTGGGCGTGACCACCGTCAAGCCGGTGGCGGCCGTCAGCGACGTGCCGACCATCGCGTCGAGCGGACTGCCCGGCACCAAGGGCTTCGACAGTGCCATCTGGTTCGCCGTGTTTGCGCCCAAGGGAACCGACCCGGCCATCGTCAACAAGCTCAACGCCGCCATCCGCACGGTGATGGAACAGCCCGAGCTGCGGGCCCGATTCGAAAGCCAGGGCAACACCGTGCGCATCGAAACACCGGCGCAGTTCAAGCAGACCGTGCATGCCAACCGGCTGAAGTGGGCAGAGGTTGCCAGGACGGCCAACATCAGCCTGGACTGAACCCATCATCCTCCCCATGAATCCCGATCCTTCTTCCTTCTCCTCACACGACGGTCTGGCCGCGCTCGAACGGCGCCTTGCCAAAGACCTCGAATGGCTCGGCTGGCCGGCGCGCGACTGGATGCCGCCGCGCCTGCATGCCGGTAAAGCAGTGCTCGACGTGGTGATCATCGGCGGCGGCCAGGCCGGCCTGGCTGCCGCCGTCGGCCTCGCGCAGCTGGGCATCCGCGCCGTGGTGTTCGACCGTGCCAGCGCCGGCTTCGAAGGCCCCTGGGCCACCACCGCGCGCATGGAGACGCTGCGCTCGCCCAAGGAACTCACCGGACCGGCCATGGGCCTGCCGGCACTCACGTTCCGCGCCTGGTTCGAAGCGCAGTTCGGGCTGGACGCCTGGACGGCGATGGACAAGATTCCGCGCCTGCAATGGATGGACTACCTGCGCTGGTACCGGCGCGTGATGGCGGTGGACGTGCGCAACGACACGCAGGTGGTCGCCATTCATCCGCGTGCCGACGCGCTGGTGGGCCTCGACTTGCAGACGCCCGATGGCGCCCGCCGCGTGCTGGCGCGCCGCGTCGTGCTGGCCACCGGCCGCGACGGCCTGGGCGGCCCGACGGTGCCGGCCTTCGTGCGCGGGCTGCCGCGCGACAGGTGGGCCCATTCCTCGGACGAGATGGACTACGACAGCCTCGCCGGCCTGCGCGTCGGCGTGATCGGTGCCGGCTCGTCGTCGATGGACAGCGCCGCCACGGCGCTGGAGGCCGGTGCGCGCAGCGTCGACCTGCTGATCCGGCGCGACGACCTGCCGCGCGTCAACAAGGGCAAGGGCGCTGGCGTGCCGGGCCTCACGCAGGGCCACTACGACCTGCCCGATGAATTCAAGTGGCGCGTGCGCCACTACATCAACGTCGCGAACGTGCCGCCGCCGCGCGGCAGTACCCAGCGTGTTTCGAGCCACTCCAACGTGCGCTTCAATTTCGGCTGCCCGATCCGCGGTGTCGGGATGGCGGGCGATGCGCTGGCCATCTCCACGCCCAGGGGCGATTTCGAGGTCGACTTCCTGATCGTCGCCACCGGCTTTCGCATCGACTGGTTCAGCCGGCCCGAGTTCGCGGCCATCGCGCCGCACATCCGCGCCTGGAAAGACCGCTTCGTGCCCGCGCCGGGCAACGAAGACGAAGAACTGGCCGACTCGCCCGACCTGGGGCCGGCCTTCGAGCTGCAGGAAAAATCCGCCGGCGCATGCCCGGGGCTCGACCGCATCCACTGCTTCTGCTACCCGGCCGCGCTTTCGCATGGCACCGTATCGGGCGACATCCCCGCCATCAGCGACGGCGCAAAGCGCCTGGCCAGCGGCCTGGCCAGCCTGTTCTACCGCGAGGACTTCGAGCAGCATTTCGCCAACCTCGAGGCCTACGACGAACCCGAACTGCTCGGCGACGAATGGGTGCCGGCGCCACCGCCTACCGCGCGCACCGTTTCTCTTGTTTGACCACAGCCCATCCACACAACGAAATGACATCTTCTGCATCGACGCCTGACGACGTGATCGACGTGATCGACCAGGCCGTTCCGCTGGCCCCGGATCACCCTCTCTACGCACTGCGGCGCCAGCGACCCAAGGTTGTCGCATCCACGCAGGGCAGCTACGAGGGCATGTTTTCACCGGCGGTGCAGGGCATTTCGGTCACCGAGCGGCTGCTGGTGGCGCTGCATGCGAGCCGGCTGTCGAAGGCCGACAGCCTCGCCGCGCACTACCGCATCCGCCTGATGGCCGACGGTGCCGATGCTGCCCTGGTCGACGCCATCGCCAGCGGGAACGTAGCGCCGCCGGCCGATGCCCGCCTGAAGACGATCCTGGGCTTCACCGCCAAGCTTATCGACCGCCCGATCGAGGGCGACCGCGCGGCGATCGATGCGCTCTTGCGCGCCGGCCTCAGCACTCCCGCCGTCGTCGCGCTGGGCCAGCTGATCGCGTTTCTGTCGTACCAGATCCGCGTGGTTGCCGGCCTGCAGGCCATGGCCGAAGCAGGAGCCGCAGCATGAGCGCCGTACTCGCAAGCACGCCGATCCGCAGCCACGGCTTCACCAACGAGGTGCTCGGCTGGAAGGCCTGGCTCGAGACGGTCGACCTCGCCACCGCGAGCCCGGAGCAGATCGCCGCGCTGGAAGAAATGAGCCCGCAGGCCAAGCAGTCGGCCTACTTCCTGCTGCTGGCGCACCAGCCCGAAATGCTGCTGCAGCGCTCGATTGCCTTCAACGCCATCATGTTCGCGCCCGGCGGCATGCCGCGCGCCGAACGCGAGCTGGGTGCCACGGTGGAATCGCGCCTCAATGGCTGCGTCTACTGCGCGTCGGTGCACGCCCAGCGCTTCGAGCAACTGGCCAAGCGCAACGACGTGATCGCGCAGTTGTTCGAAGACCCTCTATCGGCCGGCACCACGCCGCGCGAGCAGGCCATCGTCAGGTTCTCGGCCGAACTCGCGCTGAAGCCCGATGCACTTTCGGCCGAACACGTCCGCGCGCTGCGGCAGGCCGGGCTGGGCGACATGGAAGTGCTCGACCTGGTGCACGCCGTGGCACTTTTCGCATGGGCCAACCGGCTCATGCTCAACATGGGCGAGCCGATTTTTCCTGAAGCGGCGGCAACGGTCGCGGCCTGATCCGCGCGGGCGCGCAGGTTCAGCGCGTCAGCGCCTCAGCGCATTAGCGCATCAGTGCATCGGTGCATCAGCGCAACCGCGCCTGCAGGCCCGCGACCGTTTCGGCCACGAGGCCGAGCGGCTCGAGAAGGTCGTTGTCCAGCGCATGGTCGCGGCCGGCCACCAGTGCAGCACTGTCCACCATGGTGCGGGTCGCCGGCATCGGCACGCCCGCCACGCGGCCCAGCGCCTGCAGAAACACCAGCCCGTACGGAATGTCTTCGGTCAGAAAACGCGTGTCCAGGCGGGTCGGCCCGGGCGGGCCGCCGCGCTGCGCGTGCAACTCGTCCGCAATGTCCTGCAGTCGCGTGGAGGTGGTGCCGAACGATCGCGCGAAATGCGCCTCGACGCTGCCGACCTCGATGCCGAAGGCCGCGGCCAGCGCGCGCCGCTCGGCGTCCAGCGTCTCGATAACCCGCGCCACGCCCGGCGTAAGGCAGTGGTACTGCGGCCAGGCCTCGGCGCGTTCGATGCGCGTCCAGTTGAACAACGCCAGCGGCACATGGGTGCCGGGGTTGACGTTGGACAGGGCACTGGCCAGCGCATTCGGCTGCGCCGAGAAGCCGTCGCCGAACAGCGCCGTGCACAACGCCACCGCCGCATCCGTCTGCGCCTGCGGCAGCGCCGAGACGCCCACCGCGCTGCGCCGCATCATGATGTGCACATGCCCGGGCGACGCGCGGCGCGCGGTCAACACCGTGGTGCTGAAGCTGACGACCGTCACCCGCCTGCCGGCGCGCAAGGCGCTCTCGTGCAGGTAGAGGGCCGAAAGCGAGGCCATCGAGCTGACGATCACCACCTGCCCGTCGCGCAGCCATGGCAGCAGCGCATCCATCACGCGGCGGTGGCCGTTGGCCGGCACGGCGACCAGCAGCACGTCGCTCTCGCGGCAGAGCCGGGCCGGGTCGTCCGCCACCTGCACCGCGAGCGTGCCCTGGTGCAGCCCTTCGGCATGCAGCGGGTTCGTGCGCAATGCTTCGGTACCGGTGCCGCCGGGCGACCACAGCATGGCGCCGTGCCCGGCCCGCATCAGCCAGGCCGCACTGGCGAGCGCGATGGCGCCGGCGCCTGCGATGCCGACGCGATGGCGCTGCGCTGCTTCTTCAATCAAGCTTGATGCCGCCGAGCTTGACGACGTTGGCCCAGCGCTGGTTGTCTTCGGCAATGACCTTGTCGAGCTCTGCGCTGCCACCGCAGGTGCTGACCGCGCCGAGCTGGGCAAAGTGCTGCTTCGTCTCGGGCAACTGGCACACCTCGAGCAGCGCGGCCGAGAGCTTTTTCACCTGCTCGGCCGGCATGCGGGCCGGCGCCATCACGCCCACCCAGATCGGCACCTCCATGCCGCGCAGCTTGGCGGCTTCGCCCACCGTTGGCGGATTGCCGAGCGAGGGCAGGTGCGCCTTCGAGAAGGTGCCGAGCACGCGGGCCTTGCCGCTCTGGACCATCGGATCGATCGACGCGGCGCTGGTGACGATCAGGGCAACCTGCCCGCCCATCAGGTCGGTCAGGGCAGGGGCGGCACCGCGGTAGGGAACGTGCAGCAACGTGACGCCGGCGGCCTGGCCCAGCAGCGCGCCGGTGAGATGCGACACCGTGCCGTTGCCGGTGGAGGCGTAAGTCACCTGGCCGGGGCGTGCCTTCGCATCGCGCAGCGCATCGGCCAGCGTCTTGTAGGCGCTGTCCGAGCGCACCGCCACCGTCATCGGTGTGTCTGCGATCAGGGCCACCGGCACCAGATCGTGTCGCGGGTCGTAAGGTAGCTTGGACTGGAGCTGCGGCGCGACCGTGATGGCGCCGCCGGTGGCCATCAGCACCGTGGCGCCATCGGTGGCCTTGGCCACCGCATCGGCGGCCACGATGCCACCCGCGCCCGCCTTGTTGTCGACGATGACCGTGCCGCCCATCTTGCCGGTGAGCTTGGCGCCGAGGTAGCGCGCGATCACGTCCTGTGCACCACCGGGCGCAAACGGCACCACGATGCGCAGCGGCTTGCTGTCGGTTTGCGCCATGAGCGGCGAGAGCGGCGCGAGGGCCAGGCAGGCAGCCAGCCCGAGGGAAAGTTTTTTCAAACGCAGCTTCATGGTCACTCCAGACAAAAACAGAAGCCCTGCGAATTCCGGGCCCGATGCCTCCAGCTTAGAGCGCCCGGCGCAAACGGTTTTCCAATTGCATGCCTGCTTTCACCCAAGGGGGAGAAAATTTTGCCAAACGAAAGCGCATGTTCAGGGCATGGCGGCGTCGTCTGCCCAGCTACCGGGCGGCAGCCCGTCCAGCGTATGGGGCCCGATCGCGGCACGGATCAGGCGCAGGGTCGGCAGCCCCACGGCCGCCGTCATGCGCCGCACCTGGCGGTTGCGGCCCTCGCGAATGGCCAGTTCCAGCCAGGCCGTGGGAATGCTGCGGCGTTCGCGGATCGGCGGCTGCCGCTCCCACACATCGGGTGGCGGATCGAGCAGGCGCGCACGGGCCGGGAGTGTCATGCCGTCGTTGAGCTGAACGCCGGTGCGCAAGGCGGCCAGCGCCGCATCGGTCGGCACGCCTTCCACCTGCACCCAGTAGATCTTTTCCATCTTGAAGCGCGGATCGGCGATGCGGGCCTGCAGCTTGCCGTCGTCCGTGAGCAGCAGCAGACCCTCGCTGTCGGCATCGAGTCGGCCGGCCACGTAGACGCCCGGGATGTCGATGAAGTCCTTCAGCCCGCGCCAGCGGCCTTCCGGCGTGAACTGGCTCAGCACGCCGTAGGGCTTGTTGAAGCGGATCAGGCGGCTCGCGGGGGCAGGTGTCATGGCGGGTCAGCATAGCGTCGAGCCGTCGCCCACGACGCGCCTTGCCGGAGGCGACCGCACGGGTCATCGGCTTCGCGATCGAGCAACCCGCCGACGTGGACGTCGGCGAGATCGTCGTCCGTCCTACTGCACAGGGCTAGCCTTTCGGGCCAGCCAGGTCTCAAGGGTGATCGCGCCGAGCCGCGGGTTGTCGCCCGGCGTGAGCGACTGGTCGTTCAGCAGCGCGCCGAAGTACAGCGCCTTGGCATCGGGCACCACGGTGCGCGGGTCGTTCGTGGCGCGGAGGTAGCGCTGCACCATCGTGGAGAGGCTCGCGCGCTCCGGGCCGGCGAGCTCGACCATGGCGTTGACCGGTGCGCCCAGCGCGCAGTCGGCCATCGCCGCGGCTACGTCGTCGGCCGCGATCGGCTGCAGGTGCGCGGTCGAGAGCCGCGTCGTTTGCCCCTCCGTGCCCGACTGCGCGATGCCGCGGAGGAACTCCAGGAACTGCGTGGCCCGCACGATCGTGTAGGGGATGTTGCCGGCCTCGATCAGGGCCTCTTGCGCCAGCTTGGCGCGGAAGTAGCCGCTGCTCTGCAGCCGCTCGGTGCCGACCACCGACAGCGCCACGTGGTGCTGCACCCCCGCAGCGGCTTCTGCCGCGAGCAGGTTGCGGCCCGAGGTCTCGAAGAAGTGGAGCACGGCCTTGTCTTCGAACGCGGGCGAACTGGTCACGTCGACCACCACCTGCGCGCCCGCGAGCGCTTCGGCCAGGCCCTCGCCGGTGAGGGTGTTGACGCCCGTGCTGGGCGAGGCCGCCACGGCCTCGTGGTCGCGCAGTTGCAGAAGCTTGACAAGCTTGCTGCCGATGAGGCCGGTGCCGCCGATGACAACGATCTTCATGAGGATTCCTTTGCGCATCTGCGTTTTGATGCCGTCATTGTGAAAGCGAACTCATCTGGCGGAAATGACGAAGACCCCTGAAATACTGCCAAACGCAGCGCCGAAGCGCCAGCACGCGCGCACCGCGTCGGTGTGCAGCGCGCCTTCTTGCTGGCCGCGGCGTCGCGGGACTACCGGCGGCGGTTTGCGAAGGGAGCTGAGCTGCCGGGCCGAAGCGTTGTTGTGCCTTTTGCGCTTCATTTTTGAAGCGTAAATCCATAGAATACGCTTCATGTGGATCTGGCAAGCCCCCGATTGGCCGCGCTGGCAAGTGGACGCACAGGTGCTTCAGCCTGCGCTCACGGCAGCGCGCCTGGCTCAGGGCCGCATGCTCGGCATGGTCAGCGGCATGCAATTGATCGATGTCGGCGAACTGCAGACGGCGGAGTGGACAGACGAGGCCATTGCCACGGCGCAGATCGAGGGCGAGACATTGCAGATCAATTCTGTCCGAGCCTCTGCCGCTCGCCGCCTCGGCCTGACGCAAAGCGGTCGCGCCCAGTTGAAGCAGCGCGAGCCCCGCGTGGAAGCGACCCTGGATGTCATTGAGGCGGCAGTCCAGCGCTGGCAAGAGCCTCTGAGCGCCGAGCGCCTGTTCGACTGGCACGCCGCCCTGTTTCCGACGGGGCGCAGCGGCGTGACGCGCATCGTGGTCGGAGGCTGGCGCACGCACATCGAGCCGATGCAAATCGTCACGCCCCGGATCGGCAAGCCCGACGTGGTGCACTACCAGGCCCCCGCCTCGACTGACGTGCCGGCGCACATGGCACAACTGCTTGCCTGGTTCAACGACGATGCCGTGCGTGCGGGCCTCGACGGCATTGCGCGGGCGGCCATCGCGCATCTGTGGTTCGAAACAGTTCACCCGTTCGAAGACGGCAACGGCCGCATCGGCCGCGCGCTCTCCGACCTGGCCATGGCGCAAGACATGCGCAGTGGCGCGCGGCTGTTCAGCCTGTCGCGCCAGATGTGGCTGGATCGCACCGGCTACTACCGCGAGCTGCATGCTGCCTCAAGCCAGCCCGTGCTCGATGTCACGCCATGGGTGCTCTGGTTTGCCGCTTGCGTGGAAAGGGCTTGCACCGCCACCGTGGCCCAGGTGCAGGGCGCAGCGCGCAAGAACAGCTTCTGGGCCGCACTGCTGAGCCAGCATCCGCAACTCACTGCGAGCCAGCGCAAGGTGCTCAACAAGCTCTACGACGCAGAACCCACGGGCTTTGCCGGCGGAATGAGCACCGAGAAATACACCGCCATCGCGCAGGTGTCGCGCGCAACCGCGTATCGGGAACTGACCGACCTGGCGGCGCTGGGCCTGCTGGTGCGAACCGGGGAGGGCAGGGGGACGCGGTATGCGTTCGTTACGGGTGCAGACGCCCTCAGGCCGCCCCGCGAAAGCACGACAACCCCCACGGCGTGAGCTTGACCGGCAGGTGGTAGTGCTGCGAAGCGTCGGCAATGCCAAAGCGGAACACCTGCACCTCCATGAAGGCCGGCTGCGGCAACGACGGCGTGCCGCGCGTGCGGTAGTAGTCGGCCACATGCAGCCGCAACTCGTACACGCCGACGTCGAACAGCCGCTCGCGCCCCTCGATGCCATCGACCACGCCATTGCGCCCGACCTTGCCCGTCGCCAACGGTGTCCAGCACTCACCCTCGGCAGCGCCCGGCGTGCCGTCAGCGCGCACGATGTCGACCCGCATGCCCGTGGCAACGACCCCGTTGGCGACATCGACCACATGGATGGAAACGGCTTGCATGAATGAAGGCTCCTGCGCTGAGGTGAGTGAAGAAGGAATGAGAGACGGGGTGTGCGACCCCGTTGTCACTCCCCTCACAAAAAGCCGACAGGATAGCGGCGCGAACAGACGGGAAGCTGAACGGCATGATGCCGCTGGCAACGCGCTGAGCTTTTTTCAGCGTGCTACGTAAATGGACTGCTACTTACCCCAGCTGTCCCGCATCCCCGCAGCCCGATTGAACACAAACTTCCCATCGCCGGCCGCCTTCGCATCCACCACAAAGTACCCATGCCGCTCAAACTGAAACCCCGCGCCGCCCGCCGTCGCGGCGGCCAGTGACGGCTCCACGAACGCCGCGCAGGTCACCAGGCTGTCCTTGTTCAGCTCGTCCAGCAGTTCCCCGCTGCCCGGCTGCGCGGTCGCAAACAGCCGCTCGTACAGGCGCACTTCGGCCGGCACCGCGTCGGCCACGGCCACCCAGGTGATGTTGCCCTTGACCTTGATCGCGTCCGCGCCGGGCGTGCCGCTCTTGGTGTCGGGCACCAGCTTGGCTTGCACCTCCATCAGCTTGCCGCTGGCGTCGCGCGTGCCGCCGATGCATTCGATGGTGTGGCCGTATTTCAGGCGCACCTTGTTGCCGGGGAACAGGCGGAAGAAGCCCTTGGGCTGCACGTCTTCGTAGTCGGTGCGTTCGATCCACACCTCGCGGCCGATCTTGAAGCGGCGCAGGCCGCCTTCGGGGTCGCGCGGGTTCACGGGGGCGGTGCAGTCGTCGAGCAGGTCGTCGCCGCCCATCAATTCGCCCCAGTTGGTAATGACGAGCTTGACCGGGTCGAGCACGGCCATGGCGCGCGGGGCGATGGGGTCGAGGGTGTCGCGCAGCGCGGCTTCGAGGCTCGCGTAGTCGATCCAGCCGCCGGACTTGGTCACGCCGCTGCGTTCGCAGAACAGCTGCAGCGCCTCGGGCGTGTAGCCGCGGCGGCGCAGGCCGGCGAGGGTGGGCATGCGGGGGTCGTCCCAGCCGTCGACGTGCTTTTCTTCCACCAGCTGGCGCAGCTTGCGCTTGCTGGTGATGACGTGGGTGACGTTCAGGCGCGCAAACTCGTACTGGCGCGGGTGCGGGCTGGCGACAAGGCCGCCTTCGGCCAGGCGATCGAGCAGCCAGTCGTAGAAGGGGCGCTGGTCTTCAAACTCCAGCGTGCAGATGCTGTGGGTGATCTGCTCCAGCGCGTCTTCGATCGGGTGCGCAAAGGTGTACATCGGGTAGATGCACCACTTGTCGCCGGTGTTGTGGTGCGTGGCCCGGCGAATGCGGTAGAGCGCCGGGTCGCGCATGTTGATGTTGGGGCTCGCCATGTCGATCTTCGCGCGCAGGATGGCGGCGCCGTCTTCGAGCTGGCCGTCGCGCATGGCGCGGAAGCGGGCGAGGTTTTCGTCGGGCGTGCGGGTGCGGAACGGGCTGTCGGTGCCGGGCGTGTTGAAGTCGCCGCGGTTGTGGCGGATCTCGTCGGCGCTTTGCTCGTCCACGTAGGCCAGGCCGGCCGTGATCAGGTACTCGGCCGCGCGGTACATGAAGTCGAAGTAGTCGCTTGCAAAGTATTCGTGCGGCTGCATCGTGCCGGGCGCGCTCGGGCGGTCGGCCAGAAAGGTTTCGTAGCCGAGCCACTTCACCGCGTCGCGGATGCTGTCGACGTATTCCTGCTCTTCCTTCTCGGGGTTGGTGTCGTCAAAGCGCAGGTGGCACACGCCGCCGTATTCCTTGGCCAGCTCGAAGTTGAGCCAGATACTCTTGGCATGGCCGATGTGCAGGTAGCCGTTGGGCTCGGGGGGAAACCGCATGCGCACCTTGGCCGGGTCTTCCATGCCTTGGGCATGGTGTTGCGCGTCGCCGGGGCTGCCGCCCCATTTGCGCGCTGCGTAGGCGCCCTGTTCGAGGTCGTTTTCGATCACGTGGCGCAGGAAATTGCTCGGCTTGGCGGTATCTTTGTCAACGGGAGAAGTCATCTGTTCATTCTAGGGGGCAGGTTTGTGCGGGTTACTTTTGGCAACTTTCTTCACACAAGGGCGTGCACCTGATTTGCACCTGACGCGTTCAATACCCACATCGGCGGAAATTCCGCCTGTAACCGGAGATCCCACCATGAGCTTCAACCGTTCAACCTTCTTCAAATGGTCTGCCGCCGCCGCCGTGGCCGCAGGTGCCTTGTTCACGGCTGCATCGGCCAACGCGAGCGGCGTGAGCTGGTCGGTCGGCGTCAACGCCCCTGGCATCGCTGTCGGCGTGGCCCAGCCTGGCTATTACGCCCCGCCGGCACCCGTCTACTACAACCCGCCGCAGGCCTACTACGCGCCCCCGCCGCCGGTCTACTACCGTCCGGCCCCCGTGTACTACGCGCCGCCGCCGGTGTATTACCGTCCGGCCCCCGTCTACTACGGCGGCCGCGGTCACGGCTACTACGGCCGCGGTGACGGCTACTATCGCCATCACCACCGTCGCGACTGGCGCTGAGGCAGCCAGGCGGCAGGGGGCCACCCTCGCGACCGCCTGTTGTCACCGCCCCACGATCGCCCAAGGCCGGCTCCGGAATCGGAGCCGGCTTTTTTCATGGAAAAACGGCGGCGCGCGGACGGCCCCGCCACCTACGCGCAGGGCGGTGTGTGGTCGCTAAAACCGTGGTTTCCGATTTCTTTCGCAACATCCCGGAGCCAACGTATGAACACCGCCACCATGACCGAGAAGCAGCAGGCCGTGAAGCCCGACCTGGACCAGCCAAGCCACGAAACGCAGAAGTACGGCGAAATCGTCAAGCTGCCGAACGGCCTGTCTGAAAAGGTGTGCAAGGAAAGCGTGGCGCTGCTCAACCAGTGCCTGGCCGACACCATGACGCTGCGCGACATGTACAAGAAGCACCACTGGCAGGTGGTGGGCCCCACGTTCAACCAACTGCACCTGATGTACGACCAGCACTACGAAGCCCAGGTGCTGCTGGTCGACATCCTGGCCGAGCGCATCCAGTTGCTTGGCGGCATCGCGCTGGCCATGGCGGCCGACATTGCCGAAACCACGAAGATCGAGCGCCCGCCGCGCGGCCGTGAGCCGGCTGCGGTACAGATCAAGCGCCTGGCCAAGGCGCACGAACTCATCATCGTCGAGGCCCGCAAGGCAGCCAAGAAGGTCGACGAAGCGGGCGACGACGGCAGCAACGACGTATTCGTGAGCAACGTGCTGCGCACCAACGAACTCCAGGTGTGGTTTCTGACCGAGCACCTGGTGGCGGCGTCGCCCGTCGGGGCCTGAGCCGCGCCGGCGCCGGCTGACCGGCTACATCGCGCAACTTCGCGCTACATCGCGCGGAAGAGGTGCGCGAAGAGCCGGCTCACCGCCAGCCGCTCCTTGCGGGCGCGCAGTTGCAGATGCAGCTTGCCGGCCTCGTCGCGGTGCACCGATTCGATCGCCTCGGTGTTCACCACCACGGCGCGGTGCACTTGCCAGAAGGCGTTGGCATCGAGCTGCGGCAGCAGTTGCTTAAGCGGCGTGCGGATCAGGTATTCGTGGCCCGCGGTGAGCACGCGCACGTATTTGTCGGCCGCCTCGAAGTACAGCACCTCGTCGACCGGCACCATGCGCACGGTGGCGCCCGCGCTGCCGGCGTCGCTGGCAGCGATGCGCTTCAGCGGAGCCGGCTGCCCGGGCAGGGCGCCGTTGCCGGCCGCCGACAGCATGCGGCGCCATTGCGCCAGGGTTTCTTCCAGCGCGGCGCCGGCACCGTTCGGCACGGCTTCGCGCGGTGCGCGGGCGGCCAGCGCGGCCTGCAGTCGGGCCGTGGTCTTGCGCAGGCGCTCGGGCTGCACCGGCTTCAGCACGTAGTCGACCGCGTGCTGCTCGAATGCGCGCACGGCGTACTCGTCGTAGGCGGTCACAAACACAAGTTGCGGCAACGGCGCGCGCTCCAGCGGCCAGGCGTCGGCCAGTTCGGCCGCGGCAGCCAGGCCGTCCTGGCCCGGCATGCGGATGTCGAGAAACAGCACGTCGGGCAACAGGCGCAGCGCTTCGCTGACCGCGCTGCCGCCGTCGCCGACCATCGCCAGCACGTCGAGCTCGGGCCAGGCCTGCGCGAGTTCGCCGCGCAGCGCCTGCGCCAGCAGTTTTTCGTCTTCGGCGATCAGGGCGGTGGGGCGGGTCATGCAGGGGTTTTCAAGGGGAAGGTGGCGGTGGCGAGCGTCCCGCCTTCGGGGGCGGCGATCAATTCGATGGCGCCGCGCGTACCGTAGGCGCTGGCCAGGCGCTCGCGCACCTGCGTCAGGCCGAAGCCGCGGCCGGGCTCGTCCAGGGTGTTGACCTGTGGTGCCAGGCCGATGCCGGTGTCCGCGACCTGGATGACCAGCAGCGCGCCGCCGTCGCTGCCGCGCTGCGACGCGCGCACCGTGATGCTGCCGCCGCCGACCTTGGGTTCCAGCCCGTGCTGGATGGCGTTTTCGACCAGCGGCTGCAGCAGCAGTGGCGGCACCGATGCATTGCGGAGGGCCTCGGGCAGGTCGAGCGTGTAGTGCAGGCGGTCGCCCATGCGCACCGACATCAACTCCAGGTAATCGCGTAGCAAATCGAACTCGGCCGACAGCGGATGCACCAGCGCGCGCGAGCCGCTCAGGGTGGCACGCAGGTAGCTGTTGAGCCGGTCGAGCATCGCCACGGCGCGCTGCGGATCGGTGGTGATCAGCACGCGCAGGTTGGCCAGCGTGTTGAACAGCATGTGCGGCTCGAGCTGCGTTTCGAGCAGCTTGAGCTTGGCTTCGCTGGCGTCGCGTTCGGCGGCGCTGATCTTGGCGGCCATGTTCGCCGCCTTGCCGCGCGCATGAAAGTAGAAGCTGGCCACGCCGCCGGCCACGATGGTGATGGCCAGGCTGATCTTGTTGTCGCGCGGCGTGTTCACCAGGCCGGTGCCGAAGAAGAAATCGCCCAGGCGGTCGCCGAAGATGAAACCGAAGGCGATGCCGGTGGAGGTCAGCAGCACCCCGCGCCAGCCCTTGGGCCAGCCATGGCCGCCGGTATGGCTGGTATGGCAGTTGCGCTCGTCGACGAAGTAGCGGCCGAACTCGATCACGACCCAGGTGATGGTGCCCACCGAGGTGGCATAGCCCACCTGCACGAAGTAAGTCTTGGCCGGCCAGATCAGGGTGGTGAGCACCGCGACCACGCAGCAGAACGCAACGACCTGCAGGTAGTGGCGGGCGGCATCGCCCCATTGAATCTTCATGGCGCCAGATTCTGGACGAAGAAGCGGGTGATGGCGGTGTAGGCCTGCGGCACGGCAGCGCGGTCGAAGCCCGGTGGGTCGTCCAGCAGGCGGGCGGCGCGCGCCGGCAGGCCGGTCAGTTGCGGGGAAAGGATGGAGCCGTGCCCGGCCGTGCTCATGTCGGCGAGCAGCACGCAGCCCTTGCATGCCTCGCGCACCGCATCGATGTGCCATTGCGGCGCCAGCCAGCCGTCCTTGCCGGCGCGCACCAGGCCGAGCGGGATGCGGGGCTGCACCAACGAGGCCATGTCGACTGGCGCCGCCATGGGCACGGACGCCACGGCCGCCTTGATGCGCGGCTCGTCCCAGCCCTGCGGGGCGGTGTCGTCAGCAAACTTGAAATGGATGATCCAGGTTGCGATGGTGCGCTTCAGCGCGTCGAACGGACCGCCGTTGAGTTCGGTGGTGAGTCCCACGCAGGTCGGAAAGTCCTCGGTCAGGTGCGCATCGCAGTGCTTCGACAGCCTGGCCGGTGACCAGCGCGCGCCGGCCAGCGTCAGCGCGGTGAGACCGCCGGCCGACATGCCGTAGACACCGACGCGCTGGAAGTCGAGCAGCGGTGCGAAGCGCGCGTCGGCGGCCATCGCGTCGATCGCCTGCGACACCTCCTTGGGCCGGTGCTTCCAGGTGGCGGGGCCGACGTCGCGCATGTCGTGCCAGTTGTCGCCGGCGTGTTCGGGCATGGCGACGGTGAAGCCCGCGTTCACCAGCGTCTGCGCCAGGTCGGCCTGCGGCCAGGGCGAACCGCCCGAACCGTGCGACATGACCACAAGGCGGCCGTTGCCGCGCAGCGGCGCTGCGTTCAGCGTGGCATCGATCGAAAAGGCGCCGCGCTGGAGTTTGCTGGTGGCCGCGGTGCTGGTGGGATAGAACACCGTGACCGGCCCGCTGTCCGGCGGCGCCGGCAGCACGGTGACCCCGGTGGCGGCCGAGGCCAGGCCGGCGGCGGTGCCGAGGGCTGCCAACGCCAGCAGGCGCCTGAACCGGCCGCTCACCACGGCTGGCCCCTGGTCGCGTCCAGCTTGGCACGCTCGCGCTGCACCATGCCCTCCAGCAGGTTGCCTCCCGGCGCGAACACCCAGACCGCGATGCCGTGCATCAGCAGGCCGAGCCCCCAGCCAAGCAGCGGGAAGATGGCCCAGGCCCGGCCGTTGGCGAGCGAGAGGGTGATGAGCCCGGCGTTGACCGCGAGGTACACCGCGGCATGACTGAACCAGCCGAGCTTGGCCTTGGCGCGGCGGCGGGCCAGCTTGTCGAGGGAGGTGTCGTTGGTTTCCATGATGATCTCCTGTTGGGCGATGGATGGCTCAGGCCGGCTGGCCGTCGGCGATGGCGCGATCGCGGCGGATCGCCAGCTTCCACAGGCGAAGCGTCCGGCCCGCGAAGATGCCGCTGAAGGCGCCGTACAGGGTGCCGATGGCCAGCGCAAAGTTGTGATGGTGGGCCAGCTCGGGGTGCAGGGCAATCTGCACGCCGACCACGTACTTGGTGAAGAAGATGCCCATCATCAGCGCCAGCGGCACCGCGCTGCCGGCCACGTGAAAGGTGCGCGTGTCGGGGTCGTAGCGGGTGGCCGCCGGCAACGGGCGCTGCAGCACCAGTGCCACCGCAACCGCCGCCGCCACGGCCCAGCCGGCCAGCGCCATCGGCGCATCGCCGAAGGCCGACAGCACGCCGTAGACCGACAGGCCGGCCATGGCGATCGGCAGGATCGTCACACGGGTCAGGCTCACGCGGCCGGCCAGCAGCTGCTTGCTGCCGAGCCATACCAGCAGGGCGAACACGACAAACACCCAGCGGGGCGTGTGGGCGATGATTTGCAGCAGCATGGTGGAACTCCTTGGGGGTGGGAAAAACAGGGTTGAAGAAGCGATGGGCGAACTGTGCCGATGCCCCGCCGCCACCGCGACCCGGATGCGACGAAATGCAGCAAAACGGCGCCAGATGCAGCCCGCAGCGATGAAGACCGCCCCGCCTTGCGTGCTTTACAGAGCCTTTACGGCGTCGCAGGATGCCCGTCGCAATGCCCGCGGGGTCGCGCGCTACGATCGGCCGCGGCGAGCGCTCCGGCGTCGTCGAACGCTTTGCACAGTTACCAGGACGACCCATGGATTCCCGCCCGCCCGAGCCCCAGCCCCAGCCATCGACCCCCCAGGTGCCGCCGCGGCGCCGGCGGCGCTGGATCGGTGCCGTCGTGGCGCTGCTGCTGACGGCCGGTGTGGCCGGTGCGGCCTGGTACCTGATCAACCGGCCGCCGGCCGAGACCGCGACGGGCGGCGGGCGCGGCAGTGGCGGTGGCCCAGGCGGTCCTGGCGGCCCCCGCGGGCCGGGCGGCGCACGCGGCGGTGGCGGCCCAGCCATCACGGTCGGCATGGCGGTCGCGGCGCGGGCCGACATCCCGGTGATGCTCGATGCGCTCGGCACTGTCACGCCCGTCACCACCGTCACGCTGCGGCCGCAGGTGGCCGGCGTGATGACCGACGTGCTGTTCAAGGAAGGGCAGATCGTGAAGAAGGGGGAGGTGCTCGCACGCATCGACCCGCGCCCCTATGAGCAGGCACTGATGCAGGCGCGGGGCACGCGCGTGCGCGACGAGGCACAGCTGCAGGCCGCGCGCGTCACGCTGGAGCGCTACCGCACGCTGCTGGGCCAGGATTCGATTGCGCGGCAGGACGTGGACACCCAGGCCGCGCTGGTCAAGCAGCTCGAAGGCACCGTCATCACCGACAAGGCGGCCGAAGACAGCGCCAAACTGAACCTCGACTTCACGCGCGTGGCCTCGCCCGTGACCGGCCGTGTCGGCCTGCGCACGGTCGACCCCGGCAACTACGTGGCCGCGGGCGCCACCACCGGAATCGCCGTGATCACCCAGATGACCCCGATCGACGTGCAGTTCTCGGTGCCGCAAGACCGCGTGCCCGAGATCGAGGCCCGCATGATCCAGGGTGCGAAGCTGGTGGTGACGGCGCTCGACCGCACGCGCGCCGTCACGCTCGACACCGGCACCTTTTCGACGCTGGACAACATCGTCGACACCACCACCGGCACGGTGAAGGCCAAGGCGCGCTTCGACAACGCCAGGAACACGCTGTTCCCGAGCCAGTTCGTCAACATCAAGCTGCAGCTGCGCACCATCGACGGCGCCGTGGTGGTGCCGGTGACGGCGCTGCGCACGGCCGGCACCGGCAACTATGTGTACGTGATCAACGAAGACCGCACCGTGAGCATGCGCAACGTGAAGCGCGGCGATGCGTCGGTCGAGTCGGTAGTGATCACCGAAGGCCTGAAAGACGGCGAGCGCGTCGTCACCGAAGGCGGCGACCGGCTGAAGGATGGCTCGACCGTGCAATTGCCGACCGACGCGCCGCGCCAGCGCGGCTCGGGTGCCGGCGCTGGCGGGCGCAGGCAGGGCGCATCGGCGCCGCAAGGCGCGGCCTCGGCACCGGCACCGGCTGCATCGTCTGCGCCTGCGCCTTCCGCCGCGGCACCTTCCACCGCTGCACCGTCTGCCGCCGCACCCGCCGCGGCCCCACCTTCCGCGGCCCCACCTTCCGCTGCACCGGCTGCGCCGGGCGCAGCGCCTGCCGCGCCCGCAACGTCGGCAACGCCGACAGCGCCGCGCCCGCTGCCGACCGCGGCAGAGCGCCAGCGCATGCTCGACGCGGCCAAGGACGACCCCGAACAACTGGAGCGCCGCAAGCGCTTTCTCGAATCGCTGGACAAGGGCGAGCCGGCCGCGCTGGAGCGCTGGCAGCGCATGGGCGAACAGCGGCCGCGGCGTGAAGGGGGCGCCAGCCAATGAGTCCGTCGCGCCCATTCATCGAGCGGCCCGTCGCGACGGCGCTGCTGATGGTCGCGATCGTGCTCGCCGGCCTGGTGGGCTTCAAGTTCCTGCCACTGTCGGCCTTGCCGCAGGTCGACTACCCGACCATCCAGGTGCAGACGCTGTACCCCGGCGGCAGCCCCGAGGTGATGAGCCGCACCGTCACCGCGCCGCTGGAGCGCCAGTTTGGCCAGATGGCGGGGCTCAACCGCATGAGCTCGACCAGCGCCGCGGGCGTGTCGATCATCACGCTGCAGTTCGGCCTGACCGAAACGCTCGACGTGGCCGAGCAGGAGGTGCAGGCCGCCATCAACGCCAGCAACTCGCTGCTGCCGGCCGACCTGCCCGCGCCGCCGGTGTACGCCAAGGTGAACCCGGCCGACGCGCCGGTGCTCACGCTCGCGATCAGCTCGAAGACGATGCCGCTCACCGAGGTGCAGAACATCGTCAACACCCGGCTCGCGCAGAAGATCAGCCAGGTGTCGGGCGTCGGCCTGGTCACCTTGTCGGGCGGCCAGCGGCCGGCGGTGCGCATCCAGGCCGACACGCGCGCGCTGGCGTCCTACGGCATCGGCCTCGACGCGCTGCGCACTGCGATTTCGAACGCCAACGCCAACAGCGCCAAGGGCACCTTCGACGGGCCGAAGCGTTCCTACACCATCAACGCCAACGACCAGCTGGTGACGGTCGACGACTACAAGAGCCTGATCGTCGCGTACAAGAACGACGCGCCGGTGCGCATGACCGACGTGGCGCAGGTGGTCGACAGCGCCGAAAACACCAAGCTGGGTGCCTGGTCGGGCCTGACCGGTGAACTGACTCCTGCGATCATCCTCAACGTGCAGCGCCAGCCCGGCGCCAACGTGATCGCCACGGTCGACGCCATCAAGAAGCAGCTGCCCGATCTGCAGGCCGGCCTGCCCGCGGCGATGGACGTGGCGGTGCTGAGCGACCGCACCACCGGCATCCGCGCGTCGGTCTGGCATGTGGAAATCGAGCTGGTGCTGGCCGTGGTGATGGTGGTGCTGGTGATCTTCTTCTTCCTGCATAGCTGGCGCGCCACCCTGATCGCGAGCCTGGCCGTGCCGATCTCGCTGATCGGTGCCTGCGGCCTGATGTACATGATGGGCTACAGCCTCAACAACCTGAGCCTGATGGCGTTGACCATCGCGACCGGCTTCGTGGTGGACGACGCGATCGTGATGATCGAGAACATCTCGCGCTACCTTGAGGAGGGCGAGACGCCGTTCGCGGCCGCGCTCAAGGGCGCGGCGCAGATCGGCTTCACCATCATTTCGCTCACCGTGTCGCTGATCGCGGTGCTGATTCCGCTGCTGTTCATGGGCGACGTGGTGGGGCGGCTGTTCCGCGAGTTCGCGGTGACGCTGGCCATCACGATCCTGATCTCGGCCGTGGTGTCGCTCACGCTGGTGCCGATGATGTCGGCGCGCATGCTCAAGACCGAACCGCACAACGCCTCGCGCGGCCTGGCGGGCAAGGTGCAGGCCTTCTTCGACCGCGTGATCGCGCGCTACGACGTGTGGCTGAGCTGGGTGTTCCGCCGCCAGGGGCTCACGCTGGTGGTGGCACTGCTGACGCTGGTGCTCACCGTGCTGCTCTACGTGTTCATTCCCAAGGGCCTGTTTCCGACGCAGGACACCGGCCAGCTGCAGGCCCGCATCGAGGCCGCGCAGGACGTGTCGTATGTGCGCATGGCCGAGCTGCAGCAGGCCGCGGCGCGCGCCATCCTGGCCGACCCGGACGTGCAAAGCCTGAGCTCGTTCACCGGGGTCGATGCCGCCAACAACACGATGCTGAACACCGGCCGCATGCTGATCAACCTGAAGGCCGATCGCGGCGACCAGGAAGACACCATGAACCGGCTGCGCGACCGCGTGCGCGAGGTGGCCGGCGTCACGCTGTACCTGCAGCCGACGCAGGACTTGACGATCGACGCCGAAACCGGGCCGACTGAATACCGCCTGTCGATCGAAGGGGTCGATTCGGCCACCGTCACCGAGTGGGTCAAGAAGCTGATGGCCCGGCTCGAGAGCGAAAAGAACGTGCGCAACGTGACCAGCGATGCCGGCGCGCAGGGGCTCTCGGCCTACGTCGACATCGACCGCAACACGGCGTCGCGCCTCTCCGTGACGGCCAGCGCGGTCGATGACGTGCTCTACAGCGCGTTCGGCCAGCGCATCGTGTCGACCATCTTCACCGAGACCAACCAGTACCGCGTGATCCTGGAGGCCAAGTCCGATTCGATCGAGACGCCGCAGCAGCTCGGCACGCTGAACCTCAAGACCGGCTCGGGCTCGCCGACGCCGCTGTCGGCGGTCGCGACGATCCGCGAGCAGCTCGCACCGTTGCAGATCACGCACGTGGCGCAGTACCCGGCGGCGACGGTGGGCTTCGACACGGCGCATGGTGTGTCGCTCGGCAAGGCGGTCGACTCGATACGCCAGGCCGCGAAGGACATCGGCATGCCTGCGAGCGTGACGATGACGTTTCTGGGCGCTTCGGGTGCCTACGAAAAATCGCTGTCGAACCAGCTGTGGCTGATTCTGGCGGCGGTGGTTTGCGTCTACATCGTGCTGGGTGTGCTGTACGAGAGCTACATCCACCCGCTGACGATCCTGTCGACGCTGCCTTCGGCCGGTGTCGGTGCGCTGCTGGCGCTGATGGTGACGGGCAACGACCTCGGCGTGATCGGGATCATCGGCATCATCCTGCTGATCGGCATCGTGAAGAAGAACGCGATCATGATGATCGACTTCGCGATCGACGCCGAGCGGCAGCAGGGCAAGTCGGCGCAGGAGGCCATTCACCAGGCGGCGCTGCTGCGGTTCCGGCCGATCCTGATGACGACACTGGCGGCGCTGTTCGCGGCAGTGCCGTTGATGCTCGGTTTCGGCGAAGGCGCCGAGTTGCGCCGGCCGCTCGGCCTGGCGATCTTCGGCGGGCTGATCGTGAGCCAGGTGCTGACGCTGTTCACCACGCCGGTGATCTATCTGGCGTTTGACCGGTTGGGGCGAAGGTTCGGGCGCAAACCTGCGGGCGAGGTGGTTGCGTGATGCCGGGCGCATGCTTTTCTCCCTCCCCTCCCGGGGGAGGGCAGGGGTGGGGGCCAGCGGCGTGCCCCAATCGGGCAGCCCCCATCCCAGCCTTCCCCCGGAAGGGGAAGGAGTCTGACCGATGAACCTATCCCGCCCCTTCGTCGAGCGCCCGATCGCCACGGTCTTGCTGACCATCGGCATCGCATTGGCCGGCATTGCCGCGTTCTTCGTGCTGCCGGTCTCGCCGCTACCGAACGTCGACTACCCGGCGATTTCGGTCACGGCCAGCTTGCCCGGCGCCAGCCCCGACACCATGGCCAGCAGCGTGGTGACGCCGCTGGAGCGGCGGCTCGGCACCATCGCGGGCGTCAACGAAATGACGTCGAACAGCTCGACCGGCTCGGGCCGGATCAACCTGCAGTTCGACCTCAAGCGCAACATCGACGGCGCGGCGCGCGAAGTGCAGGCGGCAATCAACGCGGCGCGGGTCGACCTGCCGGCCACGCTGCGGCGCAACCCGACCTACCGCAAGGCCAACCCCGCGTCGTCGCCAGTCATCATCCTGGCGCTCACCTCCAAGACCAAGACACCCGGCCAGATCTACGACGCGGTGTCCAACATCGTGAGCCAGCGCATCTCGCAGGTGCCGGGCGTCGGCGATGTCGAGATCGGTGGCGGCTCGCTGCCGGCGGTGCGGATCGAGCTGCAGCCCTTTGCGCTCAACCAGTACGGCATCAGCACCGAGGACGTGCGTGCGGCCATCCAGGCCAGCAACGCGAACCGGCCCAAGGGCGCGATCGAAGGCGAGGGCCGACGGCTGCAGATCTACACGCCCTCGCCGGGGCTGCGCGCGTCCGACTACCGCTCGATGATCATCGCGTGGCGCAACAACGCCGCCGTGCGCCTGTCGGACGTGGCCAACGTGGTCGATGGCGTCGAGAACCGGCGCACGCTCGGCCTGTTCAACGGACAGCCGGCCATCGTCGTGCTCATCACGCGCGAGCCCGGCGCCAACATCATCGAAACCGTCGACGGCGTGCGTGCGCTCATCCCCGAACTGCGGGCCCAGTTGCCACAGGACATCGAGGTGCAAGTGGCCTCGGACAGCACCAACTCGATTCGCGCATCGCTGCGCGAGATCGAGGTCACGCTGATGATCTCGATCGTGCTGGTGGTGCTGGTGGTCGGGCTGTTCCTGCGCCGCGCGCGCGCGACCATCGTGCCGGCCGTGGCCACCGTGGTGTCGCTGCTCGGCACCTTCGGCGTCATGTACCTGCTGGGTTTCAGCCTCAACAACCTGAGCCTGATGGCGCTCACGGTGGCCACCGGCTTCGTGGTCGACGACGCGATCGTGGTGCTCGAGAACACCCAGCGCCACATCGAAGCCGGCATGGAAAAGTTCGAGGCTGCGCTGCGCGGCGCGCGTGAAGTCGGCTTCACGGTGCTGTCGATCAGCCTGTCGCTGGTGGCGGTGTTCATTCCGCTGCTGTTCATGGACGGGCAGGTCGGGCGGCTGTTCCGCGAATTCGCAGTCACGCTGTCGGCCTCGGTGCTGATCTCGCTGGTGATCTCGCTCACCACCACGCCAATGATGTGCGCCTGGCTGCTCAAGTCCGAGCCCAAGCCTGACCCCGATGCGCCGCCGCGCAGGCGCCCCTGGCCGGTTCGCTGGGCCGAGGCCAGCTACGACTTCAGCCTGCGCACCTACGAGCGCAGCCTCGACTGGGCCCTGGCCAGCAAGACCATCGTGATGCTGGTGCTGCTGGCCGTGGTCGGGCTCAACTACTACCTGTTCACGCACATCCCCAAGGGCTACTTTCCGCAACAGGACAACGGCCAGCTCAACGGCGGCCTGCGCGCCGACCAGAGCATCTCATCGGCGGCGCTCGGCGAGAAGCTGAAGCAGGCGGTCGACATCATCCGCGCCGATCCGGCAGTCGACACCGTGGTCGGTTTTTCGGGCGGCAGTCGTGCCGGCGGCGGCTTCATGTTCGTCAACCTCAAGCCGGTGGGACAGCGCGACGCGACCAGTCCGCAGGTCATCGCGCGGCTGCGCCCGCAGCTCGACAAGCTCACCGGGCTGCGCGTGTTCCTGGGCCAGGTGCAGGATCTGCGCATGGGCGGGCGCTCCAGCAACTCGACCTACCAGTACACGCTCAAGAGCGACAACATCAAGGACTTGCGCACCTGGGTCGGCAAGCTCGCCGACCGGCTGAAGCAGGAAGACGCGCTCACCGACATCGACAGCGACCAGTCCGACAACGGCGTTGAAACCTACGTCACGGTGGATCGCGACAGCGCATCGCGCCTGGGCCTGAGCGCGAGCGCCATCGACAGCTCGCTCTACAACGCGTTCGGCCAGCGTTCTGTGGCCACCATCTACGACGAGCTCAACCAGTACGCGGTGATCATGGAATGGGCGCCGCGCTTCATGCAGGGCCCGGTCGAGCTCAAAGACCTGTATGTGCCGACCGACCCGACGGTGACGAGCGGCAACGTGGTCGCCACGACCTCGGCCAACCCGGGCCTGCGCGGCGCTTCGACCGGCTCGCCCTTGAGCAACACGGCGACGACCATGGTGCCGCTCAGCGCCGTCGCGAAGATCTCGGAGCGCGCCATTCCCACTTCGATTTCGCACGACGGCGGCGAGTTGTCGAGCACCATTTCGTTCGACCTGGCCCCCGGCACCTCGCTCGGCGACGCGCGCTCTATCGTCGATCAGGCCACGGCCGACATCGCGATGCCGATCAACGTGCGCGGCAGCTTCAGCGGCACTGCGGCGAGTGCGCAGCAGTCGCAGGGGCAACAGACGTTCTTGATCGTCGCGGCGATCGTGGTGATCTACATCGTGCTCGGCGTGCTGTACGAGAGCCTGGTGCATCCGATCACCGTGCTCACCACGCTGCCCTCGGCCGGCGTGGGCGCGGTGCTGGCGCTGCTGCTGTTCCGCATGGACTTCTCGATCATCGCGCTGATCGGCGTTTTCCTGCTGATCGGCATCGTCAAGAAGAACGCGATCCTGATCATCGACTTCGCGCTCGAAGCCGAACGCTCGCGCGGCCTGAGCGCGACCGAGGCGGTGCGTGAGGCGTGCATGCTGCGCTTCCGCCCGATCCTGATGACCACGATGGCCGCCGCGCTCGGTGCGTTGCCGCTCGCGATCGGCTTCGGGCAGGGGGCGGAGCTGCGCCAGCCGCTCGGCGTGTCGATCATCGGCGGGCTGATCGCCAGCCAGCTGCTCACGCTGCTGACCACACCCGTGGTCTATGTGCTGATGGACAAGCTGCGCCGGCGCCCCGCCAACGAACAACATCTGGCCCGCGCTGCGGGCGCCGAAACATGACCCCGAATCGCATTCCCTTTTTGCGCAGCACGACAACGGCGCTTGCACTGGCCGCGCTGCTGGCCGGCTGCGCGGTTGGCCCGACCTACGAACGGCCTGCCATCGCATCGCCGAGCGCCTGGAAGGAAGCGCCCGCCGCTGAAGGCTGGCTGCCCGCCGCACCGGCCGACGCACTCGATCGCGGCGAGTGGTGGCAGCTGTTCAACGACGCGGGGCTGAACGAGCTGGCTGCGCGCGTGCAGGTGTCGAACCAGAACATCGCAGCCGCCGTTGCCAACTACGCGCAGGCAACCGCGCTGGTGCGCGAACAGCGCGCGGGGCTGTTTCCGACCGTCGGGCTCTCCGGCAGCGTGGGCCGCAGCGGCGACCGCACGGCCGGCACGTCCAACGGCTCGTCGAGCGTCGCACTCGGGGTCGACTGGGCACCCGATGTCTGGGGCCGGCTGCGGGCGGCTGTGGGGAGCGCGCAGGCATCGGCACAGGCGAGCGCGGCCGACCTGGCCGCGGCCCGCCTGTCGGCGCATGGTGAGCTCGCCACCAATTACTTCTCGCTGCGCGAGGCCGATGCCGAGCTGGCCCTGCTGGCCGACACGATCGAGGGCTACGAGCGCAGCTACACGATCACGCGCAACCGCTACGACGCCGGCATTGCGGCGCAGAGCGACGTGCTGCAAGCGCAGACGCTACTGGTCAACACGCGCGCCGAACGCGTGGCGCTGGAGCGCACGCGCGCCACGCTCGAGCACGCCATCGCGGTGCTGGTGGGCGCGGCGCCGGCCGACTTCAAGCTTGCCCCACTCGCGGCCTGGACGCCGGCCGTGCCTGCCGTACCCCTGGGCGTGCCGTCGACGCTGCTGCAGCGCCGGCCCGACATCGCTGCGGCCGAGCGCGCCGTGGCGGTGGCCAATGCGCAGATCGGCATCGAACGCTCGGCCTACTTTCCGAGCCTGAACCTGAGCGGCTCGCTGAGCCGTTCGGCCAGCCGCGTGCAGGATCTGTTCAGCGCGTCCAACACGCTCTGGTCGCTCGGCCTCTCGGCGGCGCAGGTGCTGTTCGATGCGGGTGCGATCGGTGCGCGCGTCGATTCGGCCAAGGCGGGGCACGAAGCCGCCGTCGCACGCTACCGGCAGACCGTGCTCACCGCGTTCCAGGGTGTCGAAGACCAGCTCACCGCCACGGCCAGCCTGGCGCAGCAAGAAGCGCTGCGGCGCGAGGCTTCGGTCGCGGCCGACAAGACCGAGCAGCAGCTGCTGAACCGCTACCGTGCGGGCCAGGTCAGCTACACCGAGGTGGTGACGGCGCAGGCGTCGGCGCTGAACGCGCGCCGTACCGTGCTGCAACTGGTGGTCAACCGGCAGGTGGCGGCAGTCGGCCTGATTCAGGGCCTGGGCGGGGGCTGGGACGCAGCCTGGCTCAAGGACGCCACGCCGGGCTGACCGCGCACGCGGCGCAGCACCCGCCCGCGCAGCACCGCGACCAGCGCGGCCACATGCGCCAGGAAGACGACCACGGCGGCTCCGATCATCAGCAGCAGGTCGACGTCTTCGCGGGTCAGGTCATTCATGGCCGCGATGGTCTTCGCCGATCCGGGAGGAATGTGGGAGACCTTGCGTCGGCGGCCTCCCATTTGCCTCCCCATTCGCCGTTCAACATTCGCTCGCCGCCGCAGTGCAGATGCAGTGCAGCGGTTCGATGCAATCCCTTGAACCCGGAGAAAACTGAATGAAACGAACCCTCACGGCGATGGCCGCGCTGCTCGCTGCTGGCTTTGCCTCGGCGCAATCGTCCGTCACGCTGTTTGGCGTGGTCGACACGGCAATCAGCTACCAGTCGGCCACATCGCGCGATGCGCTCACGGGCCAGAGCTACAAGCAGAGCCAGTGGGCCCTGACCAACTCGGGCTACAACTCGAGCCGGCTCGGATTTCGCGGCACCGAAGACCTGGGTGGCGGCCTGGCGGCCAGCTTCTGGCTCGAGGCGCCGATCAGCACCGACGATGGCGGCACCGGCCTGAACTTCAGCCGTCGCTCGACAGTGAGCCTGTCGGGCGGCTTCGGTGAGGTGCGCCTGGGCCGCGACTACACGGCCACGTTCTGGAACGACACCGTCTTCGACCCGTTCGGCACAAACGGCTCGGGCACCAGCGTAATCTCTTCGGTGAGCGGCAGCAGCAACCTGGCCAACCCGAAGTACGTGCGCTCCAGCAATACGGTGGGCTACTTCCTGCCGCCGAACCTGGGCGGCTTCTATGGCCAGGTGCAGTACGGCCTGCACGAGAACGTCGACACCAGCACCAGCAGTACAACCACCGCCTCGACCAGCAGCAACGCGGGCCGCTATGTCGGCGGGCGCTTCGGCTATGCCAACGGTCCGCTGGACATTGCCGCCTCGTACGGCGAGAGCACGGTCGTCGACACCACTGCACTGACGCGCAAGATTCAAACGGCCAACCTCGGCGCCTCATACGACTTCGGGCCGGTCAAGCTGTTCAGCGAACTCTCGCAGGTGCGCAACAAGTTCGAGGGCGCCTCGCTGGCCTCGTACAACGACAACTACAACGGCTACCTGCTCGGTGCGACGGTGCCGGTGGGCGCGGGCCTGATCCGCGCGGCCTATTCGGCCGTGCGCTACGAGGAAGGCGCGACGGGCCTCTACGGCGAGCGGCCGCGCGTGCAGAAGCTGGCGATCGGGTACGTGCACAACCTGTCGAAGCGCACCGCGCTGTACACGACGGTGGCACGCGTGAACAACCGCAACGACGCGCTCTATACCGGCGCGCTGAGTTCGGCCATCACGACGGGCGGTTCGGTGGGCTACACGGGCATCCCGCGCTCGTCCACCGGCTATGACTTCGGCATTCGCCACGCCTTCTGACGCCCACCGGCGCGCAGGTTCCATGATGCCGAGTCCCTTGAGTCTTGCCATCGTCGCGGGCGCCGTCCTGCTGGTCTTCTGGCAGCTGCTGAAGGCCAGGATGGCGGCGTCGGACATGCGTTCGACGTCGACGCGTCGCGCCACGGCGGCGTTCCAGCCGGCCGGTGCCGGTGCCGGTGTCGTCGCCAGCGCCGTTGCGGTGGCTGAACCGCGCACCGCGGCCGACCTCGGGCAACTGCTGCTGGCGATGCCCGCTGCCTGCAGGTCGATGCTGCAGGGCAGGGGCATCGTGCTGGAGCATTGCCTGCCGCCGCACCCGCTCGCCGTGTTCGTGCAGCGGGAGGAGATCGAGCAACTGCTGATGCACGTGGCCCGCATCGCCTGCCGCGCGCTGAAGGACGGCGGCACGCTGCAGGTGTTGGCGCTCGCCGACGGCGCCAGGGCCGCGGTTCACTTCATGGACGTCGGCCCCGACGCGTCGGGCCTCGGTCTGGCGCATCTGTTCGAACGCGGGGCGAGGGAGTCCGACGCTGGCGTGCTCCATTGCCAGCGCATCGCCGGCGCGCACAACGGACGCATCTATGCGGCGCCTTCCGCCCTCGGTGCGCTCGGCATCACCTTCAGGCTGCCGCTGTGTGCGCCCGCTCCTGCAGCGGAGGGCCTGCGATGACGCCGTGCCGCAAAATGCGGCCCAGCGCCCGATTGAAACGATGTCCCGACTGACCCTTTCCAAGAAAATCTTCCTTGCACTGGCCACCTTGCTGTTGGGCGTTCTGCTCATCTTTGCAGGGTTTTCGATCTTCGGGCTTCAGCGCGGCCTCGGCCCCTATGTGGCCGAAATCGAGATCCGCCGCATGAACTGGCTGGTTCAGCTGCTGAAACAGCACTACGCCACCAACGGCAGCTGGGAGAAGCTGCGCCATGACGACGCCGCCTGGCACCGCTTGCAGATGGGCGACGCCGGCCTGGCGCAGACCGATGCGAGCGGCAAGACCGACAGCCGCCTGCCTTCGTGGTACGCGCGCCGTCCGCCCCCGGATCGGGGCGGCGAGCCACCACCGTGGCCGCAACTGGACACCCCGCCTCCGCCGTTCGGGCTGCCGCCGCCCTGGCTCTTTCTCGGCCTTCGCGAAGCGGCCGATTCCCTCATCCAGCGGCTCGGCGTGGTCGATTCCAAAGGTGCGTCGGTGGCCGGCATGGTGGGCGACCCCAAGGCCTCGGCCCGGCTGCCGATCCAGCAGGGCCACGTCGTTGTCGGCTATCTGGTGCTGGCGCCACTCGAGGGGCTCGAGAGCCAGGCCGACCGCGCGTTCGTCGCGCGCCAATCGGGCATCGTTGCGCTGACCGGGCTGGCCGGGCTTGCGTTCGCACTGGTGCTGTCGTGGCTGCTGGCACGGCGCTGGTTCCGCCCGATCGATGCGCTGACGCAGGCCGCGCAGGACGTGGCGCGCGGGCGCGCCGGCATCCGCGTGCCGGTGCACGGCTCCGACGAACTGGCCTTGCTCGGCAGCACCTTCAACGACATGGCCGAACGGCTCGACACGGTCGAGGCGAGCCGCCGCGTCTGGCTGGCCGACGTGGCGCACGAATTGCGCACGCCGCTCGCCGCCATGCGCGCCGAGATCGAGGCCCTGCAGGATGGCGTGCGCAGCTTCGACGACCGCACCGCACTGCGGCTGCATCGCCAGGTGATGCGCCTCGGCCATCTGGTGGACGATCTGCGCAGCAGCATGCGGGAGCCGCAGGACGCATTGCCGCCCCGCGCGCCGGCCTATCCGCTGGTGCTGTTGATGGACGCGGTGACGATGACGCGCGACCGCTTTGCCAAATGCGGCATCGAAGTGGACGCCACGGCCATCGAAGCCCTGGCCGCCAAAGTCCAGCCGATGGTGGAGGGCGATGCGCACCGGCTGCACCAGGTGTTCATGAACCTGCTCGAGAACACGCTGAGCTACACCGACGCCAACGGGGGGCTGAAACTGGGCGCGCGCACGGAAGCCATGGCCGGCGGGCAGCAGCAACTGGTGCTGCTGTTCGACGACAGCGCGCCCGGCGTCGCGGCCGAAGAGCTGCCACGCCTGTTCGAGCGGCTGTTTCGCGGCGAGGCATCGCGCAACCGCGAAACGGGCGGCTCGGGCCTCGGCCTGTCGATCTGTCGCGCCACCGTCGAAGAGCACGGCGGCACCATCGATGCGGCGGCCTCGCCGCTCGGCGGCGTGCGCATCGCGCTGACCTTGCCACTTTTGAACAAGGCGGTTCTGCCATGACGCGCATCCTCGTCGTCGAAGACGAAAAGGACATTGCCTCGGTGCTGCTCGACTACCTGCGGCACGCGGGTTACGAGGTCGACCATGCGGCCGATGGCCACACGGCGCTGGAAAAGATGATCGCCACGCCGCCGGATCTGACCCTGCTCGACGTGATGCTGCCGCGCCTCGACGGCATGACCGTGCTGCGGCAGGCCAGGGTGCACACGAG
This sequence comes from Variovorax nitratireducens, assembly GCF_051216545.1. Taxonomy (NCBI): domain Bacteria; kingdom Pseudomonadati; phylum Pseudomonadota; class Betaproteobacteria; order Burkholderiales; family Comamonadaceae; genus Variovorax; species Variovorax nitratireducens. The sequence continues at coordinate 135,498 of NZ_JBPJZO010000008.1, forward strand.
CCACCCGGTCATCATGCTCACCGCGCGCATCGAGGAGGTCGACCGGCTGCTTGGGCTCGAGCTCGGGGCCGACGACTACATCTGCAAGCCGTTCTCGCCACGCGAGGTGGTGGCGCGGGTGAAGGCGGTGCTGCGGCGCAGCCAGGTCGGCGCCGGCAAGGCCGCCGATGCGCCGGCGGTGCCTCTGGTGCTGGACGACGCGCACTGGCGCGCCTCGCTGAACGGCATGCCGCTGAACCTTACGCGGCGCGAATTCGGGCTGCTGCAGGCGCTCTCGCGGCATCCGGGCCGCATCTTCTCGCGCGCCCGGCTGCTCGAGCTGGCCTATGACGACACGGCCGACGTGACCGAGCGCGCAGTGGACAGCCACATCAAGAACCTGCGCCGCAAGCTCGCGGTGGCGGCACCGTCGCACGACTGGATCCGTTCGGTGTACGGGGTGGGTTTTGCGTTCGAGGCGCCGTCCGACTGATCCTGCGCAATTTCTCCGAGATCGCCCGCCACACTCGGCCGCATGAAGACTACCGACTGGTTCGTGGCCGTCGTGATCGCCACCGCGCTCTCCGGCTGCATGGTGATGCTGCCCATGCCGCCGCCACCGCCGCCACCGCTTTTTACCGCCTGGGCTGACCCCGGGCCCGCGCGGAGCCTGCGCGAGGCTTGCATCGGCCAGCCCGAGGGTGCGCGCATGCCGCTGCCCGGCCGCCACAGCGAGGTGTTGACCGGCGTTTGTGAGCGCGGGCCGGACGGCCGCCTGTTGCTGCTGCCGGAGCGGGCGCGCTAACGGTCGACGGCCGGCTGGGCGACCATGTGCTGCTGGCGCCACCGTACATCGCGACGCGGCAAGACCTAAAGCGCATCGCGACGCTGCTGGCTGAATCGATAGATGCGATTACGCGGGCGGCAGCGGCGCAGGCCGCCTGGATCCCATTCTTCGTTTTCATCAACCCCAGAGGAGCATCCCCGCAAGGACGACCCCGCCTTCAAGGCGCTGGTCGACCGCGCGGTGGGTGGCATGATGAAGTCGGGCGAGATGGAGAAGCTCTACAACCAGTGGTTCATGTCGCCGATTCCGCCCAAGAGCATCAACATCAACTACCCGCTCAACACCGAGACGAAGGACACGTTTGCGAACCCCTCGTCGAAAGGCGTCTGAGCGCCACGTGCCGCATGACCCGCATCGCCCTGATCCACGCACTCGCGCATTCCGTTGCACCCATCAATGCCGCCTTCGAGCGCGACTGGCCCGGGGCCGTGCGCATGAACCTGCTGGACGACAGTCTGTCGGCCGATCTCGCGCGCAACGGGCGCGGGCTCGATGCCGCGATGCACGAACGCTTCGCGCGGCTCGCGCAGTACGCGGTCGACACGGGTGCGCAGGGCATCCTGTTCACCTGCTCGGCGTTCGGGCCCTGCATCGAGGCGGTGGCGCGCAGCCATGCGGGCGTGCCGGTGCTCAAGCCCAACGAGGCCATGATCGAAGAGGTGGCGCAGGGTACCGGAAAGATCGGGCTCGTCGCCACCTTCGCCGCCACGCTCGAATCGATGCCGCCGGAATTTCCACCAGGCACCGGGCTCGAACTCGCGCTGGCAGACGGCGCGCTGGATGCGCTCAATGCCGGCGATGGCGAGCGGCACGACGCGCTGATCGCGGCGCAGGCGAAGGCTCTGGCCGCGCGCGGCTGTACGCGCATCGCGCTGGCGCAGTTCAGCATGGCGCGTGCGCGCAGCACCTGCGAGGCGGCATCGGGGCTGCCGGTGCTGACCACCGTCGACAGTGCAGTGCGCGCGTTGCGCCGGCGTCTCGGGGTGTTCTAGTTGTCGTGCCTTGCGATCCTCTTCACGAGGTTGTCAGTGTTTCCAGTTGCCGAACCCGCTCCCAGGCTGCAAGCGTGAAGTCTTCTTCGTACCGCATGGCATGCCGCCGAACCCTCTCCAAACCGCAGATTTCGTGCGCCTGGCACCGCATTTCCCTACAACCCGGGCGCTTCTACGTGCTGCAATTGCCTCGAAAGAGTTCGTCGCAATTGCCCTGAAAGCAGGCAGCCCGCACCGGGCGGAAACTGGTTTGAAAGAGGTTTGGAAACCATGACCATTCGCAAGCCGCGGCTGCAGGCTTTCGAGTACATGATCGACTCGCTGGGCTGCAGGCAGACGCCATGAACACAAGTGATTTGATCGTCGTCGGCGGCGGCCTGGTGGGAACCGCGCTTGCCTACGGTGCAGCTCGCCAAGGCATTCGTGTCACCGTCCTGGACGAGGGCGACGACGCGTTTCGCGCGTCGCGCGGCAACTTCGGACTCGTATGGGTTCAAGGCAAGGGGTTCGGCGCGACGCCGTACGCGCGCTGGACGATGAAGTCCGGCGCGCAATGGTCACTGCTCGCCCGCGCGCTGGCCGACGATAGCGGCGTCGATGTGCAGTTGCGCCAACCAGGCGGCTTCTACCTCTGCTTTTCCGACGACGAGCTGCAGCGCCGCGAAGAGCGGCTGTGCAGCATGCGCGACGCGCTCGATAGCGACTACGCCTTCGAGATGCTCGACCACGCGTCGCTCAGCACGCGACTGCCCGGCATCGGGCCCGAAGTGGCAGGCGCCAGTTACTCGCCGATGGATGGCCACGTCAATCCGCTGAAGCTGCTGCGCGCGCTGCACACGGCCTGTCGGCACCGCGGCGTGCGATTCGCGCATGGCAGCCGCGTGACACGAATCACGCCGCAGGCCGACGGCTTCGAGCTCGAGACGGACGCTGCGACATGGCGCTCGCCGCGCGTCGTGCTCGCGGCCGGCCTCGGCAATCTTGAGCTTGCGCCGCAGGTCGGCCTGCATGCGCCGGTGCGGCCCAACAGGGGGCAGGTGCTGGTCTGCGAACGAGCCGCCAGATTCCTCGACCATCCGACAGCCTACGTGCGGCAGACGGACGAAGGCACGATCCAGCTCGGCGATTCGATGGAGGATGTCGGCCTCAACGACAGCACGACCGTCGACGTGCTCCGCACCATCGCGCGCCGGGGTGTGCGCAGCTTTCCCGTGTTGAAAGGTCTGCGCCTTGTGCGCGCGTGGGGTGCGTTGCGGGTGATGTCGCCTGACGGCCTTCCCATCTACCAGGCATCGGCGCAGTTTCCCGGCGCCTTCGTCGTGACCTGCCACAGCGGCGTGACCCTGGCAGCCAACCACGTCTTCTCGATCGCGCCGTGGATCGCGGGCGGCGCCGATTGCAGCGCCCCCGCGGGCATCGAGTCCTTCACTGGGGGTCGCTTTCTTCATGGCAACGAGGCCTTCAATCATGCCCACTAACGCCCGCTTTCGGCCCTTGTTTCCGATTGACGCTTCGCCGCGCGGCGAGTCCACAGTGAGCCTTGGCTTCGACGGCCGGGCCATCGAGGCGCCTGTCGGCTGCAGCGTGGCCGCGGCCTTGCTCGTCAATGGTGTCTCGACCTTTCGCACCACGCCCGTGAGCGGCGCGCCGCGCGCACCCTATTGCATGATGGGCGCGTGCTTCGATTGCCTGGTCGAGATTGACGGCCAGCCGAACCGCCAGAGCTGTCTCGTCACGGTGGCGGAGGGCATGCAGGTGAAAACGCAGGCCGGCCTGCGTTCCCTCGATGACGTTGGCGACGTCGCGTCCGCAAAGGCCGCGCATGTCGAATGACCGTTGCGACATCGCCATCGTCGGTGCCGGACCGGCGGGCATGTCGGCTGCCATCGTCGCTGCGCGGCTCGGCGCCAGCGTCGTCGTGCTCGACGAGCAGCGCGGTGCGGGCGGGCAGATCTATCGCGCCATCACCGACGCGCCGGCGCGCCGGGTCGAGTTGCTCGGGCCGGACTACGCCGCTGGCCGCCCGCTTGCCGAGGCCTTCGCTGCGAGTGGCGCCCGGCACGTCACGAGCGCAGCCGTCTGGCAGGTAACGCCTGAAGGTGCGGTGCACTACCTGCATGACGGTGCGACCGCGACGCTCCAGGCGGAACGCGTCGTGCTCTGCTCCGGTGCCATGGAGCGTCCGTTCCCGATCCCGGGCTGGACGCTGCCAGGTGTGCTCACCGCTGGTGCCGCGCAGATCCTCCTGAAGAGCGCCGAAGTGGTGCCGGTCGAGCCCGTCGTGCTGGCGGGCTGCGGTCCGCTGCTCTACCTGCTCGGCTGGCAGTACGTGCGCGCCGGCGTGCCCATCCGGGCGCTGGTCGACACGACATCGATGGAGGACTACCGCCGCGCACTCTCGCACTTCGGCGGCGCGCTTGCCGGCTGGCGTCATCTGAAAAAGGGCCTGTCGCTCATCCGTGTGCTCAAGCGCGCCGGCGTGCCCTTCCATACCGGTGCGGAGAACCTCGCCGCGGAAGGGCAGGAGGGTGTGGAGGCGCTGCGCTTCACGATCGGGGGCAAGGCCCATTGCATCGAGACCTCTACGCTGCTCCTGCACCACGGCGTTGTGCCGAACACGCAGTTCACGTGGTCGCTGCGGGCCAAACACAAGTGGGACGATGCGCAGCTGTGCTGGCAGCCGGAGGCCGACACCTGGGGCGCGCTGGACGTGCCCGGCATCCATGTTGCCGGCGATGGTCTTGGCATCGGCGGCGCGTTGGCGGCGGCGCTGCAGGGCGAGCTGGCGGCGCTCGGTGCGATGCATGGGCTCGGCCGAATCACGCTTGGCGAGCGCGACGGGCTCGCCGAACCGCTTCGTTCGGCGTTGCGCGACCACCTGCGCATTCGTCCCTTCCTCGATGCGTTGTATCGGCCCAAGAAGGCCAATCGCATTCCGGCCGACGACGTGATCGTCTGCCGCTGCGAGGAGGTCGCTGCCGGCGAAATCCGGCATTTCGTGGAGCTCGGCTGCCGTGGGCCAAACCAGGCGAAGGCCTTCGGGCGTTGCGGCATGGGCCCGTGCCAGGGGCGCCAGTGCGGCCTGACCGTGACCGAGTTGATCGCGGACGCGCGCGGGGTGACGCCGGCCGAAGTGGGCTATTTCCGCATCCGGCCGCCCATCAAGCCGATCTCGCTCGGCGAGCTCGCCGGCGCGGATTGAGTGCGGCATGAGGCGATCGGCCAGGCTGCCTTCGATGTTTTACCGCCAAGGCGGCGGCGCAAGCGATTGGCGCAACATGGCCAAAAAGGCAGTTGTCCGAGCACTTCGACCGAAGCGTGTGCCAAGCATGGCGACCACATTGGCGGGCGGAACCTCCCAACTCGTCAGCACCCGCTTGAGCCGGCGATCCGCGAGGTCGCTGGCGACGTTCCACTCAGATCGGATCGCGACACCCTGACCGGCGAGCGCCCACTCGCGCACCACAGCGCCGTCGTTGCTCGACATCGCAGGGTGGATGCGGACAGTCGCCGGATCCCGCGAGGCATGAAGGAAGCGCCACAGAGTCACGTCCTCGTCGTTCTCTCTCACCACGAGACATCGATGCCGCATCAGGTCTGCGGGGGTGCGAATGGGCGCGGTATTGGCGAGATAGCCAGGACTGGCACAGAGGATTCTTCGGTTGGGTGCCAACGTGGTCACGATCTGATTCAGAGGGCCGGGCGGTCCGATGTGAATGATGACATCGCTGCTCTCAACCAGCTGCGCGCCCGGATGATCGGACAGATCCAGTGTGACCGTGACACCCGGATAGGCCTTTGCAAAAGCGTCCACGACGGGGGCGACATGAAGCCGGCCAAAGCCATGGGGAGCGGCAATTCGCAGATGCCCGCTGATAGCATTCTTCCGATCTGCCAACGCCTCGGACAGCGCCTCTATCGCATCGACCACGATCATCCCGTGCGATGCGACGAGGGCACCCTCATCCGTAAGGCTCAGTTGACGGCCCGATCGGTCGATCAGCCGAATGCCCAGACGTGCCTCCAGCGCACGCAAGCGCTGGGTAACGGCGGGCGGCGTGACGTCCAGTTTTCTGGCGCCATCGGCAAGCGACGCAGATTTGGCCAGCACGTTGAAGAAGGCAAGATCATCCGAGCTAATCATTAAGTCGCACCTTAATCATGGATGCACATTGGATTAATTGTAGGCTGCATGAATCCGGAGCAACATCCGTCCCACGTTATCCGTCAAAAGCTGTCTGCGTCACGAGGACGCTGGCGGAGGTTGACGACGCACAAATGGAGATCAGACGATGGGCCAAGAAGTATTCATGGAACGGGCGCAGGCCCAAGAGAGCGCAACGACGCTGGGGGAACTGGCGACGCCTTGCCTCATCCTCGACGCTGACCGGATGGATCGGAACATCGCCCGACTGAGGGCCCGGCTTGACGGCCTGGGTGTGTCGCTGCGGCCTCACCTCAAAACGTCCAAGTCTGTGGAGGTGGCGCGGCGCGTCATGACATCGCTGGCCGGGCCCGCGACTGTTTCCACTCTCAGGGAGGCGGCGCAGTTCGTGGCGGCGGGCGTGCGCGACATCATCTACGCCGTCGGCATTGCGCCATCGAAGCTGCCACAGGTGATCAAGTTGCGCGCAGAGGGCGCCGATCTTGCTGTGGTGTTGGATACGGTGGAGCAGGCGCAGGCCGTTTCTGCCGCCTCTCGCCAGGCCGGAACGCGCATCCCGGCGCTTATCGAGATCGACTGCGACGGGCATCGTTCCGGCGTGCTGCCCACAGACAAGGAGCGTCTTGTCGGGATCGGCCGCGCCTTGGAGGGCGGCGCGGAACTGCGGGGCGTGATCACCCATGCCGGCGGGAGTTATGCCGCGCGCGGGGTTGAGGCCCTGCGGCAATGTGCCGAGGCCGAGCGACGCAGCGTCGTTGACGCTGCTGCGATCCTGCGGGAAGCCGGGCTGCCTTGCCCGGTGGTGAGTGTCGGCTCCACGCCCACGGCACACAGCGCCACGGATCTCAGCGGCGTGACCGAAGTGCGTGCGGGCGTGTTCGTGTTCTTCGATCTCGTGATGGCGGGTGTCGGCGTCTGCCAGATCGAGGACATCGCAGTCTCGGTGCTTGCGACGGTAATCGGGCATCAGCGCGACAAGGGCTGGATCTTGATTGACGCGGGCTGGATGGCCATGTCGCAGGATCGAGGTACGTCCAGGCAGGAAGTGAATCAAGGCTATGGGGTGGTGTGCGACGTCGCCGGTAGACCGTATGCCGATCTGATCGTCGCCGACGCGAACCAGGAGCATGGGATCATCACCGTACGACCTGGCTCCGGCGGGGTGCTGCCGGATCTCGCCATTGGCGAGCGCGTCCGGATCCTGCCGAACCATGCCTGCGCCACGACCGCCCAGCATCGGGGCTATCACGTCGTCCACGGCAGCTCCGACCGCGTCGAAGCCGAGTGGTTGCGTTTTGGTGGCTGGCAATGAACGGCCGCCAGCTTGTGACCCGGGTGCTGACGGACAGCGCGCCTGTGCCGGCCGGGCACTACACGCAAGCCATGGTCTCTGGCGGGCATGTCTTCATCTCCGGCCAATTGCCGATACGGCCAGACGGGCGCCCTTTGGCGGACGATGGGTTCGAGGCGCAGGCCACGCAAGCCATCCAGAACATGCTGGCGGTTCTGGTCGCCGCAGGGAGCACGCCGCAACAGCTCTTGAAGGTGACGGTCTACATCGTTGGCGTCACCAACTGGCCTCGCTTCAACGCGATCTATGCGTCGCTGCTGCAGGACGCATGCCCCGCGCGCACCGTGGTTCCCGTGCCTGAATTGCACCATGGGTACTTGGTCGAGATCGACGCGATCGCCGCGCACGGCTTCTGACCTCCAGAAGCGGGGAAAGGACATCCGACGCCAGCAAAGCGAGCGCGTTGCACGAGGCCTTTGACGCCCTGCGCGAGCGCATCGACTACCGGCCGGGCACGCTGGCATGGAGCCTGCAGAGCCAGCTCGCCGCTGACGGCCCAGTTGCGCCTGGCAGTTGGTTTCTAGATGCGCCGCGCCGCGGCAGCGGCAGTGAACCGCCCCGCGTTTCAGGAGCCTCGAACCCACCCCGCCTGAATGGACTGGGTGATCTCGTCGACGAAAACGCGTGTCTTGTTGGGCACCAAACGCCCGGGCGGCATGATGGCGTAGACGCCGCCGTTGTCCGGGCCGTCCCAGCCGTCCAGTACTCTGACGAGTTGACCCTCGCGCAATGCTGGGCCCGCGAGCCAGTCCGGGGTGAGGATGATGCCGACGCCCGAGATGGCGGCAATCAACAACGCTTCCGAACTGTCCCCCAGCAGCGCGCCCGCGGGACGCACTGTCTTGCGCTCATTTCCTTTTTTCAGTATCCAGTCCGGAAAATCGGAGTGGCTTGTAAAACCCAAGCAAGCGTGGCCTGCCAAATCGTCCGGGGTGGTCGGATGGCCCTGGGCCGCAAGATAGGAAGGTGCGGCCACCAGAAGGTTGCGGAATGGCGCGATCTTGCTTGCCATGAGCGAACTGTCGCGCAAGGCACCGACACGGATCGCGACGTCAAAGCCTTCGGCGACCACGTCCACATAGCGGTCGCTGAAACGAGCATCTACGCGGATCATGGGGTGCTTGGCGATAAAGGCGGGCAGCAGCGGAGCAACCCATCGCAGCCCGAACGTCACCGGCAGCGACACCCTCAGCAAACCTTGGGGTCTTGTAGCGTAGTCGCTGGCTTCGAGATTGGCACTGTCCAGATCGTCCAGCAGGCCACGGATACGTTGATAGTAAATAGTGCCGACCTCGGTCAGCACCACGCGCCTTGTTGTGCGCGACAACAAGCGAACCCCTAGATCATGCTCAAGTTGTCTCACGCGGCGAGAGACGACGGTTGCGTCGCGTCCCAGGGCTTTGGCAGCCTTCGAAAAATTGCTCATCTCCGCCACGGCGACGAACGCGGTCAGTGCTTCAAAGCTCGCCTTCCCCGTCGATTGCTGCAGCATTTGCATTTGAGTTCGGCTTTTGCGCTGATTGTTTGCGGATTCTGTACTGCCTAGACTGATGGACGTCACAACATACCCTGAATCCATGAAAACATTTTTGAGCATCGGTACCGGGCCCGGAATGGGCCTTGCCACCGCAGAACGTTTCGCTCGCGAGGGCGCGTAGCGTGGACGCAAGTGATGCGAACAGTGTTGCTGCGCTGGTCACCGAGATAGCCCGTCAACACGACGCCATCGATGTTCTTCATTTCTCCCGCACCCTCATGAAGACAGGAAACAGATGACAACACCAGACTCCGCCGCCCACACAGGCGCATCGCCGGAAGCGCTTCTCGTCAACGCTGCCGGAAACTACAGGATCCTGCCTGGCGGTGCGGCGTATTGCACGGGCATCGTGCCCGAGGAGGGTTTTGAAGTGGTGCGCGTGCAACTGGATCGCTGGCTTCCGCTCGCTGAGGCCTACGCTTTCATTGAGGCGTACCTCGTGCGAGTGAAGCGCCCGGTTCAGGCTTTCTGTGGTATCGAGATGCGAGTGCCGGCGCCCTTGAGCCGAGCCGATTGGTCATCGTTCAATACCCCGTACCTGCAGCGATTGCAGCAGTGGGGCCTGATGCACGGCGAACTCAGTGGTGTCTGCCGATCGAACATTGCCTTGCTGGACGGGGCACCCGCGACGGCCTCGATGTGCGCCTTCAGCTATACCGCGCCAACCGTCTCGAAGAATCGCGGATTCTGCCTGTCCGGCACTGCTGACATTGCGTCCGACGGACGCGTGATCGCCGACGGCGACACGAGTTCCACCGCCATGCAAAAGCGCACGCGATTCACCATCGATGTCGTCAGTGAAAGCCTCGCCAAGCTGGGACTCTCATGGCGCGCGGTTCAACAGATTGCGATCTTCCACGTGCATCCGATCCCGGGGTTGTGGGACGATCATTTGCTCGGAGGCTTGGGCGATCCCCTTCGACAGGGCATCGTGGTCTATCGCGCGCGTCCGCCCATCGTCGGCGGGGAAGTGGAACTCGAGGCGCGCGGGGCCAGACGTGACCTGATCGAGACGAACGTCTAGCAGTTGTGTCGAGCGGGGATGGTCGGAAGCATCGATACCGCCACCTTGCCGATCCGTCGTGCGCTTCAGTGTGCGCGATGTTTTATCCCTTAACAGAAAGCAGAGATCATGAGCAAGAACATCAAGACAGTTTCCACCAGCGACTACAACGCCGTCGTCGCCGTCGCACAAAAATACGTAGAAGGATTGCGTACCGGCAGTCCGGAAGGCGTTGGTGAAGCATTCCACAAAGATGCAGTCATGTATGGTTTTACCAATGGCGAATTGCTCGGCGGCCCGATCGGAAACCTCTTCGACTTCGTGCGAAAGAACGGGAAGGCGCCGGAGATCCTGACGCGGCTCGACGTGCTCGCCATCACCCCAACCACGGCGGTGATTCGCATCGACATGGAGAAGGACGCGATCGGTGCGGACTACAACGACTACCTGACGCTGATCAAGATCAACGGTGACTGGAAAGTCATCGCCAAGGTGTATCACCAGTTCGAAAGTTGAATCAGAGCCCTGGGGCTTTTGGCCGGAACCACCATGAAGCTACTTTTGGTCGGCTCGACCGGCTTGGTGGGTCGCTGCGTGATGGGCCTTGCGCTCGCCGACCCGAGAGTCGACGGCGTTGTGGCCCTTACACGCAGTGTGCCGACAGTCGTCCATCAAAAGCTGGAGGCGCCACGCGTCGACTTCGACAACCTGCCCGAGGATGCGCCTTGGTGGCGGGAAGCGGATGCAGTGATCTGCACGCTGGGGACGACGATGCACGCTGCAGGCTCACGTGAGGCATTTCGGCGTGTCGACCACGACTACCCGCTCGCCGTCGCCCGGCTTGCGCACGCGCATGGCACGACAACTTATGTGTTGAACTCCGCCATAGGAGCCAACCCTTCTTCCCGCTTCTTCTATAACCGCGTAAAGGGCGAGCTCGAGCGTGAGCTCGTCGGCGTTGGGTTCAAGTCGTTGACCTTCGTACGTCCAGGCGTGATTGGCGGCGAACGGAGCGAGCGTCGCGCGGGGGAGCGCAAACTGGTCGCGATGTTGACGTTGCTCGCTCCTGTGTTGCCGCGTCGCTGGCGCATCAACCCTGCGCGCTGCATTGCTGCGGCACTGTTGGAAGCAGCGATATTGGCTCAGCCGGGAATCCACATCGTTCCTGCCGAGCGCCTCAGCGATGCTCGTTAGACGAGCGCGGCGTTGCCGCCTTCGCAACGCCTGCTAGCCGCTCCTGATGTACGGTGATCGCCGTACGGAGTCCGTGAATGGCTGCTGACCGGCCGAAAGCCCGGCTTCTTGAAAGGAATCGAATGAACCGTCATATTGCCCCCGTTGCGCTGGAAAAGGCGCACCGCCTTATCAACCATGGCCCGACGGTATTGGTCTCTGCAAGGCACGGGGGCGTCGACAACGTCATGGCCGCCGCGTGGGCTTGTGCGCTGGATTTTTCTCCTCCGAAGTTGACTGTCGTGCTCGACAAGACCACCAGGACGCGAGAACTCGTGGAGCAGAGCGGCAGCTTCGTGATTCAAGTGCCGACCGTTGCGCAATTGGCGCTCACTCGTGACGTGGGCACGCGCAGTCTGGCGGACGATCCGAACAAGCTGCATGAATCTGGCGTTTCCTTGTTCCGCATGGATGATCACGCTCTCCCGTTCGTCGCGGGCTGCTCCGCTTGGTTGCTGTGCAAGCTCCTGGTTGAGCCACACAACCAGCAGACGTATGACTTGTTCATTGGCGAGGTAACGGCCGCCTGGTCGGACACCCGCGTGTTCCGCGACGGGCACTGGGAATTCGAGCGCGCCGATCCGGCGTGGCGTAGCCTTCACTACATCGCTGGAGGGCATTTCTATGCCATCGGCGACGCGCTGCCCGTCCAGGAAGGCGCTCCCTGACGCGCGGTCTCGAGCTGCCCAAAATGGCTGCACTGGCTGCCGCTGCGCATTGAAGTACGCGAGAGGGCGGGTGGAGACTGGGAACGCTCCCCGTCTGCGGCGAGCTTCACGAAATTCGATGCTCAGACCAAATAAATATCGCTTTCGGTTATGCACACTGCTGCTTAAAGTCTCGCCATCCTGAACTCAAAACCGCGATGGCACCATGACTGAAACCACCAACCGTATCCCTTTTCACCTCGCATTTCCTGTGCGCGACATTGCGGAGGCTCGAGCCTTCTACGGCGACCTGCTGGGTTGCCCGGAAGGCCGGAGTGCGCCTGAGTGGGTCGATTTCGATTTCTACGGTCACCAGATCGTTGCGCATCTGGCGCCCGATGAATGCGGCCACAAGGCAAGCAGCGCAGTCGACGGTCATGACGTGCCGGTTCGCCATTTCGGTGCGATTTTGCCGATGGACAAGTGGCAAGCCATGGCCGACAAGCTCGTCGCACAGCAGACGAAATTTGTCATCGAGCCATACATCCGGTTCAAAGGCGAACCTGGCGAGCAGGCAACGATGTTCTTCCTGGATCCGTCGGGCAATGCCATCGAAATGAAGTCCTTTGCGGATCTGAGCTCGCTGTTCGCAAAATAAGGAGCCCGACATGAAGATCCAATCCATCGTCACCGCGAGCGTGACTGCGGCGCTTGTGACACTCGTCAGTCCAGTCGCTGCGCAGACGGACACCCTGAAGAAAATCAAGGATTCGGGCGCCATCACGGTTGGTGTGCGTGATGCTTCCGGGGCCATGTCATTCACGCTTGGTCCTGGCAAATACACCGGCTTCCACGTCGAAGTGTGCGAGCGCGTCATCGCCGACATCAAGAAGGCGGCGCAGCTCGAAAAGCTGGATGTTAAGTACCAGCTCGTGACGCCCCAGAATCGCATTCCGCTGGTTCAGAACGGCACGGTGGATATCGAATGCGGTACCACGACGAACAACGTCGCACGCCAGAAGGACGTGGCCTTCGCGCCCACGCTGTACATCGAGGGCGTTCGCATCGCCGTCAAGTCGGCCTCCGGAATCAAGTCGACTGCACAGCTCGCGGGCAAGACTGTCGCTGCCACCACCGGAAGCACATCTGTCCAGGTTCTGAGAAAGCTCAAGAGCGACGCCTCGGAGGTGCTTGCCAAGGACAACAGCGAAGGATTTCTGTTGCTGGAAACTGGCCGAGCTGACGGCTTCGCCGCGGATGGCCAGATCCTTGCCACTCTGATCTCCAAGAGCAAGGATCCCGCGCAGTACAAGTTGCTGGATCAGGTTCTGAGCGTCGAGCCGATTGCGATCATGTTGCCCAAGGGCGATCCGGCATTCAAAAAGGTTGTCGACCAAAGCATTGTGACGCTGGCCAAAAGTGGCGAGGTCGCGCGCATCTACGACAAGTGGTTTCTGAAGCCAATCCCGCCGCAAAACGCCATCGTGGGGTTGCCAGCGACCGAGATGACCAAGGCAGCTTGGGCGAACCCTAACGACAAGCCGATGGAAGAATACGAGCTGCGTTGAGCATCCGTGCCCTCCAGAGATATGGGCCGGTTGGAGACGCCGTCATTTCCTGGATGGCTTGCTTCTGCTCGGCGCCGCCGGGGCATCGATCTCGGCCGCCTCTCGAAGGAATTGTGCGAACTGCGCGACGATGGGCGGGGTCGAGCGGGGCTTGCGCTGCAGCAAGCCGATCTCGCGATAGAAGGTAAGTTCGCCCAAAGAAATGCGGCGCACATTTGCTGGAAGTGGAAGGTGGGCTTCGACCAAAGGCACTAGCGCAACGCCAAGCCCTTTGGAGGTCATGTGGATCAGGCCGGAGATCTCGTCGAGCTCAATTGACTCATTGACATTGAGCCCCTCCTTGCGCAGGAACCGCTCAACCATGCGCCCTCCAAATGACGCGCGGTCGTAGCGCAAAAAAGGTTGCTCCTGAATGAGCGTGCGCCAGTCTTTTCCCGGCAATTTCGCCGGTGCGATGAGCACGTAGGGCTCATGCACCAAGGCCTGCCACGTCAAATCCGGCAAGACGCCAAACGGCGGCCGGATGATCAACGCCGCATCGATCCTGCCGGCGTCGAGCTCATCCATCAGCCGCATCGATACCCCGGGCGTCACATGAATGCGAACGAGCGGAAAGCTCTTTCGCATCATTTCGAGAGCACGTGCGAGCAACGTCGGCTGTGCCGACGCGATGGATCCGATGCGCAGCAGCCCTCGGGTCGACCCATCATTCGGCAAATCACCCAGCTTGGCATAGAGGGCGCAGATTTCCTCCGCTCGGGCGAGCGTCGTCTCTCCAGCCGCATTCAGCGTGGCGGCCCGCCCCGTTCGATTGAACAGGTCGAACCCCAGTGATTCTTCAAGCCGTTTGATCTGGCTGCTAACCGCCGATTGGGTCAAGCCAATCCGCTCGCCAGCGGCAGCAAACGTCCCGTGGCGACAGACCGCAATGAATGTTTTGAGTTCGCTGATCATGCCCCAAGCATTGCGGTTATCGATGCTTAGGTCAACGATTAATCGCTATTCGGCGAACCGCACACTCAAAGCGTCGGGCCCTAACCGCTCTTCTTGACCCCGATGCTGTAGCTGCCCGCGCCCTGCGGGTTCTTGTGGCGCACCGACAGCCAGTACGAGCCCGCATACAGCTTGCGCACGATGCGCGCGTTGAGGCCCTTGCCGCGATCGTCGTCCCAGGCCAGCACGGCGCCGGGGTCGTTCGGGCCGTGCAGCGTCAGAACCGTGTCGCTCGGCCCCTCGGTGGTCATGATGTGCGTGGCCGTCGTTGCCACGTCGAAGTGGTAGGTGTCGACCTCGCCACCGGTCGACAAGTCCGCCTCGGTGCGCGCGGCGCCCACCACCAGTTCGACCATGCTCGGTGCACCCTTGGGGTACTGGCGGCGCATGAACTCGATGTCGGTGGGCGAGAAGGTGGTGTTCCAGCCGATCGCATACGAGCCGATCGTCAGCGAGTCCGGAATGGCGTACTCCATGATCGAGGTCGGGTCGAATGCGGTGTAGTTGGTGCTGTCTTCTGCGTAAAGCGCGAAGAGGTTGAAGTCGACGTCGTCGCGCGTCCAGCCCTGCTGCGCGTAGTGCGCATAGACCTTCTCCTTGTCCCACGGAATCTGCCCTTGCGCCGCAGGGTTCTGGTGCTCGTGGATCATGCCGAGCGCATGGCCGAACTCGTGGCGCACCACGCGCTGGTATTCGCGCAGCGAAGTGGTGGGCTCGAGCCAGCCGTAGTTCATGGTCGCCTGGCGCGCCGGCACCGTGAGCGCGTCGGTGCCGACGGTGGACCACGAAAAGCCCTGCTCGGCAAAGCTGATGCGGATTTCCGAGGTGCCGTTTGCCACGAAATCCAGGTGCAGGTTGGCGATGGCCTCCCACTCCTTGGCAATCGCCTCGACCTTGCCCTGCACGTCGGCCAGGCCATCGAGAAACTTCACCCGCAGGTGCCGGCCGTTGTCCCACAGCTTCATGCGCTCCACCGCGGCACGCGGCCTCATCATGCCGCTGCCGCGCAGGCCGGGCCCGCCGAGCGGCAGGATGCGGACGTTGTCGACACGCTCGTCGGTGGCCGCCTGGTCGCTCGACAGCGCCGATGCCTCGGCGCGCCGGCTCAATGCGGGCGGGTAGGGTGAGCAGATCTTCTTGAGGGTGGGCATGGTGGCTCCTGGTTTCAGGTGGTGACACAAACCGAACGCACCGCCACTTCGGGTCGGGTGAGGGCCAGTTCCTGCAGGGTGGCTGGCGCCAGTGCGATGTCGCTGGCGATGCCTGCACCGGCGCGGATCACCGCAACCAGCAGCACCACCGTGTTGTTCTTCAGGCCGCCGAGGTTGAGGTCGAAACTGGCTACGCCCGCGTGCAGCGGGTCGAGCGTCTGGCCGCCCAGGGCCACGCGGCGCGTGGCGTTGGTGGTGCCCACGAAACTCCAGCCCGCGCCGAAGGCCTGCGCGGTGCTGCCAGTGGCCGAATTGAGCACCTCGTTCACCGCGGCCGTCCACGGCACCGGACCGCTGAACCAGGTTGCCGGGTTGTCCGGTTTGGCGCGGTTCTTGGTCTTGGGATCGATCCACTTCAGCAGCGTCACGCGTACGTCGCCGCCGTCGCGCGCATCGAGCCCGCGGTGGTGCACGACGATGTCGACTTTCGCCGGCCCGCGCTTGAGCGTGCACGACGTCCGGGCGAGCTCGCCTTCGCGCAGCTCCGGCGTCAGTTCGAGCAGGTCGTCTTCGGTCGGCACCACGGTGTCCCAGGCCTCGGCGGTGGCGTGCGGCGGCTTCATGTGCAGGTTCCAGAACGCCTTGGTGATCTGCACGAGCCGGAACTCCGGCGTCGCCGACGGCACCGCCGCGACGGTCACGGTGGGCACGGCGTGGTCGCGCAGCACTTCGCTGAAGTACGCGTCCCAGACGCCGTTGGCGAAGATGCGCGGATCCTTGGTACTGGAACGCAGCGCCGCCTGGAAGCGCCGCAATGGCTCCGTGGTTCCGGGGAAGGTGCCGCGCCGCCAGGGTAGCGAGATGGGCGCGGCCACGGCGGCCGGTGCCCGCCGCGGCCGCACGTCGGGGCTGCCATGCCAGGATCGGTCGGTGGTGAGGTCGCGCTGTTTTTCGATGGCGCGCGGGCGGTGGCGCAGGTCGTCGTCGTGCGCGCGCACATAGGTGAGATCCTGCACGTCGGCCACGTCGAGCCGCAGTTCCCACACACCGCGCGACGCGATGGCCGCGCGCAGCAGCACCAGGCCGTTGTCGCTGAAGATCGCCAGGTCTTCCACCGCCGCCTCGGGCAGGCCGTTGACCTTCTGGGCCCACGCCCAGGTCGGGGCGTTGGCGCCGTGGTCGGTGCGCACGCCGCGCCACACACCCACTGTGGTGCCGACCCAGACCTCCGACGCAAAGTCCGGATTGCAGGCGATCGAAAGCACCGGGGCCGGCACGCCGTTCGGATCCATGCGCAGGCCAGTCGGGTGCCACTTGTCGGTGCCGTCGAACCACCACAGCGTGTCTGCATTGGCGATGCTTGCGTTGCCGATGGTGCCGACGTAGAGCGCACCGAGCGTGCCGCGCTGCGCCGGCGGGTCGCCTGCAGCGGGCGGTGCGTCCAGGTTGACCGCGATGTCCGTCCACACCGCGGCGTCGAGCAGCGACGGCGGGGCCGGCGGGCGCTTCTTGACCTTGCCGCTGGGGGAGTAGCCGGCCGGCATGACATCCCGGGAAGTCCAGGTTCCGGGACCACCGGCGTTGTGCGAGCCCGCCGTGCGCTCGTAGCGCCGCAGCCGCTGGTTGCACAGCACCCAGGCCACGTCGGGGCTTTGCCAGCGGCAGACGGTGATGGGCTGGCCGATGCCGTCTTGCGCCGTGTTGCCGGGCAGCGGGTCGGTGGCGGTCGGCAGCGTCACCCAGCTGACGCCGAAGTCGTCGGAATACCAGAGGCGGCGGGTGCCGATCAGCGTCTGGCTGAAGCCGGGCGTGATGGCCGGCGGCGAGGCGCGCACATGGGCGATGCACGCCGGCATGGAGTAGAAAGCCGCAATGTCGCTCTCGGCTTTCACCAGCGTGCCGGCACGGATCAGGGGGCCGGTGCCACCGGTTGCATCGACGTTCCAGTTGCCCTGCACGTACTGCGACATCGAGTGGTCGGGGCTGGCGGCGTCCATGACCACACCGCCGCCGTCGCCCATGAACTTCATCTTCCACACCCCGCTGGACACGCGCGTCACCACGCCGTTGTCCTGCAGCCCGGCGATGAGGTGGCCTTCGCAGCGTGGATGGCCCGCGACGTAGTTCGACTCGCTGATCGACAGTCCCCGGTTGCAGGCGTAGAAGCCGGCCGGCCGCGTGGGCCGGTCGGACCGGAAGACGCCGCCGTCGCAGCCCGTCCACAGCCGCGCGCCGCCGTTGCTGTACGCCAGCGCATGCACGTCCGGGTGCACGCCCACGCCGATCATCGTGTAGGGCGTCGCAGCGAGGCCATAGGTCAGCACGCCCGCGTTGCCAGGGTCGGGCGCGACTTCGGCGACCACGATGGAGGCGTTGTATTGCACCTGCGTGCCGTCGAGGGTGAAGTCCTCCAGGTAGCTGCCGGCCAGCGCCACGCGGTTGGCGTTGGCGGGGTCGACGGCAATGGCAATGTCGTAGAAGCCCTGGTCGCGCAGCACGTCGGGCACGCCGACCACGCCATGCGCGACGGGCGGCGTTCCGGCGGCCGGATTGGTCACGCGGAACAGCGCGGCGGTGCCGACATCGCCCTGGTCGCCGAGCACCCACACCTGCGTCGGCGGCGTGGCGGCGGCCAGGCTGGCCCGGCCGTCGGTGTAGAAAAAGGGCGATGCGGCATCGACCTCCACCGGCTTGAATTCGTCCGCGACCGCATCGCGCACCCACAGGCCGACCTTCGTGCCGTCCTTCACCCACACCCAGCAACGCGCCGGGCTGGCGCCGTTTGCCGGCGTCCACAGCAGGTCGGTGCAGGCGGTGTCCAGCGCATCGAAGGGCGCGGAAGCCGGGCGCTCCCAGTTGATGTTCGCGCCGGGTGCCGCCGGGCGCTGGTACAGGCCGGTGAGCGTGGCTGCGAGCACGATGCTGCCGCTGGGCTCGCGCACGATGCTGTAGATGCCGTTGTTGACGAGGTTGGGCGCTTCGCGGACCCACGGGTCGGGGGCAACCGATTTCACCGGCTTGTCGCCCACCAGGATGCCGACGCCGCCTTCGGAATCGCCGGGCTCGGCGGTCATCTCGCTGCTGACTTCGCCGGTACCGAGAAACACCAGGTCGTCGCCCTCGGCGGTGCCGAATTCGACATGCAGCGCGCCACAGGCGTTGCGCTGCGCCGGCCGCAGGATGCCGGCCGTGTTGGTCGATGCGAGGCCGGCGACCGAGACCCAGCTGGCGCCGCCGTCCTTCGAGTACCAGACGCCGCCGTTGGCCGAAGCGGCATAGAGGCGCAGGCCGGCTTCGTGCACGCAGAGCGCGTTGACGCGCCCACTCACGCGCGGGTTGCCTTCGGCCTGCCCGCCCAGCACGGTGGCCGGGCCGAGTTGCTGCCACAGGTGCTGGCGGCCACTGGCGGGCGCGAAAGGCCCGGGCGCAGCGCCCGCGGGGCGGCGCACCGGCGGCGGTGCGGTGGCGCGGCTGGTGCGCAGCGCGGTGTCGAGGTCGAGCCCGTTGCGTCGACGTGCGTTGAAGCGCGCACGGCCGGCCGGGTCATCGCCTTCACCCTCGTCCCGTTGTCCCGCCGGCGCGACCGGCCAGTCGTAGCGGCTCATGGTGCGGCCCCTCCGGGTTTGTCGGGCGCCACGCGAATCCAGCCCTCGCGCAGCTCGGCCGGCGTGTTCGGCAGCAGCGCGGTCTGCGTGGCGGCCAGGATCGCGTCGGTGCGCCAGGTGGCCGGGGTGTCGCGCCACAGGAAGTTCTGGTTCTTGCCGAACACCGACACCTTGGGCAGGCGCACCTGGCCTTCGGTGTCGAGGTCGGTTTCCACCAGCACGGGCCCTGTGCGCAGCGACGGCGCAATCGCCGCCAGCCCCGGGCCGACCCAGTCGCGTGCCAGCGCGAGCGCCTTGCGCGGCAGCAGGCCCGACGTCAGCGAGGCCTTGCCGGCCGGGTGCATGAAAATCGTCAGCGTCACGGTCTGGCCGATGTGCAGCAGCAGCGTGTCGGCATCGTCGCTGCCGGCAATGTACGGATGGGTGATCGAGGCCTTCGGCGGCATGCCGGTGACGCTCGCGTACAGGCCGAGCTGGCCGCGGCTGCGCCCGCTCTCGGTGGCGCTGCCGGCAATCGCCTTGTCGACCAGCCGGAAGTGCGCATAGTCGTCGTCGACGAAGAAGCCGAGCACGCCGTCGTCGCTGCGCGTCAGTTCGCCGATGCGCACCGGGAACGCATGGCGCGCGGCGCCGCGCTCGGCATCGGCCCATTCCTGCGCCCGCTGCGGGTCGGACAGGTCGATGTCGTCGGGCGGCTTGAGTTCGAGCCGCAGCTGGGCCCGCACCACCGCGACCGGCCGGCCCACCAGCCCGGCGACGTGTTCGCTGCCGAGGGCCGCGAAGGTGTCGACCGTCCAGAGCGTGGTGTCGATCGCGCGCAGCAGTGCCGACAGGGCCGACTCCGGGCCGGCATCGGGTTCGAGCGGCGCGCCGCCGCGTCCGGCCGCATCGGCGGCGACCAGCCCTGCGGCGAAGCGCCCGAGCGCCTGCTGCGCGGGCGCAAGGCCGTACAGCGGCCCCGAATCGGCCGGGCCTTCGCGGCCCGCGGCGATCTCCCACATCACGCCGCCGCTGACCGGTTCGTGCAGCAGCTCGCCGATCGGCGCGCCATCGATGCCGAACAGCTCGAGGCTTTCGTCCAGGTGGTCGGGCATCACGAAGCCGGCGACAGGGTTCACCTGCAGCGTGGTGTCGATCTGGTCGATGCGCGCCTCCACGCCTTCGGTGCCCACAGTGGTCGATGCGTCTACCAGCCGGAACTGCCAGCGCGAAGGCCGGAGCAGCCGCGGCGCGACGGTCATTGCGTTCGGTCGTGTCGGCAGGATGTTGCGGGTCGGCGTGGCCACGGTCGCCACCGGCACGTCGAGCGTGCGCCCGAACACGTCGAGCAGGCGCGCACGCGCCAGCTGGATGCAGCCGGCCAGCACGCTGCGCGGCGCCGCGGTCGGTGCCGGGTTGCCGACGGTGCTTCCGTCGCCGGGCCGACGCAGCCCGTCGCTTACGGCGAAGCCGAGCAACTGGGTGCGCACGCCATCGAGCGCCGCCGTCACCACGTCGAGGTTGCGCACTGCTTCATCGAGCGTGCTGAACGCGTCCTCCGTGGCCTGGTCGACCAGGCCCGCGCCGGCGTCGTCGAGTGCGTCCTCGCGCTTGAGCCAGTCGGTGATGGCGTCGTGCAGCGTGCCGGCCGCGCCGGTGGTGAGCTGTGCGCGGCCACGCAGCGTGGCGCTGTCGCCGTCGAACACGGTGCCCGCTGATTCGAGATCGATCGCGCCGAGTTGCCAGGCCGCCAGCGTCGGTGGGTCGAGCCCTTCGACCTTGAGTTCCCATTCCAGCCACATCGGCACCCACGGCTGGGCCCAGGTCGTGACGCCGACCAGATCGGGGTCGACGCCCTTGTAGAGCGAGAACTTGCGCACCTCGTCGGCGAGCATGGTCTGCTGCTGGCGCATGCCGGGCTCGACCGGCTTCTGCGCGGCAGCGGCCTGCCGGCGCCGGGCCTGCGGCGTTCTCGCGAGCGTGGGATGGAACGCGACGGTGGCGCCGTCATAGGTGCCGTCGTGGCCGAAGCGCAGCACCGATTCGGCCTTGAGCCGGCTGAAGATCGCGCCGCGCTCTGCTTTGGACGGCGTCACCGCATCGGCGATCCAGTCGTCGTGGTACGGGTCGTGCAGCAACGCCTCGCGCGCCAGCATCAGCACCTCGCCGGGCACGGCGCCGTTGCCGAGCGAACGGATGAAGCGGTCTTTGGCAATCACGCCGCTGATCTCCTGGATCACGTGGGTCGGCCAGCGGCAGGTGAGCTTGCCGTCGGCGGAGCCGCGGCCGTCGTTGCCGTGGCGCAGGCTGCGCGCGGCGCCGCGGATCGCCACCATCGGCTCGTCGGCGAAGGTGAAGCGCGCGGCCGGGCGGTTCACCACGCGCGCCTCGGTCGGTGCCAGCACCTCGCCCACGCGCGAACGCGCCACGTCGTTCACCATCGCCGCAGTGGCCTTGACCAGCGTGGGCTTGCCCTTGCTTGCGAACAACGTGGTGCCGCTCGCGCCCTTGGTGGCTTGCGGCGCGCCGTCGAAGGATCGCTTCGACCCGGCCGACGCCACAGCCGCGTCGCGGTGCTTGCCGACCTTGAGCCCGCCGGCGCCGCCGGTCTGCACGCGCTGCAGGTAGCGGTCGTTGCCCGCCGACCCGGCCGGCAACGACGAGAACGCGGCGGCGTGCTCGTGCTCTTCCAGTTCCACCAGCCCGTCGGCCGAGGCCAGCCGGTTCACCTTCTGCGCGGTGAAGGCGGCCAGCAGCCGTTCGGAGGTGCGGCGCTGTTCCGCCGTGGCCTGTGGCACGGCGGCCAGGGCAGCGAGCAGGTCGTCGTCGTGCTGGCCGAGCGCCACGCGCAGTTGCGCCGCGTCCGGGCGCCGGTCGACCGGCGCCTTGCCGGCCACCGGCACGCCGTAGATCGCGCCGTGCAGCAGGGAAGAGCGCAGCTGCCAGGCCGGTGCCACGAAACGCTTCGCCGCATCGCTCGCGAAGGTGGAGGCCGCCGTCAGCGTCTGCTGCTCCATGAAGGTCTTGTCGATCGGCACGTGCGGCTGCGCCGGTGCGGCCGCCGCCGCGGCGGCTGCTGCCACGCCGGTGCGCTTGACCGCGGCGGCCTGCACCGGGCGCTTGCTCGACCAGCGCTCCTCGGTCGTCAGGCCCAAGGCGCGGCGCAACTCGAACTGCGCGCGCTCCTGCTGCAGGGCCCACTGCTCGTCGCCCCATTCGGCCAGCAAACGCCAGCGCATGCGGTCGAGCAATTCGTGCAGGCTGCCCTTGCTGCGCGCCGCATCGAGCGGGTCTCGTGCCGGGTCGCTCCACCAGCCGGACACGACGTAGGCCGCGCAGTCTTCGTCGACCCCGCCGGGCGCGAGCGTGACGATGTCGTCCAGCGGATCGTGAAAGGCAAAGCGGTTCTGCACCGCGTCGTACACCGCCGCCCAGCTCACCGCGCCGCCAACGGTGCCGGTGAGCTGATCCTTCTCGAGCGCCACGCCGAGCGGCACGGCGCCCGGGTGGCTGCCTTCCGTCCAGCTGCCGAGCGGCAGTGCGATCGCGCGGTCGGCTTCGAGCACCCAGCCGGTCAGCACCGCGTCGGTGCCGCCGCGCGGCAGCACGATGCGCAGTACCACCCAGCGGTCCGGCAGCACTGGCAGCGCGAGCCGGTTGGCGCTGCCGTCGGCGCGCCGGTCGAAGCTGCCGCGCAGCAGCGCATCGGGCATGGCCCAGTGCAGGTGGACGCCGGGTGCGCGCGGCGTGCCTTCGGTGAACGGGTCGGGCATGCCGTCTTCGGGGTTGCTCACGCCCACACCGTTGGCGCCGGCCAGCAGCATCGGCAGCCGCACCATCTTTTCGGTGGTGCCCTTCTCGACGTAGAGCGCCTGCACGTCCATCGGCACCAGCAGGCGGTGCTCGCGCAGCAGGTATTTGTCCCAGGTGGAGATTTCGCGCACGTCGAGCTGCGCGCGGTCGGCGGCCAGAAAGCGCTTGCCGCGCGTGAGTTCGCGCACGGTGCCGGCATCGAGCTTGACGCGATCGATCATGGGTTCACCCCGTTCACTTTCGCGGCCACGGTGCTCTTCCACGCGACCAGCGAGACGGTCGCCTTGAACTGGTCGAGCCCGTAGAACTTCTTGCCTTCCAGATCCTTCGGGTCGCCGAACACCTGCCGGTAGGGAAACCGCAGCATCTGCAGCGCGTACTCGTTCGGCTCCAGCGCGCCGTTGGCATTCGGCGCCCTGGCGGCGAGACGCTTGCGCAACTCGGCCAGGTTGATCACGCCCGGTGCATTGCGGCGGAACGGCACGTCGACCGAGTTGGCGGCGGTAATGTCGCTTTCCGGCGGCACCGGGTTGCCGTTGGCGTTGTCGCGCATCTGCACCTTGGCGCTGCGCTGGGCGGGCGGCGCGTCGGTGTCGAAGCGCACGCCGAACTGGATGCCCTGGCGCGGCTCCTCGATGTGCACCACGGCCGGCACGCCGTCGAACAGCACCAGCAGCACCGCGGGCGCCAGGCGCTCCATGCGCAGCACCTTCATGCGGTCGGGGTCGGACTCGGCCACGGTGGTGAGCTCGTCGTCCTTCAGCAGGTCGCGCGAATAGGCGCGCACGTGCAGGTTGGGCCAGCCCGAGACCGCGCGCGAGCGCAGGATGAAGCCGGTGATGGTGCCGCCCGCATCCGCCAGCCGCTTCTCGCCGCGCGGCGTGCGAACCGTGCGTTCGGTCTCGTCGACGTCGTCGCGGATGTGCGGGTACACGGCCTCCAGTTGGGCGCGGTCGGCGCTGCTGATGGTGCCGACGCTCAACGCACCCTGCACCAGTGCGTCGGTCCACGCGCGGTCGATGTAGAAGAAGCGGATCGACTCGATCGGCAGCAGGTCGGCGTCGGGCACCAGGTAGCTGAAGGGCACGCCGTGCAGCAGGCGCAGCCGCGCCAGGAAGCGGCGCAGCTCGCCCGGCACCACGTGGTCGCCGTCGGCCGGGTCGTGGTCGGTGACGATGCCCGCGTAGTTCATCGAGGCGGCCTTGGCCGCGTCGAGCGCGATGGCGGCATTCATGAAGTTTTTCATGGCGCGTCCTCCTCTTCGCTGTCGGCCTGCGCCTCGGCGCCGGCGATCAATGCATCGAGCGCATCGGGCGGCGGCGCCGCCCGCGCGGCCGCCGCGGCGCGCGCGCCGGCCCGCACCGGCGGCGCGGCCACCTTCGGCGGCATCGCGACGCCGAGTGCATGGTCGAGTTCGCTGCGCAACGCGTTGCGCAGGCCGGCCACGGCCTTGGTGTCGAAGCGGATGCCGCCGTCTTCGCTGGCCACCGGTGCGCGCGCCTGCGCGATGGCCGCGAGCAGGCCGATCTGGTCGCCGGTCTTGCGGATCACTTCCAGATCGATGCCGAGCCCGGCCGCGATCAGCACATCGAGCTCGCCCTTCACCGCGATCTCGCGGCCCGGGTCGGCGATCGGCCGGCGCGGGCCGATGATCTTGTCGGGGTTCTTCACCATCTCGCCGATCGCCTCGAGCGCGACGAAGCGGCCGAGGTCGATGCGCACGCCCGACGGTTCCGGCATCGCGTAGGGCAGTGCCTGCATCAGCAGCTCGCGCACGCGCCCGGCTCCGAACTGTTCACTGCGAAAACGCATCAGCGCCGACACCACGGAGAGTTGCGACAGGCCGAGCAGCCGGCCGATCTCGAAGGCGGCGGCGAGCGCGAGATCCTCGCGG
Organism: Variovorax nitratireducens; assembly: GCF_051216545.1. NCBI lineage: Bacteria > Pseudomonadati > Pseudomonadota > Betaproteobacteria > Burkholderiales > Comamonadaceae > Variovorax > Variovorax nitratireducens. Next base: position 160,255 of record NZ_JBPJZO010000008.1, read on the forward strand.
CCGTCGGGCACGATGCGGCGCAGCTGATCGGCCGAATGCGCGAGCGGCGGCAGGCCGCTTCCGGCCGCCGCGTCGCGTGTGGTGGGGAAGGGCACGCAGGGCCCGCGGTACCAGGCGCGCACCGGGTCGCCGCGCCGCGTGCGGTGGCCGAGGCCGATGTGCCCGGTCTGCACCACTTCCGGCCCGGGCCCGGCGGCGGGTGCGGCATTGGCCGACGCGGGTTCGGGCACCGTGCCGAGCAGGCCGACGTCCAGATCCTGCATCAGGGTTTCGAAGGTGGCGCCTTCGTTGGTGGTGAACGACCAGTGCGCGAGCACCGGGAAGCGCAGCACCTTTTCGATCGCGAAGGTTTCGATCGGAAAGCGGAAGCCGCGTCCCATCGTGTCGCGCACCAGCTTCTTCGCATCGGGGTCGAGCGCGACGGCCTTCACCGCATCGCTCGCATTCGCCCATTGCTTGCCGACCGTGCCCTGCGTCATGGTCTGCGCGCCATCGAGCGCGACGCCGACCTTGGGCGACGCATGCGCGGTCTGCTGCAGCGCGAGCGGCGCTCGCGCCCGGCCGGGTGCCGCGTCGCCCAGCACGCTGGCACCCGGCAGCACCACGTTGCCGAGGCCGACACCGCCCATCACGCGCGGATCGGGCCCGATGCCGGCGTCGATTTCGGCCAGTACCGACCAGTCCTGTGCCAGCGCGTATTCGAAGTGGTTCAGGAACGGCTCCGGCGGCGGCAGCGCGGCAAGCTGGCCTTCGAGGTTCACCAGGCAGGCCATGTAGCGCACCGGCACGTTCTTCGCGGCGTCGAACACCGGCAACCGGTTGGCCAGCACCACGGCGAGCCAGCCGTCGTCGTCGCCGTTGGCCAGCTCGGTGTCGTTGACGTCGACCTCGCGCACATGCGTCAGCAGCGCCAGGTCTTCAAGGCACGGAAAGATCTTCTTCACCACCGTCTCGGTCACCGCGAGATAGAGGCCCTGGTCGACGTCCTTGTCCTGTGCGTCCAGCAGCGTGGTGCCGGCGGTGACGCATTGCGCCACCGCCGTGGCCGTGGACAGCTGCGCTTCGCCCTCGGCCACCACCACCAGCGCAAGCCAGGGCGTGGGGGAGGGCTGCACCAGCCCCGCGGGGTTGCGCTCCCAGGGCAGGGTGCGGCGCTTGAGCACGATCTGCGGCAGGCGGTCGCCGAACGCGCCTTCGGCATTGGCCGGCGGAAAGGTCGACAGGATCTGGTCTGTCGGCATCACATATCGCGGCGCGGCCACCGTCACGTGCGTGTGCTCCGGCGCCACGGCGAAGGGCAGGCCGGTCTGCTCGCTGACCAGTTCATAGGCGCCTGCCGTGAGCGGCGGCATGACGTTCGAATGCAGCACGAAATGTCCGGTCTTGGGCATCAGCGGTGCCCTCCCTTCTTGCGCCTGCTCGGCGGGTTGGTGCCGACGGCGGCGAGCGGCCGGCCGCTGGCGAGTGCGCGCGCCTGGTGGCGCTCGGTGGACGAGCGCACCGGGCCGAGCCATGCGAGGCGGCTGGCCGGCGCGTCCTTGGCCGGCGCCGCGGCAAAGGGGCGCAGCGCTGCGTCGAGCCCGCGCGCCGAGATCGCCGCAATGGCGCCGGTCGCGTCGAGCTGCGACGAGCCCATCACGCCGACCAGCGACCAGCCCGCTTCGCTGGCGATCGTGACCACCACCGGGCCGCTTCCGTCGGGCACGATGTCATAGGCCAGCACGCTGCGGTTTTCCATGGCGAGCAGCACCGGGGCCAGCGCTTCGCCGGCCGCGTCCTGCCGGCGCTCGGCGCCGTCCAGGCCCATCAGCAACTGGCGCGCGCCGGCCGCATCGCCGAACGCTGCCGGGTCGTCGAGCACGATGACCACGCTGCGGGGCGCCTGCGTGAAGGTGGTGCTGACGGTGCTCACGCCGCGTGCGAGTTCGGCACCGCCGACCCAGCCCGCATCGAGCCGTTCGCGGTGCAGCGCCAACGTGTCGCCGTTCGAACGCACCACGCAGCCCGGCGCCACCGCGCTCGACCAGCCGGCGTAGGGCAGTTGCATGCCCGCATGCCAGCCGGCCAGCCCGGCTTCGATCGCAGCACCCGCCTGAGTGCTCTGGCCGATGGCCACGATGCGCTCGGTGCCGGCGCCGATCTCGATGCTGCCTTGCTTGCCGGACACGTCGGGGCCGACCATCGCGTCGGCCAGCAGCTTGCCGCCGAGGCCCAGCAACACCACGCGCGCCGGTGCACCGCTTACGCCCAGGCGTGGACGCTCGCCGCCGAGCGCGGCATCGGCCTTGGCATTGGGCAGCTTCAGTACCACCGTCTGGCCCGGCAGCAGGCTGGCGCCGGGCTGGCCGGTGGCCGCGCGCGCGCTGCGCGGGCTGGCCGCCAGCGCCGCCGTGAAGTCGCCGAGCAACGCGGTGGAAGCGCCGCTGCGCGCCACCACGGCCGGCGCCGCATGCCCGATCGCCGTGACCGGCACAGCGACTGCGCCGATCACCGTCTTGACCTTGTCGGTGCGCACCGCCTGCGGCTCGGCGAGCACCAGCCGCGCCGCGATCGAACGGCTGCGTTCGGCTTCGACCGAGGCGAAGCTCGGCGGCGCCACGCGCCAGGCCTTGGCCGAGCCCTTGACCGTGGTGCGCACGGCCGACGCGACGCGCAGATCCACCGTGGCGCCCGACATGAAGCCGACCGCAACCGGCGCATCCACGAAGTGGTCGTAGACCTTGGTGCCGGGCGTGGCGCCGACGGCCGGCGCCACCGTCGCCGGATCGGTCTGCAGCCCTTCGGCCAGCGTGCCCAGCAGCGGCGGTGCCTGGCGCTCGCCGCGCAACGACGCCATCGCCGTCGGCGTGGCCGCAAGAAAGCTTCTGGCCTGCTGGAACGCGGCCGCCACCGTGGCCGGTGCGGTGATCAGGCCGGCGACGGCCTGCGCCTGGCTCTTGAGCAGGCTCACGTCGACGCTGCGGCGCGAGAAGGGCAGCGGCTTGCGCTTGCCCGCGACCACCTGGTAGTACGGGATTTCCGGCCCGCCGCCGGACGGCGTGGCGCGCGAGACAAGGTCGAGCTCGTTGAGCGCCTCGATCATCTCGGCCTTCGGCACCTTGCGGTTGTCTGCGTCCTGCGGCGGCCCCCAGATGCCGACCGGGAAGCTGCCGAACGGCCGCGCCGTGGCCACGAACGGGAACGGCTGCGTGGCGCCGGCGCGCTTCCAGGTGAGCTGGATGACCGGCTGCAGGTTCTGCGCATCCATCGGCGCCACGCCGAGCGCGCGGCTGGCCGCATGCGGCGTGGTCGCACCGGCGGCGGCCTGCACCCGCGTGACGCTGGTGGCCGGCACCGTGCTGGTAAAGGTCAGGCCGAACTCGACCACCACCACAAGCGGCCGCGCGGCGGAGCCGTCGGGTGTCGAATCCTCGCCCTTGGCCGGCAGCGTGCCGAACGAGGTCATGAGCGCATGCGCCAGCGCGCCGCCGTCGCCGGCCTCGAGGTACTTGTCGATAAAGGCCGGGGCCGACAGCGGCTGCTTCTGGGCCTGGTCGGAGCCGCCGAACTCGACGGTGAGCTCGATCGGCCCGACTTCGAACGTGGCCTTGCCGTGGAAGTCGGGGCCGGTCACCTCGATCCGCGCGCCGATGCTGATCGAGATGGTGACCTCGCCGAAGATCCAGGTGTCGATCGTTACGCCCGCGGCGATGCGCGCATAGGCGTCGACGTCGTAGTGGAACGGGTCGAAGTAGACGATGCCGTTGGCGCCGAACTTCACCTCGGCCCAGGCCGGGCCGAAGCTGGCCGAGGCTTCGAAATCGCCGCCGGCCATCAACGCCTCGGAGGTCAGCGCGAAGTAGCTGCCGGACTTGATGACGATGTTGTCGCTGACGCTCCAGCGCATGCCGAGCCGCGGCACCTGCGGATAGCCGTCCCGGTGGAAGTCCGGGTGGTAGCCGCCGAGCGTCAGCACGAATTCGCCCTTGTGCTCGCCCTTGAACCAGATCACGTAGGCGAAGCCGCCGGTGAGCTTGATGTCCGGGTACAGCAGCCACGAGTTGTCGGTGAGCTGGCCCTGCACCCACAACACGCCTTCGCTGCTCGAGAAGCGCACCATCAGCGCCAGTTCGATCGACACCAGCGCCACCTGCGGCCGCGGCAGCGCCATGCGGGCCAGGCCCAGCAGGTTGATGTCGAGCCCGTCGCCGATCTCCACCGCCACGACCGCGATGCCGTCGACCAGCGCGAAGCTGTTGAACGACAGGCCTGCGGCGAACCAGAAGGTGCCCTTCTCCATCGGGAAGTAATCGCCCAGCTTGCGCAGCTGCGTCATCGGATCCTGCGGCTGCGCGGCGATGTCGAGCGCCTGGATCAGCGGGTAGTCGCCAAAGCGCGAGAGGTCGGTCGGCACCACCAGCTTGCGGTTGATGCCAAAGCCGCCGCCAATGCCCGTGAGGAAGAACGCGGGCGGCCCGCCGATCGGCCCGTTGACCGCGCCGACCGCGAAGAAGGCGGTGAACTTCTGGCCGGCGACGGTGCCTTCACCGTAGCCGCCAAAGATCGTGATGCCGTAGACGCCGAAGCGGCCCAGCAGCATGCCGAGGTACTCGATGCCCACGGGCGTCTGCTGCTTGAGCAGGCCGCCCGCGATCGACACGCCGGCCATGTTGGCCGACACCGCCAGGCCCGCCAGGTCGACCGCCCAGTTGTTGGGGTTGAAGAAGTCGCCGTTGGTCGTGAGGTAGGTGATCTGCAGGTCGTCGACCGCGCAGGTCAGGCCGAACATCGACACCGAACCGTCCATCAGCAGCGAGACGCGCTCGACGCGGCCGGCCGGCATGGTCGCGCCGAAGCCGATCTGCTCGAGGTAGAGCGGGCCGAAACCTTTCTGGATCGCGATCCACCACGGCCCGTCGCCGTCGCCCGCGCGCAGCGTCACGTGCACCGGCTGGTTGTCATGCTTCTGAATTGCGAGCGCAGGCGAGAAGGCCGGTTGCGGCGGCTTCGGGCCGGTGTCGCGCATGATGCCCTGCGCGATGCCATTGTCGCCCTTGGCGCCGCCGGCCGACACCGCCAGGTTAGAGAACTGCAGCTGCACGCCGCCGCTGCGCGCGCCGCCGCCGTCGATCTTTGCGAACGCATGCAGCGCGATCGATTCGAGCGTGATGCCGGCGTCGAGCAGCGGGCCCGAGTTCTTGCCGATGCGCAGGCCTACGCCGTTGACCGTGAGGCTCGGCGTGAAGCGCAGCGGCAGCGTGTCGGGCAGGAAGCCGACGAACAGGCCGCCGTTGCCGGGCGGGTTGTTTTCGATCCACGCGTCATCGTTCTCCAGCCACAGCATCACGTTGCCGTTGACCAGCGGGAAGCGCTTCGCCAGCCCGGCCTGCAGGCCGATCGTGCCGCCGGACTTGGTGAACGAGACCGTGAAGCCGTCGATGGTGATCGCGATGCCGGCGCCGGCGATGTTGCCGAACAGCTTGTGGATGCGCGCCAGCAGGGTGGTCGGGTCGAACATGCCGTTGACCAGTTGCGTCGGGTTGGCCTGGTCGCGCAGCACCACGCCGCGCATCATGTTGCGCACGTTGGTGGCGCCCACGGGGGTGTCGAGCAGCTGCGTCACGGCCGGCTGCGCCATGGCCACGCCGGCCACCAGGTCGGCCACCACCTCGACGATGCGCAGCGCCACCTTGGTCGGGTCGACGCTGTCGAGGCCGCTGACGACCGGGCCGTCGCTCGCGACCAGCGCGAACTGGTGCGCGTCGAGCAGCCAGCGGATCGCGAAGCGGTGCGTGTCGTCGACCGCCATGCCGATCGCCACGCGCGGGCCGCCCACCAGGGCGTTGCCGGCAACGATGGTGATGAAGGGTCGCAGTTCGACGCCGCCCGCATCGATCTGCGCCGGGCCTGCGGTGACGCTGAGTTCCTCGATGCCGGTCGCCGCCAGCGAGAGAGTGAAGCTGATGTGCTCGATGCCCGGCACCACGATGTCGTTGCCGCTCAACGCCACTGCGCCGCTCGCAGGGCTCCACGCCAGCGCGAAGCCGCCGATGGCAACGGTCAGCGTGTTGGCGTTCGCGGTGGCCGCGACGCCTGCCGGCATGAAGTTGTCGAGCAGGGGGGCGATCGTCGTGAGGCCGGTCGATACGATCGACGGCAGCGCGAGCACGAGCTGGCCGGTCGGGTCGAGCGCCCAGTCGTGCAACGCCGTTGCGTCGAACTTCTTCGGTGCGCCGCTGCGCAATGCCAGCGCGTCGCCGACCGTACCGACGAGTTGCCCGACCGTGCCATTGATGCCGGCGAGCTGGTCGAGCAGAAAGGGCAGCGCCGCTTCGGCCGCCGCCGCCAGCGAGCCGAGGCCGGCGAAGGGCACCAGCGGGATGTCGGCGCCGGAGGCAGGGCGCACGAAGACTTCGATGCCGCCCGTGCCCAGGCGCGCATGCACGGCTTGCCGGCCCGAAGCAGCGCCGGTGAGGCCGACGTGCAGTTGCAGGCCCAGGGTCGGCGGGCCGGCGCTGCCGAGCGTGAGGCTGGCGCCGAACCCGGCGGCCAGCCGTGCTGCCACGCCGGCCGGCGGCGCCCAGGCTCCGGGGTCGACATCGAGCGCCAGCCGCGCGCCGGCCGCGGCGGGTGCAACGCTGAACGTGATGCCGCTGCCCAGCACCAGCGGCGAGCCCGCCGCGCCGGCCACGCCCAGCAACGGCCGCAACGCCTCGAACAGCGCCTGGATGCGCGCCGGGTTGGCGCCGAGCGAACCGGCACTGCGCAGCCAGCCGGCCGGGTCGGCCAGCAGCCCGGCCAGCGGGCGGATCGCGCGCTGCGCGTCGCCGGCCGCGCCCGCCAGCAGGCCGAAGGCATCGAGTGCGGCGTCGATCACCGGACGCGCCGCTTCGTCGGCCTGGCGCATCAGTTCGAGCGCCGCGTGGCCGCCGAGACTGGGCGCGCTGCGCGCCACCGCGCGGGCGATCGCCTGCGCATCGGGGTTCGGCCAGAGCGCCACGGTGTCGGTCGCGCCGCCGGACTGGTGCCACTGCAGCGATACCTGCAGCGGCTGCAGCGCGAGCACCAGGTTGAGCGCGCCGGCAGGCTGGGTCGGCGTGTCGGCGCCAAAGCGCAATTCACCACCCAGCCCGGCGGGCGACGCGGTGAGGTCGGCATGCCAGCCGAAGCGGCCGCTGGCGTTGCCGCCGCCCTGCACGCGCACCGCGCGTGCGGCCAGGTCGACGCTGTCGCCGAGCGGCCCGAGGAGCACCGCGACCGCTTCGGACAATTCGGCGCCGGCCACTGCCATGCGCTGCCGCAACAGGCCGCCCGGGTCGTGCAGCAACTGGTCGAGCGCGTCGCCTGCGAGGCCGCCCGTGGGGCTGGTGAGGCCGAGTGCGGACAGCAGCGAATCGAGCGCCAGCGATGCGATGCCCGCCGCGTCGGCACCGATGCGCTGCACCGCGGTGGCCAGCAGCACGCGCGCTTCGGGCAGCAGCGGCACGGCACCCGGCCCGGTGCCGAGTACCAGCCGCTCCCACGACTGGCCGAACACGCGTGCGTCGTGCAGCGTGACGGTGGCCGTGCCGGTGCTGACGCCGTCGAGCGGCAACGCGATGTCGGCCGTCACGCAGCGCAGTTCGAGCTCGGGCGTGGCGCTGAGCCAGCCGAGCCGGTCGCCAACGCGCAGCTGCACGCGCAACTGGCGGGTGGTGTCGATGCCGGCGGTGATCTTGTCAAACGAGAACAGCGTGAGCAGGGCGCTGCCGCTGATCGACAGGGCGCCGCTGGTGGTGGGGGCGAGCACCAGCCGCAGCCCGGCCTGCACGCCGGTGGGTTCCGGCAAGGGGGTGGCCGCGCGGCTGCGTGCGCGCTGCGCCAGGCCCGCCGCGACGATGGCGGTGAGGGCCCGCGCGATCCGGCTTGCCGGCACAGCGCCGAACACGGCGGTCACGGCAAGGCCGGCACGCGGCGGCGCGGGGGCGACGGCGGGCGGCCGGAGTTCGGCCGCAGGGTCGGCCCGGTCGACCAGTTCCATCATCGCGCCGACCAGGCCGCGGCCGAGCGCGAGGTCTTCGTCGTCGGGCTCTTCGTCGGCCGTCGGCGCGGGCGGCAGCAGACGGTGGAGCAACCGCAGCGCATCGGCGGTCGGCTGGGTGGTGAGCGCGGTCAGCGCGATCGGCGCCAGCGGCGTGCCCAGCGTGACCAGATCGGTGACCGCCCCCTGCGCCTGCGCCACCAGGCGCGCGGCATGCCCGGCGCCGTCGAGCGCGACCAGCGCGATGTCGTTGCTGACGCCGGCCAGCGCATCGAGCACGCGCGCCAGCCGGGCGGCCTGCTCCGGCGTGCCGTCGGTGGCGCTGCCGGTGGCCAGGCAATCGGCGCGGCTGCCGAGCGCGACGAACCAGTCGCCCACCGCAGCGGTGGGCACGGCGAACATCGCGGCGTCGAGGCGCGGCGTGGCGAGGTCGATGCGGCGGCCGGCCGGTGCATCGGGCCAGGCCGTGCTGCCGAGCGCGACGTAGACCGTGGTGGTCGGGATGCGGCCGGTCAGGTCTTCCAGGTCGAGCTGGCCGAACAGCTGGCCGGCTGCAAAGCCCGCCAGATCGATCGTCACGCCGGTGGGCGGCGTGGCGGGCGCCACGATGCGGCCATCGCCCCCTACCCAGCGCTGCGCCAGTGCGGCGAGGCCGGCGGCGACGTCGCGCGCTTCCACCAGTTCGCGCACGTCGGCGGCCACGCGCGCCTCCTCCGCCAGGGCGGCCGCGAGCGCGGCGGGCGAGAGCCCCGGGTCGCCCGGACGCCAATTGCGCAGCGGCTCGGGTGCACGCGTCAGGCGCGGCTCCAGCCCGGCGGGCGGGAACCATACGGCCAGGTTCGGCAGCCCGTCGGCGAGCGCCAGGCGGTACGGGTCGTCGGGATGCCCGCTGCCTTCGATGAAGCCGCGGTTCGGGCCTGCGCCCGCGAAAAGGTCGGCCAGCAGCGCAAGGGCTTCAGGCCCCGCATCGGTCAGTGCGAGGCGCGGCAGCCAGCCGCGCAGCGCCTGCGCTGGATCGCCGACCAGGTCGGCCAGCCGCAGTCGTGCGCTGCTGTCGGCGATGCCGGCGGTCGAGGGCAGCTCGGTCGTCCAGCCGAGCGCCGCGACGGTGTCGCCGAAAAAGCCGCCGAGCAATTCGCCGAGATAGCCGACCAGCGCCTCGACGCCATCCCAGGCCGCGGGCGGCAGCGTGACGCTGCCGTCGGCGGCGATCACCGGCAGCGCGATCGGCATGCTCAGATTGCCGGTGGCGAGGTGCAGGTCGGGCGCGCTCACACTGGCCGCGAGGCCGCCGGCCGGCGTCCAGCCCAGCCGCAGGCCGACGCCGCGTGCCGTCAGCGCCGTGCCGCTGCCGAGCGCGAGCGTGACGCGCGGCGGGTTGACACCGCGCTCGCGCGCCGAGAGCACGCCTTCGACGCCGGGAAGCAGGCTGGCGCTGCGGGCCTGCAGGTCGATTTCGGCGAGCGTGGCGGCGATGCGGGTCTCGATCACCGTGCAGCGCTGGCCCAGCGTGTCGACGCTGGTGGCCACGGCCAGGCCGATGGTGAGCACCGGGCCGTCGGCATGGAACTCGAGTGCCAGCGGGCCGACCAGTGGCACGCGCCACGGGTCGAGCGCGATGCCGGTGCCCAGGATGGCCGAGGCTGCGGAGCCCGCATCGGCCAGCGCGTTGCGCAGTTCGGCCAGCACGGTCGCAGCCGCATTGCCAGCGGCCGCGACCAGCGCGCGCCAGTAGCCGGCAATGGCCGCCAGCGGGTCGGCCATGAGGGCCGGCAGCGTCACTGCGGCGACGCCCGCGGGCGCGTCCAGCCCGATCAGCAGGCGTACCGCCGGCAGCGCGCCGCCGAGGTTGCCGAGCAACTGGGCGGCGACATCGCCGACGGTGTTGCCGACCGCATCCATCACCGCATCGGGCGAGGTCAGATCCAGCGTGGGGTAGTTGTGCGCGCCCAGCACCACGCCGTCGGCGGCTAGCACGAAGTTCAGATGCCGATCGCCATCGAGCGCGAAGCCGATGCGCAGCGTGTCGGCTCGCGCGACCGGCGGGCCGGCGACATCGAGCACGCGCTGTCCGTTGACGGGTCGGCCGGCCGCGGCCCACAAGCCGAACTGCGGCAGGGCCTTCGCCGCACCGGTGACGAGGTCGACCTCGAACAGGTCGGCCCGCGCCTCCACGCGTTTCGTCGCGTCGCCCAGTTCGATGCCGAGCGTCGGGGTCAGCCGGGTGTTGCCGCTTGGGCCGGTGTCGACGCGCAGGCCCAGCGTCAGGTTGATAGTCGGGCCCGGCGCGCCGCCGAGCTGGAACGCCACCGCCTCGCCCTGCGGCTCGCCGCCCAGCAGCGTGGCGAGGTAGCCCATCCAGACGCTGCGGCTGGCCGGCGTGGTGATCAGCCCGTGCAGCCAGGCGGCGATGGCCTGCACGCCCTGGGTCGGCAGGGCGGTGATCGGAAAGTCGGGAATCGCGTCGCCGCTCTTCAGGCCGAGCAGGCCGCCCACGGCGGCGATGACCGAGCCGGCCGCGGCACTGTCGGCCTGCGCCTTGACCAGCGCGAGCACCAGGTCGAGCAGCGCGTCGTCGAGTTCGTCGAGCCCGTCGGCCGCGACGCGGAGGTCGCGCGGGCTGGTGGCGCCGGGCAACTGGAAACCGGTGAGGCTGAGCCCGAACACCGGGTCGACCGGGTCGTTCGGGGCGGTGGGCAGGTCGATGTCGATGCCGATCGCGCCCAGCCGCGCCTGGCCTGGCACCGGCGCTGCGGCATCGACCGTGATCGAGGTGGCGAGCCGGATGCGTCCGCCGGTCGAGCCGAGCAGCAGCGCCTGGGCCGGCGTCACGTTCGGACCGTTGCCCTTCTTCGTGCGGAACAGCGGCACGGCGAGCGAACTGGTCGAGGCCGGGTTGGCGGTGTGCACCGCGATGCCGATGCCGATGTGCAGGCCGTCAGGCTGCGACTCGTCGACCGTGACGGCGATCGTCAAATCCGGGTCGTCGAGGTGCACGATCGGCAGCCACACCACGCCGCGCGGGTCGGTCGTGCGGTCGGCGCCGCCCATCGCGTCGTCGACGAAGGCGATCAGCGCGTCGCGCTGCGCCTGGTTGGCCAGCATGGTCTTGAGCGAGGCTTCGGGGTTGCCGAACCAGCCCGGGTTCGGCTCGCCCTCCGGCGTGAAGACGCCCAGCGCCTTGGCCAGGTTGCCGAGCACGCCGAGGTCGTCGCTCGCGAAGCTCATGGCGCGACTCTCAGTTTCAAGCCGCTCGCACCGGCAAAGCGGTGCCGCGCCATCGGCACGATCTGCAGGCCGCGCTTCGACGCGGTGAGCTCGACCGGCACCAGCACGTTGCCGCGCGCGTCCTTGCCCAGCGCGCCGGCGATGCCGCTCACCATGCCCACCACGCCCTGCCAGGCCAAGGCGACCAGCGCTTCACCCCATGTCTCGACGATCAGCGCCGGGCCGTTGGGGCGGCGGTAGGTGGAGGCGTAGAGGCCGGAGGGCTCCTTGTCGGATCCGACGGCGAACACCACCTCGATCACGGCGTCGCCGGTCTGGTCGCAGCGCACCGGCAGGGTGACGCGGATCAGCCCGTCCGCGAGTTGCACCTGCGGCCCGGTCAGGCTTACTGCGAGTTCGTTCTCGCCTTCGACCCAGACCACCTCGGTGCGTTTGCTGGGGCGGTACAGGCCGCCCGCGCGCCGCACCGCGACCCGAAAGAACTCGGAGGCCTGCTTGTCCTCGAGCGAAACCGGTTTGAAGATTTCGCCTTCGGCCATCGACTTCGGCGCTGCCGCAAGCCGGTCGGCGCGGCGCTCGGCCGCGACGAAACGCAAATACTCTGGCGCAACACCATCCGTCATGGTTCGGAACCCTTCAGGCAACTGTTTCGCGAGAGCCCACCGCTCGCGTCGGTGGCAGCTCAGCTGTTGCGCATGAAGCGCGACTTGATCGCGCTGCCGGCCCAGCTCACCACGAGCCAGGTCAGCAGGAATGCACCCGTTTCAAGCATGAAGCTGTGGAACTTGTAGAACATTTCGGCCACGCCGAACGAGAGCAGAAGCGGCACCGCCTCGTCGACCAGTGCGCGCTTGACACCGGCGTTTCGGATGAGTGTGTACATCTTCTTTTTTTCCGGGGGTGGTCAATGCGGCGCGAGCTTACGCGCCTGCCCAATGCGTCACAAGCACGCCGATGGCCGTATAACTTGTGAAATAGTTCACACAAATGGGCTTTCCGGGGGGCGAGGGTCCGGCATACCGGGCTGACGGCCACCTGAACGGCCCGCTCGCGATAATCGGCGCACTTTCAAGGAGATTGCGTGGATATCGTTTTGCTGGCCAAGGCCGCGATCATGGGCATCGTCGAAGGCCTGACGGAGTTCTTGCCGATCTCGTCGACCGGGCATCTGATCCTGGCGGGCGCGCTGCTCGGCTTCGACGACGACAAGGCCAAGGTGTTCGACATCGCGATCCAGACCGGCGCGATCTTCGCGGTGATCCTGGTCTATTGGCAGAAGATCCACTCGACCGTGGTCGCGCTGCCGCGCCAGCCGAAGGCGCGGCGCCTGGCGCTCAACATCCTGATCGGCTTTCTGCCGGCGGTGGTGCTGGGCCTGCTGTTCGGCAAGATGATCAAGGCGCACCTGTTCACGCCAGTGGTGGTCGCCACCACCTTCATCGTGGGCGGCTTCATCATCCTGTGGGCCGAGCGGCGGCCGCCGGGCTCTGTGCGCATCGAGCATGTCGACGATATGACGCCATGGGACGCCCTCAAGGTCGGCGTGGTGCAATGCTTTGCGATGATCCCCGGCACCAGCCGCAGCGGCTCGACCATCATCGGCGGCATGCTGCTCGGGCTGAGCCGCCAGGCCGCAACCGATTTCTCGTTTTTCCTCGCGATCCCGACCTTGATCGGCGCGGGCGTGTACAGCCTCTACAAAGAGCGCGCGCTACTCTCGGCGGCCGACATACCGCTGTTCGCGGTCGGCCTGGCGTTTTCTTTCATCAGCGCATGGCTGTGCGTGCGCTGGTTGCTCCGGTACATCAGCACCCACGATTTCGTGCCGTTCGCCTGGTACCGCATTGCGTTCGGCATCGTGGTGCTGGCCACCGCCTGGAGCGGGCTGGTGGTCTGGGCTGAATAGCCGGCGACGGAGGGACGCAGGCGCCGGCGAAACGGCGCTAGTGGGCGGGGCCTTCGATCCAGCTCTTGTAGTCCTTGTCGACGAACAGCACCCAGAGCGACAGTACAAGGACGACCACACCCGTCACGAAAGCGCTGAGCATGGCGTTGCGCGTCGCGGTGAAGCCGAGCACCACCGGCGATGCGATCAGCACAAACCCGAGCGCGGCTTCGGTCCACTCTTCCCAGGCACGCGGTACCAGCGTCGCGCCCAGTGCCGCAGCGGCCAGCGCCACGCCGATCACCACGGTGGCCGCCATCGCGACGGTATCGCCGGTGAACCCGAGCGCCCAGGGCGAGGCGATCAACCACAGCGCCAGCAGTACGTTTACCGGGTCTTGCCAGTGTTTGACTGGCGTCATTGGCTTGAGTAGCTTCATACACACACTTTCTGCCGTCGAAAAAGCAACGCACCGACGACAAGCTTTCGACCGGATTGCGCGCGACTTGGTTCCGGTGCGCCCGTTGCCAGCTGCCCCGGTCAAATCAGCTTTTCTTCGGGCGTCGAGATCTTGCGCAGCGGGCTGTGCCGCGTTGCCGGCATCTTGAGCGGATGCTCGGTAACGGCGTCGTCCCAAACCGGGTCTTCGATGCTGTCGAACACCTCGCGCAGCTTCTGGCCCCAGCTGTTGTGCATCATCCGGTAGTAGGGGTTCTCGGCGTCGATGCAGATCACCTTGTCGGTCTGCAGGCGATTCGCCTCGTACACCACCAGGTCGAGCGGCAGGCCGACCGAGAGGTTCGATTTCATGGTCGAGTCCATCGACACCAGCGCGCACTTGGCGGCTTCGTCGAGCGGCGTTTCGGGCGTCAGCACGCGGTCGAGCACGGGCTTGCCGTATTTCGATTCGCCGACCTGGAAGTAGGGCGTTTCGGTGGTCGCCTCGATGAAGTTGCCGGCCGAGTAGACCAGGAACAGGCGCATGCCTTCGCCCTTGACCTGCCCGCCGAAGATGAAGGACACGTTGAAGTCGAGGCCCGCATGCTTGAGCGCCTCGGCATCGCGGTCGTACACATGGCGCACCGCCGAGCCGAGCACGCGCGCGGCGTCGAACATGCTTTTTGCGTTCCAGATCGTCATGGGTGCACTGTCTTCGCTTTCGCGCAGCTCTTCGATCTGCAGGATCTCGCGCACCGACTGCGAGATGCTCAGGTTGCCGGCCGACAGCAGCACCATGACGCGGTCGCCCGGCTGCTCGTAGCAGATCATCTTGCGGAAGGTGCTGATGTGATCGACGCCGGCGTTGGTGCGGGAGTCGGACAGGAACACCAGGCCGGCGTTGAGTTTGATGCCTACGCAATAAGTCATGAATTTCGTTCTGGTTCTGCGGTGCCGAACACTTCGCGATGCAAGAAGCCGGCCCGGCTCATTGCGCGAGTGATTTCATTTCCGCAGGTTCAGTTTCTGAAGTGTGTAGAGCGCTTCGAGCGCCTCCCTGGGGCTCATCGCATCGGGGTCGAGCGCAGCCAGCGCGGATTCTACGGCGCTGCTCGCGGGGGCTTCGGCCACCGGCGGCGGCGCGAACAGGTCGACCTGGGCGCGCGTTTGCGTCTGCTGCGCTTCCAGCGCCTCGAGTGCCTGGCGTGCGTGGTTGACCACGGCCGCCGGCATGCCGGCCAGCCGTGCCACCTGGATGCCGTAGCTCTTGCTGGCCGGGCCGGGCTGCATCTCGTGCAGGAACACGATGTCGCGGCCGGATTCGGTCGCGCTCACGTGCATGTTGACTGCCGCATGGTGCGTGGCCGGGAATTCGGTGAGTTCGAAGTAGTGCGTGGCGAACAGCGTGAAGGCCTTGGTGCGGTCGTGCAGCTGTGCCGCGATGCCGGCGGCCAGCGCAAGACCGTCGAAAGTACTCGTGCCTCGGCCGATCTCGTCCATCAACACCAGCGACTGCGCGCTCGCGCCGTGCAGGATCTGTGCGGCCTCGGTCATCTCCAGCATGAAGGTCGATTGCGCATTGGCCAGGTCGTCGGCCGCGCCGATGCGCGTGTGGATCGCGTCGATCGGCCCGAGGCGGCAGGCGGTAGCCGGCACGTACGAACCGATCGAGGCGAGCAGCACGACGATCGCCACCTGGCGCATGTAGGTCGACTTGCCGCCCATGTTCGGGCCGGTGATCACCTGCATGCGCTGCTGCGGGCCCATCTGCGTGTCGTTGGCAATGAAGCCTCCGGACGACTTCTCGGCCAGCCGCGCCTCCACCACCGGATGCCGGCCCTGCTGGATCTCGATGCAGGGGTGCGCCACGAAGGTCGGCGCGCGCCAGTTCAGCGTGTGGGCGCGCTCGGCCAGCGCGCACAGCGCGTCGAGCGTGGCCAGCGCGCCGGCCAGCCGCGTGAGCGCGGGCACGTGGGCTTGCAGTGCATCGAGCAGTTGCTCGTAAAGGAACTTCTCGCGTGCCAGTGCGCGATCCTGTGCCGACAGCGCCTTGTCTTCGAAGGTTTTCAGCTCGGGCGTGATGAAGCGCTCGGCGTTCTTCAGGGTCTGGCGCCGGCGGTAGTTGTCGGGCACCTTGGCCAGCGCGCTTTGCGTCACCTCGATGTAGAAACCGTGCACGCGGTTGAACTGCACGCGCAGGTTGGCGATGCCGGTGCGCTCGCGCTCCTGGATTTCGAGCTTGAGCAGGAAGTCGTCGCAGTTGTCGCTGATGGCGCGCAGCTCGTCGAGATCGGCGTCGTGGCCGGTCGCGATCACGCCGCCGTCGCGCACCAGCGCCGAGGGGTCGGCCTTGATCGCGCTGGCGAGCAGCTCGGCACAGCCGGGCGGCGCCGCGAAGTCGCTCGAAACCCGGGCCAGCAATGCGGCAGACGCCGGCAGGGCGGGCGCGAGCTGCTCCGATTTGGACAGCGCCAGCCGCAACGCCACGAGTTCGCGCGGCCGCACCTGCCGCAGCGCGATGCGCGCCGCGATGCGTTCGACGTCGCTGGTGTTCTTGAGCTGCTCGCGCAGCGCGCGCCAGGGCAGCGCGGTGCTGCCGATCGGCGCGGTCTGCAATGCCGCGATGGCGCCCAGCCGCGCCTGCGCTTCGCCGCGATCGCGCTGCGGCGCCAGCAGCCAGCGCTTGAGCAGGCGGCTGCCCATGCCGGTCATGCAGGTGTCGAGCAGCGAGAACAGCGTGGGCGAATCCTCGCCCCGCAGCGTTTGCACCAGCTCGAGGTTGCGGCGCGTGGTCGGCGGCAGCTCGATCAGTTCGCCGTCGCGCTCGACCACCAGCCGCTGCAGGTGGGTGAGCGCACGGCCCTGCGTGTGTTCGGCGTAGCCGAGCAGGGCCGAGGCGGCGGCATGCGCGTTGGCCAGGCCCTCGGCATTCCAGGCGGCGAGGCTGGCGCTGGCCAGCTGCTCGCTGAGCTTGCGCTCGCCCAGCCCGCCATCGAACTGCCAGGCTGGCCGGATCGACAGCGTGAACGGCGACGAGGCCGTGCGTGCGGTCTTCAGGCGGTTTTCGAAAGCCGGCGTGACCTCTGCGCTGTAGAGCAGCTCGCTCGGCGCGATCCGGCCGATCCAGGCTTCGAGCGCATCGGCCGGGCACTCGGCCAGGTGCAGATCCGCGCCGGTCACGCTGAGCCAGGCCAGCCCGACGAAGTTGCGCGTGCCGGCATGCACGGCGAGCAGCAGCGACTCGCTGCGGTCGTTGAGCAACTCGGCATCGGTCAGCGTGCCGGGCGTTACCACGCGCACCACCTTGCGCTCGACCGGCCCCTTGCTTGCGCCGACTTCGCCGACCTGCTCGCAGATCGCGACCGACTCGCCCAGCTTGATGAGCCGGCCCAGGTAGGTATCGACCGCATGGAACGGCACGCCGCACATCACCACGGGCTGCCCGGCCGACTGGCCGCGCTGCGTGAGCGTAATGTCGAGCAGGCGCGCGGCCTTCTCGGCATCGGCCCAGAACAGCTCGTAGAAATCGCCCATCCGGTAGAACAGCAAGGTGTCCGGGTGGTCGGCCTTGAGGCCGAGATACTGCGCCATCATCGGGGTATGTCCGAGTTCGGCGGCTTTCGTAAGCTGTTGATCTGTCAGGGCTTTATTCATTAACCCGTTGATTCCATTTGAGAAAGTGTCAATGTGCGTGCTGCGCCTAGCCTTCTCGGCGCTTGCCTAAACCGACCTGCACTTGGCGCTTCGGCGTAGCTTTCTCGCCCTCAGCCTTGAAAAGTTACGCCGGCCCGGCGGACGGGCTTCTAGAAAGCTACGCCGCCAGGAGTGAGATCCATACGGTTCGATGCCAGAGCGGCGAAGCTGCTGAAGCCCGGCGAGCACATTATGTTGGACGGCTGCCCCGGCCTGCGCCTAGTGGCGAGTGAAAGCCGGCGCAGCTGGATCTATCGCTACAAGTCACCTGTCGACGGCCGGATACGGCAAATTGCGATCAGCCAGTGGCCGGCCACCAGTCCGGCCGCGGCCGCGGTGGCGTGGGATCAGCTGAGAACGCAGCGCGACGCTGGCGTCGACCCCGCGCAGCAGAAGCGCCAGGCGCGCGTGGCGATCACGGCGCCGGCGCGCGAGGGCTATCGGTGCGCAACCTGGTCGATGACTATCCGCAGGGCCACATCGACGTGCACCGCAAGGCGAAGGGCGCAGCCGAGGTGCGCCGCATCTTCGACAAGCAGCTCGGCGAACTGGCCAGCGTGCAGGCGGCTGCACTCACGCGATCGCAGGCGATTGACTTCCTCGAAAAGCGCGCGGGCACGCCGGTGCAAACGGCCTTGCTGAGGCAGGAGCTCGGTGCCGGGTGGGACTACGCACTCGACGCCGGCCGCTTGCCGGAGACCGCACCAAACTGGTGGCGCCTGATCATGCGCGGTCGGCTTCGCAGTAAGGGGCGGGTGTCACAAGGCAAGCATATCGGCGCGGTGAAGCGCGTGCTATCCGACGCGGAGCTCGGCACCCTAATCCGCTGGCTACCGAACTTCACCAGACTCGCCGATGACGCGCTGACGCTCTACCTGTGGACCGCGGCGCGCGGCGCCGAGATCCTGGCCATGCATGCGAGCGAGATCACCGACGAGGTTGACGGCCTCTGGTGGACGGTGCCGTGGCGCAGTACGACTGGGCATCGCTCCTGTGCGCGCTGGCTGCCGGACTGCTCGACGGGGCTAGCCGGACGATCCTGACGCTGGTCGGCGAGAAGGAGATCGTCGGCAACATCCGCCTGGTGCTGATGAAGGATCTGGTGGTCGCCATGATCGGCAGCGGCTTCGCCTACATCGCCATCCAGGGCTACAACAGCATCGCGGGCGCGGTGACCATCATCACGCTCCCGGCCATCGCTCGAGACTTCCGAATCCTTGTCATCGTCGTGGCTGGCGCCTCCCGTGGCCGCTGGCTCGGCGTGGTCGACCGTTTCGCCACTGACGCCCTCGCAAACGCCCGCCAGAAGTTGCGCGGCGGTGCGGCCGAGGATCCGCCCTCTATCAGGGCTCCATTGGAGAGCAAGTAATGGACGCACAAACCCTCGCCAAGTGCACAGGCGCCACGCTCCAGGACGCGGAGGTCTACGCGCAGCCATTGACCGCGGCAATGGATCGATTCCACATCGACACGCCGAAGCGGCAGGCGGCATTCCTCGCTACCATCGCAATCGAGTCGATGAATCTCACGAAGGTGGAAGAGGGCCTGTACTACAAGGACGCCGCGCGCCTAGCCAAGATCTACCCGCGCGCATTCAAGAGCGCTGCCGACGCCGAACCGTTCGCACGTAACCCGCAGGCACTCGGCAAACTCCTGTATCAGGGGTACTGGGGCCGCGGCTTCATTCAGCTGACTTGGGAGAAGAACTACCGTGCCGCTGGCGATGCGTTGGGCTTCGACTACATCAATCAGCCCAGCCTCGTGCTTGAGCCGCAGCACGCAGCGCTCACGGCTGGTTGGTTCTGGGATGACGCCAACTGCAATGCACCAGCCGACGATGGAGACATGCGCGGCATGACGCTCCGGGTCAACGGAAAGGCTCTGATGCACCTGGACGAACGCACGGCGCAGTTCCTGAAGAATGTGGCGGTGCTTTCGTGATGGCGCTCATGTCGCCGAAGGTCTGGATCGCTCTGGCCTTCGCCGGACTGCTGGCGATCATCGGGCTCCAGCAAGTCCGCGTGAGCAATGCGCGCGCATCCGAAGCAGCCGCACGCGCATCCCTGGCAGCAGACCGCGCCACCTACGCGCAGGCCGCCCAAGTCGCCGAGCAAGCCGCTCGAGCCGAAGAATCCCGCCGCGAGGCAGAAAAGCAGGAGGTCATCAATGCCGCTCGTAAACAAACCCAGGTCGCCATGGCTGCTGCTCGCACTGCCGATGCTGCTGCTGTCGGGCTGCGCGACCAGCTTGCCCGCTATGTCGCCGCCATTCGCGGCACCACCAAGGATTCCGGCACTCCCAGCGGAAGCCCGAGCAAGTCTGATTCCGATCCCATTGAGTTGCTTGCCAAGCTGTACAGCGAATCAGACAGCCGAGCGGCAGAAGTCGGGCTATTTGCTGACCGGCTCAGGATCGCAGCACAAGCCTGCGAGCGGAGCTACGACCGATTACAGCCTGCCCCAGGGCCGGCCGCTGCCGAAGCCGAGAAGTGATCAACCCTCAAACCGGGAGTCCACAGTGACCGAAATCCGTCCCCTCGTCATCGCCATGCGCGAAGCGATTTCTACTTTCGACGCCACGCTCGTGCGAGTCCTTGCGGAGACGGAAGCGCCCGTGCCCGCTCCACCGGCGCCAGTCCCCCCGCCGCCCGCACCAGTCCCGCCGCCTCCTCCCGCTCCGCAGTTGCCGCAAGGCCCTGCCGCTGGCGTCAAGCTCGCCGACGAGCACGGCAGCTTCATCGTCGCCGGGCCGACCATGGTGCAGTACGGCATCCCTGGCCGAATGAGCGCGCCCAAGATGATTCTCTCTGGCGGCACGGCAAGCAATGACTTCTTCGGCGGCGACCCCGCTCCCATGACGCCTGGCAAAGCCGTGTACTCCCTTGGCCCGGTGATCCCCGACCCGCGCGTGCAGGTTCCAGACCCGACCCCAATGCCGAAGGGCGACGCCATCACCAGCATCGCCGGGGCTGTCCTGTCCGATCGGTACAAGGCCATGGCGGACAAGCTCCACACCGCCGAAGGCATGGCCTACCTCAAGGGCCTGCCGTCCACTTTGGCAAGTGTGCCGACCTACAAAGAGTCGGCGCACACCCGGTTTACCAAGGCGCAGCAGATCCCGGCTGGCGAGACCGACCGCACGACGTGGGAGAAGGGCGGTCCGGCCGTCGACGACTCGGGCAACTACTACTCGAACACGGCGAACGCGATCTTCGACGCGGACGATGCGAACCACCCGGGCGTGAACAACTTCCAGATGACCGCAGGCGGAAATGCTAGTTTCACCACGGCGCCGCAGATCTCGTGGATCGATGCCGAGGGTGAGCGTGACGGCAACATGCGCAGCGCCGCACCGTGGCACGGGCCGTTGAATCCTCGCAAGCCGATAGCCATGAGCCATGCGTTCGGCCGGCCGGGCTGGAACATGCAAAGCATGGTGGTCTTTGCGGACGGCTTGATTGCCAACGCGCGTGGCATGAACAACGCGCAGAACGCGGCAGCCGATCGTCTGAAGTCGGGCCTGGTGCCAACCGACATCTACGTCACCAACTCCAGCGAGTTCGCGCTGGTGACGTGTTGGGACAAGGTGAACGTGAAGGGTGTCCTTGCCATCGTCGCGCTCGCCGGCATGCCCAACGGCTACACCCGCAACGGCATGGAAAATCTGGACGATTACTGGGGCGACTGGAAGCAGTTGTACCCCGGCCTCCAGAACCTGGGCAACTGGGCATTTGCGAAGGTGGTCGGCTACCTCGATCTGCCCGACATGAAAGCTCCGACCGGGGTGTTCGCCTCGACCGGCGTGCATCCGTACAACGGCTATGGCGGTTTGGAGCCTCAACGGGAAAAACTCAACCTGGACAACGCAGCAGACCGGGCTCGGTTCGCGGACGGTGGCACCCATGAGCGCGGCATCGCGAAGGTGGGCGTGGCGGTCGTGATCAGCAAGTCGGAGCGCAAGGCAATCTTCATCGACCTGAAGCCGCTCTTTGCCTACTACCGGAAGATGTACTTTGGCACCGAGGCGAACTACGCCAAGACCAAGACGAAGGGCAACGCCGCGGGCCAGTGGCCGCTGACCTTCATCGAGGCTCCCGAGCAGATCCCGATCGTGCTCAAGACGGTCACGTTCAGCAACCCGCCGACCGTGGTGCGGATGACCCTATGGTCGCCCTACGCCGCACAAGGCCAGAAGCCCCGGGCATGGATCGCGACCGAAGAAGGCACGATCCACACCTACGAGATGGCCTCATGGACGCCAACGGCCGCGCAGATCGTGAACACCGGGTTCAAGGTTCGAACGGGAGCCAATCCGGTGTATCTGGGCTATATCCGATCGACGATCAACGTGGCGGGTGCTACCGAGTTCTCCGAGAAATTACTGGTCGTGTCGCGCGCTCGCCGCTCAGTGCAGTGGGTGAACCTCTACACCGGAAAGATCGAGCGCGAGTTCCAGGACAGCCGCGTGGTTGATCCGGTGGGGGTTGATGACAGCGAGGCGAACGGATCGTTCGTTCCAGTCATGTCCATTGCGGACTACACCGGCCGTGCCGTGCATAACGTCCAGTACGGCGTGATCGAGGGCAACCCGCAGTTCGGGGTGTGCCAACCTGGTACGAACATGACCAACGCGCGCTGCTATCCAGCGGCAGTCAGCGGCCGGCGTGCTGACTTCGAATACTCGGGCAAGTTGGCAGTGCCTGGGAAAGTACGAGCGGTGCTGGGCAGCAACGTGCCCTGAAGCTGGCCGACCGAAAAAGCGCTAGTAGCACTTATTTTGCTGGCGGCTTCGCCGCAACGAGCCGAACTGGGAATCGGGCAAGAACGTCTGGTGGCGATTCGCTCGAGCGGACGGCGCGCCGTGGGGCCTGGCCGGCCTGTGGAACATCTGGACGGACAAGACGACCGGCGAGGTGCACGAAAGCTACACGATGCTCACGCTCAACGCCGACGCGCATCCGCTGATGCGGCGTATGCACAAGCCCGACGCGAAGCTCGGCCCGGATCAGCAGGACAAGCGCAGCGTGATCCCGATCGAGTGGGGCGACGTCGACCTATGGCTCGCCGGCACCATCGACGAGGCGAAGGCGCTGTTGAAGCTCACGCCGGTCGAGGTGTTCGATGCCAGGCCGATGGCGAGGGTGGAGGGCTGACTCGCCCGTCGCCATCGCGCCCGGCGACAGCCTCTTCAACGGCTTAGCGGTGTCGCTTTTGGAGGCACAGCAGCGGGGAGGCCCGCCTGCCAAGCATTCGCGGCGATACGCACAAGCTTTTCCACAATGTTGTCCACCGTCCCGGTGGAGAACTTTCCCTCTATAGTCGCGTGCCAAGACGGCGCTGTCGAGCGGGTTGTACACATTTTGTAATACCTGTCAGCGACATCAGGGCGCCCGTCACCGGGCATGTCGGGCTCGAAATGACCACCGGGTGTTCCTGGAAAGCGCGTTCCGGCCCTCCGTGGTGATGGCAGTCACGACAGCGCGCCCCATGCGCCGCTCCCCAGCACGTAGCAACACCGGCTGCGCTTCGACCTGCGCTTCCACCAGCAACGCGCTGCGCAGCGCGAGTACCCGTTCGACGACCTCCTCGCCAACGCACACCACCGGCAACGGGCGACCAGCCAGAAATTCCAACAACTGGTAATACTCAGCCATGCGGAGGCTTCGGGGCGTGGTCTTCTTTCTCATGCGGGGGGCCCCATGGACGCGTTGGGATTGCAGTTGCTCAGGAGTTCCGGACGCCTTCATGGCCAAGCCTTGGGTCACCATCCTCAAGATAGATTCACCCTACGCCGATGTCGTCACTCAGTCGTCGGACAAACGCCTGACCTCCAGGCGCCGGTGCTCGCCGCCTTTTCCGATGCGAACTTGAACCTTTGCCTGTCGGGAATGCATGCGCCGTGTTGCGCATTCTTCTGACAGTAAATTTCCCGTGCGGTCGCGACGGTAGGGCTATGTCGTACCTCCCAAAACTCAAGCCGATGCTGTTCGACGAGCGGCCCTTCGACTTCGGGGAACCGGGTTGGATATACGAACTCAAGTTTGACGGCTACCGACTGTTGGCTGAGTTCGGCTCCGGCAAGGTGAAGCTGCGCACGCGCAACGGTGCGGACGCGACGCGGTGGTTTCCCGAACTCGGGCGCAGCCTGCAGGAGATTGAGGGCGGCCCCTTTGTCACCGATGGAGAGGTCTGTGTGCTGGACGAACTGGGCCGCAGTGACTTCGACAGGCTTCAGGATCGCGCGAGCCGCCGGCGCTGGTACGAGGGTGCTGACCCAGTCACTTATGCAGCGTTCGATCTGCTTGTCGACAAGGGCCAGGACATCACAGCCGCGCCGCTCCTCGAGCGCAAGGCCAAGCTGGCCGATCTGCTGACGCCACCGCTACCGAATATCCTGATGGTCGGCCACTTCGAGGAGGGCGGCGAAGACCTGTTCAAGACCGCGGTGCATACGCTCGAGCTTGAGGGGCTGGTTGCGAAGCGCATGGCCAGCATCTACACGCCGGGCTCGCGAACTCGCGACTGGGTGAAGGTGAAGCGCAAGGGCGCAATCCCGCTGCAACGCTTCCAGCGCGGATCGAAGAGCAAGGACATATCAATCGAACTGTAGGCCTCAACTACGCAACGCGTCCTTTTCGGCGGCGTGCGCAGCTCAACGCGATGCCATCGAGCTCGCCACTGGACTCAGCTACGTCAACCTGGTGCAGACGCCTGCACCGAGATGGCTACACGGCCGTCAGGCGCACTACAGCAGCTCCGTTGCGCGACCACTTCGGCGCTACTGTCTGAAGTGCCGAGGCATACGGATCGTGAAGGTTGTACCTTCGGCGTCGGTTGATTTCACCGCGATGCTGCCGCCGTGAGCCGTTGCAATCTGGCATGCGATGTACAAGCCGAGCCCTAGGCCGGACGACTGGGACACGCCACCGTGTTTCAAAGCGGTGCTGGCGAGGGGCCGAAAGAGCGCCGCGCGTTGGGCCTCGGGAATTGCAGGCCCTTCATTGTGAACGTCGAGTTGCACCTCGGTCTGCGTGCCGTTCAGTGTCACGCTAACTTCGCCGTCCGGGTCACCGTGGTGAAGCGCGTTGATGAGCAGGTTGATGAGCATCTGCGACACCCGCTTCGGATCCCACTCTCCATGCACCAGTCCGGCGGTGCTGCTACGCAGCCGGCACCCGGGGTGCGACGCCTCAACCTCCTCGATCGTTCTGGCACAAATCTGAGCCATATTCGCCGGCTCGCTCGTCACGGGTAACCCGGGGCCCAGGCGCACCAGTGTGAAGTCCAGCAGGTCACGGATCAGGCCATCCATGCGGCCAACGCTGTGCAGCGCCCGGGCTGCCACCTTCGTGGTGTTGGTATCGGTGGAATTGCTGCGCAGGACGTAGTGCAACCCGGTCGACAGCGCGTTCAGAGGGTCGCGCAGATCGTGGGCCAGCACGCCCAGGATCATGATGCGGGATTCGTCGAGCTTCACGGTATAGCGTGTGACCGAAATGCTGAGTGCTTGATCAATGGCTTCGTTGAAACGAGTCATCTCCTCCAGCGCTCCATTGGTCTGAGCGCCTCGGACGGCCCATTGGTGGAGCACGCTCGCCCGGATGGCACGGAACTCGGCCACTAGTTGATCCATCGTGAACTGGTCGCCAAACCGCGAGACTGCGTGCGCCTCGGCAGCCTGGGTGAGATGCGGCATGTTGTCCAACCGCAATCCCTGCGCCTTTTCGGCGCGCTCGTGCTCCGATTGCGGCATGCGCATGTCTTCGGCAACTGCGCGAAGCATCTCTTCCGCGTGGTCGCGGAGGGCTTTCTTGTCCAGATTGGCGAGCGGCATCAGGGAGCGGGCGAATGTCTCCCACTCTTGCAGGATCGGCTCTAAGTTGCCCTCGATGAACTCTCCCAGGCCGGGTAGGTGTACGTCTTTGGTCATACGATGGTCACCTCATTGGGGAAGCCAGCGTACCACTGAGGTCAGCTGAGCTCCATGGCTGCTGGAACGCGCTCCACCAGTTCGGGTGCCGAACTCCCGAGGGCAGGCGTGTCGCGAGCTCAATCTGAATCTATAGAGAGTGGCGGTCTGCCTCGGCGTTCTTGAGGCGCCAGGTTACAGTTTGTTCGAGCCAGCCTCCCTTGCTGCTCTGGCCGCATTGAAGGCGTCGAGTCTTTTTTGTGTGACATCTTCCATGATTGCGCGTGCTCGTTTCGTATCTGAGACGAGTAGCGACAGCTTTTGCTGCATCCATAAGGTGGCTGCCATAGACATCCCGCTGAAAACTACCAACAGGTATGGAATGGCTATTGGGGGAGTGAAAATTTGACCCATTGGGTCAATTCCCGGAAAGTGCTTGGCTAGCTCTACGTACGCGGGCAAACCTATCGCGACAGCTGCAAAAGTCAACACCAGGAGAAAGTACTGGACTACGCGGATGTGCGCCACGACCAACAAGGTTGGATCGTTGACCAAAAGGGTAGTCCGCGCGTCCCTTTTGCGGGCGTTCTCCGCAGCGATGGCGCGATATTTTCTGGAGCTAACTGCAAGTGCTGACGATAGCCAGTCTTTTGCATATGCGGAAATAATACCGAAAATGATGGTTAAAGCAACTGCGTTTAACCACCAGTCGAGCGTTGCGAACTGCGCAATGAATTTATCCACCTCATCGTCCTTTCTGAGCCTCTCGCATTCACCGATTTGGGCGTCTAGATCGGTGTCTTGAGTACTAGGATTTGTGTTAGAGCAATGCCCCAGTAAACCACTGTTCCTAGGCCTGCAAACAGGAGAAATACGATAAGTCTGTTCTGCCAGTTCGGGAGCCGTCGAACGTATCGCATGTCTAAACGATTCGCAACGTGCTGGTCACTTCGCACTAGCAACACGCCAGGCACCTGTGAGTCGACGGCGATCATCTCGAGGCGTAGTTCCTCCTTGGGGGCAAAGGAAGTGAATGTCAAAGTGAAGCGACCATCAGCACCCACGTGTTCCTGGGCAGGCCTCACGGGCCACAAGTTTAAAAACGGAGGCTTGTGATTGAACACAACTTCAACGTTCGTCGCTGTGTCACGTCCCGCGTTGACGATCACCATCGATGCGACGTGCAAGGTGCCCGACCGGGCCGGCTGCCCTGGTTCGCCGCCGATGCCTTGTATGAGGTGCGTAAAAGAATGCGGGCTCGTCCATATCAATTTCACTTTTGCTTTGATGCCGACGTTGAGCACCCAAGTTAGAAAGGGAACGAGCAATGCCACGATCTCTTTGCCGTATGTCTGCAAGTAGTACATCCTTGACCCTCGAAAATTGCGACCGCGGTTGCCCATGATCCAAATGAAAAAGCCCCGCCCCGTGAGGCGAGGCCTAAGCGTTGCGAACCGCTTACTTCTCGCCCCTCGGAGCCGGTTTCGGTGCGGGTGGCGACGAGTGCTTGATCGTCTCGACGACGTGCGTGCTCTTGTGCTGCTGGGCTTGCTTCACTGTGGTGAACTGACCGCTGCCGGCGTTCCGGCCAATCTTGCTAGTGCTCATGATGAGCCTTTCGGAAAAGTTTAAAAGGGCGCCGCCGAAGCGGCGCCGCTCGTTGCCCGACACGGTTCAGTGTCGGCACCGGCCTATGCCGGGCACAAGGCCACAGTGGGCCTATGCGAACAGACTGAGCTGTCCGGGAGGCGAGCGGTAGTGCCTGCAGACCTGCTCCCACTTCCCTTTGCGGAAGCGGTCGTAGGCGCGAACAAACACGCTCTTGAGGCGGTGGTGTGACATTTCTGCCCTCCTTTACCGTGAGCCAAAGGGTTTTGGCTTGCCCCACCCATCCCGGAGAAGTAAACTTCCGGCGTCCTAGCAGACCGATGCGTGGGTGTCGAGGGTTTCCCTTGATAACCTCGTACTCGAAAGGCTCGCGAAGTGTTGGAACCACTTCGTGAGCTTTTTTTTATTGCAGCTCGCCCTTCCGTGCCAACTCGCTGATGCGCACTCGCGCTGCGACGATGGACACACCAAAAACCCGCGAAATCTCCTCTGCCGATTGCAGGCCGAAGCGGCGGATCTGCTCGAGCGGCATCGTGAATTCGGCCCCGAAGAGATTCGCTTGGTACTCGCTATTGCTGTAGATGGGCACGTTCGCAACCGACAGTCGGTTGTACGTGCGGCTGTGTCCGAGAATCGCGTGACCAAGCTCATGCCCGATCGTGAAGACGGCGCGCTGGCCGCCATTAACCATCTCCCTGAAGACGGTGTCGCGGATGTAGATCGTGCGATCCTCTGGCACCCAGCAAGCTTCAACTTCGATTGGGACTGGCGCCGACTCCCGGTCAAACACGTCGTAGTAAATCGTGTAGTTGGTCAGAGTATCCAGCAGCTTCGGGATGTTGAGCCTTCCATGGGGGAGGCCCAACACTTTCCGAGCGTGCACTGCTGCAGAGCGAATGCCGGCCCTTGACTGCGGCGCAACTGGAAAACCTTGTGACAAAGGAACGTCCATTACTTGCCTCGCTTTCTGACGTTCAGCAAATGCGCGAAGTTGGCGATTTCTTTGTCGTCCAAATTCACGCGCGCAAAGCCAGCGACCAGCATCTGTTGCGCCGGCGAAAGACCCTCGATCGAAACACTGCAGTTCGCAACGTCAGCCAACTCGCCGAGACGAAGACTGACGCCGCGTTGAAGAAAATATTGCTCAATCCGACCAATCCAGTCGGCCGGGATTTTCTTGCGACCCATTTCCATTGCACTCAGGAAGCTTGGTGTCGTATTTAGGTGGTTGGCCATCGAGGCGAGAGTTTCGTCGGCGTCGATGCGCGCCTTGCGAACTGCCTTTCCGAACTCTGTGATTGCCATGGGGACTCCTTAAAGTGGTGGGGGTTTTCAGGCGGGACGAAAGATTTACGTTTATAGATGGTGGCGGTTGCGCGATCTTACCGCAGTTGACGTGTATCGCAACCGTTTTGGTTTACGAAAACGCCAAAAAAAGGACAGCTTGAAGCGTAGCTTTTAGCGTAGGTTTGGGAAGTGGGGCCGATTTCTCATTGGGGAACACGCCGCGCCATCATTGGCGTGTGAGGCGGGGCGTCAGCCGGTGCAATCGATGTCAACAGGCGTTCCGTTTTCTGGAGGATGCGCCGATTTTCCCCGACATTGGAAATGCGGCCGCCCGGCCACGTTCGGCCACGCTCAGGCGCGGATGCGCTCGCCCTGTTGCGCCACGAAAGCCTTGACCCGCCTGGCCAGGGCGGCGCTGCCGCCGACGGCCTTGACCGTCGCATAGGCCTGACCAACTACCGATTCCTCAACGGCCCGCATGACGTCCTCGGCGCGCGCGGCGTCCAGTCCGAAATGCGGCGCAGCTTCGCGTGCCAGCGCGAGGCTTGAGGCGTGTTGTCCGGGCAGTACGGCGAGTTCCTGATAGCCGGTGTGGCTGCCCAGTTGCGCGACCAGGTCGAACGCCGGCGCCAGCCGCCACAAGCCGTGCCCCTGGTGCAGCAGGCCGTGGTTCTTGACATGGTCGTCGCTGTTGCCGACGACGAGGTTGAAAACCAGACGCCGGAACAACTCGTGCACGTCCTGCTCGGGGCGTGCCGAAAGCCGTCGCAACACCTGCGCCAACTCCACATAACTGCCACCACTGGACTCGTAAGGCACATCGAGGACGGCAGACGCCGACAGGTAGTGAAACCGGTGCTCGTTGCCGATCGGCCCGGTGCGATCGAAGCGTTCGACCAGCAAGGCGTGGCCGATCGCCAGCGGCTGCAACAGGAACGGCGGCACCGTTATGCCACAAGCCATTGCCATGGCGAGCGTGGCGGCTTCGACAACTTCCATGTCGTGCTCGTCGCCGCGCGAGGCGAACTTGGCGATCTGGCGGCGTTCCTGGTGAACAAAGGTGGCTTTGGGCCTTGCTCCGCCAAGGCTGCCACCGCGCAGCAGTTGCTGCATGCGGGGTGTGACTTCCATGCCGGCCTCGATGCGCCGTGACGCCTCGGCCAGATCCTGGAGCGAGAGCAGGCCCGCAGCCGGCGCTGCAACGGCGATCGGCAGCGATTCGGAAAACACCATGGCGCCGACCCGATCCTCGTTGGTGAGCAGCAGCGCGTCCAGATCCGACAGCGCCTTGCCGTGTTGGACTTCAAGCACCTTGCGGCCCCAGCTGTCGGGCAGGGCGTCGCGCAGCGTGAGCGGCAGGGCGCCCCCGTCGCGGATGCGGCGTTCGGCCAGCACGAAGGGCGCGTCGCGCAAGGGCAGGTGGTCGGGGTTCAGCGGCCGGGCCCCGGGCTCCTGGAGGTATCGGCGGCCGTAGGCGAATTCGCCCGACTCCATCACGCCATGCCGGGCCAGCTTGAGCAGCCCGACCGGCTGCGTGTCGTCGCCGGTATGGCGCGCCAGACCGACGTAGACGGCGCGCTCCCGGGTGGATGCGTCAGAAGTCACGTTCGTTCTCGTCGATCACGCCGGGTGCCGTGCTGCCCGCCTTGCGCCGGACGCGGCGGTTGGCTGCCAAATCCGTCGGCGCCGGTGCCACGGTGTCCAGCGAATCGATCTCACCGAACAACCAGAGCGCATGGGCCAGCAGGCCGATGCTGGTGCCGGGCTTGCCGGCCTCCAGCGCGCGCCAGGTGGTGGGCGAACACAGCAAGCGCTCGGCCATGTCAGCCACGGTCCAGCCGCGCTGGAGCCGGTGCGCCCGCAGACGCGATCCGGTGCGTGCGAGTGCCGTTTGCGCTGGCGCGGGCAGGGCGGCGAGTGACGGGCTGTATTTGGACATCAATTAAATGGCTTTTAAACCACTTAATTGACAGTTTATTGGCTAAACAAGCTTTCGTCTAGCGCGCCTGCACTGGCGCGCGCAGCGGCCGTGGGGCGCTGGCTCAGTGCGCCAACCCGCGCCGGCGGCGCGCGACGCGAACGGCTTCGACCCATGTGTCGAGGTTGAAGCGCTGACCGGTTTCGGCGCTGCGTGCGGCCAGAACCTGGTGCAGGAAGATCCTGCGCACGTCGCCGGGGGTGCCGCAATGGCCGACGATGAGCTTTTTCTGCAGGTCGAGCTGCTGCACATGAAGCACGTTCTGAACCTTCCGCCCGCTGACATCGAGGTAGCGGATCTGCATGCGCGGCGTTTCGTCGACGATCGCATGCTCGCCTTCGCCCTGGATGAACCACTCGGGCAGGGTGTCGGGCGCGCTATCGGTGGCGCCGCTGCGCAGGCCGCCGCGCGTTGTCGGTATTTCGAGCGGCACGTGGCCCGACCGCACGCGGGCTGCGGCAATGCGACGCGTCTTTTCACGCTTCGTGGCGATCACGTGCCAACTCAAATAGAGAAGCGCCACCGTCAGCACCGAGGCCGCCGCGATCAATGTGACGAATTGCCATGTCTCAAGGTCGAGGTTCATGCTGGAACTCCGCTGATAGTTCTAAAGTATTCAGGTCGGATTCTCAGCATCCGTCAAACGATCGTCAACCCGGCCGAATGGCCAGCGTCGATCAACACCTCTTTGCTGTGACTTAATGCTGCGGCCGTCGGGCCGTGTCTTCAGGCTGACCGCGCCTCCATTTCGTGCGGGCGCGGGGCTTGACGCTCGGGGCTCGCGGACTTGGGGCTTGGGGCTTGGGCGGGCCGCTGGCGGCGGGTGGCCCCTTCCGCGAATGTCCCCCGGCCTGCGGCCTCCTCCTTTATTTCGCTGCAGGGGCCACCCACCACCAGCGGCCTTGGGCACGCTCTGCATGTTCAGCGCGAAACGGTCACATCGCTTCCAGGATCAGGGCGGTGGGGCACGCTGCGCAGCGAAATAAAGGAGGAGGCGCCGGCCGAAGGCCGGTGCCGGAGGACATTCGCGGAGCAGCGTGCCCCGCCGCCCTGATCCCGCCCCGGAACCGAAGCGCTCAGATCAACACAGGACTCCGTGAACGCAAGACCGTATCACTCGTCGTGCGAATCGTGCGTCGCAGCGGTGCCCCGGCGCCAGTAGCCCGAGGCCCGGATCCATTTCGGGTTGGCGCGGCAGTCGTTGACGAGATGCGCGCGCACCGCCTTGGCCGCCGCCGATTCGCAGCCGACCCATGCGTGGAAAGCACCGGTCGGCAGGGGCGTGTTGCGCAGCGCGGCCAGCAGCGGCGGCTCAGCGGTCGGGGCGGCATCGGCCTCGGCGCGATGCACCCACACCAGTTCGACCTGCGCCTGGCTCGCCAGCGCGACGCGGTCGGCGGGCCCGTCTACCTCCGCCAGCACCAGCGCGCGGGCACCCGCGGGCAGTTCGGCCAGGCGCCGCGCGATCGCGGGCAGGGCGGTGTCGTCGCCGACCAGCAGGTGCCAGTCGAAATCGGTCGGCACGATGAATGAGCCGCGCGGGCCGCCGATGCCGATGGCTTGGCCCGGCTGCGCCTGTTCGGCCCAGCGCGTGGCAGGGCCTGCCTCGTGCAGCGCGAAGTCGATCTCGAGCGTGCGTGCCAGGGCATCGAAGTGGCGCGGCGTGTAGTCGCGCATGAGGGGCTTGGCGCCCTCGGGCCAGACCGGCATGCCTTCGGGGCCGATGGCCGGCGTGGCGAGCAGGCCGGTGGTGGGGTCGGGCAACACCAGCTTCACGTGGTCGTCGAAGCCGAGGCTCACAAAGCCTTCGAGTGCCTCGCCGCCGAGCGTCACGCGCACCAGGTGCGGCGTGACGCGTTGCACCGTACGCACCTCGAGCTGGCGAAAGCGCAGCGGGTGCCGCACGCGCTGCGGCAGGCGGTCGGGATTGGTGGCGGTGCGTTCGAGCGTGTCTGTGGTCATTTTCAAATCTGTTCCAGTTGTTGGGCCGCGGCGTCCAGCACGGCGGCAAAGGCGCTGGCTTGCGCCGGGGTGAGGGGCTCGCGCGACAGGCGCATGCGCATCGCGAGCTTGAGGTTTTCGACGGCACGCATCACCTGCGGCGGGCGCCCGCCGCGCGGGCCTGCACCGTCGACGCCGCCGTTCATCCGCGCCAGCATGGCGTCGGCCGTTACGCGGTTTTCGGCCAGAAAGGTCTGGCCGGCTTCGGTGATGCTGTAGCGCTTGCGGCCGCCGGCATCGGCTTCGTCCACGCTCAGGTAGCCAAGCTCTTCGAGCAGCGTGAGCGTCGGGTAGACCGTGCCGGGGCTCGGGCTGTAGCTGCCGCCCAGGCGCTCCTCGATCGCCTTGATGAGCTCGTAGCCGTGGCTCGGCTTGTCGGCAATCAGTTGCAGCAGCACGAAGCGCAGGCCGCCGTGGCCGAACACCCGGCCACTGCCACCACCGCCCCGCATGCCGCCGCCGCTCAGGCCGTCGCCGTGTTCACCGCGCCGGGTGCAGCGTTCGAATCGCCTGAAATCACGCATTGAAAATCCTTCCGGGATGTATCTGATTGAATAAAGATATATCTAAATCAGATCTAAGTCAATGCCTAGTGATGTTGCGAGATTGGATCAGCTGGCGAGAAGCGCCAGCGTTCGAGGGTCGGGGATGCCGCCGAAATACTTCCGCAGACAGGCGTCGAACAGTTCGATGTCGGGTGCGGCCTGCGCAAAAAGCGTCATCGATGACCTGAATTTGAGATCGTCCGGCGTGCCGAAGAGTGTGTCGATCGGCACGCCCGTCGCTTCGAGCACCAGCGCACTGCAGGTTTCAAGGCGAGGCCCGAGCACGGGATGCCGGAGCAAGGCGCGCGCTTCGTCGAGCGATGCCAGGGCGTAGCGGCGGGCCATGGCGCTGTGGCCCAGCCCGTCGAGTTGGGGAAAGACGAACCACATCCAGTGGCTGCGTTTACGGCCGGCACGCAACTCGGCCAGCACCTGCTCGAACACCGGCGCCTGCGCATCGACAAAGCGTTGCAGGTCGACCGGGGCGGTCATCCGCGTCAGTTGCTGCGTCGGTGCGAAACAGCCGCGTCGATGGTGCCGAAAACCTCGACGCCGCTGGCACCCGAGCGGGTGCCGGCACCTTCGTTGCTGCCGGTCTGGCTGCGGGCTGTGGCGCCGCAGCCGGCGAGAAGGCAGAGGGCGGCGGCAAGGGTGGAGGCAAGCAGAAATTTCAAATCAACTCCTTCAGCGGGTTGGCAACAGCCCACTATAGGCCGGGCTGCGGCGCACGCGGTCCGACAACGATGTGATCGGGGTCTTGTCCGGCACGGTATCGGGCCCAGACGGCGGTGTAGGCGTCTTCGAGCTGCCGGGTGCGGGCTTGCGAATCGAACAGGGCGCCCGTGCTGGCGGTGGTCTCCAGCTTGCGCCGGATCTGCGCGAGCCGCGCGCTGTCTTGGGCGAGCGTGACCGCTAGTTCCAGGTATTCCTCCTGGGTATGCGTGATCAGTTCCGGCAAGCCTGCGGCGCTCAGCAAGCTGCCGGCCACGCGCCCGGCAAAGGTGCCGCCTGCGCATGTCAGCAGCGGCAAGCCGACCCACAACGCATCGCTGGCCGTGGCGTGTGCGTTGTAGGGCAGGTTGTCGAGCGCGAGATCGGCGAGCCGCAGGCGGTTCAGGTGCGCATCCAGCCGCTCGACGCGCGCTGCAAAGATGAGCCGCTCGGGCGCAATGCCGCGCTTGGCGGCTTCGGCGCGCAGTCGGGCCTCATGCGCCGGCGATGCGCCCTTGAGCCAGAGCACGCTGTGCGCCACGCGGGACAGCAACTGCATCCAGAGCCCGAAGAATTCGGGCGTGATCTTGTAGCTGGCGTTGAAGTTGCAGAACACGAAGGCATCCGCCGGCAGTCCGGCTTCGGGCCGGGTCATCGGCGACGATGCAA
This sequence comes from Variovorax nitratireducens, assembly GCF_051216545.1. Taxonomy (NCBI): domain Bacteria; kingdom Pseudomonadati; phylum Pseudomonadota; class Betaproteobacteria; order Burkholderiales; family Comamonadaceae; genus Variovorax; species Variovorax nitratireducens. Next base: position 194,205 of record NZ_JBPJZO010000008.1, read on the forward strand.
TTTCGCGGGTGGCATCGTTCGGCAGGAAGGTGTCGGGCAGGCAGACGATCTTCTCGCTGTAGAACTGGCGATGCGCCTCGGGCACCACGAAGCGATCGGCAATCAGGTAGTCGATGAAGGGGGCGCCCGTGGTGCCCGCAAAGCCGAGGTAGCTGATCTGCACCGGCGCAGGCCGCCAGGCCAGCACGTCGGGCCGCGCGTTGCGCGTGTAACCCATGAGGTCGACGACGATGTCGACGTTCATGTCCGACATCAGCTGTGCGGTGGCGCGGTCGGACAGGGCGTCGGCATCGACGAAACGATCGAAGGCCTGCTCCAGGCGCGCGCGCATCGGGCCGTGGTCGTTCCGGCCGATCGAGATGGCGCTGATCTCGAACGCGTTTCGGTCGTGCAACTCGATGGTCTCGGCCAGCAGAAAGGCCACGGGATGCGTGCCGAAATCCGCCGACAGGTAGGCGATGTGCAGGCGCTCGTTGCCCGGGCGGTGCGCGGCGCACAGCGGCGCGGCGTGCGGCGGGAAGTGCTGCGCGGTGTAGCGCTGGGCCACATGCAATTGCTCCTGCGCGGTCGAAGGCAACGCCAGCAGCTCGAACGGGCCGATGCAGTCCTTGCCGGCCGCGATATCGCGCTGCAACTGCTGCAGTTCCGTGTCGAAGCCGTCCCAGTCGCCGGCGTTGGCCTTGGCGAAGAGCAGGCCGCCACGGGCGAACTCGAAGTCCGGATGCCGCGCGAGCAAGCCCTGGTAGTACGCCACGGCACGGGAAAACTGCCGTGCTTCGATGAGCGCGACGCCATAGTTCTCGAGCACAGTCCGGTGCTTGCCGTCGATGGCCAGCGCCTTGTCGTAGCTCGCGATTTCCGCTTCGTACTGCCCGAGCTTGCCGAGCACCACGCCGTGGTTCAGGTGGGCCTCGAAAGAGCGCGGATTCAGGCGCGCCGCGTGTTCCAGGTGGGCCAGGGCATCGCGGTTGCGGCCCAGGGCCATCAGCGACAAGCCGAGGTCGTGCGATGCCTCGAACAGCGCCGGTGCAAGCTGCAATGTTTTCTGGAACGCCTCGACTGCACCGGCGTGTTGCGCCATCTTCTGCTGCGCCACGCCGAGGTAGTACCAGCTTTCGACCGAGCCCGCGTCGTATTTCAGCGAGGAAGACAGGAACCCGGCGGCGGCCTCGAAGTTCTGGCCTTGCCCCTCGATGTACCCGAGCAACCGCAAGGCGGCCGCCGAATTCTGGCCCTGCTTGAGCAGGCGATTCGCCTCGCGCCGGGCGCCGGCGTGGTCGCCCTGCTGATAGAGCTGTTGTGCGCGTTGCAATGTCATGGTGTCGGTTCCTGCCCGGCGTCGATCCGCAGCTTGGGCAAATGCGCCGGGTGCTCGCGCTGCATGAAGTCGATCAATCCCTCGCGAATGCGGCAGCGCAGGTCGAAGGCAAGCGGTGCCGTGGCGGCGGTGGCCAGCAGGCGCAGCTGCATGGAGCGCTCGGTGGCGTCGGTCACCTGCAGCACGAAGGTGCGGCCGTCCCACTCGGGCGCGGCGCGCACGATGCGTTCGAGCTCGGTGCGCAACGGCGCCAGCGGCATGCCGTAGTCGACGTAGATGAACGCGGAGCCCAGCAACTGTGCGCTGTGCCGCGTCCAGCTCTGGAACGGCTTTTCGATGAAGTAGGTGAGCGGCAGGATGAGGCGACGCTCGTCCCAGAGCTTCAGCACGACGAAGGTGCCGGTGATCTCTTCGACCCGGCCCCATTCGCCTTCGACCACCAGCACGTCGTCGATGCGGATCGGCTGCGCCAGCGCAATCTGCAGGCCGGCGATCAGGTTGCTGAACACCGGCTTGGCCGCGAGGCCGGCCACGAGGCCGATCACGCCGGCCGAAGCCAGCAGGCTGGCACCGACCTGGCGCGCACCCGGAAAGGTCATCAGCATCAGCGAGGCGCCGGCCACCAGCACCATGGTCATGGCGGTGCGCGAAAGCACGTTGGCCTGGGTGTGGATGCGGCGCGCGTTCAGGTTGTCCTGCACATCGGAAGGATGCTGTGCGAGCACGCCCTGCGTGAACCCGCTGATGGCACGAACGGCAAGCCAGGTGGCGGCGGCGATCAGCAGCAGGCCGTTCAGATGGCGCACGCTGGGGATGAATCGCAGGTCGTCCGGCGCGGCCTGCCACACGGCCTGCAGCGCCATCAGCGGTAGCGCCCAGCGCGCGGCGGAGCGGCTCTTGCCGACCATCGCGTGCAAGGCCGGCGTCGAGCGTGTCACGCGCAGCAACAGCAGGCCGCCGAGGCGGTACACCGCCAGCGCCAGCGGCACCACGACCAGGGCGGCCAGCCAGGTGCCGAACCAGGGGTGGCTCGGCAGCATTTGCAGATTCATGGGGCTTCGTTCGCGGTCAGGGTGGGGTCGGGCGTTGCCGGCGCGGGCGCCGACGAGGCCGGTTGCAGGATGCGAGCGGCGTCGTCGCGCAGCTGCGCAGCGATGGCGGTGGCCAGGTCGAGCCGGCGCAGCAGCCAGGGGCTGATGTCGTTGTCGAACGGATCCGGCAGCGGAATGGCGCCGCCGAGCGCCGTTGCCGGCGCCTGGTCGGGCAATGGCGACGGGCCGATCGGCACGCTGCCGATCGCGTCCTCGATACGCACCGCAGTGCGCGCGAGCGGGCCCTCCACTTCGTGCAGCGTGAGCCGGTCTCGGCGCAGCAGCAGCATCGACTTGACCGCGCTGAGTTGTGCGAGCAACTGGTAGCTGTGGGCCTGCAGGCGTTCCAGCGGCTCGAGCGGCGGCTGCACGGCGCGCGGCTCCGACAGCGAGCGTTGCGTTGCCTGTACCAGCGCCGAGAGGCTGTCGAAGGCTTCACGCCGCGCCAGCCGCCACGCGAGTTCGGGGGCGGTGTCGATGGTGTGCAACTGGCCGAGGCCCAGCGCAAGCCGTGCGTGCAGTGCCTGCGCCTTGAGCGTGCGCATCACGAGCGCCGGAACCTGCCCGCGCTCCCACGAGGGCAGCACGTAGCAGAAGGCCCACGCCACGGCGGCGCCGATCAGCGTGTCGGCGATGCGCTCGAACAGCGCAAAGGTCGGGCTCATGCCCACGTTCAGCATGTGCGCCTGCACCAGGCCGAGCACGGTGGCAGCCACCGCGGTGATCAGGTACTTGCGCACCGCGAAGCCGTGCGCCACGGCCTGCGCGCCGGCCACGCAGAGCAGCAGCATCAGCGCCGAAGGGTGCGCCGCGAGCAAGCCGACTGCCAGCACGCAGCCGACCAGCGTTCCGGCCACGCGCGCGTTGCGCCGCTCCAGCGTCTGCGAGAGGCTGCCGCGCAGCACCACCACGATGGTCAGCAGGATCCAGTAGTCGTGCGAACCCCAGGGCATGAGCAGCGCGATGCCGTAGCCCGCCGCGATGGCAAGCGCGGCACGGATCGCATGGCGCAGCGGCGGTGCATCCCATTTCCAGAGCGTGAGAAAGGGTCGCCAAGACCATGCGGTCGGGCTGACGAACAATTGCCAGTTGGCGCGCACCACCGCCAGATCGGGTGCGATCTCGCCGCGCGCGAGCTGGTTCAGGCGCAGCACCTCGTCGTTGATGTGGCCGATGCGGCTGGCCAGGCCGCGCGCCAGCATGGCAGGTGAGGGGCCGTGCTGCGGCAGCGCCTGCGCGTTGTCTTCGGGCATGTGGATGGCCGAGAGCTGCGGCCGCCGGTTGGTCAGCGCGGCAGGGCGGCGGAACATCAGCATCGCATCCGCCAGCGCGGTAACTTCGCGGGCCAGGTCTTCCAGCACGCGGCGCATCTCGGTCAGCGCGCGGGCATGGCCCGGGTGGGCGGTGAGCGCCTCAAGATCGAGCTCGCTGGCCAGGAGGTGGTCGCGCATTTCGAGCACGATCAGCAGCATGCCGGCCAGGCGCTGGCGGCGCGGCGTGCGCGGCGATTCGAGCACGAGGTCGCGCGTGCCCTGGATCTGGTCGGCCAGCGCCGCGGTTTCGCGCAGCAGTTGGCCGAGCAGGGGCGCCGGGGTGTCGCGCACGTCGCTGGTTTCGTCGACCGCCCTGAACTGGCTGGCCTCGGTGCGCATCAATGCGGCCACCGAATACAGCGTGTCGGCGATCAGCTGCACGCGGTAGCGTGCATTGAGTGCCAGATTGGCCAGCGTGGAATACACGATGTACAACCCCGCACCCAGCCCGAAGTGCCAACTGCGCTCGATCGCTTCGTGCAGGCCCGTCGGCGCCGGCGTGGCCATCGAGAAGACCATCGCCAGCATCACGGCAATGGCGATCGGAATGCCGCGCTTGCCCCACGCCATGGCGCTGAACGCGATGAAGGTCGCGGGGATCAGCACCATGCCGAGCCGGATCGGCGCGGTGTGCAGCAACTGCACTGCAAAGAACAGCGGCAGCGAGATCAGCGGCGCCGGCAGCATCTGCCAGAACTTGCCGCGGCGCGGGCTGGGTTGGTCGGGTGGCGACGCCACGATCACGCCGACGGCGGCCGATGCACCCGCAACGGCATCGAGCCAGAGGTGAACGCCACCCGAGATCAGGAACAGCCCGAACGCGACCGACAGGCCGTTCGCCACATAGTGGCTCAGCGCAATCCGCAATGCCGCCCGGGTTCGACGCGCCAGCGGCGTTGTCGCCAGCTGCATTACGCGCTCACTCGGTCGTGGGATCGACCGGTGCCACGGCCTGCGGGCGCACGCGGGTCAGTTTGCGGGGTGCCGTCGCCACCGGGGCGGCGGCCGCGGCTTCGCCATCGGGCTGTTGCACCTCGACTGTGCTGCGGGCGTAGGTGTCCTGGGTCGGGTCGATCGAACGCATGCGGTCGCTCGCGCGCAGCTTGTCGTCCACGCCCGCGAACTTCGAGTACTTGGCCAGCAGCGGCACCAGTTGGCCGTAGATGCGAGGGGCGCCGGCGAGGCATTCGCGTTGTTCCAGGAAGTCGGGCTCGCCGGTGAAATTGCCGATCAGGCCACCGGCCTCGGTCACCAGCAGGGAGCCGGCCGCCACGTCCCACGGGTTCAGCCCGGTTTCGAAGAAGGCGTCGGTGAAGCCGGCGGCCACGTAGGCCAGGTCGAGTGCGGCGGCGCCGGGGCGGCGCAGGCCGGCGGCGCGCGGCATCAGGTCGGCCATGATGGCCAGGTACTGCTTGAAGTTGTCGCCAGTGCGGAACGGAAAGCCGGTGGAAATCAGGCACTCGTTCAGGCGGGTGCGCTTGCTCACGCGGATGCGGCGGTCGTTCATGAACGCGCCGCGGCCCTTGGTGGCGGTGAACAGGTCGTTGCGGCTCGGGTCATAGATCACGGCCTGTTCGACCTTGCCCTTGACCGCCAGCGCGATCGACACGCAGTAGACCGGAAAGCCGTGGATGAAATTGGTGGTGCCGTCGAGCGGATCGATGATCCAGACGTAGTCGGAATCCTTGGCGCCGTGTTCGGCGCCCGATTCCTCGGCCAGGATGCCATGGCCGGGGTAGGCCGTGAGCAGCGTTTCGATGATCACGCGTTCGCTCGCGTGATCCACTTCGGTCACAAAGTCGTTCACCTGCTTCTGCGAGATGCGCACCGCTTCGACATCGAGCGCGGCGCGGTTGATGATGGCGCCAGCGGCGCGTGCGGCCTTGATGGCCACGTTGATCATGGGGTGCAGATTGGGGGACGACATTGGATTGTGAGAAGAACGGGAGGCCGAAGCAGCCTGAGCAATGCGGCCCGGCGATGCGGGCGGCGAACGATGGCCTATTTTCCCATAACCCGCCGGGCCGCACCCCGGGGCGTCGAATCCGGGCCGCTCAGGCGCCTTCGACGATCACGAAATCGGTGTCGGCAACGCGCTGCCGAATTGCCCTGCCGAGCCCATATTCCTCGCTTTGATAGCACGCCCGTGCGGTCGCCACATCGGCGAACTCAACCACCACGTTGCGCTCGCGCGCCACGCCTTCCATGCATTCGAAGGCACCGCCACGCACCAGAAAGCGGGCGCCGAATTTTTCGAAGGCGGGCCGCGCCGCCGCGAGATAGGAGGGATATTCCGCCGCGTTGTGCACCGAGACCCGAACGATCCAGTAACCCTTTGCCATGTCGATCTTCCTTTCATTCATTGGTGGAAAGGAATGCACGATAGTGCTGGCGCATGATTCTGAAAAATGAATAATTGAGATTCAAATCATCCTGAATGGAGAACATGGATCTCGGCGACTTGCTGATCTTCCAGGCGGTGGTCGAAACCGGCGGCGTGACGCGGGCGGCCGAGCGTTTGCATCGTGTGCAGTCCAACGTGACGACGCGCATTCGCCAGCTCGAACAGAAACTGGGTGTAGCCCTGTTCATCCGCGAGGGCAAGCGGCTGCACCTGTCGCCGGCGGGCCGGCAACTGTTGCCCTATGCGCAGCAATTGCTGGCGCTGGCAGCGCAAGCGCGCGAAGCGGTGTGCGACGGCCGGCCACGTGGCCCCCTCGTGTTGGGCGCCATGGAAAGCACAGCAGCCGTGCGGTTGCCGGGGCCGCTGAGCGAGTTCGTCGGGCTTTATCCCGAGGTCAAGCTGACATTGAAGACCGGCAACCCGCAGCAGCTCGCTGCCGCCGTGTTGGCGGGGCGGATGGACGCAGCATTCGTTACCGGGCCGATTGCAGAGGGGCCTTTCGAGCGGGTGCCTGTGTTCTCGGAAGAACTCGTCATCGTCGCGCAGGCCGGGCATGCGCCCATCGGCAAGGCACAACAACTGCTGCCGCCAGCGATCGTGGCTTTCGAACCTGGGTGCCCGCATCGGGCTCGTCTTGAGGCCTGGTACGCAAGGCGCGACGGCATGCCATTGCAGATCATCGAAATCACCTCGTACCACGCCATGCTGGGCTGCGTGGCGGTCGGCATGGGTATTTCACTGGTGCCGCGCGGCGTGCTCGCCACTTTTCCGGATCGTGAACGCCTGAGCCTGCACCCACTGCCGCGTGGCGAGAACCGCGCCTCAACCGATCTGATCTGGCGGCGCGGCGCGTTGTCGCCCAAGATCACGGCGCTGCTGCAGTTGTTGAAGCCGGCCTGAGCCTTGCCGGGGCTGAGACAATTCGCGCCCATGCGCACCCGTTTCATCCTGATCCAGACCAGCCATGCCGGCAATGTCGGTGCTGCTGCGCGCGCCATGAAGACCATGGGTTTCGGCGACCTGGTGCTGGTGGCGCCGCGCTGGGCCAACGTGCTGCGGCGCGAGGAAACGATCCAGCGCGCCAGCGGGGCGCTCGACGTGCTGGCCAACGCGCGCATCGTCGAGACGCTCGACGAGGCGCTCGACGGCATCACTCACCTGTGCGCCACTGCGATGATCTCGCGCGACTTCGGCCCGCCCACACGCACGCCGCGCGCACACCTTGAGCCGCTGGCGCAAGGCGACGACCAGCATGTGGCGTTCCTGTTCGGTTCCGAGCGCTTCGGCATGCGCAACGAGGACGTTTACCGCTGCAATGTGGCGCTGAGCATCCCGGCCGACGCGAATTTCGGCTCGCTCAATCTTGGTGCGGCGATCCAGTTGATTGCCTACGAGTGGCGGCTGGCACTGGGCGGTTTCGAGGTTCGCGATGCCGCGCCGGCCCAGCCTCCCGCCGATGCGCAGGCCGTGGCCGGCATGCTCGCGCACTGGGAGCGGTCGCTGGTGCAGATTGGTTTTCTGGATCCGGCCGCGCCCAAGAAGCTGATGCCGCGGCTGCAGCAACTGTTCAACCGGGCCCAGCCAACGCCCGAGGAAATCCACATCCTGCGCGGCATTGCGAAGGCGATGGTCGACCCGCACCGCCCGGCGCCGCAGGCTGAACCCGCGGCGCCAGCAGGTGATGGCGGGGCGCTATAGACTCGTTTCCCCATTTCGATATCACCGAAACAACCGACGATGTTTGCCCGCCTGCGTTCCGACATTCAGTGCATCCTCGAGCGAGATCCGGCTGCCCGCTCGGCCTGGGAGGTGCTCACGCTGTACCCGGGCTTGCATGCGGTGGTGCTGCACCGGCCCGCGCACTGGTGCTGGCACCACGGGCTGCGCTGGCTTGGCGCTTTCATCGCGCACTTTGCGCGCTGGATTACCGGCATCGAGATCCATCCGGGCGCGAAGATCGGCGAGCGTGTGTTCTTCGACCACGCAATGGGCGTGGTGGTGGGTGAAACCGCCGAGATCGGCGATGGCTGCACGATCTACCAGGGCGTCACGCTGGGCGGCACCTCGCTCTACAAGGGCACCAAGCGCCACCCTACCTTGGGCCGCGACGTGGTGGTCAGTGCGGGCGCGAAGGTGCTGGGCGGTTTCACGGTGGGCGATGGCGCGCGCATCGGCGCCAACGCGGTCGTCATCAAGCCGGTGCCGGCTGGTGCGACGGCGGTGGGCATTCCGGCGCGGATCATTCCCGGCCCGCCGGCGAAGCGTGAATCGGCTGGCGGCCGCGAGACCTTCCTGGCCTATGGTGTGACGCAGAGCGACGATCCGCTGTCGCTTGCCATGCGTGGGTTGATCGACAACGTTTCGTCGCAGGAGCATCAGATCGCGCTGCTGTGGCAGGCGATCGAGACGCTGTCGGCAGGGCGCGGGCAAAAGTCTGACTGTGTTCCCTCCGATGCGGCGCGCGACGAATGCTTTGAGGCGGAGAAGTTGACGCAGCTTGTGGGCAAGTAGCTGGGTTGCTTTACGGCTCTGGTTTAGTTCCAACCCCCTGGCCTCCTAGCTTCCTAGCTTCCGGGCTTCCTGGTCCCTGGTGGGAGCGCCCGGTGAGCGGTACGGGCTGGCCGACCCTGCTGCGCCGGCCGCTTCGCGGCTGCCCTGCGGTGCTCGCGCTTTGCGGGGTCTCGCAGAACTCGCTTCGCTCAGACAGCTGCGAGCCCTGATCCGCAAAACGCTGCGCTCCTCGGCGGCGCAGAAGGGTCGGACAGCCCGTACCGCACACCGGGCTTGGGGTTGTGCGAAGGTCGCGCCTTGCTGATGCATTCCGGGTGCATTCCGGATGCAACCCCAACGTGTCCACGTCGGTGGGTGGTATGCGCTGGGGCGGCCGTTGAGGCACCGCCGAGCAGCGCAGCGGCAGGCGGATCAGGGCCGCGTGCTGTTTGAGCGAAGCGAGTTCACGCGGACCCCGCCTGACGCGAGCAGCGCAGGGCAGCCCGAAGGGCCGGTGACGTCGGCCGCCCCAGCGCATACCGCCCGCCGACGCACCCCCGGCCGCATACTTCCCCCGCACCGCCAACGCACCCCAGACCGCCTACTTCCCACGCACCGCCGACGCCCCCCAAACCGACTACTTCGCGCGCACCGCCGACTTGGGCCTGAACGCCTTGCACACCTCGTCATGCGTCTCGAGGTACGGCCCGCCGATCAGGTCGATGCAGTAGGGCACTGCGGCGAATATGCCGGGCACTACCTGCTTGCCTTCGGCGTCCTTCAGCCCTTCGAGCGTCTCCGCGATGGATTTCGGCTGGCCTGGCAGATTGAGGATCAGGCTCTGGTCGCGGATCACCGCCACCTGACGCGACAGGATCGCGGTCGGCACGAAGCGCAGGCTGATCTGGCGCATCTGCTCGCCGAATCCGGGCATTTCCTTGTGCGCCACGGCCAGCGTGGCCTCCGGCGTCACATCGCGCACAGCTGGGCCGGTGCCGCCGGTGGTCAGCACCAGCGAGCAGCCGGCGTCGACCAGTTCGACCAGTGCGGCGCTGATCGCTGATTGCTCGTCGGGAATTAGGCGCGACTCGAAGGCGATCGGGTTCTGCAGCGCACGCGTGAGCCACTCCTTCAGCGCCGGCAGGCCCTTGTCTTCGTAGACGCCAGTGGATGCGCGGTCACTGACCGAGACGATGCCGATGCGCACGGCATCGGCGCTCATGCGTCGTCCTCGCGCTCCTGCTCGGCCGCTTCCGCGGCATGGTCAGCACCGCCATGCACCGCCAACTGCTCGCGCACCAGCTGGAACACGTCGCGGTAGGCCTTGGCCTGGCGTGGTGCTTCGCCGGGCGTGCCGGCCTTGATGTCCTTGCGGGCCTGGCGCACCAGCGCGCGCAACTGCTGCGCGTCGGTGGCGGGGTGCGTTTCGATCCAGCCGCCCAGGGCATCGTCATCGGCGATGAGGCGGTCGCGCCAGCGCTCGGCCTCGTGCAGCATCGCGGTTTCCTCGGCCGGTGCGCGGTGCTGCTCGGCCAGCGCGGCGCGCACGGTGTCGAGCGTCTCGGCATCGAGCTTGCGCATCAGCTTGCCGATGAACTGCATCTGGCGGCGCTTGCCTTCGAAATTGGTGATGCGCTTGGCCTCGGCCACGGCGTCGACGAGCTTTTCGTCGAGCGGCAGCTTGTCGAACAGGCTGGCGCGCAACGCGAGCAGGTCTTCGCCGAGCTTTTGCAGCTCGGTGCTTTCGCGCTTGAGATCGGTTCGGCTGGCATCGTCCGTGCCTTTGAGCTCGCGCTTGAGTTCAAGGTCGAGTTCACTGCCTTCGGCCACGAACTCGCCGCGGACGAAATAGCCTTTTTTGGGTTTGCGGGACATGGGGCAGACGTGGGGATAAGAGGGGTCGCGCCATTCGACACAGGGGGCGCAAGTATCATAGCCACTACATGAAGACATCTCCGAAGACATCTGCGGCGCGCGCCGAAACCGGCTTTGCCTACAGCCGCCCTTTCTTTGAAAACCTGGTCGATACGGCCCTGGCCCATGCCAAGAAGCTCGGTGCCACGGATGCCGGCGCCGAAGCCTCCGAGGGTTGCGGACTCAGCGTGTCCGTGCGCAAGGGCGAGCTCGAGAACGTCGAGCGCAACCGCGACAAGTCGCTCGGCATTACGGTCTACGTGGGCCATCGCCGCGGCAATGCGAGCACCTCCGATTTCTCCGAAGCGGCGATCGCACAGACCGTGCAGGCCGCCTACGACATCGCCCGTTTCACGGCCGAAGACCCGGTCGGCGGCTTGCCCGACGAGGCCGACATCGTCACGAAGCAGCCCGAACTCGACCTGTTCTATCCCTGGGACGTGACGAGCGAACAGGCGGCCCAGCTCGCGCTCGAGTGCGAGGCGGCCGCGCTCTCGACCGACAAGCGCATCACCAACAGCGAAGGCGCCGGGGTCTCGGCCCAGCAAAGCCATTTCTTCAGCGCGCACACGCACGGTTTCCGCGGTGGCTACGCCAGCTCGCGCCATTCGATTTCCGTGGCGCCGATCGCCGGCAAGGGCGACGACATGCAGCGCGACGCCTGGTACAGCTCGATGCGTTCGGCCGACGAACTGGCCGCGCCGGCCAAAGTGGGCCGGTATGCTGCCGAGCGCGCGCTGAGCCGCCTCAAGTCGCGCAAGATCAAGACCACCGAATGTCCGGTGCTGTTCGAGTCGCCGCTGGCGGCGGGCCTGCTCGGCGGGCTGGTGCAGGCCGTGAGCGGCGGTGCGCTGTACCGCAAGAGCAGCTTCCTGCTCGATTCGCTCGGCAAGCAGGTGCTGCCCAAGCACATCGACGTGGCGGAAGACCCGCACGTGCTGCGCGGCAAGGGCAGTGCGCCGTTCGACGACGAAGGCGTGACCACGCGGGCACGCAAGGTGATCGATGCCGGCCGGCTCGAAGGCTATTTCCTCAGCACCTACTCGGCACGCAAGCTCGGAATGAAGACCACTGGCAATGCCGGCGGCTCGCACAATCTCACGCTGCGCTCGCGCCTGACGAAGGCCGGTGACGATCTCGATGCGATGCTGGCCAAGCTCGGTACTGGCCTGTTCGTGATCGAGCTGATGGGGCAGGGCGTCAACTACGTGACGGGCGACTACTCCCGCGGCGCCAGCGGCTTCTGGGTCGAGAAGGGGCGCATCGCGTTCCCGGTGCAGGAGATCACGATTGCCGGCAACCTCAAGGACATGCTGATGGGCATCGAGGCGGTCGGTGCCGACGCCTACAACTACGGTGCCAAGACCACCGGTTCGCTGCTGGTCAACCGGATGAAAGTGGCTGGGAGCTGACGAGCGCGGCCCTGACCCGCTCGATCACCCGCAGGTAAGGGCTCGCGAAGCCCTCCGGTGCTTCGTCCGGCGCCAGCCAGCGAAAGCGGAACACCAGGCCATCTTCCTCGGGGCTGCCGACCGCCACATGGTCGAAACGCTCGGGCAATGGCGCGTGGCTGCGCATCAGGTACAGGTGCCACAACTGCGGGTGGGCGCGCGCGTTGCCTTCGATGCCGGCATCGCAATGCCGATCCATGGTGCCCAGCGCCTGCAGTTCGCCGTCGTACGCGATGCCTGATTCCTCCAGCAACTCGCGCCGCACCGCGTCCTCGGGCGTTTCGCCGCGTTCCACCGTGCCCTTGGGCAACTGCATGCCGCCGTCGGCCGGGTGGTCGAACACCAGCAGCCGGCCGCGCGCATCGACCAGGCAGGCGCACGCCTTGAGGATCGGCCGGGCCGTCATGCAGCGCCGGAGAGCGCCGCCTTCACCGCGGCACTGACCTGGCCCATATCGGCCTTGCCCGCGAGCCTGGCCTTGACCGTGCCCATTACCTTGCCCATGTCGCCCGGGCCCTTGGCGCCGAGTTCGGCCACGATGGCCTGCACTTCGGCCGCCACCTCGTCGGCGCCCAGGCGCTGCGGCAGGTAGACCTCGAGCACCTTGATTTCTGCCGCTTCCTTGTCGGCAAGATCGACACGGCCGCCTTGCGTGAAGGCCGTGACCGAGTCCTTGCGCTGCTTGACCAGCTTGTCGACGATCGCCACGACCATCGCGTCGTCCAGCTCGATGCGCTCGTCGACTTCCTTCTGCTTGAGCGCGGCCAGCAGCAGGCGGATGGTGCCCAGGCGCTCCGAATCCTTGGCGCGCATGGCGGTTTTCATGTCTTCGGTGATCTGTTCCTTGAGGCTCATGGTCTTCTTCTTTCTTTTCGGCGGACAAAAAAACAAAAGCCGCGGCAGGTTTCCCCGGCGCGGCCCGTAGCTGCCGGCTCGTGCCGGCAAATGCTGCTTAGTACAGCTTCTTGGGAAGCTGCATGCTGCGCACGCGCTTGTAGTGGCGCTTGACGGCAGCGGCCTTCTTGCGCTTGCGCTCGGCGGTCGGCTTTTCGTAGAACTCGCGGGCGCGCAGGTCGGTCAGCAGGCCGAGCTTTTCGATGGTGCGCTTGAAGCGACGCAGTGCGACGTCGAAGGGCTCGTTTTCTTTAACGCGGATGGTGGTCATTGATGAATCGTTGAACTGAATTTGGCTCGGGGAGATCGAGGCCCCGGGCCGGGGTTCCTCAACTGAAAATCTTGTGGCCGTTGAGGGGAGGCCGAAGTTAGCCCGAGATTATAGCCCACCCTAGTCTTCGCGCACTTCGTGTCGCTACGCCAACCCCTTCGAGGGGCAACACCAGCGGCCCGGCGAAGCCGGTTCCGCGGTGTTTCCGGAAAGATTCAGGTGGGCGCCGTCATAACGCTTGGGCACAGGCATGGGCGCTGGCCCAGGCCCACTGGAAGTTGTAACCACCGAGCCAGCCGGTCACGTCGACTACCTCGCCGATGAAATACAGGCCGGGTTGCTGCTTCGATTCCATCGTCTGCGACGACAGCTCGCGGGTGTCGACGCCGCCGGCCGTGACCTCGGCCTTCTTGTAGCCCTCGGTGCCGGCCGGGGTGATCTGCCAGCGCGCGATGCGCTCGGCCAGCGCGTTGAGGGCGCGGTCGGCGGCCTCGTTGATCGGGCGCTGCAGCGCGGCGTCTTCGCCCACCCAGGCATCGGCCAGGCGCGAGGGCACCAGCGTCGCCAGTTCATTCGCAATGCGCTTGCGTGAACGCGCCTTGGCGTCGCCGAGCGCTTCTGCCACGTCGGTGCCCGGGGCGAAGTCGATCGTGAGCGGCGTGCCTTCCTTCCAATAGCTCGAGATCTGCAGCACGGCCGGGCCCGAAAGGCCGCGGTGCGTGAACAGCAGGTCTTCGTGGAAGGCCATGCGCTCTTTCTTCGCGCCGGTTTCGATCTGCACCGGCAGTGCGAGTCCGGCAAGGCCCGCATAGGGTGCCCAGCCTTCTCCGGCAAAGGTGAGCGGCACCAGCGCCGGACGCGGTGCAACGACGTTAAGGCCGAACTGGCGCGCGATGCGGTAGCCGAAGTCGCTGGCGCCGAGCTGCGGGATCGACAGGCCTCCCGTGGCGATCACCACGCGAGCCGCCTCCACAGGGCCTCGACTGCTATCGATCTGATAGCGGCCTGTACGCGTCTCGCCTTCGGTGGAGTCCGAAAACGCCAAGGAACGCACGCTGCACGGCTGCCAGTGGGCGACGCCGCCTGCGGCGCATTCGGCCAGCAGCAGGTCGATGATCTGCTGCGACGGCCCATCGCAGAAGAGCTGGCCCTTGTGCTTTTCGTGATGCGCGATGCCGTGCCGGTCGACCAGCGCGATGAACTGCTGCGGCGTATAGCGCGACAGCGCCGAGCGGCAGAAATTCGGGTTCTCGCTGACGAAATGCTTCTGCGGCGCGCGCGGGTCGAGGTCGCGGTTGGTGAAGTTGCAGCGGCCGCCGCCCGAGATGCGGATCTTTTCGCCGATGCGCTCGCTGTGGTCGATCAGCAGCACCTTCAGCCCGCGCTGACCGGCCTGCGCGGCGCAAAACAGTCCGGCGGCACCCGCGCCGATGACGACGACGTCGAACGAGGTGGCGCTCAACGCGTGGTCGCGCCGTCCGCCGTGATGATCGGCGGCGGGTTGTATTTGAGGTGGCCCACGTAGCGAAGCGGCTGGGTGGCGGGAATCGACGGCACGTCGCCCTCGCGCATGTGCAGCAGGTCGGCCGGACTCACCCAGCGCGGGTCGGCTGAGGTGATCGGCAGGCCGGCCTGGTTGTAGGCCTCCAGCACGAATTGCGAGCAGAAGAACTGGTCGTTGCGGCTGCCGCCCAGTTGCACCATGGCCATGCCGCTGACGCAGAAGTTGCTGACGGCAGACGGGATCAGCGGCAGCTCGCAGACGCGGCGGTTCAGAACGAAGGGCGCGTCGAGCAGCACGCCGACGGTGTTGTAGCGGGTGCCGACCTGCGACAGCGCCCAACTGCGCAGGCGCTCGACATGTTCCGCGTCGATCCCCGGGGCGCGAAATGCCACCACCATTTGCTCTTCGGCGATCACCTCGTCGAGGCTGCGCGCCCGCACGCCGCTGCCGACCGCTTCGGCGATGCGGCCGTCGCCAAGATACAGCACGGCATGGCTCACCGGCGAAAAAGTACCCAGGCGGATGCCGAAGGAGTTGAGTGTGGCGACCGAGGTCAACAGGATGTCGCCCGGCTGCAGCGCCGAAGCCGCGACCAGTTCACCGCCGTTGCCCGGCGCAATCGCCGAGCTCTGCACGCGCAGGCCCAGCTTCGTGTCTTTCACCGGCAGCTCGACGCGCGAGGCGCAACCAACCAGGGCAAGCGCCATGGCGGCGAGTGCCATGTGGGAAACGCCGCGGAGCCGGCTTCGCCGCGCCGCTGGTGTCGCCCCCGGCGAGGGGGTTGGCGAGGCGACACCAAGTGCGCGGAGCCTGGGAGTGGGCAACATCATCCTTTCCACACGAACGGAAACTTGAGCTGCTTGAAAAAGCCGTTCGGGACGTAGTCGCCGACCACGCCGTACCGCTCGGGCCAGAGCTTGGTGCTCTTCACGGCCGTGCCGAACAGGTAATCGAGAAAGGCGTAGTGCGCTGCGTAGTTCTTGTCGATCGCCTCGTCATCCTGGCTGTGGTGCCAGTGGTGGAAGTTCGGCGTCACGATGATGTAGCGCAGCGGCCCGAGCCGCACGCTCACGTTGCAGTGGTTGAACACTGCCTGGAAGCCGACGATCACGATGTACGCATCGATCACCTCCTTGCTGAAACCGAGCACGTAGATCGGCGCCAGCACCAGCGTGCGGGTGATCAGCAGTTCCAGGATGTGCTGGCGCGAGCCGGCCATCCAGTCCATGCTCTTTACGCTGTGGTGCACGGCATGCAGGCGCCACAGCAGCGGCACCTCGTGGTAGCCGCGGTGCGTCCAGTACTGAACCAGGTCGGCCACCAGCACGATCAGCAGCACACCGGCCCAGAACGGCAGGTCGGCGATCCAGCCGCGAATGCCGTCGTTGGCGGCCCAGCCGAACAGCTTGTGCACCAGCAGGTTGGTCGCCAGCAGCACGAAGCCCACGATCATGTGGTTCACGATGAAGTGGTGAAAGTCCGTTTGCCACTCGGCGCGGAACACCGGCTGATCCCGGCGGTGCGCGAACAGCTTCTCGATGAAGATGAAGATCAGCGAGGAGCCGAGCAGGTCGAGGATGAACCAGTCGAGCCCGATGTAGGGCGTGTTGTCCGGGAAGTTCGGATCCACGTCCACCTTGTGGCCGCCGAGCAGCGCGGCCGCCGCCACCAGCAGGAACGCGAACGACGAGAGCCAGCGCGAACGGTTGAACAGGATGTTGACCAGCGCCAGCCCGCCCGCGATCACCAGCGCCGTGAGCAGCACGTAGCGCATCGCATCGACGTTGTAGCTCTTGCGCAGCTCGGGCGTGGTCAGGTACTGTGGAAAGTGGAAGGCCAGCACGCCCAGAAAGCACAGGATCGCCAGACTCAGCGCGATGGTGCCCGTGACCAGGCCCTTGCCGCGCGCCAGCTCGCCATGGCTGGCGGTGAATTCGTTGAGTTTGTCGAGCATCCCGGCCCTCGTCGCGTTGTTGTTTGAACTGCCCGGGATTTTAGGTGGCTGTCGGACGTATCCGACAAGCTCTGACCGGCCATTCGGCCAGTTTCGTTCGATGGGTTTCAGGTGCCGAAGCGGCCCGCCGGCAGTTCTGCGGCGGCCAGGCCTTGCAGCACATCGCCCACCACGATCACCGAAGGACTTGCAAGCCCGGCTTCGGCGATGCCGGCCTGCAGCCGGGCCAGCGTGGTCACGATGTGGCGCTGGTGCGGCAGGCTCGCATGCTGGATCACGGCCACGGGCGTGGCGCCCGGCAGGCCGTGCAGCAGTTCGGCCTGGATGTGGCCGGCGCCGGCCACGCCCATGTAGATCACCAGCGTGAGCCGTGCGTCGCGCGCGGTGGCAGCCAGCGCGCGCCAGTCGGTCGGGTCTTCGCCCGCGCCGGCGCCGGTCTTGGCATGGCCGGTGACGAACACCACGCCCTGCGCGTGGTCGCGGTGCGTGAGCGGCACGCCGAGCGAGGTGACGGCCGCGAGGCCGGCGGTGATGCCGTTGACCACGGTGCATTCGATGCCCGCTTCGCGCAGGTGCTCCACCTCTTCGCCGCCACGGCCGAAGATGAACGGGTCGCCACCCTTCAGGCGCACCACGGTTTCGCCTTCGCGCACGGCCGTGATCATGAGTTTTTCGATGAAGGCCTGGGGCGTGCTCCTGCAGCCGCCGCGCTTGCCCACGTGCACGATGCGCGCATCGGGACGGGCATAGCCGAGGATTGCGTCGTTCACCAGGTCGTCGACGAACAGCACCGTGGCCGCGTGGATCGCCTTGACGGCCTTCAGCGTCAGAAGCTCCGGGTCGCCGGGGCCGGCACCAACAAGGGTGCAAGTGCCGCGGTGCGAAACCAGTTTGTTCATAGCCGTGCTGCCAATTCGAGTATGTGTTGCACCTGCTGCGCGATGGCCGCCGGCACCGGCAACTCGCCGGCCAGCACGCGGCGCGTGTAGCCGGCCGTGGTGTCGATGTCGATTTCCTTCGGCAGGCCTTCCACCTCGGCGAGCGTCCCGGACTGTTGCGCCTGCAGGGCGATATGTTGGCCTCGCACGAAGCCGTCGACCTGCGCCGTGCGGCGCGGGTCGGCCACGCTCTCACCTTCGAGGCCGCGCGAGAGCAGGGCGGTCGTGCCGGTGAGCTCGAAGGTCGCAGCCATTGATTTCGCGTACTCGGGATGGGTGTAGCTCGCGATCACGATACAGGGGCCGTCGGTCGGCTGCATCAGCTTGACCACACTGTGCGCCGGGTTGCGCAAGCCCACCACGCGGCGCACGTCGAGCAGGCGCTTCAGGCCCTGGCTCAGCAGTTCGGTCGGCGCGAATGCGACTTCGCCATTGGCTATCTTCTGGAGGGCTGTCAGCGGCCGCACATCCAGCGCCGCGAGCACATTCGATGCGAGAACCCGGGTCGATTCGGTGGCCGCGCCATGCACCAGCACCGGCAGCCCTTCGCGTGCCAGCAACAGGGCAAGCAGCGGCGTCAGCACCGGCAGCTTGCGTGCACCGTTGTAGCTGGGCAGCACGATCAGCGGGCGATCACCGGCCGGCAACCGGTTCAGGCGCGCATGGGTCGCATCGAGGAAGCCGGCCATTTCTTCGGGGGTTTCGCCCTTGATGCGCATTGCCAGACAGAAGCCGCCGATTTCGAGATCGGTCACGCTGCCGTCGAGCACCTGGCCGAACAGGTCGGTCGCCTGTTCGCGCGTGAGCGACTTCGCGCCGCGTGCGCCGCGGCCGATTTCCTTGATGTATTGACTGATTCCCATGGGTGCGCGGATTGTCCCGCAAGGCTTATGCCGAAATCCGAACCCGCTTATGCCGGCCAGGGCTGCTCTCATGGCGCGGCCTCCGCCGCTTCGGGGGCGGAGGCACGCACCATGCGCTGCAGTTCCGGAATGCAGGAGCCGCAATTGGTGCCGCATTTCAGCGCGCCCTGCAGTGCGGCGAGGCGCTCGCGGTCGCTGCCGATGCAGCGGGTGAGCTGTTCGCCGATGGCTGTTTCGGTTACGCCGAAGCAACTGCAGATGGTCTTGCCGCGCGCGGCAATGCCGGCCGGCGCAGTCGCGCCCGGACGCAGCAACTGACGGCCGTAGGCTTGCGCGGGCAACTGATCCTGCAACAGGGCCTTGATCCATGCCTCGGCGCGCGTGTCGCCGCCCAGCAGGAAGCCCTCGAGGTGCGCCTCGGGCCCCTCGCCGCTGGTGCGCACCAACCGCGCCGCGCGTCGCTGGCCGTGCCGGACGTCGGCGTAGCGCAGGGTATCGGGGCTGGCGAGGCCCAGCAGCTCCTCGATCTGCTGCAGCAGCGCGTCGGGCACTGCTTCGTGCGCCGCAGCCCTGAACAGCACCCCGGTGCGCTCGACCGCCCCACTGGCCAGCGCCGCCCCGGTGCCGAAGGGCACGC
>NZ_JBPJZO010000009.1:0-211099 GCF_051216545.1 Variovorax nitratireducens
GAGGGCGTTGGATGAGGGGCAGACATCATCGATTCGGGGAATCTGGCGGCGCGATTCATCACCATGCACGCCATTGGGCTTCATCGCGCGCCAATTGGCGACCTGTTCAGACCTTCCGTAGTCGGTCGGCGAACTCAATCCTGCCAAAAGCACTTGGACGACCGGAGTGTCGAGCGTGTACGAGGATAGCGGTGACTCAAGCTGAGTTAGGAGAGCGGGTGAGCCCATAGAAATTCCGTGAAGCTGTTCAATGTCCAGTGGTGGCCGATTGTTGTCGGACGGAGTTCGCTACCGAGTTTCCCCGGCCGTGGCGTCGTCGCCCAGAGGACGGATGCTGAGAGTAGCCCCGTTTTGCTCTGCCGAGGGAGCGCTGGCGGAGATGGCAAACGAACGACCGCCGTACGCCACGGTGCGCTCCTCGGCGGCGTCTACCGCGCCAGGATTGAACAATGCTTGAATTCGCGAGAAAACGGCAGCATAAAACTCACCGGGCACCTCAAACAATGGCGTCGCTCTGGAGTCCGGGCCCGCATACACGCACGAGCTCGTCGCTGGCGTCGGCGATGGCAAGAACAACTTGCGATGCCCAGCAATCGCTGAATCCTGCAAGAGCTTTCCGGTGATGCGCGTCACATACCCGCCGGTGCGCCCTGGATAGGTCGGGTCTTCCAACAGCGGGGGCTTTCCAGTCGAGGCATCGGTTGCGCGATTCACAGGGTCTCCAGAGCAAATTTGGGAGCCGGCGTCGAACGTCTGGACTTGGCCGTTGTCGGCCCGTCAGTCAAGCGACGCCTGACGGGGCGAACGCGAGCGGTGACGACCAGCAGGCTAAATCCGCTTGAAAAAGTGGAAGTCATAGCAATCCCGCTGAAGCTTGCCTCTGGCGTAAAGGCCAATCATCAGGTGCTCTGGCGGCTCGTTCGGTGGCACGAAAAATCTCTCCCCTGGGAACTTCAGTTCGTCCAACCGCGCGGCAATCACGTCTCTCATCTGCTCGTACTCGGGTTCACCCACGAACACCGAGACGGCCTTGTGGAACGCAACCATGTAGCCGCCTTCCTTCAGTTGCACCGTTCGGAAGTCGATGATGAAGCGCGCCTCGTTCACGGCCGAGCGGGCATCTGCTTCGTCGTCATCCCCTGGAGTTAGCGCGAGCAGTGTTCCGTTTCTGAGCATGATGATGCCGCTTGCCTTGTACGAGCGCAGGCGGTCTTCGATGACAGTCAGTGGGGTCAGGCTATCTGGCTCCCATGCGAGTCGAAGTTCTTTCATCTGAATTCCAGAGTGAGTTTTGGCCTGAGGGGGGCTATGTCCGCTTCTGGCCGGATTTTGCCCTTGACTGGCGCTCGTCAATCAGAGCGCCAGGGGGCCGTTAGGCTTCCGTCTGCTCGGCCATCTCCAGTGCATCCTCGACTTCGATTCCGAGGTAGCGCACTGTGCTCTCCAGCTTGGTGTGGCCGAGCAGGAGCTGCACTGCGCGAAGGTTCTTCGTGCGACGGTAGACCAAGGACGCCTTGGTCCGACGCATTGAGTGGGTTCCGTACTCGGCCGGATCCAGCCCGATCTCCTCCACCCAGCCATCGACAATTCGGGCGTACTGCCTGGTTCCGAGATGCGGAGACGAATGCACCCGGCTCGGGAACAGAAAGTCCTCGGAACGAAGGTGGGCCAGATTGATCCAGCCCGACACCGCCTCGCGGGTTGGATCGGAGAGTTCAAACTGAACCGGTCGTCCGGTCTTTTGTTGAACCACGTTCGCCCGTGCCGCCGTTCGATCACCGTTGGCTACATCGCGGACACGGAGCTTGACCAGGTCGCATGCCCGAAGCTTGCTGTCGATTCCGAGATTGAAAAGTGCAAGGTCGCGAGTACGGCGGGACAGCTGCAGCCGAGTACGGATCGCCCAAATTTCCTTGAGCTTGAAAGGCCGCTTCTGCCCGACGAGTTTGTCCTTGTTCCACGGGGGCCGTGGTGCTGAGACGGTGAGAGCGTTCATGTCGATCTCCTGTGCAGTTTAGGGATCGAAACTTTGCGCCGGTAGGGCACTTTGGGTCCCAACCGGAAATTGCCGTCTACGGCAAGCAGACTTTCAGAGGCAGTTGAACGCGGGGTCATGGCATGGACTGGCGGGCTTCTGCTGTCCCTCCCGTACTACGGAGGAACCGCTCAACCACGGCGCGGAAGCGCGGAATGTCCTGCCAACAAGCACTTCACTGCTTGCATTGCTGTCTACCGAAGGCTAGCGGGCGCAGGCTCCGACTGAGCCTGGTGCGCATAGTGGATGCGTCAACGCTATCGCTCCGGCAGGCCTGCCGCACGCATGCCTGCGACAAACCTGTTGCGGCTGGCCAGGTAGCTGTCGGCACCGGCAGGATTGTTGATGACGTACCGCTCGATCGTGTTGTGCGGCATCAGCTTGCGGTGCTCCGCCATATTCTTCTCAGCATCTGCCTGGCGGCCGTGCAGCGCGTCGATCGACGCCTGCATGGCATAGGAAAGACCGAAGTTCGGCCTTTCCGCCAATGATCGTCGTGCCAGCGCATAGGCCTTTTCGTCGTCTTCCAGTGTGAATGCGGCGTTCGACGCCACGAAGAATGCCGAGGCCATGATCCGCGAGTCCCGATAGCCAATCCGCATGGCGCTGTCTATGTGCGGCTGCATCTCCGCGGCACGGCCGTTGAGTTGCAGCGCCGTCGCATACCTCAGGCGCGCGTTCGGGTTTGAAGGCGAACGCAGCATCGCCTTCTCGTAAACAGGGAGCGCCAAGTCCGGTTGGCCGCGAAACAGCAGCACATTGGCCCAATTGATGAGCGCGACAGTGTTGTTCGGTGCGATGGCCAGGGCGCGTGCAGCGACGCGCTCGGAGGCGGCAAGATCTTCAAGCGGAGGCTCGCCGGAATGGCCAAAGCGCTCGGACATGAGCGCTGCACCCAGGCCCGTCAGTGCGACCACGGAATCCGGGTCGGCGCGCAAGGCCGCCTCGAAACGCGCCCGACCTCTCCTGACGTCTTCCATGGACTGGCGCCGGTCAATGTCCTCCCATCCCGACATCGCGAGGTCCGCGGGGTCGAACTGGTAGCCGGGCCGACTCACCCTCGCTTTGTGCATCTCCGACTGACGCAGCCTGAGGCTGCTGACGGCACGAAGAGCGACGTCGACGTTCAGCCCCGGGCCATTCGCATCGGGATACTCGAAGTGTTCCGACCAGATGATGTTCCCTTCGGGAATCGTCGTGACCTGCGTGTCGATCGCGACGCCACGCCCGTGTGCGGCGATTCGACCGCTCATCGCGTACCGCGCGCCGGCGGGCGATGTCGAGCGAATGACTTTCGCGCTCTGCCGCTCTGAAAGCTGGGCTGCAATCTCATCCACGAGCCCGTTCCGAACGTTCGCAGGTGCGGGTATGGTGCCGATGTCCTGGAACGGGATCAGGACAATGGAATGGCGTCTTGCGATCTCTTCGTCGATCCGAAGCGGCGGCGACGCCGATCCGATGTAGATGGTACCGCCGGCGATCACGAGCGCCCCCAACGCGACGGCTGCCACAAGGCCGCGCTTGCCACGCCGCGTGGGTGATGCTGCCGGCACAGTTGGCGCCGCCACTGTCGTATCAGTCGCTCGCGTGGGATGGCTGGGCTCGCTCAGGTCGGCAGGCCGAACGTCCGCCTCGAATATGTAGCCGCGCCGCGGCAACGTGGTGATCAACTTCGAGCCCTGATCGCCCAGCCGGCTTCGCAGGTCGCCGACGCACTGCACGAGCGAGTCGTCCGTCACCACTACATCCGCCCACAGGCTCTCCATCAGTTCGGCCCTGCTGATGAGGCGTTGGGGATTCGCCAGGAAATAGCGCAGCAGCGCGCTTGGCTTGGGGCTGAGCGGTATCGGCAAGCCGTCCAGTCGCAACTGATCGCGCTCGAGATCAAACTCGAAGTTGGCGAATTGAACGACCGCCGGAATCCCGACTCGAGCTCGCGATGGCAGGGACGCACGCGGAACTCGCTCATTGATGGTCGATTGCCCGTCGTTCATGGCTCCGCCTTCTCGGATCTCCGCAGACGCCCGGCATGCCGGTGTGCGATCCGCCGGGGGATTTTCCTCCCGTTTACGTCGACGTGGAAGGCTTTCAGGCGTCGCCTCCTCGGAGATTCATCGCCTTTTCATCGGGGTTTGATCGTGGTGATTCCACCCGCCACGCCTATGGTGGCCTGGCGGCGTCCGCTCAAGTTCGCAGGGTCCGCGAAGGGTTAGTCCATGAACAAACACCTGACGGGCATGATGGCCGGTGCGCTGGCTGCAATCTTTGTCCTTTTGCCGGCTTGCGGCGGTGGGGGCTCGGCCGGTGGGGGCTCGGCCGGTGGGGGCGCGGGATTCTCTGCGGCGCCACCCGTCAAGGTCATCGTGACGGGACCCAACGCTGTGACCTACTGGAACGAGGTGGCGAGCGCCACCGTCAACCTCCCCGCCACGGCCACCGGGTCACCGGCCGAACAGCGGCCGTCCGATGCAGTGGACCTCGCCGTGGTCCATCTGGCCATCTACAACGCGCTCGCTGCGATCACCGGGCAATACCAGCAGTACGGGGGCTTGACGCAGGTCGTTTCCGGCGCAGTGGTGTCCCAGCAAGCAGCGATCGGCGCGGCGGCCCATGGCGTATTGAAGGGAATGTTCCCGAACAGATCGGCCCAGTACCAAGCCGCCTACGACAGCTTCCTGGCGTCGCTCCCTGACGACGCGGCCAAGTCCGAGGGCGTCGCCGTGGGCACCGGAGCGGCGAGCGCGATGCTTGCGCTGCGCGGCGACGACGGTCGCTCGGTGGCGCTGGCACCTTATGTGCCAGGCACGGAACCAGGGCGCTTTCGGGGCGTGAACCCGATCAACCGCAACATGCCGTTTATCGGCCGTTTGCGATGACCAGTGCCTCGCAGTTCCGCACGCCTGCGCCGCCCGCGCTCGACAGCGAGGTCTACGCCATCGATCTCAATGAAACGCGCTTGCTGGGCGCCGCCGTCGGCAGCTCGCGCACCGACGCCCAACTTGAAATCGCCAGGTTCTACACGGAGGCCCCGCCACGCTATTGGCAGCGCAACCTGCGCCGGTTTGCCATGAGCGACTCCAGCCTTGTCGATCAGGCGCGTTTGCTGGCCATGCTGTTCGTGGTCGATGCCGATGCAGGCATCGCCTGTTTCGAGTCGAAGTACCACTACGAATTCTGGCGGCCGCAAAGCGCCATCCCGTTGGCCGGCGCGGACGCCAACCCGGCCACGACGCCCGACGCGACATGGACGCCCGTGGTGCCGACCCCCAATCACCCGGAATACCCTGCGGCCCATGGCTGCATCACGGCGGCGATGGCCGAAACCCTCAAGACCTACTACCGCACCGACCAGGTCGAATTCACCCTCGACAGCACGGTGACCGGCACCACGCGCCGTTTCAAGTCGACGCAGGCCATGGTGAACGAGGTCTGCGACGCCCGCGTCTACGGCGGAATGCATTTTCGAAACTCGACGCTTCGTGGCGCAGAGCTTGGAACCAGCGTGGCCCAGTGGGCGTTGCAACGGAACTTTCTGGCGCGATGATCAATTGGATTGAGTCATGCGAACCCGAATCTTCGCGTCGATGTTGTTCAGCTGTATGGGGCTCTTCCCGCCATCCGACGAGGTGACCGCTGCAGAGGAGCGCATCTATCTCAGCAAGGTCGACATCGAGCGCGTTCTCATTGGCAAGGGTCTCGAGTCGAGGAATCTGTCGACCGGCATGGTGTCGCACTGGATTTTCCTACCGAATGGCAGGGTCGAGTTTGCCAACAAGAGCGGGCCGGGCAGCGCTTCCGGAACCTGGATCGTTCGAACCGACGGCTTGATGTGCGTGACGATGCTCGCCCGCACGGGTTGCCGCTACTGGTTTCGTCAGGGCGGCGCACTCGCGAATGCGATCAGCAAGGACCCTGATTCGCCGCTGGTGGCCGAGATCGAGTTTGAGTAGCCACGCTGCCCAGTGAGACTCGAGCGGCCTTCAGCAGGCTCGGCACTGGAATGTCCGTTCTTGGCCGAGACTGTGAGTTCGCATTTGAGCCAGGGAGCTGAACACGAAGGCGCGACGGTGCGTTTTGTGGCAAGCTCCCGCTCGTGGACAAGTGCCAGTGGACCGGCGTGCGGAGGCTCAACCTTCTATGGTTCCCGAAACCCGATATGCGAGGAGCGGTGGCGTCAACATCGCCTACCAGGCGATCGGCAACGGTCCGCGTGATCTGGTGCTGGTTCCCGGCTGGGTGTCGAATATCGACGTCTTCTGGGAGGAGCCGACGCTGGCCCGGCTGCTGACGCGGCTGGCCTCGTTCTCCCGCCTAATCCTCTTCGACAAGCGGGGCACCGGCCTGTCCGATCGTGTCAACGACATGCCAAGCCTCGAGGTTCGCATGGACGACGTGCGCGCGGTGATGGATGCGGTCGGCTCGCAGCGTGCGGCCTTGTTCGGCTATTCCGAGGGGGGCGCGATGTGCGCTCTGTTCGCCGCCACGTATCCGGAACGGTCTTCGGCGCTCATCATGGGCGGCGCTTTCGCGCGACGCATACGGGCGCCCGACTACCCCTGGGGGTCGACGGCCGAGCAGCACCTGGCATTTGCCGACCAGATCGAACGAGACTGGGGCGGACCGGTAGGCATCGATGCCCGGTGCCCTAGTCTGGCCCAAGACGAGCGCTACCGGCGGTGGTGGGCCCGCTGGTTGCGCGCCAGCGCCAGCCCGGCGGCCGCGGCAACGCTGGTGCGCATGAACATGGAGATCGATATCCGGCATGTCCTGCCGGCCGTGCGCGTGCCCACGCTGCTGCTGCACAGCAGCAACGACCGCACGATCGATTTCGGCGCAAGCCGCTACATGGCCGATCACATCCCCGGAGCCAAGCTGGTCGAACTGCATGGCATCGATCACGTTCCATGGGGCTGCGACTGCGACGCTATCGTCGACGAGATCGAAGAATTCCTCACCGGCGCTCGGCACGACGCGGAACCTGACCGGCTGCTGGCCACCGTCCTATTCACCGACATCGTCGGCGCCACCGAGCGCGCCGCCAGCCTCGGCGACCGCCGCTGGCACGATTTGCTCGACAGCCACCACGCATTGATTCGCCACGAGCTGGAGCACTTTCGCGGCCGCGAGATCGACACCGCCGGCGACGGCTTCCTCGCCGCCTTCGATGGGCCGGCGCGCGCCGTGCGTTGCGCCTGTGCGATCTCCGAGGAGGTGCGTGCACTCGGGCTCGAGATCCGCGCCGGGCTACACACCGGCGAGTGCGAATGGATGGGAGGCAAGGTCGGCGGCATCGCTGTGCACACCGGCGCACGCGTTGCTGCACAGGCGCGCGCCGGCGAAGTGCTGGTCTCCGGCACGGTCAAGGATCTTGTCGCAGGTTCCGGGCTCGTGTTTCAGGATCGAGGAGTGCAAAGCCTCAAGGGTATCCCTGGCGAGTGGCGGCTGTTCGCGGTAGAGCACTGAGGCGCATGGCAAAACCAATGAGGCTCCCGGACCGCCACCGCTGACCGCGCCTGAGCTCATTGCTCGATGAGCTGCTCGACCTGGACGCGCGCGGACAGGCACATCGGATGGTGCTGCTGCGTACACCGCTTATGTCATGAGTTAACCACCAACGACTGCTTTGGAGCGGCGAATTCGGGTGTGCGAAAGGCTGGAACGGGTTGAGAGCGGCGCCGAGCGGCTGCTTTCTGGCATCCGTGCCGCCTGCCATGCGCGAAGAGGTTCGGGGCCTGCGCGACACCGAAGCAGGGCGATTCGTACTCCGCCTGTACTCGGAAGAGCGCGTCCGCGCTCCGCGCGGTGCCTGAGAGCCTTCTCAGGTCTTCGCCGACTTCTTCGGCGCTCTACTCGCGGCCTGCAGGGCCGCCGCCTGCGCGGAGTGCTTCTCGCCACGCGAGGGCCTGTGAGCCTTGCTAGCCTTGGGCTCCTTGGGCTCTTTGGGCTCCTTGGGCTCCTTTTTTTCCTTGGGCTTCTCTTTGGCCTGCGGGTGGTGCGTCCTCACCAGCTTGTCGATTGCCTTCGCCCTCGGCTGCTGCGCTTGCGCTTGGCGCTTCGCACGCTCCTCCTTGAGCAGACGGCGCTCCTCGGCCAGCGTCTGTTCGGCTTCGGACGGCTCATGGTCCGCCCCCAGCGAGTGGACGCGGTCCATCGTCGCCTTGTGAAGCATCGCGCCGTTCTTCGCGATGCGGTGGGTCAGCGATGCGATGCGAATGGGCATGTTGCGATCCTCATGGTGGGTGAAAGACCAATGTAGGCCGGCCTCCGCGTCCTGCCAATCGATTTGTGTGGCCTCGCCCCTGCGGCAGCGAAATTTCGCTGTCGGAGAAGCGACTGTCGCCAATACCGCTGCTGGCCGACTGTAGCCTGTCGGCTACCAGGAGCTTCGGGCCCTAAGCGACTGTTGGCTTCGCTCCGAACCGGGCGTTCAGCTTGGTTGCAGGCGCCGTGGCGGCGCCAACGTGAATAAGACCAGCGCGTGCGGACCCAAGCCTGGCGGTCCGGGCGCGCTCCGCGCCAGGCTGCAGCGCTCAGCCTGATCACGTCCGATCCGCTAACGGACGCCAGCAACCAGGCCCGCTGCCAACTGCCGCGCGGTTCGCGCGCTGGCGCCCTTGCCGGTAATCGCCAGCGCCGGGGGGTTGGCCAGCATCCGCTCGAAGACCGCCCGCACTTCTTCGGCGCGGATGTCGTCGATCATGGCAATCGCTTCGGCCATCGGCGTCACGGTTCCGCTGGCGAAGAGCTCTTCGACGGCCTGCTCCATCGTTGCGTAGGTCCGCTCTCCGGCGCGCACACGGGACACGGTCAGCTGGTTCTTCGCCCGCTCCAAGTGCACCGGATCGATGGTCGTGGCCTGTGCGCGCAGCAGGCCGCCCGTCGCCGTCACAAGCGCGTCGAGCTTGTCCGGGGTAGTGACCGAATGCACCACGAAGTTGGCCCAGACGTCCCCGCTTTCCATCGTGGAATGGGCCGTGTAGGCCAGGCCGAGCTGCTCTCGGACTCTGTCGACCAGGGGCGCCGACATCCCGCCTCCAAAAAGGTTGGCCGCCAGCGAAGCCGCAAGGCGCCAGCGCTGCTGCGACATCTCATCCTGCCGCGCGGGCGCCAGCGGGTAGGCGATGTTCAGGTACACCTGCGACACCTGCGTGAAGCGCCGGGCCACGGCATGACCGACGTACTTCGCGGGCGCCGGCGGTAGCGTCACGGGTAGGTCGGCCGACGGGGGCATTGCTGCAAAGAGTTCCCCGGCGAGCGCTACCCAGGCTTCGACGTCGAAGTTCCCGGCCGCAGCGACGACGGTCTTTTCCGCGACGTAGTGGGACTGCACGTGGCGGACCAGGTCGTGCCGGGTAAAGCCTTCTATGTTCCCGACGGTGCCAATCACAGGCATGCCCATCGGGTCGTCGCCCCAGATAGCGCGGTCGAGCAATTCACTGGAGCTATCCTCCGGATCCTCCTCGTACTCGATGGCTTCCTGGCGAATCACTTCCAGCTCGCGCTGCAATTCATTGTCGGGAAATGTGCTGTTCAAGACGATGTCGGCCGTCATGCGCAGCAGATGCTCCGCGTGCCGGCCCAGGCCAGTCATGAAGTAGCCGGTGGTGTCCTTGCCAGTGAACGCGTTGACATCCGCGCCTAGCCGCTCCGCATCCAGGTTGATGGCCTGCACGGAGCGGGTGGTGGTCCCCTTGAACGCCATGTGCTCCAGGACATGGCCGATGCCGTTCGTGACCGGCGTCTCGTCGCGGGAGCCGACGCGCAGGAACACGCCCACGCTGGCGCTCTGCACGTGGGGCATGGGAATGGCGAGCAGCCTCACCCCGTTCGCAAGCCTGTGAAGGGCGATGGTGGCGCGCTTCGCCGGCAGCCGGACCATTTCTCAGCGGCCTTCAGGCTGCTGCAGCCTGACGCCGATGCCGTAGAGCGCGAGCAGGCCCAGCACGTGCCCGATGGCCACGCCGGGCTCACCCGATTCAATGCGGCCGATGGTTTGGACATGCACGCACAGGCGCGCGGCGGCGGCGGCCTGGCCCTCTCCGGCCGCCGTTCGGGCCAGCCTTGCCGCTGCCCCAAATTCCCGTATTGAATGCAAGGCGTCGCCGCCGATGTCTGCCGAGATGCGCTTGCCTTGGGTCATGGGTGCATTGTCGCTGCGCCCGCGGCCTGCTCGGTACTGTGGTCCGGCGGCGGCTAATGGCATTCTTTCATTTCCGAATGCAGGGGAGTCCGTCGCGCCTGAATGTGAAGAACTGGGGAACCGAGCGCTTTTCGACGCTCGCCACCTTTGTCGGCGTTCTGGCTAACGACACGGAGCTTGGATAGGTCTGCGGCGCGCGGCCAAGCGAAAAAAGGTTTGTCCAACGCCGGAAGTCTTCCAACGGCGGCAACCTGCCGTCGCCCGATGTGGGCTTGTACGGCAAATTTCTTCTCCGTTTTTGAATCGAAGTCGATGTTTTCGAGACCCCCCAGTTTGCGTCGATGAGCGCGCTGTCCGGCCCACCTTCCACTCCAAGCAGAAATCGCGCGAGCTTCAGGCTGGCTACGGCGAGGAACGCGCTTGCTTGAGTCCCCAGGTCGCAGGAGGCCCAACCCTGCCTTCCAAAATCAAGGAAACCAGCGGCGTCGAGAGCAGAGTATCTCGGTATTTGGCTTTGTCGAACAGAACGTCTCGGTGCAGGTCACGCTTCTCTACGCAGTCGGGCCCGACCCGAAGACCGGCGCTGCACGCATTCGTCAGACGGAGCGGAGAGCCAGGCTTATGGGCGAGACCCGGCCCAGCGTCGAGGAATTCCGTGGTGGCCGCCCACGTCTCCACCGTTCTAGTCAGGTAGGCGAAGGGATTGCTGAGCTGAAATATCAGATTCCGCACAAGAAGAAGGTATGCATGACTCGTTCGGTAATATTGTTGGCGGGTGCGTTGGCGTGTTCAACCATTGGCTGGGCGCAAGAGGCGCCTGCGCCGGCGCTGCGTGAGGGCGACAAGTGGGTCTACAGCCTGAAGGTCGAGAAGCCGCCGGCCGGCTCGTCGATCCGTCATTGGGAGAACACGATCCATCGTGTCAGTTCTACCGGGATGGTCCTCGCGACCAAGCCAGTCGATTCGAACCTCCCCGCTACCGAGACTGCCTTCGAGAAAGACTGGAGTCGCATGGTGAGCATCAACGGTAGGATGACGACGACCAACAAGTACTTCGATTTTCCGCTGCGCGTCGGCAAGACATGGGAGGTCGCCGTGACGCAAGAGCATCCGACACCCAACGTGAAGCTCGTTCGTAACAAGCTGGACTACAAGGTGATCGGCTGGGAGGAAGTCACAGTGCCCGCAGGCACCTTCAAGGCACTAAAGATCGAGGCCGACGGCGAGTGGTACAACGAGTTCGAGCGCACCAACGCCGTAGCCAGTTCCCAAGTCCAAGCCGGCACGGCAGGGGGCACTTCCATCGCACAAACGCGGTCGCCGACCACGCCAGAACCACTGACGGGGAGGTTCTACAGGGCTTTTTGGTATGTGCCGGATGCCAAGCGGGAAATCAAGTCTGTGCTCGAAACAATCAACCAGCGTGGCGGCATCAGCCAACGCGATACTGCGGAGCTCGAGTCGTTCACCGTGCAGCCCTGATTTGCATGGGTCAACAGCTCGCCGGCGCTTTGCGTGGCCTCCTCGGCTGCCTCGGCCGGGGGCTGGAACGCCTTCGAGCACCGCGTGTGAAACGCGACCCCTTCCTCCGTGAGGTAGAGGGCGCGGGTTGTTCTAACCATGAGCAGGACCCCGAGTGCGGACTCCAGGCGACTCACGGCTACAACACTCCTTCTGCCTATGCAGCTTTTAGTGTGTTGCATCGATCAATTGAATCCTCCGCCGACTGTAGCCGGTCGGCTACTCGCAGCTTCGGGCCCTAATCCGAAGTTCACTATTCTCCGAAGCGGACTTTGGGGCTCATGTCAGTCAGGAGGTCGGAGCGCACCTCTTCCGGTGTGAAGGCTTTCAGAATCACGTCTTTTGGGTAGACCGCACCCTCGGCTCGCGCCAAATCTATCCTGGCAATCTGCTCCGGTGTTAGATAGGGCCCCTTCAGGGCGATGGCAGCGCTCGTTATCTGAGTGCGTCGAGCAAGGAAGGCGTGCATCTGCGCGACCGTAAGTCCAATCGCATGGCCTGCGGCGACTTCGGCTGCAACGTGCACTGTGAGGCCAGAGGCGGCGTGCACATTGACCGCCAACTTGAATTCGGCAAAGTATTCTTCGAGAGTCATCACGTGTCTGCTTGTGGCCCGCATTCTGCCTTTGCACTGCGCGCCAATTTTCAATCGACCTGTTTCTCGCACTCGCGAGGAGAGGCAACCCCGCGAATTTTCGACCAGTATTCGTCCTGAATGTCGTCGTCAATGACGGGCCGGACGTGCGTAGCGTACAGAGCGTCCTTGCCGTCCCTTCTGGGCCCGGATATCCAGTAGTGCTCGCCTGTCTCAACGTCGAAGTAGTTCGACTTAAATCCGCTCCCCTTGAGGCTACGAAAGGCTTTGCCCCCGTAGTACAGCGTTGCCCCGGACTTGGAACACGTGACTCGGCCAACGCGAGCTGGTCCTGTCAGACCGCCCGACTTCGCTTCGATGTACATGATGCGACTTTTCATCAGATTCGTGCTCTTGTGAAAACTGCGAGGGTGGTGGGAACGTCCGGTGCTGTCGCATGCTGCCACACCGTGGAGTGGCGTCACCTGAGTACGCCGAAGGCGAACCAAGCGATGATGCCCGCTACAAGCACCCAGTTGCCCTTCCGGCAGATTTGCTTCCCTGCCGCTGAATATTCGTCGCCTGGACCAACAGACCAGGCCACGCCCGTTAGAAGGATGCGCGCTGACGGCAACTTTCGCTTCTTTGCATCTAGGGCATGTCCGCCCACGACCACTCCCAGGTACGTGTAGTAGATGCCGCAAGCCGTGCCCAAGATGGCGAGGAGAGTGTGCAGGGTCATGACATTTCCCGTTCAACGTCGCAGCCAGTATGGCCGTAGCCCATCGGCGGAACCTTCGGCTCAACCCGCCGCCGTGCATGCTAGTTGAGTGCTCGTGTTGAAGTCCGTTTCGTACGTCCGTTTCTGGCCGAACTTTGCCACACGACCGACGCTGGTCAGTCTTGCCCCAAAGACCTGAGCAGCAGGCACAACGGGTCAGCGGTTTGCGCTGGAGCGCTTCTTCGTAGCGACCTTCGCCACCGACCCCTTCTTCGCGGCCGGCTTCTTCTGAGGCGCCTTCGTCGGCGCCATCTTCCCGGCAGCCGGCTTCTGTCGCGCGGCCGCGCCGCCCTTGCGCAGGACGGCCTCCCAGGCCAGGCGGGCCCAGCGTGCCGCTTCCTCGCGGTCTTCATAGATTTCGGGCGGCGCTTCCACGTACGAGGTCTGCGTCAGCTTGCCCGAGCGCATGTACTCGAAGGGCGCGAGCCCCTTCGCCTCGAACTTCGCTCGGCTCTCCTCGTCGGTCTTGAGGTACAGGCGCTCGCCGCTCACCAGACCGAACATGCGCCCCTCGTGGAAGATGCCGTGGCCGCCGAACATGCGGCGGGCTGACACACGGCCGAAGCGCTCGAACACTTCGGGGAGTTCCTCGGCCAGCTTCACCGTTTTGTGCCCCGTGTCATGAGGAAGTGATGGCGGACCGATAACCAAGGGCTCATGGCGCGTGGGAAAGAAGAGTGTTTCGGAGCGAAATTCTGACCGAGGTCGGAAGGTCCGGAGTTGGCCGGATTTTGCCGCAGCTATATGCGCGCTGGCACTGCCCCATTGGTCCCGAAGTGTTTGGCCGCGAGCTCCTTGGCGCGCCGTATGCCCTCTTCCGTTAAGTAGACCGACTCTTGCCTGCCGTGAGCCTCAGTGATGAGCCCTTTTTCGTGGAGCCGGTCCATGGTTTCGAAGTCATATCGCTTCCATACCCGTCCGTTTTCAAACTCGAAGACGCCGAGCAAAGCCAGAAGCGCCTCTTCGACCTTGTCCATGTCGTATCTCATAACATCACCTCTCAATGTTCGACAGTGAACCGTCTGCCGGCGCCGCCTCAGATTGGCCGCGCCGCCGCGAGGCGGCAGTTCGACTTTACGATGGTGTTCTGGGAGTCTGGCCTTCGCTTGGCCAACATGATCTCACCCGGGATGATCGTACAGGCTTCAGATCCGGCAGCGCGCAGCGATGAAAGCAAGCAAGACCAACAAATCCACGTCCTGGAGCGACGTCAAGGCCAGACTGGCCCACTTCGACCACGATGGACTGGTTTGCCTGGTGTATGACCTGTACACGGCCAACAAGGACAACCAAGTATTCCTTCATGCCTGTTTCGACCTGGGCGAAGATGTCCTGGAGCCGTACAAGACCGCCATTAACCGTTGGCTCTGGCCCGACACGTTCCGGAATCAGACCGCGTCCGTCACCAAGGCCAAGAAGTCCATTGCGGACTACAAGAAGGCAATTGGCCAACCGGAAGGCCTCGCAGAATTGATGGTCTTCTACTGCGAGCGCGCAACAGGCTTCAGCGTCGAAGTCGGCCTGCAGGACGAGGGCTTTTTCAGTGCGTTGGTGCGAATGTTCGAGCAGGCGTTGAAGGCCATTGCGACACTGCCGGACGCGCCGCGGCGGTTGTTCATGGAACGACTCGAAGCTGTGTGTCGCATCAGTCGGCGCATCGGCTACGGCGTTGAAGATGCCATGGGAGACCTGATAGTCGAGTACAGAACCTACGATTGATGGAAGGTCAGCTTTGGGGTGAATTCTGCGTCGATGGCGAAGGTGCGGTTCTTGGCGGTCTGCTGCCCGATGGCAAGCTGGTGGGAAGGGTGTTCGCGGCCGGCCGAACATCCGAAGAAGTAGACGTTTTGTCGGATTGTTGTTACAAAGTAGATGATTTTGTCGCTTTGTAGACGTTTTTCAAGGGCCGCCCCTTTCCGTCATGACTGTTGTGGGTCTTGCCCACGCCCGGAGGTCCGAAGGCCAGAAGGTTGTGGCCCTGGGCAAGCCATCCATCCGCTTCGGCAAGCGCCATGACGTGGGCCTTGGAGACCGCCGGCACGGTGGCGAAGTCGAAGGTCGCCAAGCTCTTGTCTGGTGGCAGATGGCTATCGACGCGAGCACGCGCCAGTCGTCGCGTCTCGCGCTCGTGTACTTCCTGCTCCAGCAGCATTCCGAGGAAGCGCTCGGCCGGCCAGCCCTCGCGGTTGGACTGCTCGGCCAGTGCCGGCCACATCCGCTTGATGGTGGGCAATCTCAGCTCGGACAGCATCGGCGGAAGTCTTGCTGCGTCGGCCGCAGTGCGCGTGGAAGCAGTGGTTGCGGCAGCGGTCATGCCAGCCTCCAGCAGTTCGTCATAGACGGCAGCAGCCGGCAAGACCACCTGCACCGTCGGCATCAGCGTGGGTCGCGGTGCGAACTGCTCGCGCAGCATGTCGATGTCGGGCACTTCGTCGCGCTCACGCAGTGCATCCAGCACGCCAGCAAGCTCGGCCACCACGTTGGCGCGGTCAGCCAGATCCAGCAGGCCCACCATCAACCGGCAGGCGGCGCGTTCACTCAGCCGTTTACTCAAGTGTTCCCACGCCTGGGCGTACTCGCTGCGCGGGAACATCGCATCGCGCAGCACCCATCGGGCGAAGGCGCCGGGCTTGCGCCGCAACGATGGCAGCAGTGCAGACTGCGCGCCAGAAAGCGGGGGCGCCTGTCCTAAACGTTTTTATGCGCATTTCCAGAAATCGAAGTGTTTTTATGCGCGGCTAAGCGTTTCTGGATACGATTGGTAAATGATCCAGAAAATCTCGCGGCTTCAGAAGGCCAGCGCCGGCGGCGATCCCATCGGCGCAGGCTGGCTGGTGCGCGAGTTCGGGCTGGATCTGATCCAGCCGCCCTTCGTGCAAAGCGAGATCGGGCCGCGCAGGCAGACGGTACGCCTTCAGCATCACCGTCGGGAGGCGCATCAGGAACACATGCGGCCCGATGCCACCGTTGCGGCGCACCTGACCTTCATGCTCAAGCACGAGGGCGTGCATCTGGAACTCCTGGCGCGGCTCTTTGACCGCGTGGATCCGCTGCAACTCGCCGCCTGGGTGCAGGCCGAGCCCAACGGGCAGTACGCGCGCCGCGCAGGATTCTTCTACGAGTGGCTCACCCGGAAAACGCTGCCCATTGAGAGCGGCCTGGTGGGCGGCAACTACGTCGACGCGTTGGATCCTGAGGAGCAGCTGGTCGCGACGACGAGCTTGCCGGTCGCTCGCTGGCGGGTGCGGGACAACATGCCGGGAACCAGCGACTTCTGCCCGACCGTGCGCCTCACGGCCCCGGTTCGCGAGGCCCTTCGGTTCGACCTGGCGCAGGCGTTGGGCCGAGAGGAAGCCGAGTTCGGGGCCGAGGTTCTGCGGCGCAGCGCCGTCTGGATGACCTTGCGGGAGAGTCGCTCGAGCTTTCAGATCGAGGGAGAACAGGATCAGGTCACACGTGTTCAGCGATTCGCCGCCGTGATGGCAACCCGCACCGGAGCAGGCGATGTCCCTTTGACGGCTGACGCGCTGGCCACGCTCCAGAAGGACATCCTGGGCGACGTGACCACGCTCGCCTCGTTCGGGCTGCGGCAATCACCCATATTCGTCGGCCAGACGATCCGCTACGAGAACGTCGTCCACTACGTCGCGCCGGACTGGGTTGACGTGCCGGCGATGCTTGAAGGGTTGCGAGCCTTTGTCGAGCGCACGAAGGGCGCGTCGCCCACCGCGCGCGCCGCAGTCACCTCGTTCGCCTTCGTGTACATCCATCCTCTGGCCGACGGCAATGGCCGCGTGCACCGCTTCCTGGTCAACGACGTTCTCAGACGCGATGGCGCCATCTATGCGCCCTTCATCCTGCCCCTCTCCGCCTTGATCACGGAGCACTCCACGGAACGCGCGCGATACGACGAGGCCCTCGAGGCCTTTTCGCGGCCGTTGATGAACAGGTATGCCGACCGCTTCACCTTCTCGAGGGAGGCTGAGCGACAACCTGACGGGGTCATGTCGAACTTTCGCTTCGATGCCTATGCGGAGGCTCGAGCGGCCTGGCGGTTTCTCGACCTGACCAGCCACGTCGAGTACACGGCCGGACTGCTCAGGCGCACGATCGAGCAGGAGATGCATGCGCAGGCCGCGCTCTTGCGCAGCCTCGGCCAGGCCCGCGCGGCAGTGAAGGAAATCATCGAGGGGCCGGACTCTGACGTGGACGCAATCATCCGCTCGGCACGCGAGAACGATGGCGTGCGATCGGGCAAGTTGGCCCAGCGCTTCCCCGCCCTCCAAGATGACGGGATCTGGGCCAAGGTCGCGGCCGCCGTCGCTGAGGCCTTCGCGCCTGGGCAACCGGGACCAACGGACGCGGCGGACGATACGGATTCGCGGGCTCCGACCAGCTGATGCGCCGGTCGCCCGCGTCCGTGCTTTCCCTCATCCCTCTCCTCTCTTGACTGCCGACCCCTTCCTGTTCGGCGCAACGTCGGCCGAATCGCAGGCAGGCAGGACGCGGCCAGCCCCCGGACATTCGTCACGGAACGGCAATGCGGAGCCGACAGACCGGCCCAAGAGGAACGCTAGACTTCCCCCTCAGTAACATTCATATACAACGGGGGTCGGGGCGATGGTTCGATGGAATTGGCGGGTGTGGGCGCTGTGCGCTTCCTTGGGCGTGTTGACTGTTCTGACCGGTTGCGCCTCAGTGACGCACGGCACCACGCAGTCGGTCACGATCGAAACCCTCACGGCGGGTGGCCAGGTCGTCGAAGGGGCCGAATGCAGGGTCGCCAACGACAAGAGAGATGCCGTCATGCTGTCCGGGCAAAGCCTGTCCGTGCGGCGCTCCAGCGCCAACCTGAGCATCGAATGCACGCAGCCCGGCCACGCCCCGGCGAATGGCCAGGCAACCTCCCGCGTCAACACGGGCATGGTGGGTAACATTCTCATCGGTGGCCTGGTCGGCGCTGCAATCGATTCGGGCACGGGCGCGGGCTTCAACTACCCGAGCTGGATGCAGCTGGTGTTCGGCGAGGTTCGCACCTTCGACCGGAGCAGCCAGAGCGGCAACCAGCCGATGGCGGGCGTGAAGGTCGGCGAGACGCGGCTGGCGGCGGCGCCACCTCCGCCGGCGCCCCCTTTCGCACCGGAGCGTGCAGCGGCTGCGCCGGTCGCTGCCGCGGTGGTGCCCACGCCCACAGCTGTGCCCACGCCGCCCGTGGCGTCCGCGCCGCGGGCGCCTGAGCCGGCGACCCGCGTGTCGATGGACGACCTGAAGGCCCTGCTGCCCGCCAAACCATGAAGGCGAGCAACCTGCATCTTCTCCTTCTCTCGGGCTGCGCCGTCTTCGCCTCCGGCGCGCAGGCGCTCGAGCCCGACGTGCTGTTCGGCAGGATCGCGCCGAGCGTGTGGTCGGTGCGAACCTTCGATGCGCAAGAGCGCCCGCTGCGAACCGGCAGCGCGGTCGTCGTCGCGCCGGGCCGCCTGGTCACCGCGTGCCACGTGCTCGCCAAGGCCAGCTCCTTTGTGATCCGGCAGGACAACGTCACCTATGGCGCGACCTTGGAGCATCCCGATCCGGCGCGCGACCTGTGCCAGATCAAGGTGGCCAACTTCACCGCGCCACCGGTGGCGATCGCGCCGGCCGGCGCCGCCAGGGTGGGACAGCGCGTGTATGCCATCGGCAACCCGCGCGGGCTCGAGAACACGCTGAGCGAAGGCATTCTGACGGGCCTGCGCGGAGGCGACGATGCGCAAGTCCCGCTCCTGCAGACCACGGCAGCGGTGTCTCAGGGCGGCAGTGGCGGTGGCTTGTTCGACCAGGACGGCCGGCTGCTGGGCATCACGAGCGCCGCGGCGCCAGACGATGGCAACGGCGGCGTTGCGATTCCCGCCGCCTTCGTTGCAGAGCTTCCCGTGCGGGCGCAGACTGCCCTGGCGACGCGCAGCAGCGAGCCGGCCGCAAGGCCCGCCGCCTTGACGCTGAGTTCACCCCTGCGCACCGGGGACGCGCTCGAATATGTTCGCACCGATCGGCTGACCGGCAACCGCACCCCGGTGATCTACCGCGTCGACCGGATCAGCGGCGACGAGCTGTCCTTCAACGCGGGCGGGCGGATCGAGAAGACCGATGGGCGCGTGGTCTCGGTGGTGACGCCGGTCGGGGGCATGTACGACACGGCTTCCCCGCCGGGCGGATGGGCGCGCAAGGACGTTCGGCCCGGGATGCGTTGGCATCTCGACTATGTGGCCACCGCTGGCGACAAGCGGCGACACGAGGTCGATGCTGTCGCGAGCGGCGAGCACTCGGTGCGGATCGATGGATCCGAAGTTCGGGTACTGAGGATCAGCTACGAGGGCTGGATATACGGCACCAACTACGGCACGACTACCAGCCAGTTCATTGCGACCGTCTGGTATGCGGCCGAACTGGGGCGCGTCGTCCGCTTTGAAGGACGCAACAGCAGCCGGGTCAACGCCACCGATGAAACTCTGGAGTTGGTGCGCGTGATGCGATAGAGACCTGTGCTTGCCCGCCTCGTCATACTTGCCTCCTCACGACAACAAGGAAATCTATGTCAGCAGGCGGTTTTCACGTGCACGGTCCGCACGACCACGAACTCGAGCACGCCGGTGCGCACGGCGACGCTGATTCAGCCCACACTTCCACGGAGTCGGGTCGCAGGAGCATGACCAGCCAAATCGCGGTTTGCACTGCTGTCATTGCCACAGTGGGAGCGATTTTCGCGTACATGGGCGGGCTCACTCAAGCCAATGCGGGCCTGTACAAGAACAACGCCGGCATCAAGAAGACCGAGGCGTCCAACCAGTGGAACTACTTTCAGTCGAAGAGTACCAAACAGGCGCTCGCCGAGTTCGCGCGCGACACATCGCCCGATGACCGCAAGCAAGGCTGGCAGGCGAAGGTGTCTCGCTACGAGCAAGAGAAAACTGAAATCCTGTTAGTCGCGCAGAAGCTGGAGGTGGAGGCTACCGACTGGGATCACAAATCTGAGGCGCAAATGCACCAGCATCACCGCTGGGCGCAGGCGACAACAGCGTTGCAGGTCTCCATCGCTTTGGCCGCCATGGCGTTGCTGACAAGAAGGAAGTGGTTGGAGTGGGGCATGGTCGCCGTCGCTGGCGTCGGCTTGGTCGTTGGCGCTCTTGCAGCGCTGCACATCTGACCACGGCGTGAGCTCGTGTGAGCCGGTTGCGACGAGCTGCTGCAGCGGCCAGGGGCGAACCTTCGCGCCACCCTGCCCGGCTGAACGATTTTCGCGTGCACCGATCCGCGAAGGAACGTTCGGCAATCGTTAGCCCGCCACTTGCTGAACTGGAAAGCGGCAGTAAGCAACCAACAGGGCTGAAGACGCCAGGGACAGACATCCAAAAGCTCTCCTCATGGATAAGTCACTTCTCTTCACCGTCGACCAAGCGTTCCTAATTGCCGGCCGTGGCTGCGTGCTTACTCCGGGAATTGCACCGCGGCGGGCGTAGGCCGCGGGTGAAGAACCTACTCAACCACCCACCATGAGTTCCAGCCTCTACCTCTTCGATCTGAGCCGCCACGCGCTCCCCTTGCCCACGTCGTTCGAAGACTTGGAGTCGCTTCGGCAAACGCTGCAGGACAAGCCCGATGGCAAGAATCTGCGATTCATCGAATTTGCCTTGCGGTTCGAAGATAGATTCCCGGTGCGCGCGGGCGAGGCGGCGGGTCGGGCCGGATCGCCTGGGCCACTCGATCGGGCCAGCACGGTTCGCTGCGCTGCGTGGCACTTCGATCTGCCGTTTGTCGAGACAATGCCTGCCTACCGTGCGGCGGTCGAGATCGCTGGCAATCTGGGACTCATCGCCTATGACCCCGAGCTCGGTATCGGCTTTCTGCCCGATGGACAGGTGATTCCCGCTGAATTCGCCCAATCCAACGCCAGCGTACCGCCCCCCGACGACACGCTGCGCGGCGAAGAGGAAGTGCGAGCCGTGCTCGCACCAGCGTTGGCAAGGGTCTTGGCATCACACGGCTTTACCCTGGAGCCGGAACCGGAGGGAAGTCTCGTCCGGAGCATCTCGCTGGCCAGGACGCTGGGGCCGGTGCGTCAGCGCCTTCACGTTCACTTGATGCGATACGAGCAGGTAAGCCTGCTGTTCCAAGTCGAGCACGATGCCTGTTTGGCCGTCTACGTGGCGGCACATGGCCAGGAGAATCATGCAGATGACGCGCTGCGCCTGAACCTGGAATTCTTCGCGCCGGGACCGGACTGGAATCACCGGTGGAAGCTCGAGCGGCGCAGCGAACTCGCCGGCCTGCTGGAGATGGTGCGCGAGAAGCTGCTGCCGCTGGCCGAACTGAGTCGCGATCTCGGAGGCCTGGACCAGTTGCTCAACGACGACAGCGCCGACACGATCCGGACGCCCTACAAGACGGCCTACTCCTGGCTGGGGCGACCGGCCGGGTCGGACGGCTCGCGCAGCCTGCGGGAGGAATGCCACGAGCATCCAGCACGGCTGGTCATCGCTCACCTGAACGGCAACCCGTCGACACCGCGCATCACCGAGTGGTTCGACGCGCATTACGCCGACGCGCGGCAGGCAAGGGGGCGGGACGCCTACCTCAAACTTCGCGAGGCGCTCGCATCGACGGCGCCGCTCGCCCACTGGCCCGATCGCCTGGCCCATCGCGCATCGATGCGCACCCTGCCGCGGTCGCTTCTGCACAGAGAGTTCGATCCGCGTGGTCGACGTTGTCACCACTGGGAAGTTACCGAGTCGCTCCATCAGGCGCTCTCTAAGGATCCCGCACAGTTCTGGGGGCGGTTCGCTGGCGAGAGCGGACGGGTCGAATTGCAGCGGCTCTGGTGCGAGAAGGCCGATACGCTACCGCCATCGGAGCGCATCGAGTCCGTTGGTCTTGCCTGTCGCCTGACGACCGTCGGAGCGCCCGCACAGGCCGGCGACATTCAAGTGTTGTTACTGGAGTTTCCTCCAATCCAAGGTCTGGGCGAATGTGCAGTGCTGGCGCTCGCCCGCGTCGGCGAGACGTATCGGAGGTACAGCATGGGTCATTACCACTCCTTGGAGAACGACACGGTCCAAACCCAAATGGCGTTTCAGGTGAAGTCCGGGATCACCCAGAGGCAGCTGCCGGGCCTGTTGGGCGTTCAAGAGTTTCTCGACTTCGTGCGCAGCACGTTTGAGAGCAATGTCTAGCAGGCCATGGACCACGCAAGTCCCGACCAACGCCGTTGAGCCGGATGACTCGCATCTGGTCGCGTTCTCAAAGGGAGGCCGGCGTCAAACCAACACCTCAGACTGGAGGCGGGTTGAATAGCGGGTGAGGGGAACACGTTGTCGTGCCCCCGCTGCCGTAGGGTCGCGTCATCACCTCGAGCAGGTGACCATTTGGATCATCAAAATAGACTCCGCGCCCGCCGTCCCAGGTGTTCATTTGCCCCACCTCGCGCCTGCTCGGATCTGCCCACCAGGTCAGCAAGCCCTTGCTCGCGCATGCGCGCGAAAATGGCATCGAACTCGACTTCGGTGACCAGGAACGCGTAGTGCTTCGACTGTATTGACGCTGTAGTCCCCTGGCTGCATGCGCGAGCTTTGACGATGACCGCCAGCAGGCAGCTTTGTTCAGGACGAATCCGCATCCCGTTGCCAGTCCTCCTGCAGCCTGTCAGCCTCTCAATTCCACCCAGGCCGGCGCATGATCGCTGGCGCCGTCCAGGCCGCGCACCGCACGGTCGACGCCTGCTCCCTGCATGCGGGCCGCAGCTTTCGGGCTGAGCAAGAGATGGTCGATGCGCATGCCCGCGTCGCGCGGCCACCGGTTGCGCAGGTAACTCCAGAAGGTGTAGAGGGGCCGCTCGGGCGATTGACGTTGCAGTGCATCCGTCCACCCTCCGTCCAGCAGCGCGTGGTAGGCGGCACGAGGCGCGGGTTGCAGCAGCGCGTTGTCCTTGAAGGAGCGGGTTGCATAGATGTCGGCGTCGGTCGGCACGACGTTGTAGTCGCCGGCCAGCACGACCGGATGCCCCGAGGCCAACAGCGTGGCGGCGTGCCGGTTGAAGCGGCCGAACCAGTCGAGCTTGTAGGCGAACTTGGGGCCCGGCTGTGGATTGCCGTTGGGCATGTAGCAGCAACCGATGACCAGGCCGTTGACCGCCGCCTCGAGGTAGCGCGCCTGCTTGTCGGCAGGATCGCCCGGCAGGCCACGGCGAATCTCGATCGGTTTGCCGCCTTTCGCCAGGATGGCAACACCGTTCCAGCTCTTCTGGCCTGCCACCAGCGCCTCGTATCCGATTGCTCGGAGCGCGTCATGGGGGAATGCGGACTCCGTGCACTTGAGTTCCTGCAGGCAGACCACATCCGGCGCCGTGACGTCCAGCCACGCGCGCAACGGGTCGATGCGCTTGCGGACATCGTTGACGTTGTACGTGGCAATTCGCATGGAACTCGGGCTAAGCCCTCGGGGCCTTCGCCTCGACCGCTTCATCCAGGCCTGCGGTCAGCCGAACCCAGGTCTGGTAGTCCAACACCAGCAGCCGTCTGCGCGCTCGTCGCGGCGTGCCGGATTTGCTGGATCGTCGAGGTTCGGCGGCCCCGCCTGGGGCGATGAGATCCAGAGGGGCTTGGCGTGGCTTGACCATTGCCCCAAGCATGGCGACGTCGCGACGCGCCTGCGTAGGCCGCAGCCGGCAGCGCACGCCCGACTTGAGGCATGTCGGCATCCTGCGTGCAGGCGCGCGGAATCACCAGGTTGACGCGGGAATACCCTTCGTCCAGGGTGTGGTGGCCTGGCGACGTCCGTGTGCCCGAATGCACGGATGCCGGACTCCCGGCGGAATTCGGGTGGGACTGTGACTTCCGACCTTTGCGGTTCGCTGCGGCAAACGCGTAATGGCGCCCAACCCCACGGATGCGACACCCATGAACACCGACCTCGAACTGCTGCTCGAC
Source organism: Variovorax nitratireducens (assembly GCF_051216545.1). Taxonomy (NCBI): domain Bacteria; kingdom Pseudomonadati; phylum Pseudomonadota; class Betaproteobacteria; order Burkholderiales; family Comamonadaceae; genus Variovorax; species Variovorax nitratireducens. The sequence goes on from NZ_JBPJZO010000009.1 coordinate 24,007, forward strand.
GAACCCATCGACGGCCACCATTACTGGACGATCGTCTGGCGCGGCCCGGCGGGCGAGTTGCGCGTGCTTGACTATGCGCGCGGGCCACTTTCTACCCAGGCTGCTGCCACGCAAATGGGCACCCAAGCCATGCGGCGGCACCAGAACCTCGAGCTGGAAGCCCACATGTCATTGCCCTCTGCGCCTAACGATACGCCGGGCGCGGCCCTCGGCTGCATGCTGTACTGACATCGGTCATCGCCAGACTGCGAGCGGCCTGGCGGTGAACGCGTTGTCGAGCGGACGGCGCTGCATTGGCGACAGCATGGCGGACTTCTCGCAGGTGATCGGCGCGCTGCTGTTCCCTACCGAGGACATTCACGGGCTCAGCGCAATGCGCGTAGGCGACTCCGCGCGCCAGGGCGCGGCGCCGGCTGAGCACTGCACCCAGGCCGCCAACTGAATATTTCACGCGAACGAGCAAACCACCTTCGCGTCATGGCACTGCAAACACAAGACATCACGATCCAGAGCGGAGGCGAACGGCTGGAAGGCCATTTGGTCGCGGGAGCGATCGATCAGCCGGGTGTACTTTTCGTGCACGGGTGGGACAGCGACCAGCGGCACTACCAGGATCTTTCCAGGGAGGTCGCTGCGTTGGGCTGCACGTGTCTGACCTTCGACCTGAGAGGACATGGCGCGAGCGACCGGTCGCAAGGCAGGGTCAGTCGCGCGGACAACCTCATCGACGTTCTGGCGGCCTACGATGCGCTGTCCCTGCACCCGGGCGTCGACGGCGCATCCCTCGCGGTGGTCGGCACAAGCTACGGCGGCTACCTGGCGGCGCTGGCAACCCGGCTGCGGCCGGTGCGCTGGCTCGCGCTGCGGGTGCCGGCCCTTTATCCGGACACACAGTGGGAGGTGCCCAAGAACGCACTGGATCGTGAGATGCTGCAAAGCTACCGGCAATGCCTCAGGCCTGCCGCGGGCAACCGCTGCCTCACCGCGTGCCAGGCGTTCCAGGGCGACGTTCTTCTCGTCGAGTCCGCAAACGACTCCGTAGTGCCCCACCCCTCCATCCAAAGCTTCGCAAACGCGTTCACGCAAGTTCGCTCCATGGCGCATCACTGCATATCGGGCGCGGATCATGCGTTGTCCATGCCCGCGAGCCAGCAGGTGTATGCGGCGCTGCTTATTGCCTGGTTCAAATCGCAGGTCTCACCCGCTGACTCGGCGAGGCCGCGCGCCTGAGCGGCGGCCTCGCCTGCAGACGAGAGCACGCTCGGCTGACGAATCTGCTTGTCGGCCCAACTCGGCTACGAGTCCCGCATCCGAGGCTGATGTCCCAGGAAGTGGTGTAAGTCTTCTTTCACTCGCTGCGCGGCAAGGCGCGTAGGGCGTAGCCCGAAGCGGCTTGCCGCGCAGCGACCGCTCCCTCGGGGGTGGCCATCGTGAAGTCCGGATAAGTTTGGGGTGCGACCCACCAAACCTGTCCATAAAGGAAATCACAATGACCACCGCCACTATGGCATTAGCCGAGCTCGCCGAAAAGGGAGCCGACGTCGACGTCCTGCGCCAGATGGTGCAGTTCATGGCCCAGCGCCTGATGGAGCTCGATGTCGAAGGCCGCTGCGGCGCCGCCTACGACGAAAAGAATCCGGAACGCCTGAACAGCCGCAATGGCTACCGCGAGCGCACCTGGGACACCCGAGCCGGCAGCGTCGAGCTGAAGATCCCCAAGTTGCGCCAGGGCAGCTACTTCCCCGAGTTCCTCGAGCCTCGGCGCACCGCAGAGAAGGCGCTCACGGCCGTCATCCAGGAAGCCTACGTGCAAGGCATCTCCACCCGCTCGGTAGACGACCTGGTCAAGTCGCTCGGCATGAGCGGCGTCTCCAAGAGCCAGGTCAGCCGCCTTTGCGGCGAGCTCGACGAACGCGTCAACGCCTTCCTGGGACGGCAGATCGAGGGCGACTGGCCCTACCTGTGGGTCGATGCCACCTACGTGAAGACGCGCGAGGCCGGGCGCATCGTGAGCGTGGCGGTGATAGTGGCGGTCGGCGTGAACACCGACGGCCAACGCGAGGTGCTGGGCCTGAAGGTCGGGGCCTCGGAAGCCGAGCCCTTCTGGACCGAGTTCCTGCGCAGCCTGAACCGTCGAGGTCTTCGCGGCGTGAAGCTCGTGATCAGCGACAGCCACGAAGGCATCAAGGCAGCCGCTGCGAAGGTTCTGAAGGCCACCTGGCAGCGTTGCCGGGTGCACTTCATGCGCAACGCCCTGGCGCATGCCGGCAAGACGCAGCGGCGCATGGTCTCTGCTGCCATCGGCACGGTGTTCGTACAAGACTCGGCCGATGCGGCACGTTCGCAATGGCGCTCGGTTGCTGATCAGCTGCGAGACAAGTTCCCCAAGCTCGGCACTCTTATGGACGACGCGGAGAACGACGTCCTGGCCTTCATGACCTTCCCTCGGGCGCACTGGACGCAGATTTACAGCACGAACCCTCTGGAGCGGCTGAACGCCGAGATCAAGCGACGTACGAACGTGGTGGGCATCTTCCCCAACGACGCCTCGATCACGAGGCTCGTCGGCGCCATGATGATGGAGCAGAACGACGAGTGGTCCCTCAACCGGCGCTACATGCAGCTGGAGGGCTTGCAGACCCTGAGCGATACTGCGCCCACTCGGCTGTCCGCAGTGGCACGCTGAGTACCGTGCATCTCAGCCTTCTCCGGGCTGTGGACCTACACCACGGAATGGGACGCGACCCATCCGAGCCAGCATGAAATTCACCGTCATCGGCAGTGGTGGTTATCGGTTCGGCCCGTCGGCGAAACCACAAGACAGTCGCCTCCTGCCGCCGATCGGGTCCTGACAGTTCCGGGGCGAAGCCGATCGCGGCGACATTCATCCACGAGACGCCTCCCACCCCAGGCAAATCGGCGATGGGCACTGCCGGCACGCGAACCAAGGGTGCCAAGCGTGAAATCCTTCACGCAGGAAATTACTTCTAAAGCATTACTTGTAGCACTATTGGCTACATGAAACTCGCGCCCTCCACGACAGACATCAGCTACCGCTGGTGGATGGATAAACCAGATCGGCGTGGGCACTGCGCGCTCTTTTCCGCGCGGCGCAGTTTGTATCGCCGACCGGATGGATCTGCCTGGGTTTGCTGCGTCCCGATCATCGCCCTCATGGTGGCGTTTGCATGGTCGCTCAAATCCCTTTCTGTGTGACCTCTGACCTCTCAAATCATGGCAAAACGACTCGATACCCACAACCGCTTCGCCGCGCCACAGGACAGCGCCCCTTCCCGGCTGGACGAGCTGACCTTTCAGCATCGATTCGAAGAGCGTGAGCAGCGCGCCACCGGTTGGCGCAACATCACCTTTGCCGCGCTCGCAGTCGTTTTGGTGCTTGTGGCACTGTTCCTTGCTCGGTGAGACTTCAACGGCTTCGGCTGCAGGGGCGGGAACACGTCGCCCGCGCTCGTCTGAAGTTGCGCACCTAATGAGAGGAAGCGCTTCGCGGCGGCGATCTGCCTCTGAGCACTGATCACGGACTCGGGTTGAGCTATTGAAGCCACCGATCATTTCAATGCCCCTCGCTTTCAGCAGTAGACCCGCACCACGCTATTCGGTGCGGGTGCAAGATCTGACCAATGTCGAAACCGTGAATGCGGCATCGGCGCGGTTGCAGCGGTGGGAGACGGGAACGGCATGTCCCTTCCTGTTCGACGCCGCTTGCACGATCTACGCATCTTGACCCCTCGCCTCCCGGAGGCTGTTCAATCTCGATGACGATGATCTGCTGTGCCGCCACGGCGAGGCGGATGCGACAGATGTGCCCTATGCAGATTCAGGAATGATGCGCGCGCCGGCATGGGCAGCGTAGCCTGCGGAGACGCTGGCCGACATTCGAGACCTTTTCCCGCCGGACGACGAGCCGCGAGTCAAGGGCTGGGTGCTTGTTGCACCCGGCCCAACGCGGGATGCGACAACCGCCAAGATCTGCCGCAGCTTCTCGCAGAAATGATGTGGAGCGGCAGGGCGACTTGCTCAGTCCGTCGCGCTGGCTTCGAGTCGCTTCAGCAAGTCGTCGCGGCTCATTTCCTTGACAACGGCCAACTGCTGAACCTGCGCGGCATTGGGCCTGGACTTGCCCTGCTCCCAGTTGTAGATGGTTTGCCCGCCGATGCCCACCAGCTTGCCGTACATCGCGGCCGACCATCCCAGCTTGCTGCGATGCGCGGCCAGGCGCGCCGCGCTGAAGCGCCGGCGCGGGCCTTCCTCATCGGCCCGGCTTTCCCGGGCCGCCGGAACCGGCGCCGCTGCGCGCTTGTCAACGCGCCTGAGTTCCTTTTGCAAGGACTCGACCTGGCGACGCAGGGTCGCGATGGCGCTGCGGTACTGCGCGCTGGCTTTTTTGAGAGTTTCGACTTCCGTGCGCACTTCCTTGCGGGCGACGCGCGAAATCTCGGCTTTCAGAACGGTTGCAATGTTTGGCATTTGCGGATTCTGCCGGATTCTGGCGGCGCACTTCCCAATTCGAGTTCCGCTTAAGCTGCGCGCTGACCGCGAGGCTGCGGCCGCCGCCTCAGATCGGCTCTGCCGCCATGGTGCCGCGGCATGCCACATGGCCGCAGTGGCACGGATAGTCCGACACCTCCTCGCTGGCATCGATGATCAGCGCGTAGTCGAGGAACAGCTCGGCATTCTTTGCTACCGGACGGAGAGTGAAAACGCTCAGCACGATCGCGCCATCGCTCGCAACCTCTTCGCGTGCCTCGCAGTTCGGCACGCAGGCATGGTTGAGGTGGCGGGTCGCGTTGCCGCCCTGCCCTCCGTCGATCGTCGTGCCGTCCGACAACGCAAACAGGTAAGTCAAGCCGCTGTCCCATTCCTCCAGCAAAGCCGCGTCGGCCGAATAGCGCCGGCCCTCATAGGCGCCCAGACAGGTGCCCTTCGCAAGCCGGCGGCGCGCAAAGACACCCTGCCCGTGGACACCGCTGTTGCGCACGAGCACCACGGCGTCCAACGCAGAAGTTGGTTGGGAAGACCAAGGAGTAGGAATTTGAGACATGCCCGGATCATGCAAGGTGCGCGCCACGCGCGGAGCGCGATTCAAGGCAGGTTCTTCCGGCCACGCGCCCCGGCGTCACGAATGGCCACTTCAGGCCGCTTCTGACGTATCCGGCACGCGGCCAGCGGTAAAAACATTCCACTCGGAACCGTAGGTCGCTGCCGCGTAGGCGTGAACGATCACCGAGCCGAGCACGCCGTGCAGCACATCTCCCTGGGAGGCGCGGCGGCTGATGACGGCCGTCAACATCCCCTTGGCCGAGAGCTCCTGCAGCGCGCGATCCACCCAGACCTGCCTTTGCGCGGCGGAGAGCATCTCCACCTCTGCCTTCATGACACGAATGCGCTCGCCCAGGAAGTCCGCGGGCACCGCCGCGGCGGCCTGCGGCTGCGCGCGCACGGGGGTTGCCGCGTCGAGCACCGCCGCGACGGTGGGCGCGGGCGCGGCGTGTTCGTTGCGCAGGGACGATCTGAGATAGGAATAGGCGTTGTCGACGCTGCGCAGGCTGCTGTTGGCGGCACGCCGCTCGAGCGCCTCGAGCTTGTCGCGCACCTGCTCTTCACCGAACTCCTTGACCAGACCGTCCAGCTTGATCTCGCGGATCCCGAGGGTCTCCGCGCGCAGCGCAAGATTGGCGTCGATGGGCGTCGGCGGCCTGTCGGTGGCGGGTACGGCCTTGCTGCGACGGCGCACGGCGAACTGGACTTCATCGACCGTCCGGCCTTGGCGGTGCTCGATGAGCTCGATCTGCAGATCGGTCTCGCGGTTGATCTCTTCGACGGCCTCCTTGATCCGCTCGCTCTTGAACTTGCGCCATTCGCGGCGGTCGCCCCCTGGCATGTTGCTCAGGGCATCGGTCCACCAGCCGACCGGTTTGCGGCTCGTGACGCCGCCGGGGTTGTCCCGATAGCGCGCGCAGATCTCGTAGAGGGCAACGGCTGCGTAGGTGCCGAGCCGGCTCAACACCTCGAGGTCTATGCGGGCCCAGCGCGAGGGCTCTCGCAGTGCCGCCATGATCGACGGTGGAAATGACCAGCTCACCCAGGTTTCGCCCCGCCGCACTTCCAGCGCCACCTCGGACAGCATGGAAAAGCCGCGCCACTTGACCCCGTCGCCGGGGGCGGTGGACTCCCAGTCGACCTCCAGGCTGCGCATCTCCTGCAGGTAGCGTTTTGCCGCGGTGCGATCGGAAGCGTCGGAACCGGTGGTGCGCAGGATGGTGGCCAACGGAGCTTCGAACAGGAAGTCCGCGCGGGGCATGGCTTCCATCGAACCGAACCTGGCCTGGGAGACCTGAAGCAGAACCGTGTAGATTCGCCGGGCTGTCAATGTTACGCGTGCGGAACGCGGCACCATGACCACCATCTCGTGCGGCTTGCGCAGTTCCAGGGAGTCGTTGGCGCCCTGCCCTCTAGCGATGGCGTTCGGCCCGGCGGTTTCGAACGAGGTCATGCACGAATGATATGTCCAAACGGCGTTGGACACTTCATCTGATTGAAGTGGGGCATGTGCGAGTAAATCACGGACACTTCGCCTCGCATCACCCTTCAGAGGCCGAGTAAACCACGGACACTTCGGCGTAATTCGCGCCTTGATTGACCTTTGGGAGGCGAGTAAAGCACGGACACCAGTGCTTTAGACAGGCAGTGGCGGCGGCATTGAGGGCCGAGTAGATCACGGACGGTTGGCAACGTCGCCACAGCGCGTGCGGCAGACGAGCTGGCGGGCAGCCTGTTGATAACTTCGACCCGCCCGGTAAAGCCGCGGACGGCTTGCGGGTAGCGCACGGACGCACACGAGTAAATCGCGGACAGATCCGAGCAGTTCACGGACGGTTTGCGCGAATTTAGCATCGTAAGTCTTTGATTTTATTAAAGAAAATCAAAATTTGCGTGACCCGTAATTTCTTGAAGCTATTGAACTAATTCGAATCAGGGAAGGTTTTTTGACCGCCGGATTCGGGGACAATCGCTGCAGCAAACCTGCACTGCAGAGACGAAGCTCAAGTTCATCGATTTTCAGGAGGTGCTGTGCATAATCGCATAACCCTGAAACTTCGAAAGCTCCTTGCGTGGACATCAAGCAAACCATAAGACGACAGACACTCGAGGACATCGAGCTCCAGGCGCAGAAGATCGCCGGCATGATGAGCCATATCCGCACGGCAATGCTGGCGCCGACGGCGATCAAGATTGCGCCGAGCATGACTGCAACCCAACTGGCGGAACTTTGCGGCGTCGACAAGGCGAAGATCGCCTACCGCCTCACACGAGGCGATCTCCCCTCAGGAGAGATCCATGGAAATCGCCGCGAATGGACGATGGCCCAGTCCCAGCAGTGGAGCCGCGACTTCCGGGCTTCGCACTTGCGGCCCAAGGGGGCCGCAGGCATCACGATCACGGTCGCCAACTTCAAGGGTGGCGTGGCCAAGACGACATCGGCCGTCACCCTGGCACAGGGCCTCTCGATGCGTGGGCACCGCGTTCTGCTCCTTGACCTGGATCCCCAGGGTTCGGCCACCACGCTCTTCGGTGTGCTGCCCGATGCCGAGGTTGAGAACGAGCACACCGCCATGCCGCTTTTCGCGGGGGATGAGGAGAGCCTTCAGTACGCGATCCGCCCGACCTACTGGCCGAACATCGACCTGGTCTGTGCGGCTCCCCTGCTCTACAACGCGGAGTTCATCTTGCCGTCGCGCCAGTCGAAGGACGCCGGGTTCGAGTTCTGGCGGGTGCTCGACCGGGGCCTGGATGCAACGCGCGAGGAGTACGACGTGATCGTCATCGACACGCCGCCCTCGCTCAGCTACGTCACGATCAATGCGCTGATGGCCGCCGACGGCGTGATCATGCCCCTGCCGCCTTCCGCGCTGGACTTCGCCAGCTCGGCGCAGTTCTGGGATTTGTTCTCGGATCTGTGCAACGGCTTGATCCGCAGTCGCGGCAAGAACAAGAGCTTCGAGTTCATCGACGTCCTGCTGTCACGGGTAGAAGCCTCCGACGCCGCCAGCTCGGTCGTGCGGCAGTGGGTGCTCGAAGGCTATGGCGACAAGGTGCTGCCCATCGAGATCCCGAAGACCTCCGTGGCTGCCACCGCCAGCGCCGAGTTCGGCACGGTCTACGATCTCCCGCGCGGGTCGGTCAACTCCAAGACCTTTGCCCGGGCGCGCGATGCGTACGACAGGATGTGCGAGTTGGTCGAACAGCAGATCGAAGCGGTGTGGTTGCGCCAGCTCGACGACCGTCAGACCCTTGAATCAGGAGTGTGAGATGAATCTCAAGGCAAAGGCTTCCAAGATCGACTTCGGCGCGCTGATGGCGACCGCGGGGCAGGGTGCGGATACCTTGGTCAAGCCTCCCAAGACGGCACCGGGTGCCATGATGGCGCAGGCCAACGATGCGCGTTCGGAGATGCTGCGCGAAAACGAGGAGCTGCGGGCACGGGCGGCGCGAACCGCCGAGCTCGAGGTGCAGCTGACGGAGGTGGTCGAAGATTTGCGCAGCTGGGACGGCGCCAAGCCGGTTCGGATGCTGGATCCCCTGCGCATCGGCCGCAGCCCGTACGCAAACCGCCATGAGAGCAGTTTCCTGGGTGCGGACTTCGAACTGCTCAAGCGCGAGATCATGGACGCCGGCGGCAACGTGCAGCCGATCAAGGTGCGGCCGGTCAAGGCGCGCGACGGCATCGAGTTCGAGATCGTGTTCGGCCATCGCCGTCACGAAGCCTGCCGGCAACTTGGGCTGCCGGTTCAGGCTGTCGTGGACAACCTCGATGACAGAACCCTGTTTGTCGAGATGGATCGGGAGAACCGCGATCGCGCCGACTTGTCGCCGTGGGAGCAGGGCGTGATGTACCTGCGCGCGCTCGACAAGGGCTTGTTTGCCTCCAACCGGCAACTGGCCACGGCCATTGGAATCGACCCCAGCAACCTGGGCAAATCGTTGGCGCTGGCCAAGCTGCCCGATGAACTCGTGGCGGCGTTTGCGACCCCGCTCGATATTCAGCTGCGGTGGGCGCCGATGCTGAACAAGGCCCTGGAGGAAGATCGCGACGGGTTGATGAGGCGCGCAGCCGAGATGGCCGTGCACCGGGCGCCGAGAGGCCCGAAGGCGGTGTTCGCTTATTTGGTGGATCCACAGACGACGCCAAGCGCGTCGTCTGCCGTTGAACCGAGGATCTTCATGGCAGGCGGGAAGAAGGCGGCGACTCTCCGTTTCGACGCAGTTGGCAGGGCATCCTTGCATGTGCATCTCCCATTGACCGCGGCGCAACAGCAAGAGCTCGGGAAGATGACAGAGGCTTTCGTCAAGTCAATCTGACTGTCGTGGTGACCGGACTTGCATCCGGACAAGGGGGGGTGGTTCTGGAACCACCCCCCCTTTTTTTTGAGGTGATCCGGCCGACGGTTGGCGTGGCGAGCCTTGACGAACCGTCACCCCGACTCATCGGTGGAAATCCTCCGTCCAGCTGCCGTCGCTGTCTTCATCGCCGATCAGGCATTCGACGCGACCACTGAGGCACGACGCTCGGTGCCGTACCCGCGCCACCGCCCCATACGACCTTTTGCGTCTGGATGCGTTGCAATCGAGTTCTAGTGGCGAATGGAGCAGGGGCTCGCGGTTCAATGCACTGTGAGGAGGCTCCTGAAGTCATTGCCGTCTGGTTGGCAGCGCCGCCTCGATCCACGCTGACGCGTAGCGGGTGCCGCTCGGCGGCGCGTGGCAGGCGGCAGCAATTACTCCACGTCGCATAGGGGCGTGCGCGAACTGGGCATGCCCGAAGACAGAGATTCGCGAATCCGAAATCGGGCTATTGCTGGCAGTATGGTTCCGGAACCATGCCCTGTTTACAAAGGCGCTGCCGCCAACCAAATCGATTCGCGCAGTTGGCCTTGGCGCAATTGCGCTACGCGCGGACACCTCGCGAGCACAGTGTCGCAAAGAGCGAAGCGAACGATTTACTGACAGGGCGGGAGGTTGCCTGCGAATGCTCAAGTGACGACAGTTTGGCCATGGAGGCTCGCTCAGATTCCCGAGAATCGCCTCTAACTCTTTGATTTCAAACAAGTAAATCTTATGTCTTTGCAGAAGAGCCGTTTCGGCATCAAGAAGTAGCACGGATGATAATTCGAGATATCATCCGTTCGCTACACAGCAGTCGGTTGAGCCGACAGGCGGCTGAACGAACCACCCCATCAAGCGATGACCACGGCGATTTACCGAAATCAGGCTCCAGTTCCCGACCGCTCCGGGGATCCGGGGGGGAGGTGCGCATCCGATGCGCGCCTCGAGCCCATTGCACAGCCACACTGCCGGGATGCCCGGCATAGCCGATGAAAGCCCCGCCGAGCCGCAAGCTTCAGCGCGCGCACTTCGCCTTCATGCGAGGGCTGTTGCAGGGGTTGGACGAGCGCGAGTTGTGGGACCGTTACCTGCGCAGCGAAGGCGAGTCGAACGACCGACGCAACGTGCGTCAGACCGTCGCCTGGATCCGAGACGAGTTCGCCGCTGCAGCGCAGCGCGAGGATCGGCCGGGCACGGCACGACTGGTGCGTCTCGATCCGGAGCGTTTCAGCGCGCGACAGCAGACCCTGCCCAGCCTCGAAGAGTTCGCGCTGGAGCGCGGGCTGGAAGATTTCTCGGAAGCCGAGCAAGCAGAAGCCTATGCCGATGCCTATCCGGAAGCCGGCGCTGGCAACAGCCGCCGCGGCGTGCGACCCCCGAAAAGAGCCAGGGTCATTGCGCGCCAGCTGGAAGCGCTGCGCTGGCTCGAGTCGCACGTCGCCCAGGATCCGCGCGCAACAGACAGCGTGGCCGCCTGGCTCAATCCGGCCGTGGCCGAACGCCTGCAGCGCAGTGGACTGGCAACCCTTTCTGCGCTGGCGGCGCACATCAACGCGAGCGGTGCGCGCTGGTGGCGCCCGGTGGCCGGTGTCGGCGCACTGAAAGCCGCCCGGGTCGTGGCCTGGCTTCAGGCCCAGGAGGGCAGCACAGGTCTGCGACTTGGCGCCCATGCCTTGTCGCCGCGCACGCAAGTGCCGCCAGCGGTGTTGGACGGTGCGGTGGCGCCAGGCACTGCGCTGTTGCCATGGGAGAAATTCCGCGTGCCCGCCGACCTGGATGGCCGTCTCGGTCAGTTCCGTGCTCCCACGGGACGGTGTCTGCTGGTCGCTGCCAACGACTACGAAGCCATCGCCGCCTGGCTGACGGCCAAGGCAGGCTCCGCCCAGGCCGGCGGGCTGTCTGCGACCCGGCGTGCCTACCGCAAGGAGGCCGAAAGGTTGATGCTCTGGAGCGTGCTCGTGCGTCGCAAGCCGATCTCTTCGCTCGCCGTGGAGGACGCCGTCGCCTACCGGTCGTTCCTGGGCGACCCGCCGCTCGACTGGTGCGGCCCAAGGCATCAGCAACGATGGTCGATGCAGTGGCGGCCTCTCGAGGGCCCACTGTCTCTGACCGCGCAACGGCACGCCATGACCGTGCTGCGGGGGCTGTTCGGGTTCCTCATCGCCCAGGGATATTTGCTCAACAATCCGTTTGCTGCGGTAGCGATGCTGGCGCCTGCGACGCCACCGCTTGGATCGACCCGAACCCTGACCCTGCCCCAATGGGACTGCCTCGCTACGCGTCTGAAACAATCCCCCGACACGGCGGCATCGCGGCGCTCGGTACGCGCGCTGCACTGGCTCCATGCAACCGGTCTGCGCATCTCGGAGGTCGCCGGTGCGCGCTGCGGGCACATGGAGCGATTTGAGTTCACGGATGCGCAGGGTGCCCTACGGACCGGCTGGCTGCTCCAGGTGGCCGGCAAAGGGAGCCGAAGCCGACAGGTGCCTGTGCCGCTGGAGCTGGTGGCTGAACTCCATCGGGAGCTTGATCGCAACGGGTTGGTGCCGGATGTATTGGCGTCCGGCCACGCGGCTCTACCAATCCTGGGGCGCTTCGACACCCTCCAAGCACCGGTGTCGCCGGTATCCGCTTCGGGCCTGGCGAAAGCCATCAAGCGCCGTCTGGATCATGCAGCCAGCGGACTTGCCGCTGAACATTCAGCGCGCCTTAAGAAAGCGAGCGCTCACTGGCTTCGGAACTCTCATGGCGCGCACGCCTTTCAGGGAGGGGCGGGGCATGCTGCCATGCCACTTCAGAGTAATTAGAATAGACAGGGGCACGTTTCGACGGCGACGATGTCCGGCCAGCTGACTGCAAGAAGGCAATCCCGGCTGCTCGTGAACTTCCGCAAGGGCGGCGAGCGCCCTCGCGGCCTCGCTCGCTGGAGAAGATAGCGATCCATCTCCATCGCAGTGAGGAGGGCCGCGTCGTGTCAAGGATACAGCCGCCCCTGATCCTCATGATTCCCAATACCGTCTGCGATCTACTCGGGTTAACTTCGAACGAATGACCACCGCCCGCACGCCACCGCAACTCGGCCACATCGATGACGAGGAGCTTGAGCGCCTCGCTACGTCCTGGCGCGCGCAAGCCTTGCGCGGAGATCGGGAGGCCTATGGAATCGCCCATGCGCTGGAGGTTGAGCAGCGCAGACGGCTGCGCGAGAGCCAGATGGCGCAGTTGCCGCCGGAGCCCGTTGCCACTCCGCGGCCGTGGTGGAAGTTTTGGCAGGCGGGAACGGCCACCGGCGGCGGCCCCTTGTCACCCATGTGAAAAACCGGCCAAAACCGCCCCGTCAGCAGAACCGCGGGCACTTCGCCTTCCTGCATGGCCCATTCGGGCAAAACTGGCGTGAGCGGCGTTAATACCCGCGGTCGAAGAGACAAAGCGGGAGCTCAAGCCCTGCGACAGCACGGCCGGGACTGATGCAGAGCCTCTTCAGCGCCGTTCCGGTCAAAGAATGACCAGCAACACCAGGCATGCTGCGGACAAGCCCATCTCCAAAACTTCCGTCCCCGACATACTGCGCAGCCGCCGTACGGTCAGCGTCAGCACCGGCACCATAAGGGCGAGGCCGATCCAACGATCCAGCGGGGCGAGGCAGATGCGTGCAAGTGCCCACAGCCAGGCGCAGTGGGCGAGAAAGCACCAGAACTCGGCGCGGCTGGTAGCGGAAGTCAGGTTCAGCGTGCTGCGCCAGCCCTTGGCCACGGCGTCCCACCAATCGATCTGCTCGTTGTCCAGCAGCTTTTGCAGACCGTGCAGCGCCAGCACGCACAGCAGAACGGGGCCGAAGGCGCTCCACAAGGCAATGCCGGTGTAGAGCGGATGGCTGTAACCGGTGTCGCCGCCGCCCAGGCTCGCGGTGGCCAGCACGGCCAGGCCGGCACCGGCCAGGAGTGTGACACCCGCCACGGCGAACTTCGGCATACCCGCGTGCAGCAGGCCGCGCCCGCCGGCAAACAAGGCGAGCGCGAGCATAGTGCCGCCCAGGAAGTACTTCAAGGCCGCAGCAGAAGTCTCCCAGCCCTGATGGGGCCGCGCGGCCCAACGGCTCGACACGGGCGGCTCCAGCGGGCTCGCGCCGGGCGCCCATTGCCGCGCGGGCTCCTGCCGTGCCGTCAGCAGCCGTCGGCTCCAGTCTTCGGCTTGCGGCGCGAGTTCCGCAAGCGCCAGTTCCAAGTGATGCAGGCGCTGTGCACTGTCCAGATCGTGCGGCACCAGAAGCGGCTTTGCGGCCGCGCCAGCTGCCGTGAGCGCTGGCAATTGATCGCGCCAATACATGGGGGCGGGCGGCGTTTCGCAGGCCAATGGCGCGGATGCTTCGCCGGGTTGCAGCATGGTCACCGTATTGGCCTGCATGACGCTCAGGTTGTGTTCCGGGTGATCCCATGTGCAGGCAAAGGCCAGGCCACCGAGCCCGGTGCCGGGCGCACCGCCCAGAATGACGTCGGGCCGGAAAACGGGAAGCGGCTGGGTGGAGGTGTTGGCCAGGCGCAGCGCCAGCTTCAGGTGAACTTTGCCTCCAGCGCCCGGCGCGGCCCACAGGCCGGGCGCGATGGCCTGCATATCGCGCATCGAGATGGCAAAAAAGGGCGTGCGCGCGGCGCCGGTCTCCCACCGCGGGGTCAGCCCCTGGTTGAGGGCGCCTTGCCACGCGGCGCGAAACGGGGCCTCCAGCACGCCGCTTCGCGAGTGGCCGCGCGCAATGGCGGCGGCCACGGTGTCTTTCGGGGGAGACGTCATGCCGGGCAGCCGGCGCTTCAAGGACTCCCAGGCGCCGGGTTGGGGTGCGGGCGGAGCGGCCGGGTCGGTGATCCGGGCCAGATACGCATGCAAGAGCTCGCGGCGCAAGGCCTCCACCTCGGCGGCGGGCGCCCCGGCGCTGCGCAACAGACCGACGAGGAAGAAGGCGTCGGCTGCGTTGCCGCCCACGGTCGTTGCGCGCAGGGCGGCGGTGAATTCGGTGGGCTCAGATGCAAGGACCCAGGCCGGCAGGCACAGCAAGACGCAAAAGATGCGGCGCAGGTAGAGCGTCATGGGCGATGCATGGGCCGATGGCGGAGTTCGGGGCGGAAGGATCTCAGAAATGTACACGTCTGTAAGAAGCCGAAAATTGGCACGAAGAGCGGTGGTTCAGATCCTCCGGGGTGGAAGGAATCGCCAGCATGTGCAGAACGGGAGTGAACTGGATCGCCCGCTTGATGCTTGCGAAACGACACGGAAACTTCGCAATCGAGCCACTTACTTTTCGGGGTGGCGTGCCCGGCTTGCCTCGCGGCTCCACGCCGGCAACTGAGCGCTTGCCGGCATATGTGAAAAGTTCCCACTTTCCAGAGCACCGTCGTACATTCGACCCAGAGCATTGGCGACGGTAATCCGACAACAAGGTAGGGCGAGGAAAGCGATGAATCTGTATCCATCCGATGAAGGCCTGGGCGGGCCGCTGGCGCCTGCTGACTGGACCATGTCCGTTGGGCTCGAAGGACAAGGAGAGAGCGCTCTCTACTTCGCAGACATCCAACGCGGCGGCAACCATGTTTGCCGCCTCGCCATCGTTGGAGCGAAGTCCAAAGAAGAGGCTCATCGCCAGTTGGCCGTCAAGGCTCGCCTGTGGATCGCCGAGTACCTGGCGCGACCGCGAACCGGCATCACAGAGTTCGGATCGCTTGAACAACCAGGTACGGGGACATCCGCCACTGCCTCGGGGGCGCCGGGCGCCGCACAGTAGCGTGGCAGGCCGGACGTGTTGCCGTCGGCAGGCGTTGCTTCACATTGATCCAGGCCCAAGATCAGCGAAAGCCCAGTGCTGCCAGTGCCATAAGTACGGTCGCGCTGCGACCGGCATTGATCATCCTGCGCCGCTTCTTCGCGTTGAGCGGGTGGCGAGACTACGTTCGAGAATGCTTTCCATGGACCGCCTTGAAAACATAGAGACATTCGTTCGCGTCGCCGAGACTCAAAGCTTCGCGGAAGCGGCTCGGCAAATGCGTGTTGCAAAGTCGGTCGTGACGAGCCGGATCAAGCAACTCGAAGACTACGTGGGCGCGCCGCTGTTTCACAGGAGCACGCGGATGGTTCGCCTGAGCGACGTCGGGCAGGCCTTCCTGGGTGACTGCGTCGGCCTCATCGGACGCGCCAACGATGTCCTCGACCAGATGCGAGGTGCGCGCGTGGGGCCTTCAGGCGTGCTTCGCATCCATGCATTGACGGGCTTCGTGCTGGGTCACTTCGCCTCTTTGCTCAAGGATTTTCAGGTGACCTATCCCGACATTCGTCTGGAGCTGATCGTCAGTGATGCGGTCGTCGACCCCGTCAAGGCAGGGGTGGACTGCGCGCTTCAGATCTTTCCCGCCGCTTCGACCGAACTGGTCTCGCGGCCGCTGTTTCCGGTCAGGCGCGTGTTCTGCGCCACCGCGCAATACCTGCGCGCGGCAGGTTCGCCCGAAAGCCCGCGTGATCTCCACAAGCATGCCCTTGGCCTCTACTCGGGCTACCCGACGCGGGATCGCTGGACCTTCCGCCGTGGCGAGGAAGAAGTCACGCTCTACATGAACGCGGCGCTGCTGAGCAACAGCGTGCACCTGCTGCGCGAGTACGCGCTCGAGCATGCGGGAATCGTCTGCCTGCCCACGCTGGTGGCCGGCGAGGCGATCCTCAAGGGGGAATTGCAGGTCGTCCTGCCGGATCATCAGCTTTCGTCGTTCTCGCTCAGCGCCGTGTACGCAAGCACGTCGCGCAATGCTTTCAAGCTCAAGCTCTTCATCGAGCACATCGCTGCCGCCTTCAGCCGCGTGGCGCCGTGGGACGCTCGCTTGATCGAGCGCGGCATGCTGCCGCCGACCTTCTTCTCCGACTGAGCGCTCGGGGGTTTACCCGCGCTATTGACCGGATTTGCCGAACAATGCGGCGGGCGTTTGATCCCTACCGCGACGCCGGGTTGCTGCCTACAGTTCGACATCCGCAGCACATGCTGCGTCCTTGGACTTCAGCAGGAGACACCCGCCCATGACCGCCACCGCCTACCAGACCCGGTTCGGGTCGCTCAAGAATTTCGAGAAGGGTCGCGTCGAGCCGATCGCCGACGACGTGCGCCACTATGCATTCTCGAACTGTTTCGAAATTGCGAGCAACAGCAAGCCGTACGAGAAGGTCGTGTTCGGGCAGAACCAGATCTACGTGCTCGAGACGCTGCGCGCCGAGGGCAACTCGCCCTGGTACACCTGCGCGCATGACGAGTTCGCGCTGGTGATGGACGGGACGGTCGAGGTGCACCTGGTGCAACTCGACGCTGGCCAGGCCGTGGCCGATACCGACAAGAATGGGGCGGTGCTCGTGCGGGGTGAGCCCAAGGGCAAGAAGATGGGCTGGATGAAGCTCTCGCGTGGCCATCAGGGCTTGCTGCCCAAGAACACGGCCTACCAGTTCCGCGCACCGGGCGAGCCCGGTGTGATCGTCCTGCAGAGCTGCAAGGGCGACCTCTCGGTCGAGAAGTGGGCCGACATCTGCCAGGCTCATTGACTCGCCCCCAGTCTTCGCGCACTTCGTGTCGCTTCGCCAACCCCCTACCGGGGGCAACACCGGCGGCCCGGCGAAGCCGGTTCCGCGGTGTTCCACGAAAGACACGGCACTTGAATATTCAAGACCAGATGAGGAAAACATCATGAACGCACCCGCAGAACTCGCCAAGGTCATCGCATCGCAGCCGAATGCTTCGCTTGGCTACAAGGACTTTTCGCTCGGCAGCTTCGGCTTCCGCCGTGACGAGTATTTCGTCCACATCAACTGGAAAACGCGCGACGGCCGGCCTATGAGCCACACCATGGACGCCGGCAGCTACCTGCGCGCGCTGATGCGCGACGTGGCCTGGGGCTTCTTCTACGGCTGGGTCAATTTCGACCACGTGTTCGGCACGGTCAACCACTACCAGTCGGTCGACCTGTATGCGGGCAGCTTCAACGGCACGATGAAAGAGGCGGGCATCGACCTGCTGGAGAACTTTCCGAGCGCGCAGATCCGCGCCACCTTCGAAGCCATGCTCGACGACTGGACCAACGAGACCTTCGATCCGTTCGCGGCACCGCAGGAAACCGGCTCGCCCTACGGTCGCAAGAACGGCAACAACACCGCCAAGGTGACGCGCGCCCGTGAACTCGCCACGCGCTGCGTCGGCCTCAAGGGCGACCTGAACCTGCGCAGCGACGCGAGCGGCGCGCCGGTCAACCGCGCGTTCGCCGATGTCTCCCAGGAGCAACCCGAGCTGCACCCGGAGCCCGGCTTCGAGAACGAGGTGCACGCATTCAGCCTGTTCGGCTTCCTGAGTCGTTCGCAGGTGACCTGGAACCCGAGCTTCACTTCGGTGGTGAAGCACAGCTACATGTGCCCGACCACCGAAGAGCACATCCTGCCGATCATCCATGGCAACGACCGTGTCGAGTGGTTCTTCCAGATGACCGACGAGATCCACTGGGACTGCGCCGACAAGAACACCGGCAAGCCGATGGCCCGCGTGATCATGAAGGCCGGCGACATGTCCGCCATGCCGGCCTATTGCCGCCACCAGGGCTTCAGCCCCAAGCGTTCGATGCTCCTCGTCTGGGAGAACGGTTCGCCGACGCTGGTCTACGAGATCCAGAAGGGCGAGAGCCCCGAGGTTCCGGTTCAGTTCTGACAAGCCTGCGGCCCAGCCGGCCGCACCACGAAAGCCATTCATGAATCTCGCGGACCTCCAGGCCGCGGTGGGCATCGTCACGCCCATTCGCCACCAACTCTTCATCGACGGGCGTTTCGTCGACGCCGAGTCGGGCGAGACGCTGGCCACGCTCAATCCGCACGACAACTCGACCATCGCCGACGTCGCGCTCGCCGGCAAGGCCGACGTCGACAAGGCGGTGGCCGCCGCGACCCGCGCATTTCCGGCCTGGAGCCGCATGGCGGCGGCCGACCGCGGCCGCATCCTGCTTCGGCTGGCGGATCTGATCGAGGCCAACGCCGAAGACCTGGCCCGCCTGGAATCGCTGGACACCGGGCATCCGGTGCGCGACTCGCGCGCGCTCGACGTGCCGCGCACCGCCGCGTGCTTTCGCTACTTCGGCGGCATGGCCGACAAGTTCCAGGGCGAGACCATCCCGGTCGAGGCCGGCTTTCTCAACTACACGCTGCGCGAGCCGGTCGGGGTGGTTGGCCAGATCGTGCCGTGGAACTTTCCGCTGATGTTCACCAGCTGGAAGATGGCGCCGGCGCTCGCCGCCGGCAACTGCATCGTGATGAAGCCGGCGGAGATCACGCCTTTGACGTCGCTGCGCATCGCCGAGCTGATGCAGGAAGCCGGCCTGCCCGACGGCGTGGTCAACATGGTGCCGGGCATCGGGAGCGTGGTGGGCCAGTACATCGCCGAGCATCCGGGCATCGCAAAGGTCGCGTTCACCGGCAGCACGGCCACGGGTCGCCGCGTGGTGCAGGCGAGCGCGGGCAACCTGAAGAAGGTGCAGCTCGAGCTCGGCGGCAAGGGGCCGAACATCGTGTTCGAGGACGCGTTTCTGCCGGCCGCCATCAACGGCAGTGCCTGGGCCATCTTCCACAACCAGGGACAGGCCTGCATCGCCGGCTCCCGGCTGGTGCTGCACGAGAAGATCGCCGATGCCTTCCTCGACAAGTTCATTCCGCTGGCGCAATCGATCCGCCTCGGCAACCCGCTGGATCCGGCCACCGAGATGGGCCCGCTCACCAGTGCCCAGCACAGCGAGCGCGTGCTCGCCTATGTCGACGTGGCCACCGCGCAGGGCGGCGAGCTGCTCGCGGGCGGCAAGGCGCCCGGCGGTGATCTTGCGCGCGGCTGCTACGTCGAGCCGACCATCGTGCGCGCCCGGTCGTACCGTGACCGCGTGGCGCAGGAGGAGGTGTTCGGACCGTTCGTGACGGTGCTGACCTTCAAGGACGACGCGCAGGCCATGGAGATCGCCAACGGCACCGAGTACGGCCTGGGCAGCGGGCTGTGGACGTCCAACCTGCAGCGCGCGCACAAGATGGCGCGCGACCTGCACGCCGGCATGGTCTGGATCAACAGCTACAAGCGGGTCAATCCCGGCTCGCCGTTTGGCGGCGTGGGGCAGAGCGGCTACGGCCGCGAGATGGGCTTCGACGCGATGCGCGAATACACCCAGGTCAAGAGCGTGTGGGTCAACGTCGATGCACAGATCCCGCCGCACTTCAAACGCTGACGCCGGAAACCACACCCCATGACCTACAGCATCTTTCGATATCTGGCCGCCTGCGCGCTGCTTTTGTGCGGGGCGGCCCCGATCCAGGCGCAAGACTGGCCGAGCAGGCCAGTGCGGCTCGTGGTGGCGTTCCCGCCTGGGGGGATCGTCGACAACGTGGCGCGCCAGATCCAGCCGCGCTTGCAGGCGGCGCTCGGCCAGCCCGTGATCATCGACAACCGCGGCGGCGCCGGTGGCACGGTGGGCTCGATGGAAGTCGCGCGCGCCGCACCCGACGGTCACACCCTGCTGATGGTGTTCGACAGCTATGCGACCTATCCGCTGGTCTATCCCAAGCTCGGCTTCGACGTCGCCAAGGATCTGCAGCCGGTCACGCAGATCGCGAGCAACCCGCTGGTGCTGGTGGTCAATCCCAAGGTGCCCGCCAACGATTTCAAGAGCTTCGTGGCGCTGCTCAAGTCGCAGCCGGGGCGCTACAACTACGCGAGCGTCGGGCCCGGCTCGAGCAACCATTTGACCGCCGAGCTGTTCAAGGCCGTGAGCGGCACCTTCGTCACGCACATTCCCTACCGCGGCGGCGGCCCGGCCCAGCAGGACTTGCTGGGCGGGCAGGTCGAGATGATGTTCCTGTCGGCCGTGCTGGCGCAGCCGAACGTCAAGGCCGGCAAGCTGCGCGCGCTGGCGCAGACCGGGGCGCGGCGCGTGAGCGCCTACCCGGACACGCCGACCGTTGCCGAAAGCGGCTACCCCGGCTTCGAGGTGAACTCGTGGGTCGGCATGCTGGCCCCGGCCGGCACACCGCGCCCGGTCATCGACCGTCTCCAGGCGGAGGTGCGCAGGATCGTCACCGACCCGGCCTTCGCCGCGCGCCTGCAGGAGCAGGGCCTGACCGGCATCGCCAACACGCCCGAGCAGTTCGCGACGGTGCTCAGGGCCGAGCAGGACAAGTGGACGCGGCTGGTGCGCGAGCGCCAGCTCAGCCTCGAGTAGGGCCGGGCCATGGCCGTGCGCGACTTCATTCACACCAGCCAGCCGCAGCGCGTGGTGTTCGGCGCGGGTTCGCTGCAGCACCTGGCGCGGGAGATCGACGCATTGGGCATGCGCCGTGCGCTGGTGCTCAGCACGCCCGAGCAGCGGGCCCAGGCCGAGCGCGTGGCCGACATGCTGGGCGCGCAGGCCGCGGGCGTGTTCGACCGTGCCGTGATGCATGTGCCGATCGAGACCGCCCGCGAGGCGCGCGAGGTCGCCAGGCGCCTGGGCGCGGACTGTGCCGTGGCGATCGGCGGTGGCTCGACCACCGGCCTGGGCAAAGCCATTGCGCTCGATTCGGGATTGCCGATCCTGGCCATTCCGACCACCTATGCGGGCAGCGAGATGACGCCGATCTACGGGCTCACCGAGGGCGGCCTGAAAAAGACCGGTAAGGACTTCCGCGTCCTGCCGCGCACCGTGATCTACGACGCCGAGCTGTCGCGCACGCTGCCGGTGGGCCTCTCCGTGACCAGCGGCATCAATGCCATCGCGCATGCGGCCGAAGGGCTCTACGCGCAGGACAGCAACCCGGTGATGGATCTGATGGCGCAGGAGGGGATCGCGGCGCTGGCGCGGGCGCTGCCGGCGATCCGCGCCCGGGCCGACGACATCGAGGCGCGGGGCGACGCGCTCTACGGGGCCTGGCTCTGTGGCAGCGTGCTTGGCAACGTCGGCATGGCGCTGCACCACAAGCTGTGCCACACGCTGGGCGGCAGCTTCAATCTGGCGCATGCCGAAGTGCACACCGTCGTGCTGCCGCACGCACTGGCCTTCAACGCCGCAGCCGCGCCGCAGGCCATGGCGCGCATCGCCCGGGCGCTGGGTGCGCAAGCAGCACCGCAGGGAATCCAGGATCTGGCCCGCCATAACGGCGCGCCGGTCGCGCTGCGCGACATCGGCATGAAGGAGACCGACCTGGACAGTGCGGCCGACATCGCGGTGCGCAACCCCTACTGGAATCCGCGGCCCTTCGGCCCGGCGGAGCGCGACGCGATCCGCGCGCTGCTGCAGCGCGCCTGGGCTGGCGAGCCGCCCGGTTGATCCCCCGAGTTTTTTCAGGCAGATCCAACGAGAAGGAGACATTCATGACGCTCAATCGCAGACAGTTCACCCAGGCCGCCGCCGCATGGGCCGCCGCGGGCGCCACGCCGCTGGCGCTCGCGGCCGACACGCTCAAGATCGGCTACGTGTCGCCCCAGACCGGCCCGCTCGCGCCGTTCGGCGAAGCCGACAAATGGGTCATCGAGCAGATGAAGACGGCGTTCAAGGACGGCATCAGTGTCGGCGGCAAGAAGTACGCGGTGCAGATCGTGCTGAAAGACAGCCAGTCCAACCCGAACCGAGCCGGCGAGGTCGCCAACGACCTGATCCTCAAGGACAAGGTGGCGCTGATGCTGACGGCCGGCACGCCCGAGACCGCCAATCCGGTCAGCGATGCCTGCGAGCTCAACGAGGTGCCCTGCGTGTCGAGCGTGGTGCCCTGGCAGCCCTGGTTCTTCGGCCGCAAGGGCGACCCGGCCAAAGGCTTCAACTGGACCTACCACCTGTTCTGGGGCCTGGAGGACGTCATTGGCGCTTTCACCAGCGGCTGGAAGACCGTCGCGACCAACAAGAAGGTCGGCGGCCTGTTCCCGAACGATGGCGACGGCAATGCCTGGGGCGACAAGGAGCTGGGTTTCCCGAAGCCGCTCTCGCAGATGGGCTTCACGCTCACCGACCCCGGCCGCTTCCAGAACGGAACGCAGGACTTCTCCGCGCAGATTGCGGCGTTCAAGAAGGATGGCATCGAGATCGTCACCGGCGTGGTGATCCCGCCCGATGCCAAGACCTTCCTGACCCAGGCAAAGCAGCAGGGCTTCAAACCCAAGGTCATCACGCTCGGCAAGGCATTGCTGTTCCCGGGGGCGATCGAGGCGCTCGGCGAACTCGGCTACGGCCTCTCGACCGAAGTGTGGTGGAGTCCGTCGCACCCTTTCACCTCGAGCCTGACAAAGCAGAGTGCCAAGGCGCTGGCCGAGGCCTACGAGGCCGGCGCGAAGAAGCAGTGGACGCAGCCGATCGGCTTTGCGCATGCGCTGTTCGAAGTGGCGTCCAACGCACTGTCGCGTGCCAGGTCGCTGAAGCCGGCCGACGTGCGCGATGCCGTCGCCGCCACCTCGATCGATTCCGTGGTGGGGCCGGTGAAGTGGGGCGGCCAGGGCCCGATGAAGAACGTCAGCAAGACGCCGCTCGTGCTCGGCCAGTGGAACAAGGGCAGCAAGTACAAGGTCGAGCTGACCATCGTCAACAACGAGCTGGCCAAGAACATCCCGACCGGCGGCACGCTGAAACTGCTCTGACATGGCGCTGCTCGCTCTTCATGCCGTCAGCAAGGCCTACGGCGCGCTCAAGGTCACCGACAGCATCACGCTGGCGGTCGAGGAGGGCGAGACGCTGGGCATCCTCGGGCCGAACGGTGCGGGCAAGACGACGCTGTTCAACCTGATCTCGGGCGACGTGCGCGTGGACGCGGGGCGCGTGGAGTACGAGGGGCGCGACGTCACCGGCCTGAAGCCGCACCAGCGCTGCCATGCGGGCATCGGGCGCAGCTACCAGGTGCCGCAGCCGTTTGGCAACATGAGCGTGTTCGAGAACCTGGTGACGGCAGCCTGCTTCGGCGGAAAGCAGCGCGAGCGCGAGGCCTGGCAGACCGCCCACGAAGTGCTGGAGCAGACCGGACTCATGCCGCATGCCAACCGGCCGGCCGGTGGCCTGACGCTGCTGAACCGCAAACGGCTCGAACTGGCGCGGGCACTGGCCACACGGCCCCGGCTGCTGCTGCTCGACGAGATCGCGGGCGGGCTGACCGAACACGAGGCCCGTGTGCTGGTCGACGAACTGCGGCGCATCAAGGCGCGCGGCGTCACGATGATCTGGATCGAGCACGTCGTGCACGCGCTGCTTTCGCTGGCGGATCGGCTGTTCGTAATCAACTTCGGCCAGAAGCTCGCCGAGGGCGAGCCGCAGGCTGTCATGGCCGACGCCGAGGTGCGGCGCGTGTACATGGGGATGGAAGCATGAGTGCCACGCCGAGAAAGAGCCGAGCATGAGTGCTGACGTGACCCGGCTACTGGCGACCCGCGGCCTGCAGGCCTTCTACGGCGACGCGCAAGCGCTGTTCGGCATCGACTTCGAGCTCGCGAAGGGCGAGTTGGTCGCCATCATCGGCTCCAACGGGGCCGGCAAGTCGACTTTTCTGAAATGCCTGACCGGCCTGGTGCGCGCACCGCACACGGCGATCGAGTTCAAGGGCGAAGCGATCGGGGGAATGCCCGCGGGCGAGATCGTGCGGCGCGGACTGGCGCTGGTGCCGGAGGGCCGGCGTCTGTTCCCGAGCCTGAGCGTGGAGGAGAACCTTCTGATGGGAGGCCTCACGCAGCGGCCGGGCCCGTGGAACCTGCAGCGCCTCTATGCACTGTTTCCGATCCTGGCCGAGAAGCGGCAGCTTCCGGCTACCTCGCTCTCGGGCGGCCAGCAGCAGATGGTGGCGCTCGGTCGCGCGCTGATGAGCAACCCCGAGGTGCTGTTGTGCGACGAACTGTCGCTCGGGCTGGCGCCGATCGTCATCCGCGAGATCTACGCCGCCATGCCGGCCATCACCGGCGAAGGTATGACGGTGGTGATCGTGGAGCAGGACGTGACCATGGCGCAGCGCGTGTCGCAGCGCATCTACTGTCTGCAGGAGGGTCGCGTCTCGCTGCAGGGGCGCTCCGACGCGTTCACGCGTGAGCAGATCTCGCAGGCCTACTTCGGCCTCTGAACCGGGCCCGACACCATGATCGAAACCCTCATTCAAGGCCTGCTGCTCGGCGGCCTTTACACCTTGTTCGCCCTTGGCCAGTCGCTCATGTTCGGCGTGATGCGGCTGACCAATACGGCGCAGGGCGACTTCATCATCCTGGCCGCGTTCACCGCCATTGGCGGCATCGCGCTGACGGGCGGGGCGCCCGGGCTGGTTGCGCTGGCGGTGCTGCCACTCGCGTTCGGCTTTGGCTATGCGCTGCAGCGCTACGTGCTCAACGGCACGCTGGGAAAGGATCCGCTGCCCTCGCTGGTGGTGACCTTCGGCCTGTCGATCGTGATCCAGAACCTGCTGCTCGAGATGTTCTCGGCCGACCCGCGCGCGATCGAGATCGGCGGGCTCGCCACGCAGGGCGTGCAGGTGGGCGACGCGCTCTCGCTGGGCGTGCTGCCGCTGGTCGTGCTGGCGGTTGCGGTGGCCGTGACTGCGGCACTGCAGTGGCTGTTTGCGCACACCGCGCTGGGCCGCTCCTTCCGGGCCGTGTCGGACGACCGCGAAATCGCCGAGCTGATGGGCCTGGATGCCCGAAAGGTCTATGCGCTCGCGACCGCCATCGCGTTCGTGCTGATCGCCATCGCAGGCGTGCTGCAGGGCATGCGCACCACCGTGTCGCCGTCAGACGGGCCACTGCTGCTGTTGTTCGCGTTCGAGGCCGTGATCATCGGCGGCATGGGTTCGTTCTGGGGCACGCTGGCCGGCGCCATGATCCTCGGGCTGACCCAGCAGATCGGCTTCAGGCTCGATCCGGGCTGGGGCATCTGGTTCGGGCACATTGTTTTCCTGGCGGTGCTGGTGCTGCGCCCGCAAGGCCTTTTTCCAAAGACCAAAGGCTGAAACCATGGACAACGACATTGCAATAACGAACCCGACCTTCGACGTGGTGCGCGGCAATCGTGCCAGCCATACCGCGCTGGCGATCGGTGCGGCGCTCGTGCTGCTGGCGGCCAGCCTGCCCTGGTGGGGCGAGTCGAGCTGGATGCGCGAGTTCGTCGAGATCGCCTGCTATTTCATCTTCGCCATGATGTGGAACCTGCTCGCCGGCTACGGCGGCATGGTGAGCATCGGGCAGCAGGCCTTCTTCGGATTCGGCGGCTACGTGATGCTGATGCTGGGCAACTTCGCGGGGGTCAACCCGTTCGTCGCGATCCCGCTGGGTGCATTGGCGGCCGCGCTGGTGGCGGTGCCGGTGTCGTTCGTCGCGTTCCGGCTGTCGGGCGGCTATTTCGCGATCGGCACCTGGGTGATTGCGGAAGTGTTCCGGCTCTCGTTCGCCAATGTGTCGGCGGTCGGCGGCGGCTCCGGCACCACGCTCACCGCCTTGCGCGGCATCGAGAAAGCCACGCGCGAAAGCGTGACCTACTGGATGGCGCTGGCCTGCGTGGTCGCGGCCATTGCGCTGGTGTACCTGTTCCTGCGCAGCAAGCGCGGCCTGGCCCTTCTGGCAATCCGCGACAACGAGGTCGCGGCGGAGTCGCAGGGCGTGCCGGTTCAACGCATGAAGCTGGCGGTCTACGTGGTGGCGGCCTTCGGCGCCGGGCTGGCCGGGGCGCTGTATTTCGTCGGCAACCTGCGCATCAGCCCCGATGCGGCCTTCAGCGTCAACTGGTCGGGCTTCGCGATCTTCATGGTGGTGATCGGCGGTATCGGCCGCATCGAAGGCCCGCTGGTGGGCGCGCTCATCTTCTGGGCGCTCAACAAGTTCCTGAGCGACTACGGCACCTGGTACCTGCTCGGGCTGGGGTTGCTCGCGATCGTGGTCACGCTGTTCTTCAAGCAGGGCCTCTGGGGCTATGCCCAGCAGCGCTGGGGCTGGTCGCTGTTTCCGACCCAGCGAAAGCTGGTTCAGTCCGGCGCCTGAGCACTGCCGTTGCAATCCCGAACCGTCCGTCACAAGAGAGAGGCATTCATGCGGAACATCAACGAAAACACCATCACACCCGCGGTACTCGCGAGCCTGGCCGACTGCCCTGATCCCCGGCTTCTGGAAGTGTTGTCGGCGCTGGTGCGTCATATGCACGATTTCGCACGAGAGGTGAAGCTGACGGAGGCCGAATGGATGGCAGGGATCGAATTCCTGACCGCGACCGGGCAGAAGTGCGACGGCAAGCGACAGGAGTTCATTCTGCTGTCGGACACGCTCGGCCTGTCCACGCTGAACGTCGCGCTCAATCACGCCAAGGGTTCGCAGGCGACCGAGGCCACGGTGTTCGGTCCCTTTCACGTACCCGGTGCACCGGAATTCGAACTCGGCGATGACATCTCCGGTGGCGCCGCCGGCGAACCGCTGTTCGTGCAGGCCACGGTGCGCGGGCCGAAGGGCGAACCCATCGCCAATGCGCAGGTGGACGTCTGGCAGGCCGATGCCGAAGGGTTCTACGATGTTCAACGCGCAGAGCTGTCGACGGCACAAGGCCGGGGCGTGCTGCGCACCGACGCGTCGGGACGCCTGTGGTTTCGAGGCGTGATGCCGGTGGCCTATCCGATCCCACGGACGGCCCGGTTGGACGCATGCTGAACGCGACGGCCCGACACCCCTGGCGGCCTGCGCATGTGCACTTCATGATCGTGGCGCCGGGCTATGAAACCTTGATCACCCATGTCTTCAGTGATGGGGATCGTTATCTCGACAGCGATGCTGTGTTCGGCGTGCGCAGCTCGCTGATCGGCGACTTCGTGCGTCATCCGCCGGGCGAGGCGCCTGACGGGAGCGGACAACCGACGCCGTTCCACGTGCTCAACTTCGACTTCGTATTGGAACCAGTTGCGGCGACCATGAGCCGCGACAGTGCCCGGACGCCATGATGGGCATCCGACACTTCGTCATCTTCGCCACGGATCGGCCTGGCGCAGAGTCTCTCCGACAGGAGAATCGCGAGCGGCACCGCGCATACATCCGGCAGCCTGATGGGAATGGCGTTGTGGCGGTTCTAGGCGGAGCGACTTTGGACGAAGCGGGTCTGATGAACGGCTCCATGCTCGTCGTCGCGGCTGAAGATAAGGTTGCTGCAAGAGCATTCTTTGCCTCGGATCCCTATGTGGTGGGTGGCCTGTTCGCAGAAGTTATCGTCCGGGAGTGGCGTTGGGGGCTCGGCCGCTGCGAATCATGCCAAGTGTGATGACCTTCAACTCAGGCCGCAGCAGCCATCGGCCAAGTGAACCTGAACCGTGGTGGCGCCACGGCGCGCGCACTTCACCCTGCGCCTATCGATAGCCCGCGAGCTCGTGCTTGGCGATCGCATTGCGATGCACTTCGTCCGGGCCGTCGGCCATGCGCAGGTGGCGGGCATAGGCCCAGAAGTTCACCAGCAGCGTGTCCTGGCTCAGGCCCATGGCGCCGAAGGCCTGCATCGCGTCGTCGATCACCTGGATGCAGTTGTTGGGCGCGATCACCTTGATCATCGCGATCTCCTTGGCTGCCACCTTGTTGCCCACCGTGTCCATGCGCCAAGCCGCATGCAGCACCATCCAGCGGGTCTGGTCGATCAGCATCCGGCTCTTCGCGATGCGTTCGCGCCAAACGCCCTGTTCGGCCAGCGGCTTGCCGAAGGCCACGCGCGACACCACGCGCTCGCACATCATCTCCAACGCCGATTCGGCCATGCCGATCATGCGCATGCAATGGTGGATGCGCCCCGGGCCGAGGCGACCCTGCGCAATCTCGAAGCCGCGGCCCTCGCCAAGCAGGATGTTGTCCACCGGCACGCGCACGTTCTCGAACAGCACCTCCGGGTGGCCGAAGGGCGCGTCATAGTGATTGACCAGTGCCATGTCGCGCACCACCTTGATGCCGGGGGTGTCGGCGGGCACGATGATCATCGACTGCTGGCGGTGGCGATCGGCGTTGTCGGGGTCGGTCTTGCCCATCAGGATGAAGAGCTTGCAGCGCTCGTTCATGGCACCCGTGATGTACCACTTGCGCCCGTTGATGACGTACTCGCCGCCCTCGCGCCGGATGCTGCAGGCGATGTTGGTGGCGTCCGAAGAGGCCACGGCCGGTTCGGTCATCGCGAAGGCGGAGCGGATCTGGCCATCGAGCAGCGGCTGCAGCCAGCGCGCCTTCTGCGCGGCCGAGCCGTAGCGCTCGATAACCTCGGTGTTGCCCGTGTCCGGCGCGCTGCAGTTGAACGCTTCGGCGCTCCAGTAGCGCCGGCCCATGATCTCGCACAGCGGCGCGTACTCCAGGTTCGTCAGCCCGGCACCGTGCGCAGTTTCGGGCAGGAACAGGTTCCACAGGCCCGCTGCCCGGGCCTTTTCCTTGAGATCTTCCAGCAGTGGCAGGCCGGTGTAGAAGCCGCCGCTCTTCTGTGCGCTCAGGTAGGACTGATGCGCTTCCTCGGCCTGGCGCTGCTCGTTCGGGTAGATGTGCGCGTCCATGAAGGCGAGCAGGCGGGTGCGCAGATCCTGAACCTTGGGCGTGTAGGCGAATTCCATGCGGATGACTTTCGGGTGAGGGATGATGACCGACGTATTGCTGCAGGTTGTCTCTGATCAGCAAGCGGATGGTGCAGCTCGAATGGAAGTGCCTCCATGGTGCCCGGATCGGGCTCCCCCGGCTGTCTCCTGCATGACGGAGCGCGCGTCCTCAAATAGAGTTTACTGAGCGGCTAGCATCGTTAAATGATCTGGCTAGCGTTGCTGACCTCAACAGCAGTTCCGAGTGATCAAGCGCCAATTCGGTCTCGCGAAGGTGAGGTTCAAGGGGCTGGCAAGAACACGGCGCATGTGATCACGCTGTTTGCGCTGTCCAATCTGTGGATGGCGCGCAAGAAATTGATGGCGATGATGGGACGGGTGCGTCCGCAAACAGCCTGAGGGCGCTGGATGAGGGGCAGACATCATCGATTCGGGGCATCTGGCGGCGCGATTCATCACCATGCACACCATTGGCCTTCATCGCAGGCCAATTGGTGACCTGTTCAGACCTTCCCTAGTCAGCCACTGAAGCTTCACCCCCGTCGTCTGCAAGACGTACCTTGTAAAAGTTGTGCAGTTTGCTGACGTTGAAAAGTTCTTAGCATGTCTCGCGCGAGTTCCGGCCTGCCGACGAACGGGTGTGCGTTCATCGGCCGCGGACTCACTTGGCCAGCACCAGGACGGGCTTGCCTTTCTCGACGATGTAGGTGGCGAGTTCCGATGCCTGCCCGCTGCCCACGTTCTTCGCCGAGTGCACCACGCCGGCGGGGATGAACAGGGCCTCGCCGGCCTTCAAGGTGACGGGCGGCTTTCCGTCAAGCTGGTATTCCATCGTGCCTTCGAGGACATAGGCAATCTCTTCGCCTGGATGCGAATGCCTGCCGAACGCCGCACCCGGGGCGAAGTCGACGCGCACCTGGATGACCTCGCGTCCCTGGATGCTGAGGTCGCTGCGCATGATGTCGGTGCGTCCGATGCCGGTTGGCTGGGCCTGGGCCGGCAGCAGCGAGAGGCTGCCGCCTAGAAGCAGCGCGGCCGCTGCGAGGATTCGAGTGGTCTTCATGGAATGTCCTTTCATTGGGACGGTGATGGATCGAAGAGGTCGGGACTGCGGTGAAGGCCGAATCCCGGCACGTCCGAAGGACGCGCCGAATGAATTACATCGGCCGCGTGTATCCCGGATGTGTCGAGCGGCGCGGGCTTTTGAAATCCAACGTACGCGAGCCGTCCCGAGACACACTGGCATACATAGGCGCGCCCTACACCGGGCGATTGGGCCACGTACTCCCAGCCCGTCACGGCGCCGCTCATCGTCGATGCCTTCAACGTTTTCCCGTCGGAGGGAGACAAGGTCTGGCCCGCCATAGAGAAAATCGCGCAGGAGGTGGGCCTGCAATGTGGTCCGGTCAGGGACCTTGATGATCCGTATCTGGGCATGCCGGAACGAGGCACGCTTTCGGGGTGCGTAGAGAGTCTGGTCGAGATGGATCCGGAGGCCGGTGCCATCGTTGGCGAAGCGGTGACGCGACATGGTGGGGCGTCCCATTCGCTCTGCTGGCGAGCCGAAGGTCTCCATGAGAGTGGTCGGCGGCTTTTCGGCCGCACAGTATGTGGATAGGGTGTTCGAAGTTCAAGGCATCAAGATGGCCTCGCGGAGACGCGCCTATCTGAGGGGGCCCGATATGAAGCGGGTGCGCGGTCTATTGCTGGTCTCCATAGACTTGAGTGACTTCTCGTTCACCTAGGATCGCCCGAACCTTGGGTCACCCGTCGCGCCGACGCCGTCAACGTTTCAGAATGGTCCTGAAGAGCATTAGGCTGCCTTCTTCGGCTGCACGAGCGCCGGGTTCGCTTGATACAACTGCGGGAACTTGCGCTTCAAGTTCTCGATCTTCGGCAGTTCATGGATCAGCACATAAGGATTGGCCGGATTGAGGGTCACGTAGTCCTGATGGTAGGCCTCCGCCGGATAGAAGACTCGACCCGACTCCACCTTG
Organism: Variovorax nitratireducens; assembly: GCF_051216545.1. Classification (NCBI taxonomy): domain Bacteria; kingdom Pseudomonadati; phylum Pseudomonadota; class Betaproteobacteria; order Burkholderiales; family Comamonadaceae; genus Variovorax; species Variovorax nitratireducens. The sequence continues at coordinate 54,957 of NZ_JBPJZO010000009.1, forward strand.
GTTGCGAGGGCCTTGCCGAAGGTGTTCGATCGATTGAGTTGCTCGACATACCCGCTGGCCACGCGCGACTGCTCTGCATTCGTGGCGAAGATCACGGAACGGTACTGCGGACCGTAGTCCGGCCCCTGCCTGTTGATCTGAGTGGGATCATGAGCCACGGAAAAGTAGATCTGCAGTAGTTGGCCGTAGTTGATCTTCTTCGGATCGTAGGTGACGCGCACAGCTTCGGCATGGCCCGTCTTGCCGCTCTCCACTTTCTGGTAGTCCGCTGTTTCGGCGGTTCCACCGGCATAGCCCGACACCGCGCTGCTCACACCCAAAACGTGCTGGAACACGGCCTGGACGCCCCAGAAACACCCGCCCGCGAGGACCACTGTTTCGAGTCCAGCATTCTTCGCCGAGGTGACATCGATTGCTGTCGGCGGAACGGGGTGGGCCGGGCCAGCCCAAGCCGCGGGATGCAGCACGAGCACCACCCCCAAGGCAAGGCCTGCAAGCGCACACCTGCCTCGCGTGTCGAGACGCGGAGTGCGATGAAAACGAGAACTCATAGATAACTCCGATGAATGAGAGAACAGGACAGTCAGCGGATTCTGATCACGGATCACTTCGTCCCCCTAAAGGGCGTGTCCCTCTGTATCCCTGCTGACTCATTCACACACTACGTTGCACTGCCGCAGGTCTCGCGTGCCGCTTCACCGAAGCACAGCGGCCTTTGAGTTCGAGAGGCTGGCGCCTCTGACGGCTGGCCTTCGAGTACCGGCTTCATTGAGCTCGCTTGTTGAACACCGCACCGACGGAGGCGATTCTCGCGCGCTATGTGAGCCGACAGTGGGCAAAGCGGCGGGCGTGATGCTCGAGGCGGCGATCCGGCGGAACGAGCACGCCGTAGTATCAGCGTGCCGTGCCGGTCGCCACGGCGGCTGTGCCGGCCGGGTGACGATCCGCCCGCGCGATGCGCAGGTGTGCCCATTCGGCCACGAACAGCGCCACGGCGATGAACACGGCGCCGACGGGGCCGAGGTAATGGCTGTTGATCCACGTGAGGGCCGCGCCGCCGACGAGCCCCGACATCGACACACCGACATAGATGGCTGTCGAATGCAGCCCCAGCAGCAGCGGCGCCGCCGCAGGCGTGATCCCGATCAGACGGTGCTGCTGCGGCACGAGCAGGCCCCAGCCACACAGGCCCCAGACGACAAGGGCGGGCAGGGCGGTCGCGAGCGAGGCCGAGCTCCAAGGGAGCAGTGCGAAGTCCAGCGCGACCACTGCGATGGCAACGTTGATGATGCGGCGGCTGCCGAAGCGGTCGGTCAGTCGGCCGGCGACCAGATTGCCGACAGTCGCGGCCACGCCCCAGAGCAACAGCAGAGCGGCGAGCACCCGCGCGTCGCCGCCAGTGGCCCGGTCGAAACTCGATCCGATGTAGGAGTAGACGAGGAAGAGGCCTGCATAGACTAGCCAGGTGGTGAACAGCGTCAGCAGCACGCGCGCATCGCCCAGCGGCGCGAGTCGGCGCGCGAGGCTGACGGCCGGCGGATTCGGGATGTCCCGCAGGTACCATGCCACTCCGATCGCGGCCAGGGTGCCGACGGCGGCGACGAACCACATCGTTGCGCGCCAGTCCAGCCATCCTCCGATGAAAGTTCCCAGCGGCGCGCCTAGCGCGGTCGCGCTGGACAGGCCGGCTATGACGATGGCGAGCGCACGGCCGCGCTGCTCCGCCGGCACCAGCGACGCGCCGGAAGCCGTCGCCGTCGGGCTGAACATGGCTGCGCCCAGGCCGGCCAGCAGCCGGCTGGCCAACACGAGTTCGATGCTCGGCGCCACGGCGGTGATGACATTGCCGAGCACGAACACCGCGAGTCCAGCAAGCAGCACCCGCTTGCGCGGCCAGTGCGCCGCCGTCGCCGCGATGACCGGAGAAAGCAATGCATAGCTCAGCGCATAGACAGTGATCATCTGCCCGGCCATCGCGATGGACACATCGAGCGAGGCGGACACTTGGCCCAGCACGCCGGCGACGACGAAGCTGTCGGTGCCGATCGCAAACATGCCGCCGGCCAGAACAAGAAGGCGTTTGTCCATGAGAAGAACTCCAGAAAGCCTCGAGCCGCAGATGCGGGAGTCGAGTGAGCGAAGTTGCGTGACGAAACTTACTAAACCATCAAAGTTTCATCACGAAACTATTCTTCACGAGCATGGCCCTGTCACCGGGCGCCCGCGAAGTTGGCCTATTTCGACGCTCCCGCAAGCTTGCCGGTGTAGTCCGGCAGATGCTTTTCGACGTCCGGATCGGTCTGCAGGCCAAGCTCCATCAGTTGTCCGATCCGCTGCTGTGCCGCGGGGCGTTTTACCGAGCGGAGGAAGGCATCCCATTCAGCGCCGATCTGATCGTTCGGCGGCAGGCTGTTGCGATTCACCAGGCCCTTGATGTCGCCGATGGTCTGCTTGTCGAACCCGGCGATGCGACGGGCCATCGAGTCGACGAAGGCGTCCAGCTCGGCGTCCGGCAGCGCACGGTTGACATAGCCGTAGCGCTCGGCGAGCTCGCCGTTGATGTCACTGCCGGTCAACAGCACTTCGAGCGCACGGCCGCGTCCGATCAGCCGCGGCAGACGGGCCATCGGGCCACCGCCGGGAACAAACCCGGCGCCGATCTCGAATTGCGACAGCATGGCCTTCTCGCGGCTGGCGAATCGCATGTCGCTGGCAAGGGCAAGCTCGCTGCCCACGCCGCTGGCGCGCCCGCGGATCAACGCAATAGACACGACCGGCGCCTTGCTGATTCGCACCAGCATGTCCGGCAGCTGCGGCAGCCCGGTCGGCCCGGGAGGCAGGCTGGTCGTGTCGGCCAACGGCGGCACGAAGTCGTAGTGGGTCAGGAAGAAGTTGGGGACGTCGCTGTCGAACACGACAACCCTGACGTGCGGGTCGGCTTCGATCGCAGTCACGACCTTGTTCAACTGCGGGGTCGTATTCGGCCCGTAGATGTTGAACGGCGGGTTATGAAAGGTGACTCGCCAGTATTCGGGCGTCACTCGCGTGAGACGGATTTGGTCCTTGGCATCGGTGGATGACCGAGGCTTCGAAGTCTGCTGGGCTGCCGCTGAGGTGTTCTGCGCATGCGCAGGTGCCGTGATAGCGAAGATGGAGGCGAGCAGTGCCGGAGCGAGAAGGTGAAACTTCATACTGAACTCCTAAGGCGATGGTGAAAAGTCCGCGAGTCGTACGATTCGAAATTGATCGTCGTTGTCAACGGTTCTGCTTAATCAAACCAGACTCGTGACGTCACGTCCATTGGACGATGGTGTTGAAATAACTTCGTATATGGCGGCACGAGGTCGGGTCAGCTCGGTGCCGTTCGCCATGAAACGTGCGATCTCCTGGCTCGATCGACCCCGGGGGCGGGCGTCGATGCCGTAGCAATCGGTGCGCACGCGCAGACCGCCTCGCGGAGGATCGGGCGCGGGCTACTTCGCCTTTGCGTCGCGCTGTCGACGAAACTCGAGCGCCGGCAGGCCACCCCATCCCCAGTTGTCGGTATCGACCTCCTCGATGATTACGAAGGTACTTTCGAGCGGCTTGTTCAGCACGCCGCGTAGCATCTCGCTGGCCCCTTTGATCAATGCAGCCTTCTCTGAAGCCGTGACTGCACTGGCTCCAGGTTGACTGCCTTCGCGGGTGACCTGAATGGTGACAATAGGCATGGGCTGTTCCTTAGGTTGCCGGCGCGGCATCTGGCTCGGTGCGCTCGTTGGTCTCGAGCCGCGCCATCGTGGATCACATCAGAAGTACCAAGTCGAGTCCATTGGACGATGGTGTCGCTCATGCCAGCCGCTCACACCAACGAAAGCTCATCGGTCGGATGCTGAAGAAGGGCTATACGGAGGAGTCGAGGAGCAACTTGGGCGGACCAAGGCGCGGTGCGCGCCGTAGCCAGCTGGGTGGCTCGGGCCATCATCTGTCGCGACAGAAGACCTTCCCCGTGAAGCACGGAGAAGGGCGTTCTGAGCAGTCTCACCAACGACCAGCAGACTGGCCGCCATCGACGTGGAGGATCTCCCCGGTCACGAACGAAGCCCCCTCGAGGAAGAGGACCGCCTTCACGATATCGTCGATCTCGCCCATTCGTCCCACCGGATGCAGTCCATTGAGCGCCTCGTGGGTTTCAGGCGGGTTCATCGGCGTCTTGATGATGCCGGGCGAGACCGCATTCACGCGGATGCCCCGCGCCGCATACTCGATGGCGAGCGACTTCGTGGCGGCGTTCAGCCCGCCTTTCGTCAGCGAAGCCAAAACGGAGGGAACGCCTTGGATCGGTTGATCCGCGAGACTGGTCGTAATCTGAACGATGTGGCCGGACCCCTGCTTCTCCATCCGTTTCACGGCCTGCTGGCTGACGTGGAAGAAGCCCTCGAGGTTGGTCGAGATGTTCGCCGCCCAGTCGGCCGCGGTGAAATCCGTGAACGGCTTGGCCATGAAGATCCCGGCGTTGTTGACCAGGGTGTCGACGCGCCCGTAGCGTTCCACGCCCGACTGCAGGATGCGCTCGGCCGTTGCCGCGTGGGCAATGTCGCCTTGGACTGCCAGGATGTCCGGATCGTCGCTCGGACGAATGGACCGCGAGTTGGCGACGACCCGGAAGCCGGCCGCCCGGTAGGCCTTGACGAGGGCGGCGCCGATGCCGCTGGAAGCGCCGGTGATCACGGCGACTTTGCTAACGCTATTCATGATGCTGTCCTTGGAAGAGGGTTCGGAGGCTTTGCTTTGTTCGATGACGCCGGTCAACTACAGCGTGCCTTCGGTGATGCCGCGCGCAGCGGTTGCGCGCGCCTGGGCACGAACGGCCTCGCGGTCGATCTTGCCGGTGGAGGAGGGCGCCACGCCGGCGAAAGATCCGTCGGAGTAGATGTTGCCTGCGATGGCGGAGGCGAGTGCTTCCGAACGAATGGTGGCCCGATCGCGCCGACTCGGAATGGCGCTGGCAGGGCCAGTCGATGCGCCTTCGCGATAGGGATCGGCGCTGCGTGCGGCGCGCACGGCCTCGCTGCGCATTTCGGCGCGGCTGGAGGTGGATTGGGGTGTGAGCACGCCCTGGTACTGCTCGGCACTGGCGCTGAAAGCAAGCAGGGTCGAGATGGCGGTGGCGGTCAGGAGGGTAGAGGTCTTCATGAGGTTTCTTTCGGATGGAGGAAGATCGGGCAATGGTGGATGGATGCGCCGTCTGCGTTGCATTGCTAGAGACAGACAGGTGGATTGTTGGGCGTGCCACCTGCTTCGGATCCGATTGCTGTACGTTCTTGTATCTCCGCCGACATCCGCGACATTACTTTTCACATTGGCCAATCGCTTGAGTCGTGGGCAATGCCAAATGACGTCCACTCCTGGCATTGGAGTCGCATGGTGCTCTCTGCCTCTCCATTCAAGTCCGCGGCATAGAGCCAGTGCGGGACGAATCTATCGACAGTGACGAACACCGATGCCAGAAACGCCATGGCGCAGATGACGGACGGCATCGAGACGGGTCCCCACTCGGATTGAAGCTAAAGTCACCTTGACTAAAATGCGGGAGGCAAGATCGCCCGCTTTCAGCGTGAACAGCGGCCAATCTACGTTGCTACAGACCGGGAGCTATCGCAGTGATCGAAACGCCGCACGCAGTTCCGCCGCGAAGAGTTCTGGGTGTTCCCAAGCCGCGAAATGCCCGCCTCTGTCGACTTCGTTGAAGTAGATTAGATCCCGGAAAGCTCGCTGGGCCCACGTCTTCGGAGGTTTGTAGACCTCATCCGGAAATACAGTGATGGCAACCGGCACCTTGATGTCGGCCGTCATCTGCGAGCTTGAGCTAGTGAGGCTCCGGCCGCGATTCTCCCAATAGATCCTCGCGGCCGAGGCAGCGCTGTTCGTCAGCCAATACAGCGAGAAGTTGTCGAGTACGTCATCTCTCGTCGGCAGTTGGTTGGGATCCTTTCCGTACGCCCAATGCTCAAATCCCGGATGTACGAGCATGAATCCAGCGAGGCCAGCGGGTGAATCAGTGTGGCCATAACTGACGCCCTGCGGTCGTGCGGTCATCATCGCGACGTAGGTCAAGTTTCCACTCTTGATGAACGATCTCAATGCGTCAACAGAAATGCGTTCCTGCTCCGAGAGTCCCGTTGGTGCGGGTGCGCCTCCAAGCGTAGGTCCTACTTCATCGGGAATGGCTGCCGGTAGATTGGTGTGAATGCCGAGCAATCCTTCAGGGCCCTGCCGACCCATCGCCTGAACGATGCCCGCTCCCCAGTCGCCTCCCTGCGCAACGTAACGCGTGTAACCCACTCGCTTCATCAGAATATCAAACGCCTTGCCCATGCGCTCTAACCCCCAACCCGCTTCGGTCGGCCGCCCGGAGAAGCCAAAACCTGGCAAGGAAGGAATCACGACGTCGAAGGCGTCCTCTGCTCTTCCTCCATACTTGGTTGGGTCGGTAAGCGGACCGATAAGTTTGATCTGCTCAAAGATCGAACCTGGCCAACCATGGGCGATGATCAATGGGGTCGCGCCTTGATGTCGAGAGCGGACGTGAATGAAGTGGATGTCCACCCCTTCAATGTTGGTCATGAACTGGGGTAGCGCATTCAGTTTCGCTTCGGCCTTGCGCCATCTGTAGCCGGTCCCCCAGTATCGAACAAGCCCCTGGAGCTCAGCAAGCTGCGCTCCTTGCGACTGATCATTGACCGTCTCTTTGTCAGGCCACCTGGTCGCGGCAATGCGCCGACGGAGGTCGGCGACTGCGGCTTCCGGAATCGCGACACGGTAGGTGCGAACTGCGGTGTCTGCATCAAACGCGCGCCTCTGGGCAGGACTTGAGGAAGCGAGAACTGGAATACCTAAAACGGCTGCAGCACCGATGAAAGTAGAGAATCGACGCCGCGGGAGGGTCTGAGCAAAGCCGCTTTCGCTCGCGACGTGGAGGGCAGCGCCTTCGGATGCTGAGTTTGGGCGAGTCATGATGGTTTCTCCTTGCAGACGTTGGAGCAGCTCGGATGTTTGGACGCGGAGGTGATCACACCAGACTTATTGGGTTGAGCCTATTGTCCAATGGTGTCGTTTTTGACAGCCTTAGCAAGTTCGCGAGCTTCGCGTTTCAGCATTGCATCCATCAGGTCGATGTGCCATGTTCGGGAGCAGCTACTGTCACCTGATGCGTTATGGCAAATGCATCAGTGCTCTGCATCTTCGTCGCCCGATTTGAGGGTCGGTGTCAACCACACAGCAGGTATCGTTCGGCCCTGGCAGCATCGATTACCGAACGCAGATCGCGCTCGAGGACATCGACTGGCGCAGTGCCAGCAAGCCACGCGTTCGAGTGGGCGAACCAGATGGAGACGTCCCAATCGCCTAGTGCAGGAACCAGCTCGCCGATCACTGCCGTGACGGATGGGCGAATGGTCATGCTTGACAGGTCGAACTGGAACAGCGGGAGCATGGTGCGCGATTCCCAACGAAAACTCAGTACATCATGGTCCACGATCCAGCGCGCCAGTTGCGAGATGGGCTGATCTGTATGCCTGATGAGCAATGTGACAACTTCATCCGAGCTCACGATGCCTCCGCTTGCACGGAAGGCGTTTTCCATTTCGCGGTACTGACGGACGCCCGACGCCTGAAACAGCGCAGGCGCGCAGGGACGCGAAGGTAACGAACGCTGCAGGAAGGGAGTAGGAAAATGTTTTGCGGAACGCACGGCGTATTCACTCATGACGGCTCCTGTTTGGATCGCAAGCTCGCGATCGGTGCGGACGTGGATTCCTCGTGGCTGTCGCCTTCGGGTTCCCGCTCAACGGGCTCAAAGACGTGTTGCATCCAGAACGGCAGCTGCGAAGGCTTCAGGAGCTTCCTGAGGCAGGTTGTGGCCAATGCCACCCTTGATGTGTCGATGCTCGTAGGGCCCAGAGAACTTCTTGGCGTAGACGCTGGGTTCGGGATGGGGTGCGCCGTTGGCATCGCCTTCGAGCGTGATGGTCGGTACGGCGATGACCGGAGCTTTTGCCAGCCGCGCCTCGAGATCGAGATACCTCGTCTCGCCCTCCGCCAGGCCGAGGCGCCAGCGGTAGTTGTGAATCACGATGCTCACGTGATCGGCATTGTCGAGGGCCACTGCGCTGCGATCGAATGTGGCGCTATCGAAAGCCCATTTCGGCGAGGCGATCTGCCAGATCAGCTTGGCGAAATCGTGTCGGTTCTGGTCGTAACCCGTACGGCCGCGCTCCGTCGCAAAGTAGTACTGGTACCACCATTGCAGCTCGGCTTGCGGCGACAACGGCATCTTGCCGGCTTCCTGGCTGCCGATCAGATAGCCGCTGACCGACACCAGCGCGTTCACGCGTGCTGGCCACAGTGCGGCCATGATGCAGGCCGTCCGTGCGCCCCAGTCGCACCCAGCGACGGTGGCCTTCTCGATCTGAAGCGCATCCATCAAGGCGATCATGTCCACGGCGACGGCCGCTTGCTGGCCGTTGCGGACCGTGTCGCTGGAAAGGAATCGGGTTGTGCCGTATCCGCGCAGATGCGGAACGATCACCCGGAAGCCGGCTGCAGCCAGCATGGGCGCAACGTCGACATAGGTGTGAATGTCGTACGGCCAGCCGTGCAGAAGAACTACGGGTGGGCCATTGGCAGGGCCAGCTTCGAAGTAGCCCACGTTGAGTACGCCGGCGTCGATGCTCTTGACCGGCTCGAGGCGTTGCTTCGACGCAGCGCGGCGTGTATTCGCAGGTCCCGGCGGATTGGGCAAGCCGGCAGACTGGGCGAAGGCGGGCATTCTCGCGACGAGCTGAGAAGCGGCGACGCCGATCGCCGTGGCTCCCAGGAACGACCGACGGGGCAAGTTGGATGGGTTGGACATTGATAGCTCCTCGAGGTCAGAGGTCCTGCGATACGTGAGATGCTGTTCGGCGGAAGCGAGAGGCCTTTCGCGTTGTCGACGGGTTCTTTTGCTACGCCATCGCCGCATAGCGCATCACATCAAACGACGACGTAGTTGTCGATTGGACGAAGGTGTCGCCTCTGGACTTCTTCCGACAGAGGTCCCGGCCAAGCAGCCTTTGCGGCTGAGTGTGTGCCGATGGGGCGGTCGCGGCTGCGCTGTGGGAGCCATCTCAGTGCTCCGGTACCTTGAATAGGAGTTTGTTGTCCTGGATGGGATCTCGACGCGACATCAGTGTGGTCTTTGATTCCACTGGGCCTTCGCCCACGCACCCCGCAATGAAACGTATTGTTTTGATTTCACGGGCTGATACAGAAACATACGAGCCCTTCGGCAGCGCCCCGGTTCCGTCACAGAATTCCGCCGTCGCCATCCCAATTCCCATCGAACTCGACGGAGACCTTCATGAAGCTTGCTCGCATTGCCGCGGCCGTCTCGCTCGCTGCGCTTGCCCTCACATCGCTACCAGCCGCCGCGCAGACCGCGCCGGACATAGGCCGTCCAGCGGCAGTCATTCCGCTTGCATCAGAAGCGGACGCGAAGCTCGTCGTGTATCCCCCGTTGCCCGAGCCTCTGGCTCGCGGGGTGGTCATCGTCCAGTACCGGACAGAGAACGTGCGGATCATTCCGATCTTCGGCGAGGCCGCCCGTGGCGTATCGCCGCGTGTTGGTCACCTCCACGTCACGGTCGACGACAAGCCGGGGACTTGGGCTCACACCAGTGGAGATCCCATCATTGTGGTCGGTCTGACGCCGGGCGTGCACAAGATGCTGATTGAAATCGCCGATCCGACGCACAGGATCCTGACCAGCGAAACGATTGCTGTGAAGGTTCCGGAGCGAGCACCGACCCCGTCCCACACGCATTGACTAGCGCCCCCACGCGACGCCTTCCCAACCCTCAACCCAACCTCTTCTCAACCACCCAAAGAAAGTAAACCATGTCACAGATCAACAAGATCGTCTACACCGCCAAGACCCACACCACAGGCGGTCGTCACAACGGCGAGTCGCGCAGCGACGATGGCCGCCTGAAGGTCCAATTGTCGACGCCCGGCTCGACCGGTACAGGCACGAACCCCGAGCAACTGTTTGCAGCAGGCTGGTCCGCCTGTTTCATCGGCGCGATAGGCAAGGCAGCCCAGGCCATGAAGGTGACTCTGCCCCCAAATCTCGCCGTCGACACCGAGGTCGATCTCGCGCTCGGTGACGATGGCTACTCGCTGCAGGCCCGCCTGAACGTCTCGATGCCTGGTATCGACCGGGCGGTCTCGCGGGCGCTGGTGGATGCGGCACACCAGACCTGCCCCTACTCGAAGGCCACGCGCGGCAACATCGATGTGTCGATCAACCTCGCCTGAGCGGTGGGGCGGCGAGCGGTCAACGGAGGCTCGGCTACTTCCATCCGGTCGACTGCATCAACCATCTCGCGCAGGCGTTTGAGCGGGAAGCGACAACACACCGGCCGTTGTTCACATGGGGGTTGTGCCTGAAGACCGACTCGACGTCACCATGATGGCCAAGGGCGGGGCAGCGAGAACAGGAGCAATTGTGTTGTTGGTCTCGCCAATCCTGCGGAATGCCGTGGCATGGATGACGCGCGGGTCGAGCGCGCCGCCGAAGGGCTGAGTTCTCAAGACCGATTAGACGGGATGCCCCGCCGGCGCCTGCCGGGGCCCGGCCCGGTTACCTGGCGAGCCGAAATGCACTGGCAGCTCACCGGGTTGCGCAACTCGTGAGCCACGCCGCCCGCCAGGAATAAAAGCGAGAGAAGCAGTCTCTTCATGTCATGACCCGACCGGTGGTTCCTCGGCCAGAAGCTGCTGGATCTTCTTCTCGGTCGTGCCATAGCTTCCCTCGCCGAAATGCGAGTAGACGATGCGGCCCTGCTTGTCGATCAGGTACACGGCGGGCCAATAGCTGTTGCCGTAGGCCTTCCAGGTGGCGTAGCTGTTGTCTTGCGCCACGGCATGCTTGATTTGCAGCCGGTTGATGGCCGCCTGGACGTTGCGGGTGCTCTTTTCGTAGGCGAACTCCGGTGTGTGCACGCCGACCACCACGAGGCCTTGGTCCTTGTACTTCTCATGCCAGGCTTGAACGGATGGAAGATGGTTGAGACAGTTGATGCAGGTGTAGGTCCAGAAGTCCACCAGTACGACCTTGCCGCGCAGTTGGTCGAGGGCCAGTGGTTTGGAGTTCAGCCACGTGTCGATGCCCTGGAACTCCGGCGCCCGCCTTGATGCCTCGATTGAACTGACGTTGCCAGCCGGTGGCGCGGCGTAAGAAAGCGCCCCGGCGGCGGCGAAGGCGGCGGCGACCAGGAAGCTGGGGACGATGACGTTGGATCGAATGCGCATGATGTTCACTCATTGGTTTGGATTGGAGAAGCTTGTTTTTAAACCCGGGATCCTCCGGCGATGCGCTGGGATGTACGGCTTCGTACCGTGCGCCGATGTCGACACGATCGGATTCAAAGTCCGAGCGGCGGCTCGCAACTTAGTGTGTGCCCGGCACCGCTGGATACATGGAGGTACAAGGTGGGGTGCGATCGGCTCTCGCAGGTCTACAAGACGATTCATGCACTTCCGCCACGCTACTTCACTCCTGATGCGCGCGGCGCTGTCGATGGCGCTGGCCGCCCTGTGCGCTTGCGGTTCCCTACCGCCTGCGCGTGACCGGGCGGCTGACGCGGCTGGCCCATCTGATCCCTCCACCGCTCTGGCGCGGATCGCCGCGGCTTCCACGCCGCCCGGAGAGCATTCGGGCTTCAGGCTCATGCCGTTGGGCGTCTATTCGCTGGACGCCCGAATACAGCTTTCGGCGCGTGCTCAGCGAACCCTCTTGGTCCAGTACTACCACTTCGAAAGCGACGCCACGGGGCGGCTTCTGATGCGAGCCCTGCGCGCGGCCGCGGCGCGCGGCGTCAAGGTGCGCCTTCTGGTGGATGACCTCTACACGACTAAGAGCCAGCAGTCCCTTCTGGCGCTCTCGCGCGTGCCTAACGTCGAGGTCCGGCTGTACAACCCGTTCTGCTGTGGCCGCGGCGGCTTTTTGTCGCGCTTCGCCGCCTCGCCGCACGAGATCGGCCGACTCAACCATCGCATGCACAACAAGCTCCTGGTTGCCGACGGATCGATGGCGGTGGTGGGCGGTCGCAACATCGCGGACGACTACTTCGTGCTCGCCGAGGCGCACAACTTCATCGACATGGACGCGCTGGTCGTCGGCAAGGTCGTACCGCAGTTGGAGGCGGTCTTCGACGCCTTCTGGAACAGCGAAGAGGTCTGGTCCATCGCCGACATCGTGGCGCTCGAAGGCAGCCCGCAAGCCGGTGCGGAGGAATTCGACCGCTGGATTGGCATGGAGATGCCCGCTCCACAGCTGATGTTGCCACCTTCGGACATCCTGGGCTACGGCCCCATTGCGGAGGAACTTGACGACGGACGCATCGGCTTCCTGTGGGGTGAGGCGCGGGTGATCGCTGATCCGCCCTCCAAGCCGCGCACCATGTCCGCCGCGGAAGCTCTCGCAAGCAGCGTCACCATGAAAGTCTGGCGCCTGATCCGCGATGCGAGGAGCGATGTGGCGCTGACCTCGCCCTATCTGGTGCCGGGCGAGCGGGGCATGGAAATTCTCAATGAACTTGCCGGGCAGAAGGTCAAGCTGACGCTGCTGACCAATTCGCTCGCCGCCAACGACGTTCCGCTGGTCCATACGGCCTACGTGCGCTATCGAAAGCGCCTGCTGGTCAGCGGCGTGGAACTCTATGAACTCAGTCCTGCAAAGACCATGGCCAACCTGCGTTTCGGCGAGTTCGGAGCCTCGTTGGGGCGATTGCACGCCAAGATGGTGACGATCGATCGCCGCCAGGTCTTCATCGGGTCCATGAATCTCGATCCGAGATCGGCCACGCAGAACACCGAGATGGGGATCGTCGTCGACAGTCCCGAACTCGCTTCGGAGACGCTGCGGATCCTCAGCATCAGCAAGCTCCAGAATTCGTACCGGCTGCGGCTCGCGCCGGGGACGGGCGATCTGGAATGGTTGACCCACGACGACGGCAAGGAGGTCGTGCTCACGACGGAACCTGAAACCACGTACTTGCAACGGCTCTATATCCCCCTGGTCGCGCCATTCGTGCCCGAGTCGCTGCTGTGAGAAACGAAAGGAAGTGTGTGTTCCGGCATTCCGGATACGCAAGCGTACACAAGGTGCGGCTGCAGCGATTTCGGAGCCTATAACCCAGTCCATGCGACACCCCGCATGCCCTGTGGATCGACGACCATGCTTTTCTTGATAGCTGCCTATCTGGGTGGTGTGCTGACCATCCTGAGCCCCTGCATTCTGCCGGTGCTGCCATTCGTGTTCGCCCGCGCCGATCAGCCCTTTCGCTCGCACGGACTGCCCCTGTTGATTGGCATGGCGGTTTCGTTCGCCGCCATCGCCTCGCTGGCGGCGGTCGGCGGCGGCTGGGTGGTCGAGCTCAACGCGTACGGCCGCTACGCGGCGATCGCGGTGCTCGCCTTGTTCGGTGTCACGTTGCTGTTGCCTGGCCTTGCAGACCGGCTCACCAGGCCGCTGGTGGCGCTCGGACTTCGACTGTCGAAATCCTCGTCCTCGTCCGGGCGAGGGGCCATCTTCTCGCCGCTCTTGTTGGGCGTCGGAACGGGATTGCTCTGGGCGCCGTGCGCAGGCCCGATTCTCGGCCTGATCCTGACCGGCGCGGCGCTCAACGGCGCCAGTGCGGGCACGTCCCTTCTTCTGCTGGCGTACGCGGCGGGCGCCGGAACCTCGCTGGCACTGGCATTGCTTTTCGGCGGTCGGCTGATTGGGCTCCTGAAGCGCTCTCTGCCCGTCGGCGACTGGGTGCGTCGCGCAGCCGGCGTGGCAGTGCTGGCGGGCGTCGGCGCAATTGCACTGGGCCTGGACACCGGGGTGCTGAGCCAACTTTCGCTGGCGACCACCTCGGGGCTCGAGACGCGCATCCTCGAACGCAGCGGCCTGCGGATGCCTGCAACCTTGCCGCCCAGCATCGGCAGCGACACCGATGAATCCCTCATGAAGGTGGCCGGAGTCCGCCCTGCGCCCGCCCTGGCGACCGAGAGAGTCCTGCCGTCGCTCGAAGGTGCAACGGAATGGATCGCTTCGCCGGCGCTCAGTCGGGAGGGCTTGCGCGGCAAGGTGGTGCTGATCGATTTCTGGACCTACTCCTGCATCAACTGCCTGCGGACCTTGCCGTATGTTCGTGCCTGGGCGCAGAAGTACAAAGACGCCGGACTGGTGGTCATCGGCGTCCACTCGCCAGAGTTTGCCTTCGAGAAGCGCTCCTCTAACGTGCATCGGGCCGTCAGGGACCTGGGGATCGACTTTCCGGTCGCCGTCGACAGCGATTTAGCGATCTGGCGCGCCTTCGGTAACCAGTACTGGCCGGCGTTCTATTTCGTCGATGCGAAGGGGCGCATACGACATCACCAGTTTGGTGAAGGCCAATATGCCCGATCGGAGCAGATCATCCAGCAGCTTCTCGCGGAGGCGGGCAAGGATGCCGTGCCACGTGAGTTGGTCGCGCCGGTCGGCCAAGGCGCCCAGGCCGCACCAGCACCATCGCCTGCACTGTCGCAGGAGACCTACCTCGGCTATGAGCGGACGCGCAACTTCGTGCCGCGCGGAGGCATCGCGAGCGACGGCGTGCATCGCTATCAGGCTGCTGCTTCACTCAAGACGGACCAATGGTCGCTCCAAGGCGATTGGAAGGTTGAGCGCGAGCGTGCAGTGGCCAGCGGTGCCGACGGACGCATCGCCTATCGCTTCGAGGCGCGCGACCTTCACATGGTGTTGGGCCCGGCGGCCGACGGAAAGCCGGTGCGCTTCAAGGTGCTGGTGGATGGCAAGCCTCCGCTGGCCGACCACGGCGCCGATGTCGACGCTCAAGGTCGCGGAACGATCGATGTCCAGAGGCTGTACCAGTTGGTGCGCCAAACCAGGGAGCAGGGGGCGCGCCTGTTCGAGATCGAGTTCGCAGATCCCGGCGCCCAGGCTTATGTATTCACCTTCGGCTGAGCGGGTGCGGTGTTGCCGGGGACGTTGAGCAGTAGGGCTTGGTTCTTTGGTATCGGTCCACGCGCAGCCTCACCAAGCGACACCTTCGTCCAATGGCCTCCAGGCCGGGTTTGCGTTCAGATCGTGTCCGCGCATCGCATCCGGTGGCTGGGAGCCTCGAGAAGCGCGATGCCGGAACAGGATTGGAGCGCGCAATGAACATCTCTCAATGGCTTCCTGCAGTGCTGGTCCTGCTGCTGGCGCTGCTTGCGATCGGGAGTTTCCTTGCCTTGCGGCGCGCGAACCAGTCGCTGCGGCGCCTTGCCAACGCAGCGCAATCGTGGCGACCGGATCTGGAGAGCACGGCGTCACCGGTACGGGGCTCGCAGGAGGCGCGGCGCGCTCACGCGGCCTTCATTGAGATGCAGAACCGGATCGCTGGATGCCTGGCCGAGAGAAACCGGGTCTTGGCCACGATCGCTCACGATCTGCAGACACCGATTTCCCGGATGCGTTTGCGCGCAGAAATGATGGGCGACCAGGAGCAACGCGGCAAGCTGGTGGATGACCTCGAGCAGATGGTTGCATTGGTAAGTGAGGCACTGACCTATGCGCGCACCTTGCATGGGATCAAGGAGAGTCCGCGCCGGATCGACCTCGACGCGCTTCTTGACAGCCTGCGCTGCGATTACCAGGACGCCGGCCATACCGTCAACGTGGTCGGCCAGGTCGGGCGTCCGGTCGGCGTCCTGCCGCTGGCGCTGCGCCGCATCGTGACCAATCTGGCCGACAACGCGCTCAAGTTTGACAATGTGGTCGAGCTCACCGTGCAAGTCGATCGCCAGGCGGACATCGAGATCTGCGTGCTCGACCGCGGCCCGGGAATTCCGGAAAGCGAACTCGATGCCGTGATGCAGCCCTTCTATCGTCTCGAAGGCCCTGCTCGGCAGTCGGCTGCGGGCACTGGCCTCGGCCTGGCAATCGCGAAACAGCTGGCGTCCTCGATGGGGGCTCGACTCAAATTGTCGAATCGGCCTGGAGGCGGTCTTGCCGCAAGCCTTTCGATGCCACTTCACGGGTGATGCGTATCGATTGTCAGTCGGGCTTCGAGCCCGCCTTCGCTGCGGTTGGACAGTTTCAGTTCTGCTTTTATTGCCGCGGCGAGTTGATGCGCGATGGCCAGGCCCAGGCCGGTGCCGCCGGTGCCCCGGTTGCGCGAATTCTCCACTCGATAGAAAGGCTTGAGGACAGCCTCTAACTGGTCGGCTGGTATTCCAGGCCCGTTGTCCAGTATCGAGATCACGAGCCGACCGGGCTCGACGAGCGTTCGCAGGCGCACCTCGCTTCCGAACTTCAAGGCGTTGTCGATAAGGTTCGTCAGAATCCGGCGCAGTGCGTGGGGCCGCGTCATGACCGGTTCGCCGATCCGGCCCTCGAGCACCACGGCCTGGCCGGAATCCTCGTAGTCCGCGACCATGCTTTCCAGGAGCGCATCGGCATCGATCCGGCAAGCCGGCTCCTTGGTGCCGTGGAGGGTTCTTGCGTAGGTGACGCCTTCCCTGACCAGCGCATTCATGGCGTCGAGATCCTGGCGAAACTTGAGCTGATCCTGTTCGTTGTCCATCATTTCGGTTCGCAGCCGCATGCGGGTGATAGGCGTCTGGAGGTCGTGCGAGATAGCCGCCAGGATCTCCACGCGCTCCGCCATGTAGCCAGCGATGCGGCGCTGCATCGCATTGAACGCGCGCGCGGCATGCGCCACTTCGGTCGGCCCGTCTACCCCGAGTTCGCGAGCCATGAGGTCGGGGCCAAGGCCATCGGCCGCAGCAGCGAGCCGCGCAAGTGGTCGTGTGACCAGTCGGACCGCGAGCCAGCCACAGATGGCAAGGACGGCGAGCTGTGCCGCAAGCACCCAGACGACCCAGTTGGAGACCGGCATGCCGACTCGCCGCGCGTCGACCACCACCGGGCTGCCGTCGCTGAGCCTGATCTGGATCTGAAGTTCTTCAGCCGGATCGGTGGCCAACGCCACCTTCACGACCTCGAACGGATGCACTGCCTGGACGATCGCGGCGGCGAACTCCTTCAGCGGTGGAGATTCAGGCGCCGCACCTGTGACGCTCCCGCCGAGTGCGAAGCGGTAATTGCGCCGTTCGAGTCGGCTCAGCCAGCCCTCCCGATCGGCGGCGGGCAGGCGGTCGAGGATCGCTACCGAGCTTGCGATGTCTCGCTCAAGTCCATTCATCATCAACTCGCGCATCGCGATGCCGCGTTCATAGCGGATTGCCGCAAAAGTCAGCAGCTGCGCGATCGTCAATCCGATCACGATGATCAGCGTCACGCGAGAAAACAGGGTGCCGGGCATGAGTCGGCGAAGGGCGCCCTCCAGTCGGGCGGCCGGGCCGACGGGCGCGCCTAGCTTTGCCGGCCCGGTCGGGGCCGGGGGACCGATGTCGGAAACATTCATGGAATGGCTTATAGGCCCTGCTGTCGCCGCTAGGCGACTTGGGTGTATCCCAGTGTGTTGCGCTGCAACTGCGACATGGAAGATTACCGCATGGGCCAACGCAGTCATTGTGTGCCACTTGTCGGAAGTGACGCAGCGGCGGCAGCCGACACCAAAGTACGGGTTACATGTCGCCCTCGTTTGTTGCATCCTTGGGTTCTGGCCGGCGCGAAAGGACTGAAATGGACAACGAGCTCGACCCAACGGCTGGTGCGCTGCCGCCGCGGCGGATTCCCTGGCTGGGAGGGACGTGATGGTCCCAGGCCCACTCGTTTCAGTCGTCGACGACGACGAATCCGTGCGCGAATCCCTTCCCGACCTGCTCAGGGAGTTCGGCCTCAGGGTGGCGGTCTTCACCTGCGCAGAAGAGTTTCTTGCCTCCGATCAAATCGAACACACCAACTGCCTGCTCCTGGATGTCGCCATGCCGGGCATGACAGGCCCTGAGCTAAAACGGGAATTGACGGCTCGTCAGCAAGAGATTCCAATCGTTTTCATTACTGCCCAGCGCGAGGAGGCCGTCCGTGCGCGGCTGATTGCGCAAGGTGCTGTGGACTGCCTGTTCAAGCCGTTCAGCGAGGCGGCATTGCTCGAGGCGCTCAAGGCGGCGCTTCAGGTGCGCTGAGCCACCACTAAGCTCCGCAGATCGGAGATGACGATGACTTCGAGGAGAACACCGGCCGGCGATTCGCGACCGTCGCCCATTTCGCATGCCACGCCCATCGTGTACGTTGTGGATGACGACGTCTCTGTGCGCGAATCGCTCGATCCACTGTTTCGCCTCGAGGGCTGGGAGCCGGAGATATTCGCGTCGGCGCAGGAGTTCCTGGCACGGCCACGGCGCCTTGCCCCGGGTTGTCTGGTGCTGGACGTCAATCTTCCCGGTCTCAACGGCCTTGAACTTCAGCGGCGCATCGCTGGTGACCGGGTCGACCTGCCGGTTATTTTCATCACGGGCTATGGTGGCATTCCCATGACGGTCCAAGCCATGAAGGCGGGCGCACTCGAGTTCTTGACCAAGCCTTTCTCCGCTGAAGTGCTGCTGAACGCCGTGCGGATTGCGATCGACCGCCACCGTACTGAGATGGATGACGAGGCAAGAATTGACGTGCTCCGGGAACGACATGCTTCACTTAGTCGCCGCGAACGCGAAGTCATGGCGTTGGTCGTGTCCGGCCTGCTGAACAAGCAAGTGGGATGGGAACTCAACATCAGCGAGATCACGGTGAAAGCACACCGAGGCAGCATGATGCGGAAGATGATGGCCGACTCTCTGCCGGACCTGGTGAACATGGCGGCGGACCTCGGTCTCGCCACGGCAGGCAAGGGTTGATCTGTGGGGCGGCGGCGAACAAAGGTCGAGGCGCCTTCTCAGGCCAGCGTCGGCATTTCAGTCCTTGGGCTCCACAGTCGACGCAAAGACATAGCCTTCGCTCCGTACCGTCTTGATGTAGCGGGGATAGCGTGCGTCGTCTCGGAGCCGCTGGCGCAGCCGGCTGATCAACAGGTCGATCGACCGCTCGAAAAGCTCTGCTTCCCGACCCTGGGTGAGACTCAGCAACTGGTCCCGGCTCAACACCTTGTGCGGGTGGTCGAGAAAAGCGCGAAGTAACCGGTACTCGGCGCCGCTCAAGGCAACCATCACGCCGTCGGCATCGAGCAGATGGCGTGCGTTCGTGTCCACCTGCCATTCGCCGAAGGCGAGCTTGTGGGCGGCCTCTGTGGACAGCATGTTCGGCGGCAGCATTCGCGTCCGGCGCATCACCGCGCGCAATCGAGCGAGCAGCTCTCGCGCAGCGAAAGGCTTGGCCAGGTAGTCGTCGGCCCCCATCTCAAGGCCGAGGATCCGGTCAGCTTCTTCGCTGCGCGCCGTCAGCATCAGGATGGGCGTGGCCTTGTACTTGCCGGTTCGGAGATCGCGGCAAAGTGTCAGTCCGTCCTCACCCGGCAACATCAGGTCCAGGATGATCAGATCGAAGGGACCGGACTCCTCGAGAGCGGCTCGCATGTGACGCCCGGTCGGAACCGCGACCACACGCAGACCGTTCTTGACGAGGTAGGTGGTGAGCAACTCGCGGATCTCTCGGTCGTCGTCGACGATGAGGATGTGATCGGAAGGCCTTGTCATCATGGCGGTGATTCGGAAGTGCTCGAGGGGTTACTGTAGATCACATGGCGTGCCAGGTTGATCTCCTTGTATGCGCATGTATCTGGCATGCAGGAAGCGACATTGTGTTGCGCTGTGAGTCATATGGCGTGGCCGCCGCGGCGAAACAGCGCCACGGCTTTCACGCCCCAAGGTATCTCCCTGAGAATGCCAGCGCTGTGAAAGATGAAACAGCGATCGCCTGTGGTGGCGAGCAGATGAAGGAGCACTCGTCCGACGGCGAATCCAGCAAGACTCACCATGACCCGGCTGCCGAGGTCAGTCCAGGCTGCGGTCAGCGCGATAGCCCCATGACCGTTCCGGGTGAAGGTTTCAGTGTTGTCGAAATCGTGAGTCGTCATGGTGATCCTCGCTATTGCACGTCCTGTTGTGCCAATGCCATGAGACTCCAGGCTCGGTGCCGAGTCCATCGGACGTTGGTGTCGGTCGATACCTATGTACTGCCGCCAGCGCGGCGAAGAGTACCGGCGACTCAACTACCAAGGGGCTGATCTTGAGCCACTACTCCACGCGAACCGAACCGCGGGCTCACACCCCGGTCGCCCGACACTTTTCCGGCACGACGAATTCCGGCAGTCAGCCCCGCGTTTGGGGATGACCGTCTTCTAGCCCTCGAGGATGCCTTTCGCTCGACGGGAGGGATCGCATCTGGTGACGAGATGGTGGCGGCTGTAGACGATGGTGTCGTGCGGCATCTTGCAAGCGTTAGTTTTTCAGCGCTCGCGTTCAAAAGGACCAGCATGAAACGTATTGTGTTGAGAGATCGAGCAGATACAGAGGTATACGCAGTCTCTCTCGGCGCTTTGATGCCAGCGGACAATTCCACTCACTTATCGAATTTCCTCAAACTTTGGCGGCAATCGCCGCTGTGTCGTTCATTCTCTGCGGCGTCGTCGTCACATCCAGCGTCTTCTGAACCTCGAAAGGGCAAGCCATGCCGCATTCGCTCATGAAGAAACTTCTTACCGCGGCTTTTGCACTCTGCCTCTTGGCGTTGCTAGGTTGCGGACACCAGAACATCCAAGAAAAGAAGCCGCAAGCGCAAGTCGGCTTCATAGAATTGAATGCGGGCATCACGCTGAGGAGGGCGGTCGTCCACAACTCGAAGCCAAAGGGGACTGTGCTCCTGTTGCATGGCTTCCCTGAGACTCTTTATGCGTGGAAGGATATGTGGCCGGACCTCTCGAGAGACTACGAAGTCCACGCCTTCGACTGGCCGGGATTTGGTCTTTCATCGAGGCCATCCGCAGACAAATTCTCTTATGCACCCATGGACTATGCGCGCGTTCTCAAGGCGTATATCGAAAAGTCTGAAATCGACACGTCGAGCCTGATCATCTACGCAACGGACATCGGCGCCTTGCCAGCACTCCTTCTTGCCCTCGATGAGCCGACGATCGCAAAAGCGATCATCGTGGGCGATTTCGCCCCCTTTGACAGGCCGCAGTACATGGTTGACTACCTGCAAGCACTGAAGTCCAAGCCTTCTTCTGATGTGGTGAACGCCGCCATGAACAAGAACAGGGACGAGATCCTGGAGAACGTGTTCACGAGAGGCCTTTCCAAAGACGAGAAGTTTGAGATATCGCAGGAATTCAAGGACGACCTGGCTCGGGGCTGGACTCAAGGCCACCTGACTTCAGCAGATGCGTTCTATTACTACTATTCACACTTCACGGCAGATCAGGCGTATTTCGAGAAGAATCTGGCCAAGCTCAAGACGCCCGTAAAAATCATCTGGGGCGAGAAGGATTTTTACATCACGAAAGAGATGGGAATCGAACTCGCCCGGAGGGCTCGGGTGGGATTGACTGTCCTTCCCGGCGTTGGACACTATCCGCATTTGCAGGATCCCAAGCGAGCTATCGCGGAGATTCAAGCGCAAACTACAAAAGAGGGACGGACATGACGGCCCTATTGGATATTGCGATCGATGCCCATGGCGGGTGGGAACGCTGGAAGGATCTCAAGAAGTTGACCGCCCAGGTCTCGGTCGGCGGAGGGCTCTGGCCTCTTAAAGGGAAGGTCGGGATACTAGATCACGTTCAGGTGGAAATAGATTGTCGTCGGCAACGCACGGTCTTCACCCCTTTCCTGGATGCAGGAAAGAAGGGTATCTACGAGCCCAACCGCGTAGCGATTGAACTGGAGGACGGGTCAGTGTTGGAGAGTCGGGAGAACCCGCGTGCTGCGTTCGCCACTCACGTGCGAGAGACTCAGTGGGACAACCTGCATCTGATCTACTTCAGCGGATACGCGATGTGGACCTATCTCACGATGCCGTTTCTTCTCAGGATGCCAGGCTTCAAAGCAGAGGAGATCGAGCCCTGGAGGGAAGGCGATGATGAATGGCGACGCCTGCATGTCACGTTCCCCGCGGATGTTCCCAGTCACGGTACCGAACAGACGTTTTACTTCAACAAGGCTGGCATCCTTTCGAGGCATGACTACAGCGCCGACGTTCTGGGCGGCACGCCAGCAGCCAACTATGCTTTGGACCCCAAAACGTTTTCTGGCCTTGTCGTACCTACAAAGCGGCGTGTGTACGGACGCGCGCCCGATGGTTCGCCGATGCGAGATCTACTCGCCGTCTCAATCGATTTCCACAACATTGTCGCAACGTGACGCTTGATCGAACCGCTGGGCTCATGGGCGATCGCGTCCAGATCCAAAGGGTCTTGGGAAGGCGAAGTCGGCGACTCACTCCAGCCCGAGCATGACCCGGTTGCGGGCCTTGAGCAGTGTGGTGGGGGCCTAGCGCGCCCAGATGTCGTCGTCGACCACGAACACGATGGGCCTGGCCTCCGGGCTTCCGAGGCTCTTCCTCCGATGATTCTCCGTTTTGGAAAGAACGTCCATGGTGGTCGGGTTGCCTGGAGCGTCTCTACACTGCCCGCAACTGCCCAGCGACCGGCAGCTTGCGGATTCGCTTGCCGCTGGCGGCGAAGATTGCGTTAGTCAAGGCCGGCATCACGCACGAAGTGCCGGGCTCACCGATGCCGCCGGGCGCTTCCAGGCTCTTGACTATGTGCACGTCGATTTGCGGGATCTCGTTGATGCGTAGCACCCGGTAATCGCCAAAGTTGGTCTGCTCGACGCGGCCGTTCTTGATCGTGATCTCGCCATGCAGCGCAGCGGACAGGCCGAACACGATGCCACTTTCCATCTGGGCGCGAACCGTGTCGGGATTCACCACGATGCCGCAATCGACGACGCACCACGCCTGCATCGGCACAACGGTGCCATCCTTGTCGGTGCTGACCTGGACGACCTGCGCGATGTAGCTGCCGAAGCCCGTGCAAAGTGCGATGCCGCGGGCTTGCCCCGCTGGCAGCGGCTTGCCCCAGCCGGCTTGCTCTGCGGCGAGTTGCAGCACAGTCTTCGCGCGCGGGTTCTTGTCGAGCATGGCCACGCGATAGGCGAGTGGATCCTGCTTTGCGTCGGCTGCCAGTTCATCCACGAAGCTCTCGACCGCGAACGTCCCGCGTGTCACGCCCACGCCACGCCAGAACGCCGTTGGAATGCCGGGGGGCTCCAGCGCGACCCAGTCGACGTGGATGTTGTCGATCCCGTAGGGCTGGTTCGCCGAGCCATCAACTGCGTCGGGATCGATGCCGTCCTTGATCCATGCGGGGGAGTAGCGCGCAATGATGGACGAGCCAACGATGCGATGCGACCACGTGACTGTCTTGCCGTCCGCATCCAAGCCCGCGCTCAGGCGGTCGTAGTAGTACGGGCGGTACATGTCGTGCTGGATGTCCTCTTCGCGGGTCCAGATCAGCTGCACGGGCCCCTGAACATGCTGGGCGATCTGTACGGCCCGAACCGTGCCGTCGAACTCCAGGCGGCGGCCGAAGCCACCGCCGAGCAGATGATTGTGGACGCGGACTTGTTCGCGTTTCAGGCCCGTCATCTTCATCACGGCTGCTTGCGTCAGACCCGGAACCTGCGTGCCAACCCAGATGTCGCAAGCGTCTTTGGTCATTTGCACCGTGCAGTTCATCGGCTCCATTGCCGCGTGCGCGAGGAAGGGCTGCTCGTAGACGGCATCAACTCTTCGGGCCGCTCGCGCCATGATCGCGGCGGCATCGCCATCGTGACGCGCGACCACCCCCGGCTTTTCCGACGCCGAGGCGAGTTGTGCCGAGATGTCCGCCGTCGAAAGCCTCGCGTTCGGCCCTGCATCCCACTGCGGATCGGCGGCGGCGAGGCCCTGCTTCGCAGCCCACGTATGACGAGCCACGATCGCCACCGCATCGTCGAGCCTGACGACCTGGGTCACACCCGGTACGGCCATCGCCTTCGGCTCATCCACCGAGACGAGCTTGCCGCCGAAGGTCGGCGACGCGCTCACGACAGCGAATTTCATGCCGGGAAGGCGGCTGTCGATGCCGAACTTCGCGATTCCATTGACCTTGCCAGCGGTGTCCAGGCGCCGATGCGGCGTCCCGATCAGCTTGAAGTCACCTGGCTCCTTCAGCGCCACCTTCTCCGGTACCGGCAGCTTCGCAGCCGCATCCACGAGCCTGCCGTAGCCGAGCCGGCGGCCGGTGGGACCGTGCACGACCTCGCCATTCTGCGCACGGCAGGTCGACGGATCGACGCCCCAGCGCTGAGCCGCTGCCGTCACGAGCATGACGAGGGCCGTTGCGCCCGCGCGGCGCAACGGCACATAGGTGCCGCGGATGGCGGTCGAGCCCCCTGTCATCTGCACGCCGATCAACGGGTTCACATAGATACTGTCGTCGGGCGGCGAATGCTCGATCGCGACCTTGTCTACATCGACCTCGAGTTCCTCTGCGATCAGCATCGGAATCGAGGTGTAGGTTCCTTGCCCCATTTCGATGACGGGCATCACGAACGTGACCATGCCGGCGCGATCGATTCGCAGAAAGGCGTTCGGCGCGAACGCTGCGCTCGTGGTCAGGCTGTCTCGTACCTCGCCGCGTGCGGGCAGGCCGAAGCCGAGCAGCATTCCCCCGCCGAGCGCGCTGGACGCGCCGGTGGCGGTGACCGCTAGAAATCTGCGGCGCGAAGCCAATGCAATGATCGGGGTATCGATCAGCTCGGAGCTCATCTCACGCCTCCGTCACGGTGGCGCGATGGGACAGAGCGGCTTTGGCCACGCCGGCTGCCTGATGGATGGCAGCGCGAATGCGCGGGTAAGTGCCGCATCGGCAAATATTTCCAGCCATCGCAGCGTCGATGTCGGAGTCGCTGGGCTTCGGATTGGTCGCTAGCAGCGTGCAGGCCGACATGATCTGGCCCGATTGACAGTAACCGCATTGCGGCACGTCCAATGCGAGCCAGGCCGCCTGGATCTTCTTGCCCGCGGGCGTGGTACCGATCGCTTCGATCGTGGTGATCTTCTTGCCTACCGCCGCCGAGACTGCCGTGAGGCAGGACCGGGTCGGCCGCCCGTCGATGTGTATGGTGCATGCGCCGCACAGTCCCAGGCCGCATCCGAACTTGGTGCCCGTCATACCCAGGACGTCCCGCAGAGTCCACAGCAAGGGCATGTCGCCGGGAACATCGATCGCGCGGTTCTTTCCGTTGACGCTGAGAGTGATCATCACATTTCTCCGTGGCAGGGGACCCAATCACACCAGCGTTAGCGGAGCTAGTCCATTGGACGAAGGTGTCGGCGGACGTCATGGCGATCGGGCAGATCTGCCGATCAACCGATCCCCGCTGTTGCTAGCTGGATCGTTGAAGGGAAGCATTGGCTTTCAAATGGAATCGTCAAACGATGCTGCCGCCTTTCCAGTTCGATCCGCGCAGCATGACGCTGCGCTCTTGAGCCGTCAGCGGTGCGTCGTGCCTTTGGCGTCGCCACCAGTCAGCGCCGCCAGCAGGAAATCAATGAAGGCTCGCACACGCAGTGGTGTGTGATGGCGGTGCGGATAGAGCAGGGAGAAGGGCCTGGACCGCCCGCCAGCCTCAGGCAGCAACTCCTGCAGACGGCCCTGCGCCAGGTCGTCCTGCACGATGTAGCGGTAGGTCTGCAGAATGCCCGCGCCTTGGCGTGCCAACGTCACCGCACCCAGGTAGTCTTCGGCGCAGCGATAGGTTTGGGGCGTGCTGAGTTCGACGTCTCGCCCTTCGGTGCGAAACAACCAGGGCACGGGCAGGCCGGTGCTGGGCAGCATGAACTGCACGCAATCGTGCTGATCGAGTGCGTCGAGGCTGTCTGGCACGCCCGCGTGGGCGATGTAGGAGGGTGCCGCCACGAGCACCAGTTCGGCGTCTTCGAGCTTGCGAGCGATCAGGCCTGAGTCCGGCGGGGTGCGGCCGCGAATCGCGACGTCGAAGCCTTCGGCCGTGAAATCGATGTTGCGATTGCCAAGGTGAATCTCGATCTCCACCTTGGGGTAATGCGCGCGAAAGCGTGGCAGCAGCGGCAGCACGCGGTAGTGGCCGTAGGGCGAGGCGATGCTAAGGCGCAGCTTGCCGGCAGGGGCCTGCTGCGCGCCCGTGAGTTGCGCTTCGGCGTCGCGCATCAGGTTCAACGCCTGACGGCATTGCTCGAAGTAGGTGCGGCCTACGTCGGTCAGATGGATCTGCCGCGTGGTGCGCATGAACAGTCGCACACCCAGGCGCGTCTCCAGCCGCGCGATCGATCGGCTGACCGCGGCCGGGCTCAGGCCGGCGGCCCGGCCCGCTGCAGTAAAACTTTCGAGTTCCGCCGCGATGCAGAACAACTCCAGGCTTCCGAGCATGATGTCGTCGAACTGGCGCCTCATACATGCCTGCTACTTGGAAGACAGATGGATTTCTGCCTGCTGTTGCTATTTCCGCATCATGCGCCTTCCACCTCATTGAGCGCAGCTGCGGGGCGTCGAGCTTCGAGCAATGGCGCAAGGGTCTCCTGGAGTTCGGCAAAGCCCGTATACCCGGCCGTGACCATCTGCAGCTGTCCATCATTCCGCTCCAGGACCAGCGCGGGAAAGCTGCTGATGCCCCAGGCGCGCACCAGCTGGAAGTCGGCTGCGGTCTCGCGGATGGTCGCGGGATCCGACCACGCGGCGAGGAACTCCAGGGTGCTGACGGCGAAACCCTGCTCGCCGATTGCGGCAGCGCCGACTTCCGACAGGGTCGAGCCCTTCGTGATGTCCCGCCCGTCGACGTAGAAGGCCCGCTGGATGGCGCGGAAGATGCGGAGCGGGTCGACGGTCGGCGCCAGCCTGCGCGTCGCCACCATCGCGCGACAGGCGGGTTCGGTGTCGTAAACGAAGCCCTTCAGGGCCATGAACGCCTCACGATTGAAGGGCAGTCCGCTGACGGTTTCGACGCGGCTCCAGTGACCCAGACGAAAGCGCTTCATCTCGTCGCTCAGGACCCGGGTTTCGCCTGCGCCCACTCCGCCCACGCGGATTTCGATCGGCAGACTTGGATGGTGCGCATGGAGCAAGCTCATTTCCTTGGCGAAGCCGTAGCACCAGGAGCACATCGGATCGGCCACAAATATCAGTTTCATGAAGGTCAGTTCGTTCAAGTGTTGAAATGGGAGTTGTTGCTGGCCACGGGAACGTGGCCAGGTTTCGCTCTACCAGTGGCCGGCTGCCTGGCCGCCATCGACGTGGAGGATCTCGCCGGTCACGAACGGTGCGTTCTCGAGGAACAGCACCGCGTCGACAACGTCGCTCACCTCACCCATGCGACCGATCGGATGCAACGTGTCGAGCATGGCGTGCGCTTCCGGCGGATTCATCGGCGTCTTGATGATCCCCGGCGAGACGGCGTTCACGCGAATGCCGCGCGTGGCGTACTCGATCGCAAGCGACTTGGTGGCGGCGTTCAGTCCGCCTTTGGTGATCGATGCAAGAACCGAGGGTACCCCTTTGATGGGTTGGTCGACAAGGCTAGACGTGATCTGGACGATGTGTCCCGAGCCTTGGGCCTCCATCTGCTTCACCGCGCGTTGGGTGACATGGAAGAAGCCGCTCAGGTTGGTGGACAGGGTGTTCGCCCAATCCGCCACAGTGAACTCGGTGAACGGCTTCGCAGTGAAGATGCCAGCGTTGTTCACCAACGTGTCGATGCCGCCGAAGCGCTTGATGCCTTCGCTGAAGATCCTGTCGACCGTGGCCGAATCGGCGATGTCGCCCGCGATGTTCAGGATGTCCGGATCGGTGCTTGCGCCGATGGAGCGCGAGTTGGCGATGACGCGGAACCCTGCCTTGCGATAGGCCTTGACCAGCGCCGCACCGATGCCCTGAGAGGCGCCCGTGATCACCACTGTCTTGGTGTCGTTGCTCATGATGTTTTCCTTGAGAAGAGTCGATGGGAAGCAATGGATTTGGAGAGTGCCGGCCACTGCTGATCCCTATATCTGTGCTCCTTCGTGGTTTAAACATCCGGGGCGTGCACAACTGCAGATACCCGAGGTAATCAATGCTTCGGCGTCACGCGGCCGAGGCGGCCATGACGCTGCCCGGCGACACACCGAATCGCTGCCTGAAGATGCGGCTGAAATGCGCTGCCGTCGAGAATGCCTTGCGGCGACGGATCCGCCTGGCCGTCACGCACGCGGCCGGTCAACCTGGCGATTCCCCCAACGTTGCCAACTAGGGGCAGTGGAGATGCACAGCCGCGAGGCCATGTTCACCAGGTCGGCCAAAGACTCCGCCTCCATCTTGCGCATCACCTGCCCGCGGTGCGCCTTGACCGTGATCTCGCTGATGCAGAGTTCACATCCCACCTGCTTGTTCAACATGCCGGACACCACCAGCACCATGACTTCGCGTTCCCGCCGGCTGAGCGAGGCGTGGCGTTCCCGAAGCGAGCGCAGCCCTTCCTCGTGATCGAGCGCCGCGTGGCTGCGTTCGACGGCCTGCCGGATGGCGCTCAACAGCGCTTCATCATCGAAGGGTTTTGTCAGGAACTCGATAGCTCCAGCCTTCATGGCGCGAACCGTCATGGGCACGTCCCCGTAGCCGGTGATGAAGATGATCGGCATGTCCGTGCGCTCGGCCGCCACGATCATCTGAAGGTCGAGGCCATTGAGGTCCGGAAGGCCCACGTCGAGGACCAGACAGCTCGGAGCGAAGGTGCGGGGGCGAGCCAGGAATTCCTGTGCGGATGCAAATGTCTCTGGGTCCCAGCCCGCGCACCGGATCAACAGCTCCAGCGATTCGCGGACCGAGATGTCATCGTCGACAACGAAGACGGTGGGTGTCGCATGTGCCATGGGGTCACCTCGGTGCATGGGTCAGTGCGCTCAGCTCGTCGGAAGTGCAGCATGGAGCGCGCCGAGCAGGGCGCTCTCGCTGAAAGGTTTGAACAGGCATTCAACCGCACTTTGTGAGAGCAGCCACGAACGAAGGGTGTCGTCCGTTTGTGCGGTGATGAAGATGATCGGTATGTCGTGCGCCCGATTCTTCAGTTCCTGTTGGAGCCCGGGGCCGGACATGCCAGGCATGGCGATGTCGAGGATGAGGCAGCGGGTCTGGTCGATGCAGCCGGACGCAAGGAACTGCTCCGCCGACGAGAACACCTCGACCGCATAGCCACATTCCCGCAGCAGGTCGGGCAGCGACTCGCGCACAGATTCATCGTCGTCGATGACCGATATGAACGTGACGCCCGCCATCAAGGAACCCTCATGCTGGCGCGTCCGCGCGCGCCGCGTCGTCCGGCTGCACGGGAACGGAGAACGAGAACGTGGCGCCCGGAACGTCTGGATGAATGGCTACGGTCCGTCCGTGGCCCTTGGCTTCGCCAAAGTAAATCCCAGTGTTGGCGCGCCGGCGCTGATTCAGGAAGTCGACTGTCTCGTCGAAGCGCGCCGTCCATATCGGTCCTGGAAGTGCATCGACCAGGCGATCGAGCTCGATTTCCATTCCGACCCTTTCGTGACAGTCACCGTGTCGTGAGGATGCGCCACGCCGCGCCGAACGTCTATGACACTTTGGTGTCGTGTAAAAGGCTTCGCATCGCACGCCACGGAACCTCGATGTTGAATGGCTTCGTCAGGAGCTCCACGGCTCCTGCCTTCATCGCCTGGACCGCGATGGGGACGTCATCGAGAGCCGTGATGAAGATGCTCAGGCAGCGATCAGATGCTGCAGATCGAGAGGTTGAGGCCCGGAAGCGCAATGTCGAGGACCAAGTGGCTCGGCGCGGCAGTTGGCGGGCGGGGAATTCCCGGGCGAACGAAGGTCTCCGGCCGCCAGCCCGCGCTGCGTACCGGCCACCGCGATGCAGCGTGATGCCGGGATCGACGATGCACCGGCAAGCTCCGACAGGCGCAGCAAACTTCAGGCGGCGAGGAGTTTCAGCAACGCTTGGGCGGCGGCGGTCGAGGACGCCGGGTTTTGGCCGGTGATAAGGTGCTCATCGGTGATGGCCAAGACTTGCCAATCGTCCACCTTCTCGAACTGACCGCCCAGCTTCTTGAGTTCATCCTCGACAAGGAAAGGAACGATGTGCGTGAGACCGACTGCTTCTTCCTCGGTGTTGGTAAAGCCGGAGACACGTTTCCCCTTGACGATCGACTCACCGTGGATCCTGACGTGGCGCAAGACGCCAGGTGCATGGCAAACGGCGGCAACGGGTTTGCCCGCGTTGTAGAAGTCCTCGATCAGGGCGATCGAGCGCTTGTCCTCTGCAAGATCCCACAAGGGACCGTGTCCACCTGGGTAGAAGACCGCGTCGAAGTCCGCGGCCCTCATGTCGGCCAGCTTCAAGGTGCTTGCCAGTACCTTCAACGCTGTGCCATCACCCTTGAAGCGTTCCGTTAAGACCGTCTGGCCCTCTGGCGTGTCGCTCATGGGGTCGATGGGTGGCTGGCCGCCCTTAGGCGATGCGACCGTGATCTGGTGCCCTGCGTCGAGAAAGGTGTAGTAGGGAGCCGCGAACTCTTCCAGCCAGAATCCGGTCTGGCGACCGGTGTCTCCCAGCTTGTCGTGTGAGGTGACGACCATCAAAATCTTCATTGGCATTGTGTTACTCCGAAGAGGTGAATGAATTTTGCAGGTATGCAGGCACATGCGCCGCATCCCAACCTTTACGGATCATGGCGGCCTTTGGCCAGGCGGGAACGAATGGCGTTTCCCAATGTATCTACGCCAGAGCCCGACACACCATGTTGCCGAGTTCGAACTGCTGCAGAGCGAGACCGGGATTTGCCCGATTCACACCGGCCGGCGAAGTTGGCTGAAGGACTTCGGCCGCGCAGTGGAGCAAGGCCAGTGCGAGATGTCGAAGGAGGTGGATGAAGACCCGCTGGCTGTCGAACTGACTGCGCTTGCAGGCTACGCGGGCACTGGAGAGGACCTTCGACGGCTCCCCGCCACCCCCGCCTGCCTGGGGGCGACTTTCTGGCGTGGGTCTCGGCCCGGGCCAATGCCGTGATGCGCTAAGCGCTCACCGGCATCGCAGCCGGGTCTGGGCGGCCTGACGCTGGGGGTGCGCCAGCGCGCATGCGGCGCACCATCCGAGGCTCTGCCTCCAGCCGATTGGCTGCGAGCGCGCCCGACGCGGATTGATAGCGATGGGGCACGATCAGCACATCGCTGGTGCTGTCACGGAGCACGCCCTGGGCAACGCTTTCGAAGAGAAGATCGACGGCTGCCGATGATGGGTGCTTGCCGACGACGATGAGCTCTGCCCCACTGCGCTGCTGCTGCACAGCCACTTGCCGCGCAGGGTTTCCGTACCGGATGGCGGACATCACACGATTGCGGCGCGCATCGTAGGAGTCTGTCAGCCAGAACATGCGGTCCTGTGCGTAGCGTCGGCACTCCTCGCGGTATGCCCTGATGGCCTGCTCGGAAACCTCGGCATAGCGAAGCTTGCCCTCGTTGGCGGTGCTGACGGCATGGAACAGCTCGACCTGTGCATCCTTGTTGAGTGCGAACGCGAGCTCGACCAAGCCGTGCGACGCTTCCGAGAAGTCGACGGCTACGACCAGACTGCGATAGGGTCCTTCGGACGGGTTTCGCACGACAAGAATCGGACGCTGGCACCTCCTGAGCATGCCTTCCACGGGCTGGCCCAGGAAGAACGACCGAATCCCTCGCACCGGCGCAGTGCCCCAGGCCAGGAGGTCGGCGGATCGCGCCTCTGGAAGGACATCCTCGACGGTGAAAGCGATTCGGCTCACAGAGCGCACCGGGATGTCATGGCGCTCGCTCAGTTGCATGGCATGGTGCGCCAGGCGGCATCCCGCATCGGGCGGCGGCGGTTCGCCGGGGTACGCGAGAAAGATGAGCTTGAGCGCCGCACCGTGTTCCGCGGCGAGATGCGCGGCGCGCAAGAGCGCATTGTCGCCCTGTGCAGAGAAATCGGTAACGGCAAGGATGGACTGTGGGGTCATGGCAAAACTGCTTTCGGAATGGCTTGCGCCTTGCTTGCGGCGCCGAAGGACGCAGACAGAAGCAACGCGGTGAAGAAAGGGATCGGGGTGCGAAGCGTTGGGCCGGGTCCAACTGCTCGGGGCGATTGCCCCGCTACGTTTGGTAGTCGCCCGTGGCCTCGGGCTGGAAGAGGATGGCCGCGACTTCAGCGGCGCAGTCATCGCCATTCGGCGTGAGCCATTTCGCGACGTCCCCAACCTTCAATCCCAGCAGGCTGTTGCCAACCGGCGAGAGCACCGAAATGAAGCCGGCCGCGGGCTCCGCATCGCCCGGATAGCAAACCGTTAGCGTTTGGCGGCGGGCGCTGTGCACATCGACGAGCTCGACGCGTGAGTACATCGTCACGACGTCGGCGGGCACCGCGCGCGAACTCGTCACCTCTGCGCTTTTCAGCAGGTCGGCCAGGCTCGGCGGAAGCTGGTGTCCGAGCAATTTGCTCAAACGTGAGAAATCAAGGTCGGTGAGCATGCGCTCGCCGTAAATCGTTGCATGCATTGACGCACTCCATCGAATGCGAGCGTCGTCCGGGTGGGACGGCGCCGCTACCGCGCGAGGCTTGTGCCCGGCGGTGGATGGTTGCGCTGAAAGGGGAGAGAGCGAACCGCCGGGCTTAGGAATGTGCGGGCGTCAGCTGACGACGCGCCTTCTTTGAAACCGCACGTGCGTAGGTCGCTGCAAGAAGCAGTGCGGCCAGTGCAGCATGGGTGCAAACAAGGGTGATGGTCATGTAAGGAGTGTAGGCCGTAGGGGGCCGCAGTGGTGATTGCGCAAGCAATGCCCTCATGCTTCTTGCCAGATTGAAGCCGCACACCGAGGTCGCCCGCCCGAATACCGGACGCCGCGCGCCAGCAGCCACGGCGCCGTGAACGCCACAAGAAGCCAACCCAATCAGAATGACGCCCCCGAGCGTCAGGGAGCTGAGGAGAGTTGGATGCAAGCGGCGGTGGCGCCGCGCGGGGCCGCGACTTGCCTGTTCATCTTGCGCCGCCTATTTGCATTGCTCGTGCATCGTCTGCATTCGCTGGCGCATCTCCGGTGTCATGGACTTCATGTGCTCCCGCATCATCGCTTGCTGCTCTGCGGAGGGCTTGCCGCTTATCATCTTCTTGTGCTCCTCGCACATAGCCTGCATGTCCATGGTGCCCATGCCCGAGTGAGCATGGGCGTCTCGCTTCTGAGGGCCGGCGGCGCAGCCGGCCAATACGCCGGCCAGGGCCAGGGGGAGCAGATGTTGAATCAGTTTCATGGAATTTCCTTAAGGATTGGCACCGATGTGCCGAGTCGCCCAGTTGCAGACTACGCCGCGGCCTGCGCGACTGCGTTGACATACATCAAGCGGCTACTTGTCGGGCCCTCGCAGCGACCAGCGCTGAAAAACCGGACAAGCACACCAACGCTCAACAGCGTCGGCGAAACGCCGCGCCAGCCTCAGTTCAGTCCACCTTCACCGTGCGCAGTCTCAGTGCGTTGGCAATGACGCTCACCGAGGACAGCGCCATCGCGGCCGCCGCAACCACGGGCGAAAGCAACAGCCCGAAGAACGGGTAGAGCACGCCCGCCGCGAGCGGGATGCCGGCCACGTTGTAGGCAAAGCTCAAGAACAGGTTTTGCCGGATGTTCTTCATGGTCGCTTGCGAGAGCTTGCGCGCGCGGACGATGCCCATGAGGTCTCCTTTCAGGAGAGTGATGCCAGCGCTCTCCATAGCCACATCGGTGCCGGTTCCCATAGCGATGCCTACGTCGGCACTCGAAAGGGCAGGGGCATCGTTTACGCCGTCACCGGCCATGGCCACGACTCGCCCTTCGCTGCGCAGCCGCTGAACGATGGCGGCCTTGTCCTCAGGAACAATCTCTGCCACCACCTCGTCGATGCCCAGCTCCTTGGCCACTGTTTCGGCAGTCGTCTGGCCATCGCCAGTCAGCATGACGATGCGGATACCGGCATCGCGCAGGCCCTTCAGGGCAGCCGGCGTGGTCTGCTTGATGGGGTCTGCGATGGCCACGAAGCCGGCCAGCTTCCGTTCAAGGGCGACGAAGATAACGGTGGCCGACTTCGCGCGCTGCTGTTCTGCGACGGCATTCAGGGGCGCGACGTCGATGCCTCGCTCGGCCAGGAACTTGGCGGCGCCGCTCACCAACTCGAGCCCGGCGACCTTGCCGACGACTCCCTTGCCGACTGGAGAGTCGAAGTCCATGACTTCGGAGAGCTGCAGCTTGCGTTCCTGTGCGGCAGCGACGACGGCCATCGCCAAGGGATGCTCGCTGGCGCGCTCGACGCTCGCGAGCTTCTGCAGCACGTCCTCTGCGTCAAACCCTGGGGCGGGTTCAATGTGCACAACCTTGGGGCGACCTTCGGTCAGTGTGCCAGTCTTGTCCACAACCACCGTATCGACCTTCTCCATGCGCTCGAGCGCCTCGGCGTCGCGAATCAGCACACCCTGCTGGGCGCCGCGCCCGACGCCGACCATGATGGACATGGGCGTAGCCAACCCCAGTGCACACGGGCAAGCGATGATTAGAACCGCCACGGCGGCGATCAGGGCGTATGAGAATGCGGGGGTTGGGCCCCATACGAGCCAGGCAACGAAAGCCAGCGCTGCGACCAACAGCACAACAGGCACGAACCAGCCTGCGACCTGGTCAGCCATCCTCTGGATGGGAGCGCGACTGCGCTGGGCGGCCGCCACCATGTGGACGATTTGGGAAAGCAGCGTGTCCGCGCCCACCTTCTCAGCGCGCATCACGAAGCCGCCCGTCTGGTTGATGGTGCCGGCAGTGACCTTCGCACCTGGCGCCTTCACGACCGGCATGGGCTCGCCGGTCACCATGGACTCGTCCACCGTGCCTTTGCCCTCGACCAACTCGCCGTCAACCGGCACCTTCTCGCCCGGCCGCACGCGAAGCCGTTCGCCGACCAGGATAGTGTCAATCTGCACGGTCTCATCCGAGCCGTCCGCCTGCACCCGGATTGCTGTCTTCGGCGCGAGATCCAGAAGGGCCTTGATGGCTCCAGAGGTCTTCTCGCGCGCGCGCAGCTCCAGCACTTGGCCAAGCAGCACGAGGATCGTGATGACTGCAGCGGCCTCGAAGTAGATTGCAACCGCGCCGCCGTGACCCCGAAGCTCCTGCGGGAAGAGACCAGGCGCGAGCGTGCCCGCCATGCTGTACAGCCACGCCGCGCCCGTCCCGAGTGCGATGAGCGTGAACATGTTCAAGCTGCGGTTCTTTACGGAATCCCAGCCTCGGGTGAAGAATGGCCACCCAGCCCAGAGGACGACTGGAGTTCCGAAGACCATCTGTATCCAGTTCGAGGTCTGTGCACCGACCAAGTGAGCAATGTCGAACAGGTGGCCGCCCATCTCCAGGAAGAAGATCGGCACAGTCAGCGCGAGCC
This sequence comes from Variovorax nitratireducens, assembly GCF_051216545.1. NCBI lineage: Bacteria > Pseudomonadati > Pseudomonadota > Betaproteobacteria > Burkholderiales > Comamonadaceae > Variovorax > Variovorax nitratireducens. The sequence continues at coordinate 90,396 of NZ_JBPJZO010000009.1, forward strand.
CAATCCAGAAGCGCCGGGTCATGTCCCGCAATTCGGGGCTCTCCTCGGTCTCGCCGGTCGCAATCACTGGCTCCAGCGCCATGCCGCAAATAGGGCAGCTTCCGGGCCCCATCTGACGAACCTGGGGATGCATCGGGCACGTGTACTCGGCGTCCTTGCTGTCGGTCGCCACAGCGACCGGCGATGTTGCAGGTGCAAGGGGATGGTGCTGATGCCCGTGTTGAGCGCTCCCATGGGCGGCATTCGCCGAGGGCGCGCCCACCGGCTCCAGGAACATCCCACACTTCGGGCACTTGCCTGGCCCCTGCTGGCGCACTTCCGGGTGCATTGGGCAGGTGTATTCGACGTCCGAAGATGCCGCTGCAGTTCCTCCTTCGGCAGTGTGCCCTTGGTGGGCATGGCCGGCATGGTCATGCAAGGCATCTTGGTGTCCAGCAGCGTGCTCCGTATGAGACGATTTTTCCTGTTGCATGCTTGCTCCGGTTTCTTCTGCTTTGAGTCAGGCTGGGGCGTCGAACAGCCAGCACCTCAGATTGTGGATAGACGGACCAGGAAGGGAATTGCGAATCCGCGAAGGAAGTCCGGCACCAGCAATGCCAAGCCGGCGCCAAGGACAATCGCGCCCTAGCCGGAGGCGAGCTCTGCAGCCTTAGCCGCTCCGCGTGCCATCGTCAATCGGGCCGCTGCCGTGTGAGTGGCCACCATGGCCGCGCCCGCGGTGCATGAAGACGTGCATTAGCGGACAAGCGGCCAGGAAGGCAAAGGGCAACAGTGCAAGCACGTGGTTCGTGTGGGCAACGTACAAGTACACGCTCGCGGCCACCGTGATGACGGTCGCGATTGCAGCTGATCCATGATGGGCTCCTTTACTTCCCGCAGCATGAGCGAGTGGCCGGGGCCGCCGCTTGACCGGCGTCAATTGACGCCGTCTTTCGGGTGCCGCCGCAGCAGCCACCGCTCGCGCGCGGTGTTGCAGTTCCGGCCGTGGGCGCGAACCGGACTTCCTGTGGCGTGTATCCGGCCTGTTCGATGGCATGCGCCAGCGCGTCTGCCGGCGCGTTGCCGCTGATTCGCACGAGTTTTTGTGGGATGTCGACCTCGGTAATGGCCGTCTTGTCGACACCCGCGACGGCCTTGGTGATGCTGCTGGCGCAGTGACCGCACGTCATGTCGGGGACTTGGAAGGTGACCATTGATAGCCTTTCAGGATTGATGCAGCGACTGTCAACCCTCCCATGGTGTCAAGGTCAAGTTCTTTTTTCAGATTCTGCAAGGCCACTTTGCCGTCGAACTACGCACTTTGTTGGCCATTCGGAACCCATCGAATGGTGGATGCGAATGTGACGTAGCACACGTAGGATTCTTCGCTCGTCCCTTTGCCAGACATCAGGGCGAGACGAGACCCACTGGGCCCGTTGTTAGAACGCCCATCAAAGAAAAGCGAGGACAGCATGGCCAAGCCCAGCGCATCGAAAGACTCGTCTGCCCGTGGGATCAAGATCTCAGTCAAGCCCTTCGGCCCGACCACCGAAGAACTGGCGGCGATCGGCGAGCACGTGGTGCTGAATCCGGCACTGCTCGATTACATCGGGCACTCCAAGGCGCGGCTCCTTTATGTCGAGGCGCTGGAGGAGGTCGAACCGGCCAAGAGCGGCAAGCCGAAACCGCCGCGCGGATTTCGCGCCACCCTGTACGACGACAAACGTCATCGCACCGTCTTCGTCGATGGCCTGCTGAGCGCGCCGCGCAAGCTGTCGCTGACGGAATCCGCCTTGCCTCCGCCGCCCTCGGATGCCGAGTTCGCTGCCGCCGTGAAGATCGTGCATCGCGATGCAGCTTTTGGGGCGGCTCTCGCTGCGGGCCATCTGGAACCCTATCAGCCGATCCCCGCTCTTTCGCTGACTGAATTGCCCGACGGAAGCATCGAACGCCGGATCACGGTCGGCCTGCTGCCGCGGGGGCCGAACGCAGAGCACGAGATCGTCGCCGTCGATCTTGCCGCGCGTGCGTTGACCCGATTCAAGGGTCGAGCGCCGGGCAACGCCCACCCCCATCCCAGTGGACTGTGCGGTGTGCCGCACGATGCCAACCAGACAACGGCCAACAAGGGCACCGCCGGCCAGGTCTGGGTGACGGTGAGCCAGGGCGGGCAGACCCTGTGGCGTTTCCTCGCCGTGCGGCCGGCCGCCTCAAGCGGCACCAATGGGTCGGGCGTCGAGCTGCGCTTCGTCGACTACAAGGGCAAGCGCGTTCTGTACCGCGCGCACGTGCCGATCCTCAACGTCAAGTACGACCAGAATGCCTGCGGTCCCTACCGTGACTGGCAGTACCAGGAAGGCATGATCCAGGCACAGGGCAGCAACGTGGCGCCGGGCTTTCGCCTCTGCACCGCACCCGCCCTGACCATTCTGGACACGGGATCCGACACCGGCAACTTTCTCGGCGTCGGCATCTACCTGCAAGGCAGCGAGGTGGTTCTTGTCAGTGAGATGGAAGCGGGCTGGTACCGATACGTCAGTGAATGGCGCCTCGGCACCAACGGGACGATCCGTCCCCGCTTCGGCTTTGCTGCCGTCGAAAGCCAGTGCGTGTGCAACGTGCACCACCACCACGTCTACTGGCGGTTGGATTTTGATATCCGGACCTCGAGCAACAACCGTGTGCGCGAGTTCAACGATCCGCCGTTGGTCGGGTCGAGCAAATGGCACAGCAAGGCGTTCGAGAGCCGCAGGCCGCGCGACTTTGCGCGCAAGCGCAAGTGGCGCGTCGAGAATACCGTCAGCGGCGAGGGCTATGAGATCGTCCCGAATGCGAACGATGGCATCGCAAGCGCGGCGCCGGATGCCCCCTTCGGCCGCGGCGATGTCTGGATCCTCCGCTATAGAGGCAGCGAGATAGACGACGGCTCGGTCGCGATCGGGCCGCCCTACGAAGCCGAGCTCGACCGATGGGTCAACGGCGAACCCATATCGCAGCACGATGTCGTGGTCTGGTATGGCGCCCACTTCACGCATGACGTGAACCATGCCGGCCCGGCCCAGCCAGATCACATCGTCGGGCCCGACTTGAAGCCGGTGAATTGGTAGGGCGCGCTGGCAGGCTCGCGCGCAGTCCGCGTCCCTTCCTACAGATTGGACGCGTACTCCGCCGTAGCTTCGGGGTCAAAGGAGCAAGCCAACATGACCAACCCGAAGCTGCCGTCTGACGACCCCATGCAGCTACCGGTCGAACCGGAATTTCCGACGGACGACGCGCCGACCAACCCTCACACGGATGAAGGCAAGCCTGGTGCAGACGAGAATGCGGCGGGCTTCGTCAAGACGAAACTCTGACCGTTCGCAGCAGCGCGTTAGACGAGGGGCCGAACCATGGGCGCCGCGGTCAACCTTTTGAACGCGCTGAAATGCCGTATGGCCATTTGCGGCTTTCCAGAATCCGCATACAGCAATGCGGCGTTTCGATGCGCATCGAGAAGGTCGGGCTGCAGCCGCAGCGCTTCCTCATAGCTGGCCAAGGCTCCGTCCACGTCGCGCGCCGCCGGATCTCGCTGACACCGGAGACTTCTCGCGCAAAAAGAACCAAAGCGCCAGCAGCCACGGCGCCGGGAACGCCACAAGAAGCCACTGGAAGTCAGGGTCCATGATGAAGTTCACGACGACCATCAGCCCGATGGACGTGAGACCGCTTAGCGCAACGGCCCTTTGCGCCAGTGGCTTGCCATCGCGCCCTCCGGCTCGGACAATTCTTTCCTGCACGGCACACGCGCTGCTAGGGGATCTGATGAACCTCGACCCTGTCCCTCCTGTCGCACTGGTGGTGGACGACGAGCCGGTGGCCCGACTGATGGTGAAGCTGGCACTGGAAAGCTTCGGCTGCGCTCCGGTCCTGGAAGCTGCCGACGGAATCGCGGCGCAGGAGGTCCTGCGCGAGCACCCGGACGTCGCCCTGGTGCTGACCGACATCATGATGCCGCGGATGGACGGCCTGGAACTGCTGCGCTGGGGACGCCAGGCCGTGCCGGACGCCATGTGGATCGTGCTGTCGGGGCTGGAGACCTTCGACTCGGCGGTGGCCGCGATCCGCCTGGGCGCGTTCGACTTCCTGCCGAAGTCGCCGCGCACGGAAGAGATGGGGGTCGCGGTGCGCAACGCGCTCGAGCGGCGGCAACTGCTGGCTGAACGCGAGCGGCTGCACCGGGAACTGCAGCGCAAGGTCCACGAACTTCAGGAGACTTCCGAAGTGCTGCGCCGCGACCTCGAGCGGGCGGAGGTGATCCAGCGCGCCTTGCTGCCGCGCAGCCCGCCCCCCATGGAGGGCTATTGCATCCAGGCTGTCTACCGCCCGGGGCAGCATGTGGGCGGCGACCTCTACGACGTGATCCGACTGGGCGAGCAGCACCTCGCCTTCTACCTGGCCGACGCCACCGGCCACGGGGTGACCTCGGCGATGCTCTCGGTGCTGTTCAAGCAGCGGCTGGTCCTGGTCGACCCGGCGACGGGCCTCGCGCTGTCGCCGGCGGAGGTATTGGCCGCGGTGAACCGCTCGATCTGCGAGACGCGCGCCGCGCCGGGGCTGTTCCTGACGGCCGTCTTCGGCCTGCTGGATACGTCGGACGCGAGCCTCACGCTGGCATCCGCGGGCCACCCGCCCGTGCTGCACGCACGCGACGGCCGGGAAACGCGCCTGATCCGCCGCACGGGGCCGGCGCTCGGGCTGGCGCCGGACGCGCACTTCGGGCAGGAGCGTCTCCAGCTCCTGGCGGGCGACCGGATCCTCTTCTACACCGACGGGCTCCTGCCCTCCGGGTCGGAGCGCGAGCTGGAACTGCTGCAGCAGGTGCTCGCCAAGCCGCTCTCCAGTGCGCAGGAGGTCATGGCGCACCTTCACGGCGGCGCGCCGGCGGGAGCGGATCGGGACGATGTGACCATCTTGCTCATCGATGCGCACGCGGGCGTCTCCTGGTTCGACAATGGCGCCGCGCTTCCCGCGGCTGCCGCATCCGACGCGCCGCGGCCCGAGAGCGATGCGGTGTTCTATGGCGAAACCGTGGATGCCGCCCACCTTGCGCTGCGCGGCCGGGCCAGCTGGATGCATTGCGATGCCTTCCACGAAACGGCCCTGGCCGTGCTGGACGGGGGACGCCCCCTCGTGCTGGACTTCTCCGGTTGCGAGTACATGGACAGCACCTGCCTCGGCACGGTGCATGAGCTGCTCGCCCGCGGCGGCGTGGTGCTCTCGGGGGTGACGCCGGCCGTGCGCGCCCTGTTCGAGGAGCTGAGCATGCAGCAGGTGCTGGCCGCGATTCGCGAAGACATTCCCGCCGCGCCCGAGCAATACGCGCTGGGCACCGGGGGCGGCCAGGCCGTGGTGCAGAAGCGGATCCTGCAGGCGCACGAGGCCCTCTCCGCGCTGAGCGAACGCAACCGCGAGGAGTTCAAGGACGTCGTCGAGTCGCTGCGTGGTGAGCGGGACGGGGCGACATGACCACTCCCATTCGCGTGCTGCATCTCGAGGACGACCCGGCCGATGCGCAGCGCATTGGGGCCGGGCTGCAGGCCGAGGACCTGGACTGCGACATCACGTGGGTGCAAACCCGGGAAGACTTCGTCGCCGCCCTGCAGCGGCAAGCCTTCGACCTGGTGCTGTGCGACTACGAAGTCGGCGGCATGGCGCTGCTGCGGCAGGTGCTGCAGCAGCATCCGGGCATTCTCCTGATCGTGGTCACCGCCGCGTTGTTGTCCGAGGAGGAGGGGGTGGAGTGCATGGAGGCAGGCGCCACGGACTACGTCATCAGGCTGCGCCTGCGCCGGCTGCGCTATTCGGTGCGGCGAGCGATCGCCGAACGGCAACATATGGCGACCCTGCGCCAGGCGGAAGACGACTTGCGCGCCCTGAACGCCGACCTGGAGGCGCGCGTGCACCTGCGCACCGCCGAGCTGGAAACAGCCAACGCGTTCCTGAACTCGGTGATCCAGCACATTCCCTATCAAGTCATCGTCAAGGATGCCAAGGACCTGAAGGTCGTCCGCGTCAACCGCAGCATGGAGGAGATGACGGGGCGCAGCCAGCAGGAGTTGCTGGGCAAGACGGCCTACGAGTTCGTCAGTTCCAAGGAGGAGGCCGACTTCTTCACGGCCCAGGACAGGGAAGCGCTGGCGCTGGGCCGGGAAGTGGACATCCCCGAGGAGACCCTGCATACGCGCGACGGCAGCGTGCACATCCTCCACGCGAAGAAGATTCCGATCCTCGACGAGGCCGGCCAGCCGCGCTACGTGCTGACCATGGCGGAAGACGTGACGGAAAGGAAGAAGAAGGAGCGTGAAATCGAGCGACTGAATGCGGCCCTGGCGCAGCGCAGCGCCGAGGTGGAAGCCGCCAACCGCGCCAAGAGCACCTTCCTGGCCACCATGAGCCACGAGATCAGGACGCCTATGCACGGCATGCTGGGCATGCTGGAACTGCTGAGCCTGACCGAGCTGGATGCCGAGCAGCGCGAGACGCTCGCGCTGGTGCGGGAATCGAGCCGGGCGCTGCTGCGCATCATCGACGACATCCTCGATTTCACGAAGATCGAGGCCGGCAAGCTGGAGGTCCGCCCCGAGGTCGTCTCCATCAAGCGCCTGATCGAGGAGGTGCAGAGCATCTACCTTGGCAATGCCAGCAGCAAGGGCCTGATCGTGCGGCGGATGGTCGACCCGCGCGTCAGTCCGGCGCTGCGGGTCGATCCGGTGCGCCTGCGCCAGATCCTCAACAACTTCGTCAGCAACGCGATCAAGTTCACCTCCGAGGGCTGGATCGACATCAACGTGCAATGGCTGGGTCGCTCGGAGGGGCAGGAAAACCTGCGCTTCGAGGTGAAGGACACCGGCATCGGCATCTCGCCCGAGGACCAGCAGCGCCTGTTCCAGCCGTTCAGCCAGGCGGACGGTGACGAGGCGCGGCGGCGGCCGGGTGGCACCGGCCTGGGGTTGGTCATCTCCCGCCAGCTGGCGCAGATGATGGGTGGCTCGATCAGCCTGGAAAGCGCGCCGGGGAAGGGCTCGACGATCACGTTGGAACTGTCGCTGCCCGTCGCCGAGCCCCTGCCGGGCAGCGGCGCCGACGGCGCGCGCGCGCTCCCGGCGGCCGCGGCCATGCGCCGCATGGCGCCCGGCACCGCGCAGGCCGAGACGGAAGGAACGCTGGTGCTGCTGGTGGACGACCACCCCGTCAACCGCATGCTGCTTCTGCGCCAGGTGCGAACGCTGGGCTATGCCGCCCAGACCGCCGACGACGGCGTCCAGGCCCTGGCGCTGTGGAAGTCGGGTCGCTTCGGGCTGGTCATCACCGACTGCCACATGCCGCACATGGACGGCTACGAGCTGGCGCGCAGCGTCCGCGGGCTGGAATCCGACGCGGGGCGCGAGCGCGTGCCGATCGTCGCCTGCACCGCTAACGCGCTGCAGGGGGAAGCCGAGGCGTGCCTGGCCGCCGGCATGGACGACTTCCTGGTCAAGCCGGTGGAGCTGGCGCAGCTGATCGAAAAGCTCGATCGATGGCTGCCGCTTCCCCAGGCCCCCTCGCCGCCCGCCGCTCCCGCCGCCGCGAGCCCGGACGCCGCCCCCGCCGCCAGTCCGATCGACCAGGCGCTCCTCACGGCGACATGCGGCGGCGACGCGTCGATGGTGGGCGAGGTTCTTGCAGCCTTCCAGCGAACGTGCGAGGACGATTCGGCCAGACTCGGGCAGGCGGCGGCCGCCGGCGACCTCGCACAAGTCACCCAGTTCTCTCACCGCATGGCAGGCGCCGGCAAGATGATCGGTGCGCCCGCGTTCGCAGCCGCATGCGAGAACATCGAGCGCGCCGGCCGCAGCGGCGACTGGAAGGCGGTTTTCGCTGGCATGTCCGCGTTCGAGCAGGAACGGATGCACCTGGCTGCTTATCTCGAGAGGCGCAAGGAGAAGCGCGGCGCGGACGAGAACGCAGCAGGGTTCGTGAAGCCGAAGCCTTGAATGCCTACGCGCACGGGAATCGTTGCCCTGAGGCAACAGGTCGCCTTTCTGAGTCAGGTAACTACGCTAGCACATAGGACCAGCGAGGTACTTGAGAAGATTCATGGAGGCGCGTTGGACGACAGTCGGCGTTGTCAGCTTTGACGCTCGCGAGCGCCCGGTTTTGCTTGCTCCTCCATGGCGTCACGTAGCCATCGCACGCTATGGCGCCGCGGTCAACCTTTTGAACGCGCTGAAATGCCGTATGGCCATTTGCGGCTTTCCAGAATCCGCGTACAGCAGCGCGGCGTTTCGATGCGCATCGAGAAGGTCAGGCTGCAGCCGCAGCGCTTCCTCATAGCTGGCCAAGGCTGCGTCCACGTCGCGGATTCCCTCCAATGCGACGGCCCGATTGAAATGCATGAGCGGATCGTCTGGGCAAAAGCGCAATCCGTTTTCATAAAGCGCCGCCGCGGACTCAAAGCGACCAGATTCGCACAGCATGAAGCCGAGATTGAGGTAGGCACTTGCGTGCGCGGGATCCTCCACGAGGATCTGTCGATAAAGCGCCTCGGCGGCCTCTGGCTGGATTTCCTCCAAGGCTTCGGCCTCGGCAAAACGGCCGTCGAGTGCGGCGGCAACGGCGCCGACATCGACCGCGCCCGGGAAAAATCGCATCGGGCTGCCGCCCGAGGCAATCTGGAGATCCAGGACGAATTGGCCGCTCTGGGGTTCCCAGTGCGCGTCACCAAACCGCACTGTCACGCGATCGCCCTGGGCCGTGATCCGCATTCCTTGCAACGGCTGTTCCACAGGCAGGGTCGCTTTGAGCTGACGCAGTGCCTTGAGGATTTGACGGGTAGGGATGCGCGCCGCGCGCAACTCATGCGCCGATCGAAGGAGTACCACGTCCTGAAACGAGAACGTCCAAGCCTTGCCGTCCTCCTTCACCGGTCTTACGAACCCGAGCTCGATGAGCTTGAGAACCGCATGACGAGAAAGTCCGAGCGTCTCCAGGATCCCTCGCAATGACCGCGGCGAATCGACTTGCGATCTCACTTTTTCATTCTCGCGCGAGGCGCTGGCACCGCGGCATCGGGCACGGGCTTCGGCGCGCGTTTCGCCTTGGCCGGCGGTGTGCGGATCGGCGTCACGACCAGGGTGTCCTTGGGCTGCGCGGTGCGTGGCTTCTGTGCGCCAGTGGATCGCTTTTCCAAACTGGCCATCAGCATCTGTGTCAAGTCGATGACCTGGCCCGAGGAGCCGCTGTCCTCGGGGTGTTCCGTCGCGATGATTTCCTCGCCCGCGATCTTCGCGTCGATGGCAGCGAGGATGCGCTTCCTCTCCTCGTCCTCGAACATCGACGGGTCATAGGTATCCTGGGAAATCTGCTCGATCAACTGCAGCGCCAGTTTCAACTCGGCAGCCGAAGGTTCGAGTTGTTCGATGTCGAGATCTTCGATGGAGCGAACCTCTTCCGCATACAACAGCTGCTGCAGGATCAGCCCACCCTCCTGGGCGCGCACCTGAACCACGTACTGTTTTGCCCTCCAAGCCCACTTTGCCAGCGCGCACCGGCCGCTCGCCAGCATCGCCTTTTTCAGCAGGTTGTACGGCTTGCCGCCGCGCTTGTCGGGCGCAAGGAAGTAGGGTTTGTCGTAGTAGATCGGATCCACCGCGTCAGCCGGGATGAACGCGACAATATCGATCAGGTGGCTTGCGCCTTCCTCGAGCGCCTTGAGTTCTTCCGGCTGGAAGATGACGAACCGATCCGCCTCGAACTCATAGCCCTTGACCATTTCCGCGCGCGGGACGATCTGCTTCGGATCGACGGCAGAGACGTACTGTTGCTTCACTCGCGTCCCCTCTTTGGACAAAAGATTGAAGTGAACCGAAGCCGCGCTTTCGGTGGCTGTGTACAGGCGAACCGGTATCGACACCAGACCGAAGCCGAGCGTCAGGGAAGCAATCGAACGTGCGGTGGCCATGGCTGCTCCTTTGTCAGGGGGAGATCAACATGCCATTTTTTCTGGCCTTCGAAAAGAGGCGGATGGCTCCTTTTACGCTCCGCCGCGTGAAGCGCGCCGGCCAGAAACGTCACCTTTTGTACCCGAGGCGCTTCATGGCCTGCGCCAGCGGTTGGCGGGTCTTCCAGTAGTCAGCCCATGGATCCACCGTTTGGAAGGACAGGTGCTCGCGTGCGGTGCGCACGTTCCATTGCGATCCACTTTTGATCGAGGCAAGGTTGTCCCAGGCGATCGGCATCGAAACGCCCAGCCCCGGCCTCGCTCGCGCAGCGAAGGCCGCGGCGGTCGTCGCGCCGTGGCCGTTGCGCAAATAGTCGACGAACAGTTTCCCCACCCGATTGCCTGGCCCGCTCTTGGCCACGAAGCGCGCAGGAATCGTCCTGGCCAAATGCTGCACGATGGCCTGAGAGAAGCCCTTGACGGTGTCGTAGTCGTACCGTGGCGCCAGCGGAACCACGACGTGCAGGCCCTTGCCCCCACTGGTTTTCAGCCACGCCGCGAGCCCGATGGCTTCGAGCATCGCGCGCACCAGGGTGGCCGCTTCCTGGATGTGCGCCCAGCTGGTGCCTTCGCCAGGGTCGAGGTCGAAGATCATCCGGTCCGGCTTGCCGATGTTTCGGACCGACGAATTCCAGGTGTGAAACTCGATCACGTTCATCTGGGCCGCACCGGCGAGCGCCTTGGCGTTGCCGATCTCCAGCAAGGCAGCGTGGCCCGGCCACAGGCCTTCGGGCAGTTCGGTGATACCCGGGATGCCGATCTTCTCGCCGTGCTTCTGGAAAAAAAGCTCACCCGTCACGCCAGTCGGGCCGCGCACCAGGGAGCAGGGGCGGCCCTTCAAGTGCGGCAGGATGAATTCGGCGACGGCATCGTAATAGCGCACCAGATCCAGCTTTGTGATGCCGGTGGTCGCGTCGATCACCCTTTCGCCATGGCTGACCTTGATCGACGCGCCGGACAGGGATGTGCCGGTCTTCTTTTGGGTTGCGGCCGCCGGCCCGCCAACGGCCTTGGGCCGCTCGCGCACGATGACCTTTGCAGGCTTGTCGTCGCGCAGCCCGATGAAGGAGGCATGACGGATGTGGTCGTCCGGCGTCCATTCCGCAAAGCTCACCTCTGCCAGGAGCTGCGGCGTCACCCAACGCTCGCTGCCCGCCTTGCGCTTCGACCACCGTCCAGGCTTCGACTCGCCTTTCTCGAAAGGCGAATTGGCGGCCGCGAGCGGCAACAGCTTCTGCTTGATCTCGCGGGCTTCCTCTGCGCTCCAACCCGTACCGACGCTGCCTGCCGAAACCAATTTCCCGGAGAAATCGTGAATGCCGAACAACAGGCTGCCGACTTGGTTGGTCTCGTCGATTCGGTCGGTGTACCCACAGATGACGAATTCCTGGCGCAATTGGCATTTGAGCTTCAGCCACGTCTCGCTGCGTCGGGAGACGTAGGGCGCGTCGGCGCGCTTGGCGATCACGCCTTCCATCTGCATCTGGCATGCGGATCGCAGGAGGGAGATCGGATCGGCATCGAAGTCGGCGCTGAACCTCACATGCTCCGTGGCCTTCTCCGCGAAAAAGTCCTTGAGCAGTTGCCGGCGTTCCCGCAGCGGCACTTGCCTCAGGTCATGGCCTTCGAAAAAGGGCGCATCGAACACGAAGAAGACGATGCGTTCGGCACCCTGGCGGCGGTCGAAGGCGTTTTGCAACGCATTGAAGTCCGGCGCGCCACTGGGGCCCAACACGACAATTTCCCCGTCCAGAAACGAAGCGCGAAGTCCCAGGTCGCCGAGCTCACCCACCAGCGAGGGCATCTTGGCTGCCCAGTCGTGGCCGCCACGCGTCATCAGCGCGACGCTGCCCTTGTCGAGTCTGGCCATCAGGCGATAGCCGTCGAACTTGATTTCATAAAGCCATTCGCCCACGGTAGGAACGCCCGCGGCCAGGGTCGCGAGCTGCGGCTTGATCTCGGCCGGCAGCGCCGTCTTGCGCGCACCCTCGAGGCGCCTGGACGCATTCGCGCGTTCGGGGGTCGGCACAGGGTCGGCCGCGCGGGGACCCGGCCTCTTGAGGGGCTTGGCGATCACGCTGTCCGGAAGGGCCGTCACCACGTCGTAGTCGGCGTGCGCGCGCGCATGCTGATCCTTCTTCTTGAACAGGATCCAGGGCTCCTGCCGCTCGCCGCCCTTGGCAATCTTGACCAGCTCCCAGAGGCCCTCGAGCTTCTGGCCGTGCAACTGGAACACCAGCTTGCCCGCCGCCAGCCCCGCGCGCGGGTCCCCCACTGGCTCCCAGGTGCCGTCGTCCCAGACGATCACGGTGCCTGCGCCGTACTGCTTCGGTGGGATCGTGCCCTCGAAGGAGGAATAGGAGATGGGGTGGTCTTCCACGTGGATGGCCATGCGCTTTTCCTTCGGATCGAAGCTGGGCCCCTTGGGCACCGCCCAGGAGACCATCACCCCATCGAGCTCGAGCCGGAAGTCGTAGTGCAACCGTGAAGCCGCGTGCTTCTGCACGACGAACGTGAGCGCGTGCGGGCTCGGCTGGCCGCCTTCGGCCGGCTCTGCCGTCACGGCAAAGTTTCGTTTGGCCTTGTACGTCGAAAGCGCGTCGCCTTTGGCCATCGGTTCCTCCTTCCTCCAAACGCGGCAGCGGGCGGGGGATCGGCGGCCTTCTACGCAGCCTTCCTAGCGCTGGCGCTCGTCTTCTTCGAAGCCGTCTTGCGGGCCGCGCCGGCGGACTTGGCCGCGGGCTTGGCACTGGGCTTCTTGCTCGCGGGGGCGTCGGCCTTCGTGGTCTTGCCGCCCTTCAGGCTGCGCTGGAGCAGCTCGGTCAGGTCAATCACATTCGAGCTTTCCTCGGGCGCCTCTTCCGCCGGCTGGATGACTGTTTCCGTATCGCCTGCCTTCACCTTCTTCTGAACGATCTTCATCACCGCGTGCTTGAATTCGTCCTTGAAGTCTTCAGGATCCCATCGGCCCGACATGTCGCCGACCAGTTGTTCCGCCATCTTCATTTCCGCCGCGGTCACGTTGGCACCTTTGACACCGGCCGCAGGCAGATCGAGGCCTTCCAGCGTTTTCACTTCGTCGCCCCACCGCAGGAGGTTGAGCACCAACGCCTTGCCCGACGGTACCAGTACAGCGAGGTGCTGTTTGGTCGCAATGACCACCTTGGCAAGGCCGACCTTGCCGGACTTGATCAAGACTTCGCGCAGGAGCGCATAGACCTTCTGCCCCTTGTTGATCGGCGCAACGTAGTAGGGACGCTCCAGGTACACGAAAGGAATTTCGTTGGCGTCGATGAAGCGCTGGATCTCGATGGTCTGGCTCGTGCGGGGATACGCAGCTGCAATCTCGTCGGGCGAGATCACGACGTACTTGCCATCCTCGTACTCGAAGCCCTTGACGATGTTGTCCTTGTCGATCTCCTTGCCAGTCTTCTTGTTGATGCGCTTGTAGCCCACGGGATCCATGCTGCGCTTGTCGAGCCAGTCGAAGTCCACGCCTTGCTCGATGCTCGCCGTGTGCAGGCCGACCGGAATGTGAACCAGCCCGAAAGTGATTGCGCCTTTCCAGAGGGTTCTGCTGCTTGTGGCCATGGGCATTTCCTTGACGCTGCACCGAAAAAATAGACGCCAGCATGGCTGGCGGCGCCAGCATCCTGTCGACCGGCGCACGGCGTTGTGGGACACGACCGGTGCCGTCGGGAGGACAGGCCGTACATCGCGCGTCCCACGACTCGTGAGTTTTCGGGGGCAGGGCGGCGCTTTATTCCAGCACGCCAAATCCGAACGCAGTCCGCCCGGTTGCCTTCGCGGGCGCCTCCTGTTCCCGATGCTTCGATCGAGTGGATCGGGCAGGGCGCTTGCGGGCTTGGCGACGGCCCGGCTCAGGTTCGAGGACACCCGGCGATCGCGGGCCGGTGTCCAGGTCGTCAATCAAGGATTGAAGCGCGACCAGGCCGTCGGCCATCGAGTCCTTGTAGGTCTTGGCGGCGTTGCGAGCGCGCTTCAGGACGCGCCATTGATCGGCATCGGCATCGGTGGCGTCGGCTTCGCTGAGCACCCATTCGAACGCGCCAGTGTGCGGCTCTTCGACATGCACCGAGATCCGCCGCAGGACGTCTTGCGCCTTCATGCTCATGCTCACTTCTCCTTGGATGCGTCATCAACGAAGTCTTGGCGGATCATGCCTTTGTCGAACGCGTTCGTGCCATCGGCATGGAGCCAATGGGAGGATCACCTCGGGAAATGGACACGCTCCTGAGCGCAGAAATCGAGCGTTTGAACCCGGTCGAACTACCATCGCCAGCGCTAGTGCGAGTTCATCTTCGAACTGCCCGCATAGGTCATCCCGTTTTTCCAAACTTCGCTCATTGAGCTCAGCAGTTCTGGCGGTATCCGCTCGTCTGCGGCCGCTACGACGAGGGTCCTGGCCATCGCATCGGCGATGCGTTGCAGGACTTCGGCCGGTTTGGCCACGCCGCAAACCCTGCTCCCGAATTGAAGCAACTCGTCGATGGTGGGGTACACCTTGGTCTGATGCTTCCCGGCAAACAGCTTGAGGGCCAGAGTCCTGTCTTCCAGCTCCGGCCCGCCCTCGTAGCGTGTGTAGCGATAGACCGCTGTCGTCACGACATCGAACATCGGTGCCAGGCGGCAGTCTGCTTCGGAGTGGTAGAGCACGCCGAAATTCTTCAGGTGCCCATCGCCGTTGCGAACCATGATGCTGAAGGCCACTTGCTCGAAGAAGCGAGCCAGGTTTTCGCTTGGAAGCTGGATGTACCGAAGAAGCTCGGCCACGCGCTGGTAGCTGCCGTGGTACTTGCGATCCGACTGGATGTCGCGCACCCGAAGACCCATCAGCGCGGCAACATCTTCGAAGCCGAGCCGGGTGCCGTCCTGCTCGATGTCGAAGCGGTCGACGAGCAGCATCTGACCATCGTGAGAGAGATCGAACGTCGGCGTCAGGATGCCCGCGGCGCGCGCCGCGCTCAGGCAGAGGAACTCGTTGGCCGCCAGGCCTGGAAAGGCCGGAGAGGCGGCCTTGACGATGAGGGTCGGGATATGAATGGTGGGCCGATCCGGCACCATGATCTTGGGCTGCATACCGGCAATACCTGCCCCGGTGCTGAGGTAGGCGCGAACCAGCTCGTCGAAGACACGCGGCGAGTACCGTGTTTCGAGCAAGGTCTGGCGGTCTAGAGGCACGGGCGCAGCCGCGGGCGGTTCATTTGGCATCCTGAAACCCAGGCGTCCGATGCCGTTCGATCCCACCAGGGCCAGCAGGTGCATGGGCGTGAGCTGCTGCTTCGGGAACATCGCGCGCAATCGCAGATAGAGGTCGCCCTCGGGAAGGTTTTGATCCATCACTGCGAACAGATCACCGTCCTGGTAGGTCGGCCGGCTGGGCGGCATGAGGAGGGCGACAGCGGGCTGTCTCGTCTCCGTGTCGGCGTAGCGGAACTCGTACACCGAATGCCTGAGGAGTTGACCCGCGGGCGCGCCGCCGATCGCGACGTCGATCTGCCGGATCTTCTCAGGCAGCATCGTCATCCTCATCGTCCTGCGCGAAGCGACGCTGCACGTCCTCCAGAGACGGCATCCCCAAACGCTCAAGGCGAATGGTCAGACCCATTGCGCGCAGGATGTCGAGCAACGAACCCACCGTGACATCCTCTCCGCGCTCCAGTCGATAAAGCACATTGCGGGCTCGACCCGAGCGATTCGCGATGTCCGTGGCTTTGAGCTTGCGGGCCTTGCGCTCAAGCTTGATGGCATTTCCCAGCTCCTGGGGGAGGCGAATTATGTCCTTCATACGCCACAATTATGGAGAATTAATTCGAAATGTCCACTATAAAGGACATTATCAAAGCAGAGTATCAGCCGATATTTCTCAGCGACGCAGCTTACGAAGCTTTGAATCAGATCATTGAGATCTGATGGAGTGTGGGCCGCTCAAGGTCTGAGGAATAGTTATTTAACGTAAGCATTCTTGCCAGTCACCCATTTGGATGGGGGGATTCGCGTTGTCCCAGAGCCGGCACTACAATACAGAAATCTGTACTCGCACGCCGAGATCAGGCTACCCCATGAAGACCACGCTCAACCTCAACGACTCGTTGTTAACCCAAGCCAAAGCGCTGGCAGTGCAGCAGCGTACGAGTCTGACGCGCCTGATCGAAGAAGGCCTCCAACTGCGCCTGCGCTCGCGCCCGTTTGAAAAGAAATCCGTGCGCCTTCCCATCTACCGAGGCAAGGGCGGTTTGACCCAGGGGCTCGACGGATTGAGCAACAAGGCAATGCTGGATATCGCCGACAGTGACGCCTGACGTTAACGTGCTGGTCGCTGCATCGCGCAGCGATCATCCGCACCATGTCGTGGCTCGCGCCTGGCTGGAAAACGCCCTCGCCAGTGCAACCCAAGGGAAGCTGCTGAAGCTGCAGCCTATGGTGCTGGCAAGCTTCCTTCGGCTAGTGACGCATCCAAAGATATTCGTTAACCCGACGCCGACGACTGAAGCCTTGCGCTTCTTGGACGTGCTGTTGGCTGCGCCGGGTGTGGAGCAACCCGCGCTCGGCGCCGAATGGCCCGCGTTCCGCAAACTGTGCGCTGACAAGGTGCTGGGTGCGAATGACTTACCGGACGCCTGGTTGGCTGCTGCAGTCATCCATCAAGGCGAGCATTTGGTCACGTTCGACGGCGACTTCAAACGGCTGCTATCGAGAGCGCAGTTCACGCGGCTCGCGGCGTAGCAGGGGCGCGCACGGTTTTCACTGCAAAAAGCCACGGCATGCTCGGCATGCACGGCGCTCTCGAAGCCAACCTGGCCATGCACGAGGCCGACCTGGTGGTGTGCACCGGCGCCCGCTTCGACGACCGCGTGACTGGCAAGCTCGACGAGTTCTGCCCGCATGCGCGCAAGATCCACAGGCGAATGTTCAATCGGGGTGGGCTGCGTCTATCGTGTCGCGGCAGCCCGCGACCTTGTGCAGAAGTTCAGCCAACAGGGCACGCTCACCGAAGCTGAGTCGAGACAGCATTGCCTCTTCGGTCTTCAGGATCGCCAGTGTCGCGCTAACGACGATCTGCTCGCCATGAGGGGTCAGGCGCAGGTGGTTCGACCGACGATCTGTCGCACTCGGTATGCGGTCCACCAAACCTTTGCCGGTAACCCGATCGAGCCACAGTGCCATGTTCGGCGTGGATATGTCGAGGGCCTTTGCCAGACTCGACGCAGTGCAGCCGGTGTTCTCGCGCACCAGCATCAAGATCGTGTACTCCAAGCGATGCAGACCGGTCTTTCGGCCGACGGCGGCATCGTAGATGCGGCTTGTTGCCACCGACGCCTGGGCAAGCTGGTAGCCGATGACTGATTTCAGCTGAGCCTCGGACAAGTTGCCACGGGGAGTGGTGTCAGGTCGAGCGTGTTTGTGAGCCATCCGCGCATTGTCGGTCACTGTCACGGGCTTCCCAGAGGTACTCGACAAGACGCGATGTATCTCCACAATGGAATCAAAATGTAAGCAGCCCATGGAAAACACTGACGCAAAGTAATTCCAGCGTGGAGTTAAATCTCGCCGCGGACGGTTGTTCTGGCGCCCGCGACTCACCCACAGGAGACAAGCAAATGCGCACTGGGATAACGGCCGCTGGCGTCGGCCTGACAACGCTGATTGGGCTGATGGCTTGTGGCGGTGGCGGTGGAGGAGGGGGCGGCTTCATTCCGCCCATTGCAGCCACTCCAGCTACCCCAGCTCCAGCTCCAGCTCCAGCTGCGCCCGCCCCGCCGGTCACACCAGTCACATCAGTCACACCAGTCACGCCAGTCATTCCGCAGCTCTCCGCTGCACAACCCGGCACACTGGGCGTCTGCACCACTCTTGCCAGCACGTTCTCCGCGCCCAACACCACGATCGACACGGCTGTTGATATCGCCGCCGGCGCGCTCAGTGTCGGGGGCAGCTCGGTGGCCGCACATTGCCTTGTCACCGGCAAGATGTACAGCCGAACCGGAAGCGATGGTCAGACCTATGCCATCGGTTTCGAAATGAGGCTGCCGCAGGCCTGGAACGGGCGCTTCTACTACCAGGGCAACGGGGGCTTGGACGGCACGGTGGTCACTGCGGACGGTGCTGGCACCGGTGGAGGGCCCCTGACCAACCCGCTCCTGCAGGGGTTTGCCGTAGTTAGCTCCGATGCCGGGCATACGGGAGCGCAGTCGGCAACCTTTGGCTTCGAACCGCAAGCTCGGCTCGACTACGGCTACCAAGCCGCGCAGAAGATCACGCCAATGGCCAAGGCGCTTGTCAAGTCCGCTTACGGAAGGCAGCCGGATCGTTCCTATTTCGGCGGATGCTCCAACGGGGGGCGCCATACGCTCGTCGCCACCTCCCGTCTGGCGGAGGAGTACGACGGTTTCCTGGCGGGCGCGCCGGGCTACAACCTGCCCAAGGCGGCGGTATCCCAGATCTGGGGTACCCAACAGTACGCGAAGGCGGCGACACCGGGCGCGATGACAACGGCGCCCCCGTTTCTCGGTGGCTTCCCGATTCCGGATCTGTCCACGGCCTTCACCACAGCGGAACGCACGACCGTTGCCAACAAGATCCTGGCGAAATGCGATGCGCTCGACCTGGCCACCGACGGTATCGTGTCGGACACCGCCAAGTGTCAAGCAGTGTTCAGCTTGAATGACGACGTTCCCACCTGCACCGGCTCGCGCGACGGGACCTGCCTGACAGCACTGCAAAAGCAGGTGGTGGGCGACATCTTCGCCGGCGCCAAGACGTCGACCGGCGCAGCGATCTACAACACCTTCCCGTTCGACCCGGGCATGGCAGGCTCCGACTGGGCGGGATGGGAATTCGTCCTGTCGCAGGTGCTTGATCCGTTGGCCGTGGGATCCGTGTTTGGCGTGCCCCCGGGGCCGCCTGTCGATGCGCTGACCGCTTCGATCGATGCGCTCACGGCATCCATCACCGCGACCAACGCAACCTTCACCGTATCCGCAATGGATTTCATGACGCCTCCCAACCCGTCGGACTTGTCGAAGCTCAAGAATCGCGGCGCCAAGGTCATGGTCTGGCACGGCGTAAGCGACCCCGTCTTCTCGTACGACGACTCCGTCACCTGGTACAGAAACCTGACCGCGGCGAATGGGGGGGATGCATCCAACTTCGCCAGGCTGTACGGTGTGCCGGGTATGAACCATTGCGGCAACGGGCCGTCGACAGACCAGTTCGACATGCTGAGCGCGCTGGTCAAGTGGGTCGAACAGGGAGCCGCGCCAGACTCGGTCATCGCGAGCGCAAGAGGGCCGGGGAACGCCGGTGGTGTCAACCCCGAGGTGCCATCAGCCTGGTCCGCCACTCGCGCGCGGCCTCTTTGCTCCTATCCGAAAGTCGCCCGCTACACGGGGACGGGCAGCCTCGAGTTGGCGGAGAGTTTTGCGTGTCAGTGACGTGATCGCGCGGCGGCTCGCTGAAGTCCGAGAGGAAGCCCAGCGCAGAAACTTCCACTCTCCGAATGAGATAGTCGTTCCACAAATACATCCATGAGTACCACCACCATGAGCTTCGCATTCCCAGAGTCGCTGCGCAGTTACGTCGAGCAACGGGTTCGCTCCGGACTCTATGGGAATACGAGCGAGTACCTTCGGAACTCATTCGCAAGGATCTTCTGCTGCTGCTTGCCAAGCCTTGCTTCCTGCCTCGACGGCGCCTGCGCTATTTCAGAGCCACGCCCGCGCCCATCTCGTCGAGCAGGTCGATGATCTGCTGCTCATAGGCCTTGAGCGGCCGAGAGTCACTCTCATCGGTGATTCCTGCGGGAATGCGGTCGCCGAAGAGCACGATCACTTCGGCACGGTTGTCGCGCTTCGACATCCAGTGCAGGCCCTGTGCATCCGGCATCGAACTCCAGATCCACTGGGCCCAGGTCCGCGTACGGCCGTAGTCGCCCTCCTCACCGGCGAAGAGATCCGAGAAGGTGAGTCCGGCCGCCCTGAGACCAGTGGCCGTCAGATTCACGAGCTTGAGCTCTGGCGTACGAATGCGGCTCAAATGCAGATGCGCCGCGTAGTTGGCCTCGAGGTCGTGCAGATAGCCGGTCGACGGCGTGGGAACGTTGTGCAAGACGATCTCTGCAATCGCCGCGTTCTCATTGCTGGCAGCGTAGATCGTGGGAATGGGCAGCCCCGTCAGGGGGTCGGTCAAAGGGCTGAAACGCGCCCAGCCGCGCCCCGAGTCATTGAAAGCGGTCGCCGCGTACTCGCCGGTGGTCGCATCGAATTTGTGCACCCGAAACCACACCCGCTCCTTGTGAGGCAGGAGACGGAAGGGGTGGTCGGGAGGGGGTAGACGAGGTGCTGCCGGACTAGCCATGCACCGCGCCCACCAAGTGCCGCTCTGCAGCCTCGATCACGACTTTTGCGTTGCGTTTCAACAGCTCGCGCGGGCGCTTGCCCTGGAGGGTGGCGTTGGTGGACTCGAACCATGATGCAAGTCGGAATGGCGAGTAGTCGGCCAGGATCGACAGCACCTTCTTGACCTCGGGGATGGGTCGCCAAGTTTCTCCGAAGAGGTAGCCGGGGTACATCTTCTTGCCTCGGTGGTCGATGGCGAAGACCTGTTTGTTCTGGAGCCAGCGACTCACTGCCGCGTGCGGGTTGGCCGCATCCGGGTCGAGCTTTCGGCCGATTTCCGCAGCCGAGAGCCATTCGGCCCCGTTCATGATCGCCTCCAGCGCCCGCATCTCGAGGTCGGCGCGGGTGGCTGCCGGGCGACGCGGTTCAAAGGCGTCCGCGAGATCTTGCAGGGACTCCTGCTCCACCTTGGCGATTGCCATGCGCACGCGCATCAGGAGCGCATCGTCCTGGGCGGCGGCGCCGCCGGTTTCCTCCACCCGAGAAACCTCCCGCATGATGAGACTCGTCGCAAGGCGCACACTGTCCACCATCGATGCGATGGCTGCGACGTCTCCGGCGGGCGCCCCTGCAGAGCCCGCGCGCGGGATGTCGGAGAGGCTCCTGCGAAGCGGGTGCTTGATCAACATGGATGTGAGAATCATGAGGCTATTTTACTTCTCTCGAATCTCACATGCAAGCAGCGAGTAATGCAAGCTTCCTGCTGCCCGACTTCCTGCAACCAGCCACCCCTGAAGCAGGCCTTGCTGGTTCACGGTTGTCTACTCGATCGATGAGTGCGAGATCGGCTTTGACCGAACTGGATGGCAGCGCCGGCCGTTTTCGCGCCCCGGCGGAGAAGTGCAGAACAACCTAGGGCATGTGTCGGTGGGGACGACGTCGATGTACCTCAGCACCGAACGAGACGAGAGGTCAAAAGCGATGCGTAGCTTCTGGCGAACCACCACCGTAGTCAGCGACGCGGGAACACGGTAGGTTGTGAGGCTACCTCCGGCACGTGCCACTTCAGAACAACACCTATCTCAAGTAGTAGATTTTTTCCGAGCGTCGAGCACGAGGCAACTAGGTACCCCGGATCGCGCGCGCGCCAGAAATTGCGCTGCCGAGGCGAACGTCTCCGGTTGCCATCCGGCGTTTTGGATCAGCAGTTCCAGCGACTCGCGGACCGAAACGTCATCGTCGACCGCGAACACAACGGGCATGGCATCGAACGCGATCGAGACCTTCGAAATGTCGAGCTGCATTCTGTTCGCATGCATGTGAATCTCCTCAGGGGCTCTTGTCGGTGGCAACTGGCTCATCGCGCGCCAAGTGCTGCATCAAGTGCTGCGATCAATGCGGTCTCGCTGAAAGGCTTGAACAGGCATTCCACGGCGCCTTGTGCGATTAGGCGTGGACGGATCGCCCCGTCATTGTGAGCCGTGATGAAAACGATTGGAAGCTCCTGATGTCGCCGCGCCAGTTCGCGCTGCAACTCGGGCCCAGTCATGCCGGGCATCGCGATGTCGAGGATGAGGCATCGCGTCCGACCGACGCAATCGGATGCGAGAAAAGCGCCGGCCGAAGTGAACGCTTCGGCCGCATAGCCAAGCTCCCTCAGCAGATCGGGCAACGACTCCCGGACTGATTCGTCGTCGTCGACAACGCAGACGAATGCCCGCTCTTGTGGAACGGCATCACTCATGGCTGCACGCGATCAGCCAACACCGAAGGGCCTCAGCACGAAACGCCGCGCTAGCTCGGTCTTCATTGCTTCTCCCAACATTGGTGCTCGGGCCTCAGAGTGCCGCGAATGGAAAAATGGGTCAACGATACCTTGGTATTGGTACACCTGTTTTCTCTAGCCATTGCTAGCGCTTTGTGGGGAAATATGACCCCACCTCATAGGAGAACAGTCGTGTTCAACGCCATTTCCGCGTCATCGCCAGTTGCTCGCAATAGCTACCACCCAGAACTGCTGGATGACCCAGGGCACGCTTGTGGATTCTTTCAAAGTGAAGACGAAGAGTACGAGGTGCTGCTGCCCTTCATCAGGGAGGGCTTGGGATCAGGAGAGCGCGTCGTTCACGTCATCGGGCCCGGGAAGCGCGAAGAACATCTGGGACGCCTCACTGCGGCCGGTATCGAGGTCGAAATTCCGTTGTTTCGTGGCCAGCTGGTCGTGATCGACTGGATTCAGCCCTACTTGCCAGACGGCTCCTTCAACCAGGACCGGACTTCGGCGAACTTCGCAATAGTACGGAATCAGGGCAGGGACTTGGGCTTCCCAAGAACGCGTGTGATCTGTCGATCGAAGAGCGGGTTGGCATTGAGGCCAAGCTTCGCGAGACCGTCGCGGCGCTCGACGCGGCCGTGGAGGACAACCGACGGATGATCGATGCAATTCCCGTTGCAGCCTGGCGAACAGAACCCGACGGGTCGGATGGGCCAATGCATTCGATCCTGACGAAGACGCGATGAACACTGGACTCGCATGCGAGCTGAAGGCGAAGAGGGCGAAGTCGAATTGCGAATGCGTCGGCACGATGGCGTCTGGCGCGTGCATCCGGAGGATAGGCCGCGGTTCGTGGAGAGCATCGCGCTCGCCCGAACCGGAGTCGCGAACCATGAATACGACATTCGGCTGCAGATGTCTGACGCTGCCGTCAAACACATCCGGGCCAGTGCCCATGTCAGTGTCGACCGCGAAGGTGGCAAGGAGCTCGTCGGGGTGATGCAAGACACCACTGCCCGGACACTGGCCGAGGAGGCGCTGGGAAAGATTCGCTCCGAGCTTTCGGAAATGACGAAGGTCTCGCATGCGAAGTCATCACTCGTCTGCGCGCCATGTTTGCGAACAAGGATCCGGAGTTCGATGCAGTGAACATTAACGAGGCTACGCGTGAGGTTCTTGCACTGTCGGTCGGCGACTTGCAGCGCAATCAAGTCCTCCTGCGCACCGATCTGGGCTCCCGTCTTCCGAACGTGCGGGGTGATCGCATCCAGTTGCAGCAGGTCTTCCTGAATCTGGTCCTCAACGCCATCGAGGCGATGGCCGACGTCGTCGGTCGTCCAAAGCATCTGGTAGTCCGCACGAGGCTCGACGGGGACGCCAACGCTTACTTGAGCGTCACGGACGTCGGCGTCGGGTTTCAGCCCGGAGACGAGGAAAAGATCTTCAGGGCTTTCTACACCACCAAAAAAACAGGCATGGGCATCGGTCTCTCCGTCAGTAGCACGATCGTCCAGCGCCATGGCGGCCGCATCTGGGCGACACCTATTCAAGACGGTCCGGGAGCCACATTCTCGGTCTCTGTTCCCGTCCCCAGAAGCGGGTCGTGGGGCTGGTCCACTAGATCACGTCCACCATGAGAGCTATTGAGCTTACCAATGCCTGGCACGACAGCGTAGGATTGCTATCGCTTGTAGCCGGAGGGGTCAACTAAATGCTGAAGCGAGGCGATGCTGTACCTGAAGGACAGAACTACGTCCTCTCTAGTCTTCCGCCGAGTCCGGCGCAGAAACGACTCGCGCTCGGTATCGTGCTCGCACTTTGCGTCGCTCTTGCCCTTGTCACCGGGCCGTTCGGCGGCATGCAATTGGGCGCGATCCACTCGTTCGTCGCCGTTTACACGACGGCGATGTTTGTGATCGACTTGATCACCGCGATCATCTTGTTCGCTCAGTTTTCTATTTTGCGATCGCGCGCGATTCTCGTGATCGCGAGCGGGTATCTCTTCACCGCGCTCCTGATTGTCCCCTACGTACTCGCATTTCCGGGCGTGTTGGCACCCAACGGTTTGGTGGGGGGATTGCAAACTTCGGCGCACTTGTACCTGTTGTGGCACTGTGGGTTCCCGCTGTTTGTGATCGGTTATGCGTTGTCGAAGGACGCTGGCGCAAGCTCTGATGTGCCGACGGAGAAGGTACGTCCGGCAATCGTACGCAGCATTCTCTGGACAGTGACTGGTGCGATGGCGGCAGCATTGCTGTCCATAGATGGCGGACCAGGATTGCCGCGCATCATGCTTGACCAGAGCACCTTCGTTCCGAACTGGCCTTACGTGGTCGGCGCACCCATCGCCTTGCTATGCATGGTTGCCCTCGCCGTCCTTTGGGTTCGACGGCAGTCAATTCTCGATCTGGTGTTGATGGTCGTCTTGTGCACGTACCTGATTGAGATTCCGCCGCATTTCTATCCGGCTCCGGCCCGCTTCAGCACCGGCTGGTATGCGGTCCGTGTCACTAGCTTGATGTCAAGCAGTATCGTCCTTATCGTCCTGCTGTATGAGATCTCGGCGCTCTACGCAAGGCTTCTCTCCGTAGTGCTCGGTCAACGTCGCATCGTGGAGCTCTCGCGGATGCTCGCGTCGGAGACAGCGGCCAGCCAGGAAAATGCCCGCCTCTACCGTGAGCTCCAAGAACGCGAGGGGCGCGTTCGACGGCTTTTCAATTCGAACATCATTGGTATCTTCACCTGGAATCTTGACGGCCACATCATCAGCGCCAACGATGCCTTCGGACGAATCGTCGGGTACGGAAGCGACGACATGATGCCGGGGAAACTGAGCTGGAAGGACTTGATGCCGCCAGAGTGGGATCCGGGCGATGACCAGGTCATGACGAACATGCTGGCCACCGGCGTCGCACCTCCATTCGAGGCGGAGTATGTGAGGAAGGACGGCGTTCGTGTTCCCGTGCTGATTGGTGCGGCGCTGTTCGATGGGACGCCAACGGAAGGGGTGGCGTTTGTTCTCGATCTCACGGATCGCAAGCGTGCGGAGCAGGCCGCTCGGGAAAGCGATCAGCGATATCACGACATAGAGAGGCAGTTGGCGGACGCGAACCGCATCGCGAGCATTGCGCAGCTATCGGCGACGATCGCCCATGAGATTAACCAGCCACTCTCGGGCATCATCACCAACGCCAGCACAGGCCTGCGGATGCTTGCTGCCGATCCCCCCGACATCGAGGGCGCGCGCGAAACGGCGCGAAGAGCCATTCGTGACGGCAACCGCGCCGCTGACGTGATCACACGATTGCGTGCGCTGTTCAGCAGGCAGGAGATCATGCTGAAGCCGATAAGTTTGAACGAGGCAACCCGAGAGGTCGTCACGATGGCTTGGAGCGACTTCGAAAAGAACGGCGTGACCCTTCAGCTTGAACTCGGCCAAGACCTGCCGGCCGTCTCAGGCGATCGCATCCAGCTACAACAAGTCATCCTGAACCTGCTTCGCAATGGGTCGGAGGCAATGGCCGGGGTTCACGATCGCCCCCGGCGCTTGGTGATCAGCACCGAGCGGGATAATGACAATCATGTGCGCTTCGCCGTTCGGGATGTCGGCGTTGGCCTGGATCTCGAGGGTAGCGAGAAACTGTTCGCTGCGTTCTACTCGACAAAGCCCGGCGGCATGGGCATCGGCTTGTCCATCAGCCGCTCGATCATCGAGGAGCATCACGGCCGTCTCTGGGCGGAGCCCAACGACGATCAAGGGGCAACATTCTCATTCTCCATTCCTCGCCATACCGAATCGTAAGCGCCACCGGGATGAAAAATCAGGCGACCTTGGTTGGCGCGATGCTCGCGGCAGCTTCCAGTTCACCGGCTCTAGCACAAAGCAATGTAACCCTCTACGGCCGGATAGATCTGTCCGTGGAATCCGTCCATTCACGATACTGGAGATGGGCTGCTTCCGACGCACGAGCGACCATGATGTCTATTCAGCCGCTACAAACGTGTTTTATACGAGAAGCGGTTATGTCCCATCGCTCAGCGCAGTTCCAATGGACTCACAGACCGCGGGTAGTTAGTTTGGTGGCGCTTCAACTGGGCGCGCCAGTTACTCGTCTATTCGACCAACGTCATGCCTGCATAGCGGACCGCGGCACGGTCGAAGCTAACCACTGCGCTGCACCCCTCGCGAAGCGCGATCTGCGCAACCAGGAAATCTGCAAAACCGGCCTTGCCCGACTTTCCCGCCCGCAAGGCCTGAACGGCGTCCTGCACTGCCTCGCGCGCCTGCAGCTTGAACTGCGGCGTGGCGAGCAAGTCGGCCACCGTGTCCGAGAGCTCGACCGTTGTGGCGCCGTAAACGCTCTGCAGCACCCAGCATAGCTCGACTAAGACCACCAGGCTGATGAATCCAGGGGAGCGCTGGCTAAGCCGCTTCTCGATAAATCGAGTAGCGCTAGCAGCTTGGGCAATGTCGTCCTGTGCAAGATACCGGACAAGGACATTGGTATCCAGGCCAATCACGGCTCAGCGCCCGGATCTGCGCTGGCGATCAGCGACTGCTTCGCCAATGGCCCGGTCCATCGCTTCGAGGCTGACTGGCCTTCCAACGCGACCGGCGAACCGTCCCTTCAAAGATGAAACCTTGTTTCTGACGGGAACGACCTTGAACCCGTCCCCCTCGGCAACGAAATCCACCTTTGCGCCAGCCTCCAACCCAAGGGCGGAACGCACGGATGCGGGCAGGGTGATCTGGCCCTTGCTGGTTAGCGTTGCAACTGGCATCAAAACTCCTTACGTCGTGTAAGGAATTCTACATCAACGGCTCATGCAAGGCCGGTTGGAAGCCATGATCGGCCGTTTTCGACGGCGCGCCACAGACTTCAGTCGCAGGCCTCGGTGCTTGGCAGCAAATACCGCAAAGTTATGGGCTGGGCTTGACGCTATGGAACGCCCCCTCCATCTGCCTGGCCCGCTTGACCTCATCGACGTGCAGATAGATCGAAGTCGTTTGGATCGATGCGTGTCGCAGGTTGTCCCTGACGGTGGTCAGTTCTGCGCCATGCGCCAGCGCATGGGTCGCATGGGTATGCCGCATCCAGTGCGGGCTGGCTCGCCTGAGCTTCTCCGCCGTAGCCGGATTCTCCGCCTCGATGACTTGAGCCACCTGCGCGAAGAAGCGCTTCATCACATGCCACAAGCGCGCCGCGGTGATGCCTGTCTTGCTGCCGATGCTGGCTTCGTCTCCCTCGATGTTCCCGATCAACGTGGTCGCCGGGTCCCATCTCGAAGGGGTGACGGGCAGTTGCCGCTGCATGAGACAACGGTCCAAGGCCCCACGTGCCAGCGAGGGCAGGGCGACTTTGGCAGCCTTGCCTCCCTTACCAATCAGGTGCAGCCAGTGGTCGCCCTGGCCGTCGGTCTCGATCTGGCCCAGCTTGGCATCCACCAGTTCGCTCAAGCGTAGGCCGGTGGCGTAGGCAAAGTCCAGGACGAATAAGCTCAACTTGCTCTCGTCGGCTTCGCGATCGGTCAAGAGAGTCAAGGACTATCGGGTCGGATATCGGGCGCGGGGGTCGAGGAGATGCCCTGCGCCTTGGCAGCAAGTGATTGCGCGGCCATCGCTGCCGTGAAGCCCCGTCGCGAGCGCAGACGCCTCCAGTAAGCCGCCACCGAGGGTGTGAAGCGCTCCCCGAAGCCCAGATGATCGGCCAGCAACAATGCATAGCCAACCGACACGTCCGCGGCGGTGAAGCGGCCCGCACAGAGGTAGTCGCGCTCCGCGAGCAGCGGCTCCAGCGTTCGCAGGCGCGCCAGGAACCACTTGGCATAGTCGTCGGCGACCTGCGGCTGTTTTCGCTCCGCCAACTCGAAGTGTGCATACCGCAACACGAGCGTTTGCGGAAAGGTCAAGGTCGCCTCGCCGAAGTGAAGGTAGTTGAGGTACGGCCCGAAGTCTGGCTCGTCAGGACCTACATCCAGTTGGCCCGCCGAAAATTGCGCGGCCAGGTATTGGCAGATCGCGGCCGATTCGGTCATTCGCATGACGCCGTCGGACAGCATCGGCACCGTACCCAGCGGGTTGACCTCGAGATACGTCCGAGACAGCACGCGCGGCGGAAAGGGCAGCATCTGGAGGTCGTAGGAAAGCCCGATCTCTTCAAGCATCCAGAGGGGCCGGAACGAGCGTGCGCTGACGCAATGGTGCAGGGTGATCATGTGTCGAGAGCAACTGCTCATTGAGGCGATAGGAACAAGGATTCGATCTCCCGGGCGGCAAAGGCGATGCGTGCCTGCGTGCTCTGCAAGTATTCGGGGGACGAGTATCGTGTGCTGGTTCCCGAGAGTGAAAGCGCGCCGAGCAGCTTGCCTCTCGCATCGAAGACCGGCGCGGCGACTGCCGCAAGTTCCGGGTCGCGTTCTCCAAGGCTCGTCTGTACCAAGTCCGGGCCGCCAGCAGGCCGACCTCCTTCGTACAGCCTCAACACCCGTCCTCCAGCTCCGCGCTCCGTGGGCAACACGTCCCCGACCTTCAAGACGTGGCCGACTGCATGGTGGCCGGCTGCAAGCGCCACACACAGGCGCAGATCGCCATGCCTCACAAAGAAGCTCGCGGTCTCTCCCGATTCTTTGGCGATCCGATCGATGACCGGTTGTACGACCGCTGCAATCCCGTGCGTCTTGTCCCCCGTGGCCTCGAGAACAGCAGTCGCCGGTCCCAGGCGATAGCGCTCATCGGCGTCCTTCACGGCAAACGAATACCGCATCAAGGATCGCAGCAACCTGGACGCCGTGGCCTTGTCGAGCTGGGTTGTCCGGGCCAGGTCGCTGAGCTTCTGCCCTTCGTCTTTGCGCAGCGCCATCAAAAGCCGAAGTCCGCGTTCAAGCGCGGTGACCCCGAGACCTTTCGCAGAGGCAGCGTCAGGGGTATTTCCGTTGATTGACATGCCAAGTCCCCAGCCTTATAGTTTCATCAGACGATCATACAGGCTCACCAGATGAAACACAAGGACAATGTAATCGACGCGGAACTGCCGTTGGCCGGCGTGAAGGTTCTTGATTTCGGCCACACCGTCATGGCGCCCACCTGCGGGCTCATCCTGGCGGACCTGGGCGCCACGGTCGTTCGTATCGAGCGCCTTGAAGGCGACCCGACACGCAACCTGGCGGGTTTTGGCTCGGGCTTTTTTGGGTACCTGAACAGAAACAAGGAAAGTGTGGCGGTTGATCTGAAGAATCCGCAGTCACGTCCCATTCTGGACAACGCCATCCAGTGGGCCGACGTCCTGATCGAGAACTTCGGTCCCGATGTCATGACGCGCCTGGGCTACGGTTATGCCGCTGCCAGCGCGTTGAACGAGCGGCTGGTTTACTGCTCGCTGAAGGGCTTCTTGCCGGGCCCCTACGAAGCGCGCACCGCGCTGGACGAGGTTGTCCAGATGATGGGCGGCCTGGCGTACATGACGGGTCCGGCCGGACGCCCGATCCGGGCGGGTGCATCGATTGTCGACATGACGGGTGGCATGTTCGGCGTCATCGGCATCATGGCCGCTCTTCGCGCGCGCGAGCAATCCGGGCGCGGCGCCTTCGTCACCAGCGCACTGTACGAATCCACGGCATTCCTGGTCGGGCAGCACATGGCCATGGTGCAGCTGGGCGGCACCGAACTGGTCCCTATGCCCGACAGGACACAGGCCTGGGGCGTGTATGACCTGTGCCAATGTTCCGATGGCCAGATGTTCATCGGCCTCACGAGCGATGCGCAATGGCTTCGCTTTTGCAACGAGTTCGGTTTCGACGAGCTGCGCGACGATCCGCGGTTGGCCAACAACACGGCTCGAACGGCTGCCCGGAGTTGGATGCTGCCGCGCTTGAACGAGGAGTTATCGGCGTTCTCGATGGCGCAAGTGGAGGCCCATTGCATTCGGGCCCAGGTTCCGTTCGGGCCTGTGCGCACCCCGCTCGACCTGCTCGATGACGAACACCTCGGCGCAAACGGCTCCCTGTTGGACGTCTGGGTGGAAGACAAACATGCGGCACTCCCGGCAATGCCGTTCCGCATCAACGACCAAAAGCCTGCAGTTCGCCTGCAGCCACAAAGCGTGGGCGCGCAGACGGCCAAGTACCTCGAGGCTTGGGGGCTGTCAGCGGCGGCTTCGCGCGATCTCTTTGCATCCCGCACAGTCGCGGGCCCGCATTGACAAGTCAGCACACCTTCACCGCTGCCAGATGCCACAAGAGCAAAGCAGCCCTTTGATCACATAACAACCACCCGGAGACAAACATGACATTCATCAGCAGACGCGACATCCTGACCGCCCTCGCAGGGTTCTGCGTCACATTTGGTACGGCCTACGCCGACACTTACCCCAGCAAGCCGATTCGTATGATCACGCCGAACTCGGCAGGCTCCGGCGCCGACAACATGACGAGGCGCCTGGCCGATCAGATGTCCAGGGCATTGAAACAGCCGTTCGTCGTGGAGAACATACCGGGCGCCGGCGGCGTCGTGGGCACCGAGGCCTTGCTGCGGGCCCCTGCCGACGGGTACACCATCGCGCTCATCAGCTCGAACTACGTCGTGTTTCCCCATGTCTACAAGAAGCTGAGTTTCGACGCGCTGAAGGACATCACGCCGATCGCGGGGGTTGCCACATCGCCGATGGTGCTGGTCACGCGCGCCGACCTGCCGGCGAACAATGTGGGTGAACTCAAAGCGCTGGCGTTGAAGGAACCGAACAAGTTGACGCTGGGTTCATCCGGCAACGGTACGATCCTTCACCTTGCAGGGATGTACATGCAAGAAAAAGGGCAGTTCTCGCTGCTGCACGTCCCCTACAAAGGCGTGGCGCCGGTGATCCCCGATCTGGTCAGCGGCGTCGTCGACGTGGCCTTCCTTTCGTACGCGTCTGTCGAGGGTCTGGTCAAGCAGGGTCGTCTCAAGGTTCTGGCGGTGTCCAGTGACAAGCGGGCGACGGCGTTGCCCAATGTGCCGACCCTGTCCGAAACCATTCCCGGCTGCGTTCTGGAAGCGTGGTACGCGGTGATCGGTCCCAAGGCAATGCCGGCTGACATCGTTCGCAAGCTCAACGAAACCATCAACATCACCCTGCAGAGCTCGGCGTTCCAGAGCCAGATTGCGGCCGAGGGCGCAGTGACGGCGCCGATGAGCCCGGATCAACTGAAGGCGTTCTTGGCGTCAGAGTACGTCAAGCACGGCGATTTGGTGGCGCGCGCTGGTGTCGTTATTCAGTGAGGCGCAGGTAGCCATGCCGCCCCGCACGCTTTTCCAGAAGCTCTGGGATCAACATCACATCGCCGACCTTGTGGGCGGCGAGGCGCTTATCCACATCGACCGACATTTGCTTTACGAGATCACGAGCCCTCAGGCATTTGAAAGCTTGCGATTGACAGGGCGTGCGGTGCGCAATCCGGAGCTGACCTACGGAACCACCGACCACCTGATCTCGACGGATCGCGGCCGCGGAGACGACACGGTCGATGGTGGAAAAAAGCTGATCCAGGCCTTTCGCAAGAGCACGCATGAGCACGAGATACGGCACTTCGATGTGCACGACCCGCAGCAAGGCATCGTTCACGTCATCGCGCCCGAACTCGGCATCGCGCTCCCTGGCGTTACCCTGGTCTGTGGCGACAGCCACACCGGGACCGTTGGCGCCCTGGGTGCCTGGGCCTGGGGAATCGGTACATCGTCTGTCGAGCAAGTTCTGGCAACACAAACCCTGGCCGTGCGAAAACCGAAAACGATGCGCATCCATGTGGATGGCGTGCTGGGCAATGGTGTGACCGCCAAGGATCTCATCCTGTTTCTGATCGGTCAGATCGGCACCGCGGGTGCGACGGGATACGCATTGGAACTGAGTGGCCAGGCAATTTCCGCAATGCCGATGGAGGGAAGATTCACCCTGTGCAACATGGGTGTCGAAGCGGGAGCCAGGACAACGTTGATTGCACCGGACGAAACCACGTTCGACTACGTCAGGACACGCGAATTCGCGCCCACTGGCGATGCGTTCGAGATGGCTGTTTCGCACTGGCGCCAGCTTGCCAGCGATGCCGGTGCCGTCTACGACGCCGAGTTCGACTTCGACGCGAGCGTCGTCGCACCGCAAGTCACATGGGGTACCAGTCCGGAGCAGGTCACTGCGATCGATGCGCTCGTGCCCGACCCGGCGCAGATCGAGGACAAGGAAGAGCGCGAAGCCGCGCAACGCGCCATCGAATACATGGGCATCCAACCTGGCGCGCCCCTGTTGGGCTTGAAGATCGACAACGTTTTCATCGGTTCTTGCACCAACAGCCGCATTTCAGACCTGCAAGCCGCGGCCGCCGTCGCACGAGGCCGGAAGGTCGCGGGGCATGTGCGCGCCATCGTGGTGCCGGGGTCCATGACCGTGAAGCGAGAGGCGGAAGCGCTCGGCCTGGATCGCATCTTCCTGGATGCGGGGTTCGAGTGGCGCGAGCCGGGGTGCTCGATGTGCGCCGCCGTGAACAGTGATCGTGTCCCGGCGGGGAAACGCTGCGTGTCGACCTCGAACCGAAATTTCGAGGGACGCCAAGGGCCAGGTGCGCGAACGCATCTCGCCAGCCCCGCCGTGGCAGCCGCAGCCGCTATTGCCGGCAAGCTGACCGATATCCGCGAACTTGGAGCAAGTTGATGGAACCGTTCATTCAATTGCAAGGCACTGCGGCGCCGCTGCCCAGGATCAACGTGGACACCGACGCGATCATCGCCGTCCAGCATGTCTACACGCTGTCGAAAGCCGGGTTGGAAAAGTATCTCTTCCATCGATGGCGATATGCCGGGGACGGCAGCGAGACGCAAGAATTCGTGCTGAACCGGGAGCCTTTCCGGCGCGCCTCGATCCTCGTCGCGCGCGCAAACTTCGGATGCGGTAGCTCTCGAGAGCACGCCGTATGGGCACTCGTCGACTTCGGTTTCCGCAGCATCATTGCCCCGTCGTTTGCGTCCATCTTCTACGAGAACTGCATCAAGAACGGCATCCTGCCGGTGACGCTGCCAGAGGGCGCCGTGGAAGGACTGTTGGCCATGCTGGAGCGGAATCCGGGCGAGACAGTGACGGTGGATCTGCGTTCCTGCCAAGTGGTGTTTCCCGATCGGTCGATCCATGCGTTCGAGATCGACGAAGCACGCCGCGACACGCTGCTCCAGGGACTGGATCCGATCACCCTCGCTGCAAGCCATGAGGAAGACATCGCCGCCTACCAGCGCAAGGACCGCCTGGCACGTCCGTGGGTGTGGGCACAACGCATTGATTCGATGGACAGGCTCCCATGAATACACCCACACCTGTGATCGTTCGCGAAGTTGGCTTGCGCGACGGCCTTCAAAGCATTGCCAGGACGCTCCCGACGGAGCAGAAACTCGAATGGCTGCATGGCGCGTACGCCGCCGGACTGCGCGAGATCGAGGTCGGCTCCTTCGTGCCGGCACGCCTGCTCCCTCAGTTGGCGGACACGGCGGACCTGGTGGCCAGCGCCAGAAGGCTTCCGGGTCTGGTGACGTCCGTGCTGGTTCCCAACCTCAAGGGGGCGCAAGCCGCCCTCGACAGCGGCGCGGACGTCATGCTGCTGCCCCTGTCCGCGAGCCATGCCCACAGCCTGGCCAATCTGCGAAAAACGCCCGACGAAGTGGTGGCGGAAATCGCCCTTATTCGCAGCCTGCGCGACAGCAGCGGATCGGCCTGCCTGATCGAGGTCGGTCTCAGCACGGCGTTCGGTTGCACGATTCAGGGCGCTGTCGATGAAAGCGAGGTACTACGCCTGCTGCAAGCCGTGCTCGATGCCGGGGCCGACCGCGTTGGACTTGCCGATACTGTGGGCTATGCACAGCCGATGCAGGTTAGGAGCTTGTTCGAGAAGGGGTTCGCAGTTGCAGGCGATCGCCTGGCCTGTGGACATTTTCACGACACGCGAGGTCTGGGTCTGGCCAACGTGTTCGCGGCTTGGGAGGCCGGGGTTCGCCGATTCGATGCCTGCACCGCCGGCATTGGCGGGTGCCCACATGCACCGGGCGCAAGTGGCAATGTATCCACGGAAGACACGGCCTTCCTTTTTGCAAGCATGGGCGTGCCAACAGGGCTGGAATTTGACGCGCTCCTCGCACTGCGCGCCAAGGTTGCGCAGTGGTTGGAGGGCGAGACTCTTCACGGTGCCGTGTGGCGTGCGGGGCTGCCCAAGACGATGCTGCCTGGAGCGTAGATTCGAGGCGCGCAGGGATCAGATCGTGCGAGCATCCAGCGCGACTGACGGTCGCGCTGGACCAGCACAGCCTGCCGCTCACGCGGCCCCGCGTGAGCGGTCGTCACGGACAGGCGCCTGGATAGTCTGGATCTGCTGCGCGCGTTCAACGAGGTGGCAGCCTCTGGCAGCTTCTCGCGAACGGCCAAGCACCTCGCGCTGTCGCGGGGAACCCGGGATGCGATGGCCATCGGCACAGCCGGGTATACGGCGATGCTATCGATCCTCGCGTTGGAACATGGCGGGATTACACCGGCCGTGGCGACATCATCGTCACTGGCGCGAATGGCGGCGTCGGCTCGATCGCGATCGCGCTTTTGTCGGACCTCGGCTATCGCGTCATCGCTTCCACGGGACGGCTGCAGGAAAGCCAGTACCTTCGCGATCTCGGCGCGGCCGAGATCCTCGATCGCAAGACCCTCTCGCAAGCAGGCGCGCCCATCGCGAGGGAAAGATGGGCCGGCGCGGTGGATTCCGTGGGCAGCCACACCTTGGCCAACGTGCTGGCGCAAACGAAATATCGCGGCGTTGTGACGGCGTGCGGCTTGGCTCAAGGGCTAGATCTTCCGGCATCGGTGCTGCCCTTCATCCTGCGCAACGTGACCCTCGCCGGCATTGACTCGGTCAATGCCCCGCAGCACGTTCGCGTCGAGGCATGGTCGCGACTCGCCCGCGACCTGGACCTCGCCAAGCTCGCCCGCACGACCCAGGTCATCGGCCTGGCCGATGTGCCCGCCATCGTCGGGCGGATCTTTGAGGGACAGGTTCGCGGCCGCACCGTCGTCGACGTCAACGCCTAAGGGTTGAGCAGGGGCATCGGCCACTTCGTGTGCATGACTGGGCCGAGCTCCTACTGGCCAGTCTTGGAGAGGCCGAGGGCTTGGACTGCCGTCCTTGCTGAACAGCCTCCAGCCTTGTACGCGAGGATGCCCGTCGGGGCCTTTGTCGGGCAAGATCAGGACAAGATAATCCGCGCGATTTCTTTCGGGTTCTCTACCGCCGAAAAGTGACCGGTCGTCGCCAGTGTGAACATGCGGGGACGTTTCAGCGCAGCCTCGGTGCGACTGCGCTCCGTAATGCGTGACCAGTCTTTGTCGCCATAGATTAGCGTGACAGGCGCCTTCACAGCGGAGTAGCGCTCGCGCGCCTTGCTCCAGGAGCGCCACCCAGCCAAAACCCGTCGCTCGGCGTAGTGGAAGTGAGGCCGTGACCCCGTTTTATGGAACAGGGTGAGCAGATCACCCGGCAATTTCCGTGGGTCCGCGTAACCGCCCTTCATGACATTTCCAATGACCCAGCGGGTGGCGGCGGCCGCAGCGATCGCTCCGAAGACGGGGACTTGCAGGCCGCCGATGATCAGATTGGCAAACCAGTTGCCGCGACGAAGGCCGTCGGCGTACCGCGTCTCGTAATCATAGGGATTGAGCGCGTAGACGGCACGTATGCGCTCAGGCACATCGGCAGCCGAAGTCAAGGCAATGACGGCACCGATGGACTCGCCCACGAGGGTCACATCACGCAGATCCAGTGCATTCAGAAAGGCAATGAAACCCTTTCGGATATAGGCCTCATCGTAGGGTGCCGACGTGTCAACGGGCGATTCACCGTGGCCCGGAAGATCCACGGCATACACGGTGAACTTCTCTGCGAGCAGCGGCGCCAATGCTCGGAAATATTCCAGTTGGGTGCGAATGGTGTGAAGGAGGACCAGCGGCGGGCCATTTCCCGACTTCTGGTAACGCATGCTGAGCTTGTCTGAAATCTTCAGAAGCGTGGGTTCGCCGGCGCTCTTGTTGCTGTGTTCTCTTGATTCCATCATTCCGACTTTCTGTGATTTGGACGGCCGCTTGGCCATGTGCAATGGTTTGAATGGCCAGAACCGGTAACCGACT
The DNA here is from genome assembly GCF_051216545.1 of Variovorax nitratireducens. Lineage (NCBI taxonomy): Bacteria > Pseudomonadati > Pseudomonadota > Betaproteobacteria > Burkholderiales > Comamonadaceae > Variovorax > Variovorax nitratireducens. The sequence continues at coordinate 126,696 of NZ_JBPJZO010000009.1, forward strand.
ACCAAGCCGAATACGTCCGGATCGGCCTTGGCCTCAATGGTCCGCACCTATTGCGCCACGCGGTAGCGTGCTGCCGGCCGGTCAGTGGACAGGTGGGCGGCCATGGCCTGGCGCGCGGCCTCGTAGGCGTCCCACTCCTCCACCTGGTGCAGAGAAGGAATGGTCACCGCCTCGCCGCGGTCGAACCCGACCAGTGCTGCATCCACCAGGTCCTCGGCCCGCATCACGATGGCGCTGGGCAGGTGTTCCACCGGCAGCCCGCCGGTGGCCCAGAAGTCGGTTGCGGTGGCGCCGGGCAGCACCGCCTGCACCTGCACGCCCTGCGGCGCCAGCTCATGCCGCAACGACTGGCTGAAGGCCAGCACGAAAGCCTTGCTCCCGCCATACACGCCGTTGAGGATCTCGGGGGTGATGGCGGCGATGGACGCGATGTTGATCACCGCGCCGCGGCCCCGGGCCACGAAGCCAGGGGCGGCGGCATAGGTAAGCCGCGTGGGCGCCACCACGTTCAGGGCGATCATCCCGGCCATGCGCTCGACATCGCTCTGCAGCAGCGGCGTGTGGGTGCCGATGCCGGCGTTGTTGACCAGCAGCGTGATGCTCGCGTCCTCGCGCAGCTTGGCTTCCACCTTGGCCAACGAGGCGGCATCGCCCAGGTCGGCAGCCGCCACCTCCACCGCGCGGCCGGTGCGGGTGCTGATGTCGTCGGCCAGGAGGTTCAGCCGGTCGCGGTTGCGGGCGACCAGGATCAGGTCGTAGCCGCGGCGGGCCAGCCGGTCGGCGTACAGAGCGCCGATCCCCGACGAAGCGCCGGTGACGAGGGCGGTGCCCAGGGATGGGGAGGAAGCAGTGGTGGTCATGGTGGCGGCGCCTTCAGGGTTGCGATAAGTTGATGGAGCGTATGTTGCGCCGGTTTGTGAATGGCTCAAATGACGTATATAGTCATGATTTACGCCATAGAGACTTTTCATGCATCGCATTGGCTACATCCTGTCGGACGGCTTCCAGGTCATGGCCATCGGCACCCAGGCGGTGTTCGAGATCGCCAACCTGGTGGCCGGCGAGACCTTCTATGCGCTCGAGAACTACGCGGTGGGCGGCGGCGAAGTGCGCTCGTCGCTGGGCATGACGCTACAGACGCGGCGCTTGACCGCCCGCAGCAGCGCCGACACCTGGATGGTGGCCGGCGAGATCGACCCGCTGCTCCGGCCCGCACCGCCCGAACTGTTGCGCCTGCTGCGGCTCGCCGCGCCGCGAGCGCGCCGCGTGGCCGGGCTGTGCACCGGCGGCTTCGTGCTGGCGCAGGCCGGCCTGCTCGATGGCCGCCGCGCCACCACCCATTGGGCCTATGCCGCCGACCTGCAGCAGCGGCATCCCACCATCCGGGTGGAGGCCGACCGCATCTTCATCACCGACGGCCCGTTGTGGACTTCGGCCGGCATGACGGCCGGGCTCGACCTGGCGCTGGGCCTGGTCGAGAAAGACCTGGGAGAGGAAGTGGCCCGCTCGGTCGCGCACTGGCTGGTGATGCAGCAGCGCCGCGCCGGCGGACAGAGCCAGCACTCCGAACTGCTGAAGCTGGCGCCCAAGACCGATCGCATCCAGCTGGCGCTGGACCATGCGCGCCGCCACCTCGCCGGCCCGCTGGGCGTGGAGCAACTGGCCGAGGCGGCCCATCTGAGCCCGCGGCAGTTCAGCCGCGTGTTCACCGCCGAAACCGGCCAGTCGCCGGCCAAGGCCATCGAAGGGCTTCGGCTGGAAGCGGCGCGGCTGATGGTCGAGCAGGGCAGGCACCCGCTGGAAGTCATCGCGCGCGAGACCGGCTTCCGAGACCGGCGGCACATGCGCGAAGCGTTTCTGCGCGGCTTCGGCGTGCCGCCGCAGGGCCTGCGGCGCGGCGCGCGAGAGGCGGCCTGACGCTTCGGGCCGCGCTGCGTCCGGTCAGGCCGCCGACACCCGTCAGACCACATCGCCCACGTTGTCGGACACCAGCAGCGACTGGATGGTCGGTAATGTGCGTGTTCGTCTTGAGGACTCGCTCTTGATTGGGCGGGGCCAACTCGCGGGGTCCAACGCCGAGCAGGTCCTCAAGGTGCGGCGGATGCTGCAGGACCACGGTCTCGAGATCGCCAGGCCGACCGAAGCCCGCGCGATGCTAGCGCCAAAGGGTCCCGACCGTACTCGGTTCTGACATCTCGAGGTCCGCTGTGCGCGATATCGCCTGCCCCCGAGGTTTCCTTTTGGGGGATCTGCCGAAATCGGGTGGCGGGAAGTGCCAAGAATGACTTTCGGCAGCAAGGTCTTCGACCGGGAGTGGCACTCTTGCGGATGTTGCTATCCCTTGCCGTGCGAAGCCGCGCTGCTGGCGCCCGCGAGCCGCCCGATCTGAAAGACATTGTCTGGCGTTACCTGAACATAGTCGTTCAGTCCGCCGGACCGCATGATCGGATAGGCCTCGGCTGTCTGATAAACGCCGTCTTTCAAGAGTGTCTTGTCGATGTAAACGGCCACCACCTCGCCCAACACGAGCCAGCCACTGACCTTCTCGCCTGCGGTGTTTCGGAATTGCACGATGTCGATGACCTTGCATTCCATGGCCGCGCGGCTCTCGCCCACCCGCGGGACGTTGACCTTGCGGCCCGGCACCGCCGTGAGGCCGGCGAACGGAAACTCGTCCTCGCCGTGGGCAAGCGGTGCCGAGGTCTGGTTCATCTGGTCACCCAGCTCGCGGGTGACCAGGTTCCAGGTGAACTCGCGCGTTTCCGATGCGTTTTGAACGCTGTCTTTCCAGGCGATCGAAGAAAATCCGATGATCGGCGGGTCGTAGTTGAACGCGTTGAAGAAACTGTAAGGCGCGAGATTGACTCGCCCCTGCGCGTCGCGCGACGAGATCCAGCCGATGGGCCGCGGGGCGACCAGCGCATTGAGCGGGTTGTGGCTCAGCCCGTGGCCCTGGGCGGGCTCATAGTAGTGAAAGTCTCGAACGGTCATGGTAAGGGCGCCCGCGCGGCCGCGCTATTGCGCCACCAGATTGAGCGTCTTGGCGATGTTGGTGAACTTTTCGTTCTCCGAACGAAGGAAGGTTGCCGCCTGCTGCGGCGTCATCGAGTCCAGCTTGCGCAAGCCCTGCGCGGTCGTGAGCGCGAGGAACTCCGGACTGTCGTTCCACTCGTGGAAGGCCTTGGTCAGGCGCGCCACGACGGCATCGGGTGCGCGCGCGGGCGCGAACAGGCCGGTCCAGATGCCGAACTCGAAGTTCTTGAATCGAGTGTGCTCGCCCAGGGTCGCGAGGTCCGGCAGGAGCGCATGCCGCTTGGCGCTGGCGATGGCGATGGCCTTGATCCGTCCTGTCTGAATCATTCCCAGGATCGGCCCTGCAAGAGGAACAAACGCGAGATCCACTTCCCCGCCGCCGACGGCCGTAGCAATGGGAGCGATGCCCTTGTACGGCACCTCCAGCAACTTGACGCCTACCCGCCCCTGCAATTCAGCGGCCGCAAGATGAGCGAGCGTGCCCTGGCCCCAATGGGCAATGGAGAGTTCCTTCGCGGCGGGCTTTTGCATCTGCTCGAGGAGCGCGCTGAGGTTGTTGAAAGGGCGATCGGGATGACTGACGAGGATCATGTCCGCGCTCCCGAACGAACCGATGAGCTTGAAGTTGTCGGACGTGTACTTGGCCGAGGCGACCGTGAGCGGCGCTACCACCAAATCCGGACCGGCAGTGGCGAGCAGCGTGTACCCATCGGGCGCCGCGTTCAACACGTTCATCGCTGCAATGGAGCCGTTCGCTCCGGGCATGTTGTCGATCACAAGAGCCTGCCCAAGGGCGCGCTGCAGCACGGGCGCGGATGGGCGAACCGAAGCGTCGACCCCGAAACCGGCCGGGTAAGCAATCTTGATCAGGATGGATTTGTTCGGATAGGGCTGAGCGGTGGCGGCAGCGCCGCAAAGCGCGACCACGACAACCGCGGCATTAAAGAGTCTGCGTGTCAATGTTTTCATGTTTTGTCTCCGTGCACTGGTCGGAACCAGGCCAAATGTTGTGAATAGAAGGGTTACTCGTTGATGAGATCGCGCGCTGAGTCAGCGCATATACCGACCTGTTCAGCCCACAGCGACACTCTGCGGTCGCAGCTCCTTTCGCAGGATCTTGCCCACGGCTGACTTCGACAAAGCGTCAACAAAGGTGATGTGCCGTGGCACCTTGTAAGGCGCAAGCAGCGCCGACGCGTGCTCGACCTTGGCAAAGATCAGCGTTTCACCGGCGCAGGTCACGGCCGTCCTGGCCGCGTGCCTCGCGAAAACGCGTTCCAGCATCGTGACGAGGGTCTCACTTTCATCGAGGGCGATGTCGTGGGGAAGCCCCTCCGGATAGGAGGCATGCCAGAGTCGGTGTTCCATGTGATTTCTTCGAGCTGTTGGCCGGTGCTCAGGACACTGCTTCGCGCACGAAGTCCATCCGATCCTGGCCAAAAAACATCTCGGCACCGACGAAGAGCGTGGGCGCGCCGAACACGCCGCGCTCGACCGCCTCTTGCGTCGTCGCCTTCAGCGCGGCCTTGGTCTCGGGATCCTGCGCCAGGCGCTCGATCTCGGCGGGATCGAATCCGCCTTCGGTCAGGACGCTGGCCGCAAGTTGTGGGTCGTTCAGGTTGAGCGCGTCAATCCAGAGCGCCTTGAACACGCAGCCGAGCAGTTGCTGCAACTGCTCGGGCCGGCGCAACTGGATTCCGGTGACCGCGCGCATGAGGAACAGCGTGATGATGGGAAAGTGCGGATTTCCCCTGAACGGGACGCCATACCGGCGCGCATGGCGCTCGTAGTCCATTTGCGTATAGCGCCCCTTGACCGGGATGGTGGCCGGCGAGGCGTTGCCAGTGGCCTGGTAGACGCCGCCGAGCAGCATCGGCCGGTAGACGAGGTCGGCGTCATGGCTGGCGCACAAGCCCGGCAACTGTGTCCACGCCAGGTATGACGACGGGCTGCCGACATCGAAGAAAAAATCAACTGACTTGCGCATTCAAGACTCCTTTAATCTAACGAACGTTTGGTAAACGAACGCTATGTGAATCCGGAACCTCTGTCAACGGGGTTTGACTCGATTTCAATCGTATTGACAAACGATCGTATGTTGATTAACGTTGCCATGACTGAACGATCGTTATTTAAGGAGAACGCATGGACCAATCAGCCAGCCACCGCGGTGTGGCACTCGTCGTCGGCGCTGGCGACGCCACTGGCAGCGCAATCGGCGCTCGCTTCGCCCGCGAGGGCTACGTCGCGTGCCTGACTCGCCGGTCGGCCGACAAGCTGGAGCCGGCTATCGAGCGCATCCGCGCGGCCGGCGGCCAGGCGTTTGGCTATGGCAGCGACGCGCGCAAGGAGGAAGAAGTCGTAGGCCTTATCGACCAGATCGAAAAGGAGCGCGGCCCCATCGAAGTGATGGTGTTCAACATCGGCGCCAACGTGCCCAGCAGCATCCTGGAGGAGACCGGACGCAAGTACATGAAGATCTGGGAGATGGCCGCCTTCAGTGCATTCCTGAATGCGCGCGAGGTCGCGCGCAGGATGGTCGCGCGGGGGCGTGGCACGATTCTCTTCACCGGCGCGACCGCAGGCATCCGCGGCTCGGCCAGATTCGCCGCTTTCGCTGGTGCCAAACATGCTCTGCGCGCACTGGCCCAGAGCATGGCGCGCGAACTCGGCCCGCAGGGCATTCACGTGGCGCATCTCGTGATCGACGGCGCCATCGACACGGAGTTCATTCGAACCAGCTTCCCCGAACGCTACGCGCTCAAGGAGCAGGGTGGCATCCTGAACCCCGAGCACATCGCTGAAAACTACTGGTATCTGCATACCCAGCCTCGAGACGCCTGGACGTTCGAAATGGATCTGCGCCCCTACATGGAAACCTGGTAAACAAGACATGAAAACACGCATCACTGAACTCTTCGGCATCCGTCATCCGATCATCCAGGGCGGCATGCACTACGTCGGCTTCGCCGAACTCGCCGCCGCAGTCTCCAATGCCGGTGGACTCGGGCTCATCACGGGCCTGACGCAGAAGACACCCGAGCTCCTGGCCAAGGAGATTCGCCGCTGCCGCGAGATGACGGATCAGCCCTTTGGCGTGAACCTCACGTTCCTGCCGACCTTGTCGTCCCCTCCCTACCCCGAGTACATCGCGGCGATTGCCGAAGGCGGCGTTCGCATCGTCGAGACGGCGGGGCGCAGTCCCGAGGCTTACATGCCCGCGCTCAAGAAGGCCGGCATCAAGGTCATCCACAAGTGCACCTCGGTGCGGCACGCGCTGAAGGCCGAAGCGATCGGATGCGATGCCGTGAGCGTGGACGGCTTCGAGTGCGGCGGGCACCCGGGCGAGGACGACATGCCGAACATGATCTTGCTGCCCCGGGCGGCCGAGGAGTTGAAGATTCCCTTCGTGGCTTCCGGTGGGATGGCAGACGCGCGCAGCCTGGTGGCGGCCCTTGCGCTGGGCGCGGAGGGCATGAACATGGGCACTCGCTTCGTGGCCACGCAGGAAGCACCGGTTCACCAGAACGTCAAGGACGCCATCGTGGCGGCCACCGAGCTCGACACGCGGCTCGTGATGCGCGGCCTGCGCAACACCGAGCGCGTGCTGACCAATTCATCCGTCGAGCAATTGATCAGGATCGAGAAGGAAAAAGGCGACGCGCTCAAGTTTGAAGACATCCTCGACCAGGTCGCGGGCGTCTACCCGCGCGTGATGCTCGAAGGGGAAATGAATGCCGGCGCCTGGAGCTGCGGCATGGTGGTCGGACTGATCAACGACATTCCGACGGTGCAAGCGCTGATGGATCGCATCATGGAGGAGGCTGAGCAGTTGATCACAAGACGGCTTGCCGGGTTCCTGGAGCTTGAGCCGGCCTAGGCTGTGGAGATCAGCGGGCTCGCTTTTTTCCAGTGAGACCGCTCCTCGTAAAACATCATGGAAACCGCCGCCAGACACCACTACGAAGCCCGGTTCTGTTCGCTGTTCAATGAGGATCACGCCATGGCATTTCCATGCGATGCCCACGGGAAGGTAAACCTGGACGAGCTGAGCGATCGGGCGCGCAACAACTACTTCTATGCCCGGATCCTGATAGGCCGTGAGTTTGTGGCGCCAGTCGTCTTGGCCCGCAGGGAATCATCCGCCTCGCAAATCTAGGAGCCGACAGTGACTCCGCATGTGCACACGATAGGAGCACTCCCCGATGTCGCTATTTCAGCTATCAGAAAACACTTTCCGAAGCGCACGCAACAGCACCTTTTATCTCGCCAGCGGCCCGAGCCTAGGGACACCAATCATCTTCGTTCATGGCTGGCCTGAACTTGCGCTGAGCTGGCGTCATCAGCTTCCAGTCTTCGGCGCGCTCGGTTTCAGGGCGATCGCTCCGGACTTGCGAGGCCACGGAAGGTCGTCGCTCTACAGCACGCATGACGCATATGCCCAGCGCGAAATTGTTGCCGACATGATTGAGCTGCTCGATTCCCTCGGCAAGGAAAAGGCGATCTGGGTCGGGCACGACTGGGGAGCGTCGGTCGTCTGGAACATTGCCAGCCACCATCCGGATCGTTGCCTTGCGGCGGCCAACCTCTGTGTGCCCTACGCGACGTTGGAGCGGGGACTTGATGTGTTGGTCCAGTTGGTCAACCGCGATCTGTATCCGCAAAGCGAGTACCCGTTCGGAAACTGGGAGTACCAGCGCTTCTACGAAGAGCACTTCGCAAAAGCCACGGGCGCGATGGAGGCGAACGTCGCCGGAACCTTCAAGGCACTCTTTCGCGCTGGCAATCCCGAGGGAAAGGGCAAGCCGGCGCTTTTGTCTCAGGTTCGCCGCGATGGCGGCTGGTTCGGTGGACAGGGAGTTGCTCCAGACCTTCCCCGTGATGAGCGAGTCATCAACGAGAACGATCTGCATGCCTATGCCTCCGCCTATGAGCGAACAGGCTTTTTCGGCACGGACTCCCTGTACATGAACCATGCAGCCAACGCTCGCTATGCGTCCGAGGCCTTGAATGACGGCTATCTCGACATGCCCGTTCTCTTTCTGGAAGCGGAATATGACTACACATGCGACTGCGTGAACTCGCCTTTGGCTGAACCGATGAAAAGGCTTTGTCGAGATTTGACTATCGAGCGGATCGAGTCAGGGCACTGGATGGCACAGGAGAAACCTGTAGTAGTGAATGCAAGACTCGCGCAATGGCTGGGCGCCAGGATTCCGCAAGCCTGGTGCGGCCAGGCGTCAGGGGAGCTGGCCCCTTCAATGACAGGACACGATCCATCGCCAATCTTCAAAGACGGGAGCAGTACTGTGAGTACAGCGAGGGATACGGATACCGTCGGAGTGATCATGAGTGACCAGCGCCGCAGGCGCTGGTCACTGGCAGAGACGGCTGCGCTGGTTCGCCGAAGCTAAGAGCCCGGCATGAGCGCGCGTCGCTCGTTCGCGACGCTCGCCGGTCGGAGCCCGTCAGGCGATCGGCAGAACATAGTCCTTCAGCATCTCGCGCAGCTTCGTCTTGAGCATCTTCCCCGTCGCTCCGAGCGGGATGGTGTCGACGAACACCACGTCGTCCGGAACCTGCCATTTCGCTGCCGTGCCCTGGTAGAACTGCAGGACCTCTTCGCGTGTGACGTCGGAGCCCGGCCGTCTCACCACGACGACGATCGGACGCTCATCCCATTTCGGGTGCGGCATGCCGATGCAGGCAGCCAACTGCACGCCGGGGTGCGTCATGGCAATGTTCTCCACCTCGATCGAGCTGATCCACTCGCCGCCTGACTTGATGACGTCCTTGCTGCGGTCGGTGATCTGCATGAATCCATCCGGGTCGATCGTTGCGACGTCTCCGGTGCGGAACCAGTCGCCCTCGAGGGGATTGCCGCCCTCGCCCTTGAAATACTCGCGCACGACCCAGTAGCCCTTGACCTGGAGGTCGCCGAACGTCTGGCCGTCCCAGGGCGCCTCCTTGCCGTCCAGGCCGACGATGCGCATGTCGATGCCGAATCCGACCCGGCCTTGTTTCAGGCGCATGGCGCGCTGCTCTTCGGGGGCGAGCCTCGCCTGTTTGGGCTTCGGGGCATAGGCTGTTCCCAGCGGACTGGTTTCGGTCATGCCCCAGACCTGCATGACTTCTGCACCCCGATCCTCGAACCCCTTGATCATGGCTGAATTCACGGCCGCACCCCCGATCACGAGCTTGCGCAGCGTCGAGAAGCGAAGGTCCTGCGACTGCACATGCGCGAGGAGCATCTGCCAGATGGTGGGCACGCCCGCCGCGCAGGTGACGCCTTCAACTTCGATAAGTTCGTAGATCGACTTGCCATCCATGGCCGGGCCGGGCAGTACCAGTTTGCAACCGGTGAGCATGGCGGCATATGGAATTCCCCAGGCATTGACATGGAACATGGGCACTACCGGTAGGACGGCACCGTTTGCCGACAGATCCAGCCCGTCAGGCACCGGTATGGCGAATGCGTGCAGAAGCGTGGAGCGATGGCTGTAGAGCACCCCCTTGGGGTTGCCGGTAGTACCGCTCGTGTAGCACATGCTGGACGCCGTGTTCTCGTCGAATGTCGGCCACTGATATTCGTCCGACTGCTCACCGATCCAGGCTTCATAGCTCACGAGATTGGGGATGCCGGTGTCACCCGGCAACCGATCCGCATCGCATAACGCGACGTACTTCCTGATGGTCTTGCAGCTGGCGTAGATCGCCTTGATGAGCGGCAGGAACGTCAGGTCGAAACAGAGAACCTGGTCTTCTGCATGGTTGGCAATCCACGCGATCTGATCCGGCGGAAAGCGCGGGTTGATCGTGTGCAATACACGGCCCGACCCCGAAACGCCCACGTACAGCTCAAGGTGGCGATAGCCATTCCAGGCCAGCGTGGCGACACGGTCGGAAAACTGCAGGTTCATCGCATCCAGCGCGTGGGCCAGCTGGCGGGAACGCCGCGCCACGTCGCGCCAGGTGCACCTGTGGAGGTCGCCTTCCACCCGGCGCGAAACGATCTCGGCGTCGCCGTGGTGTCGCTCGGCCGACACGATAAGTGATGAAATCAGCAGCGGATGCGTTTGCATCAGTCCCAGCATAGTTGTCTCCTGAATTGTTTTGCGCTGCCGGCCCTTATGAGGCCAGCTGCTCTTTGATGAGGTCGAGCTTGTCCTGGCCGAAGAACATCTCGTTGTCCACGAAAGTGGTCGGCGCGCCGAACACGCCGCGGCTGACCGCCTCTTCCGTGGTGGCCCTCAAGGCAGCCTTCACTTGCGGGTCGCCAAGAAGCGCTTCGACCTCTGCTTTAGAAAACCCGGCGTTTGCCAGCGTACGGCTCGTCAACGCCGCATCGTTCAGGTCCAGGTTATCGATCCACATCGCCCGAAACACGGCGACGAGCAGGTCGTTGAGCCGTTCGGGAAAGCGAAGGTGCACGCCCGTGACCACCCGCATGAGATGCAGCGTGATGATGGGGAAATGCGAATTCATCGTGAGCGGCACACCGTAGCGCCGCGCATACCTCTGGTACTCCATGTTCACGTAGCGGCCCTTCGCAGGCACCGTGACCGGCGAAACATTGCCCGTTGCCTGGAAAACGCCGCCAAGCAACATCGGCTTGTAGATGAGTTGGGCGCCTGCTGCCTGGCACATTCCGGGCAACTGTGTCCAGGCCAGGTACGAGGCGGGACTGCCCACATCAAAATAGAAGTCAACGCGCTTGGCCATCAAATCGAATCCTTAAAAGAACGAACGTTTAGTAAAAGGAGACTATGGCATGCCCTTGAGCGTGTCAACAGAGATTTCGAGGGGGTTATCGAGATTGCGTGCAGTTGCACCTGCCGGCGACGAGAGGCCCTTCAAGCCTCAATTACGGTTGCTGCTCGGGTGCTTCCGCAAAATCGCTCTGATGCTTTCGCACGAAGTCCTCGACCGACATCGGTGGCACACCGGTCAGCAACTTCACGTTGTCCGAGGATCGGTCATATCGGTTGTCCCGGTGCAGCAAGGCCATGGACTCCAGGTGGGCGACCAAGTGCGCTGAGGGTCCAATGGACCGTATGCGCTCCAGCCACGGTTCCAATGAAATGTCTAGGTTGAGCTGGGGGGAACGCTTCCTGCTGTCAGGTAACGATCGCGCAGCTGTTTCTTGTAGAGCTTGCCGGTCGCCTGACGAGGAAAGTCGAATTCGAAATCGATGGTTCGCGGTGTTTTGATCGGCCCGAGCAACTCGAGGCAGCGAGCCTTCAGCGCCTCGACCATCACCGGAACTGTGAAATCCGGGTGCGCCGGCTGGATGACCGCTTTGACTTCCTCGCCGTATTCCTCGTTCGGCACCCCGAAAACCGCGGCGTCCGCGACACGTGAGTCTTGCAGCAGGACGTCTTCGATCTCTTGCGGGTAGATGTTGACGCCGCCCGAGATGATGACGAAGTCCTTGCGGTCGGTCAGGTAGAGGTAGCCTTCGCGATCGAGATGCCCGATGTCGCCGAACGACCGCCAGCCCTGCGCACTGGTCACGGCGCGGGTCTTGCTCGGATCGTTCCAGTACTCGAAACGGGCATCACTCTCGAAGAAGATTTGCCCGGTTTTCCCCGCGGGCAGCTCATGGCCGGCGTCGTCCAGAATATGCAGGATGCCATCGGTCGCGCGCCCAACCGAGCCTCTGTGCATCAGCCATTCGCGCGAGGTGATCGCCGTGGCGCCGATGCCTTCAGTGCCTGAGTAATACTCGTCAAGCACGGGCCCCCACCAGTCGATCATCGCCTGCTTGACGTGGACGGGGCAGGGCGCCGCACCGTGAACCGCACGAACCATGGAGGTCATGCTGTAGCGATTGCGTACGTCTGCTTCCAGCCGCAGCAAGCGGTGGAACATGGTTGGTACCCAGAGCGAATGGGTGCATTCGAAGCGCGCGATGGCGGCCAGCGAACGCTCGGCATCGAACTTCTCCATCACGATGCTGGTCGCGCCGGCATGGATCGCAGCCGACAGGAATCGATTGGGCGCGCTGTGATAGAGCGGCGATGTGGACAGGTAGATCGAGGAGGAGTCGAGCGCGAACGACCGCGCCACTGCGGCGTTGCGGTTGTCGACGGCATCGAAGTCGTCTTCGAAAGGCGGCTTGCGTACGCCCTTGGGCCGGCCGGTGGTGCCTGATGAATACAGCATCTCGCGCCCTGGCGCGAGAGCGGTCGGTCGCTCGTGCGAGGCGGCGAGAAAGCGCGCTTCCCAGCGTTCGATCGGCGCAGCCGCAAAGCCGATACAGACAAGCCGCGCACGACCGACATCCAGTGAACGAACGGCTTCGGCGCTCATGCAGGCTGATGACACGATGGCAACCGAGGCCATCGAGTCCTTGACGATGTACTCCAAATCCGCGGCGGACAGCCGCGTCGAGGCGAGCACGTAGTACAGGCCGATGCGTTGCGCGCCGAGCGCAAGAAAGAGCAGTGCAGGCGAGTTCTCGATACACAAGACGATGCAATCGTTCCGCTTCAAGCCGATCGACTGCAGGGCATTGGCCGCGCGGTTCGCCTCCCGTTCCAGGCGCGAGAAGCTGTATGCCTCTCCGGAGTCGAGAAAGTGCACAGCCACCTTGTCGGGTGTGGCGAGTGCGAAGTGGCTCAGGTGGTACATCGCCGCCGTCAGGACAGGTCGATCGCGGCGCCGTCAATGCGGACGACATCGCTCGAACTTCGCCGCCAAGCGCCGCCGTCTGCAGCAACGGCCGCTGGTAGTGAAAGCGGGCAGTGGCAATCTTCGACGCGTAGATGTGGCCTGTCGTTTCGGACTCCTTTGCCACAACTTCCGCCATGGATGACGGCTTCTCTCATGGACAAACTCCAAGTTGACTATTAACCTAACGATCGTTCAATAAACATCAGAATGCTAAATGTTTGTTGGCGCAGCGTCAACTTGACCCAACCGGGTTGCGCGCAGGGGAAACCCTAGGCATCTTGAGTCGCAAGGTTTGTGCGAGCACGGTCGTTCATCTAACGATCGGCATGTTATGATCGTGGGACAAACAATCTGAGGTGCATCCATGCGCTATCCGACCACGCACAAAGAGGAAACCCGCAAGAAGCTGCTGGAAAATGCCCGTGCCATCGTAAAGAAGGGCGGCTTCGGAACCACCGGTGTTGATGAGCTGATGGCAAGCATCGGCCTGACCGGGGGAGCCTTTTATGGCCATTTCCCTTCCAAGGAGGCACTGTTCGCCGAGCTGCTCGAGCATGAAATCTTCAACAGCGCCGAGATGCTAGGGGGCGACCAGGATTCGCCGCCCGATCACGTTGCGAAGCGGTTGCGCAGCTACCTGAGTTCGTACCACGCCCTGCACCCGGAAACCGGGTGCGTCCTGCCGGCGTTGGGGCCGGAAATCGCAAGAGCGGGGCCCGAGGTGCGCGAGATCGTGGAGGGGGGCTTGAAGCGTTTGCAGAAGAGTTGGAGCTCGCGCATCGGCGACCCGGATGCAGCGTGGGCGCTTATTGCCCAGTGTGTTGGTGCACTGGTGTTGTCCCGTGCCGTCGAATCCGAGCGCACTCGCAAGGAAATCCTTGCTTCCAGCCGCCGCTTCCTCGACCAGACGCACGCACTGGATCAGGCCGCCGGCAAGCCCTCCAAAGCATCCTGACGGCGACGGCTGCGTGCCAGCTTGCACTGAGACAAAGCTTTACCAACTTGCGCGTCTGGTAAGGCGGCACTACGACGCCGAACTCGGCAAGGTAGGCCTGCGCACCTCGCAGTACGGCCTGTTGGCGGAAATCGCGACACACGGGCCGGTGCGCCCCTGTGACCTGGCCGAGACGATGTCGCTCTCCCCGTCAACGCTGACGCGCAATCTCAAGCCGCTTATCTCCAACGGGTGGTTGTTCCTTGGTCCCGGCGCTGACGGGCGCACCCGCAGTGTTCGCGTCACCACTGCCGGCCTCAGGAAATGTGCCGAAGGCGTGCCCCACTGGATCCTGGCACAGGCCAAGGTGCATCGAATGATCGGTAGCCGGAACGTGAGGGCGTTGCACGCGCTCATCGACGACTGCATGGCCGTCATGTCGGCGGACTGTTAACTTCGATGCGCTGGCGTGCCCCGGCACGCAGGGCCACGTCGGACGCGGGCGATAGCTTCTGCGCATTGGCAAAGACCGCCATCCGTTGGGCCTGCGACATGGGGGCGTATGCGTTGTCGATGTCGTCGGGCTCCAGCCCCGTGCGTGCGAAGAGGTCGGAGAGGGCGACTCCCTCGCATCGCAGCTGCGTCGCCAGTGCCGAAAAACCCAGCAGCGCGGCGTTAGGCGCAACAGTCTTCAGGCTTATGGCATTCAGCGTCATGGCAGCGATGCTGTAGCCCGCGACTAAAAAAGGTCTAGCGCCGGTGCCATCAATGCGGACGACCCCGCTCGAACTTCGCCGCAGAGTGCCGCCGTCTGCGGCAACAGCCGCTGGTAGTAGAAGCGGGCAGTGGCAATCTTCGACGCGTAGATGGGGTCGGTCGATTCGGACTGCTTTACCGCGACTTCCGCCATGCGTGCCCAGGTCCATGCGAGGGCCAAATGCCCTACCAGGCGCAGATAAGGCACTGCGGCGGCCCCAGCCGCATCCGGGTCTGCCGCGGACGTCGCTACGAGCTCGCTCGTGAGTTGCCTCACTTCACCGACCAACGCCGCCAGCGGTTCCGCAAACTCGCGCATCGCCTCGCGCGGGCTGCAGGTTTCGGTGAACGCGGCGGCCATGTCAAGGAACGTGGCCATTTGCCGTCGCCCGTCCCCCAGCACCTTGCGCCCGAGCAAGTCCATGGCCTGCACGCCGTTCGTGCCCTCGTAGAGCCCGACGATGCGCACATCGCGCAGATGTTGCTCGACGCCGTTCTCGCGGATGTAGCCGTGCCCGCCGAACACCTGCATGGCGAGCAGCGTGCACTCCACCGCGAGGTCGCTGGACAGCGCCTTCACGAGCGGGGTTAAGAGGCCGAGCAGTTCGGCCGTCTCGTTGCGTTTGGCGGGGTCGGGATGGTGGCGCTGCACATCGCTCAGTTGCGAGGTCCACAGCGCCAGGGCGCGCGCGCCCTCGATATTCGCTTTCTGGGTCAGCAGCATGCGGCGCACGTCGGCATGCCCGATGATCGGGTCGGCGACTTCCCCGGACGATCTCGCGCCGCTGGCGCGTCCCTGCAGGCGTTCTTTCGCATAGGCCAGGGCCTTCTGGTAGGCCGCTTCCATCAGGCCGATGGCGATCATGCCGACTAGCACACGCATGTGGTTCATCTGCACGAACATGCCCGCCAGCCCCTTGTTGGCCGCACCCAGCAGCCAGCCCGTCGCACCGTCGAAATTGATGGTGCAGGTCGAGTTTCCGTGGATGCCCAGCTTGTGCTCGATGGAACCGCAGACCACCGCATTGCGTGCGCCGACGGCGCCGCTTGCATCGGGCAGGAATTTGGGGACGATGAAAAGGGAAATGCCCTTCACGCCGGGAGGCGAGTCCGGCATGCGCGCGAGCACCAGGTGCATGATGTTGTCGGTCAGATCCTGCTCGCCGCCCGATATGAAGATCTTGCTGCCGGTGATGCTGTAGCTGCCATCGGCTTGCGGAACGGCCCGGGTTCGCATCAGGCCCAGGTCGGTGCCCGCGTTCGGCTCGGTCAGGCACATCGTGCCGGCCCACTCGCCCGAGGCGATCTTCGGCAGATAGAGTGCCTTCTGTTCCTCCGACCCGTTCGCAGCCACGTTCACATACGTGGCATGCGACATGCCGGGATAGGACGACCATGCCATGTTCGCGCCACCGAAGACTTCGTAGACCGCATTGGCGACGACCGAAGGAAAGCCCTGTCCCCCGAACTCGGGGCTGCAAGCCAGTCCGGGCCAGCCGTTCTTCGTGAATTCGTCATAGGCCTTCTTGAAGCCCGGCGGTGTCTGCACCACGCCGGCAGAAGGCATGCTGCAACCGTGCTCGTCTCCGGGCGCATTGAGCGGCGCGATCACCTCGGACGCGAACTGGCCGGCCGCGGCGAGCACCTGGTCGATGGTCTCGGCGTCGAGTTCCGGCTGGCCGCAAGCCTCCAGCATGGCCGGCACCTGAAGGAGCTCGTGCAGTATGAATTGAATGTCGCGCATTGGGGCCCGATAGGTCATGGTGATGTTCCTTGCCTCAAGCCACTTCGAAAAGGCCCGCGGCACCCATGCCGCCGCCGATGCACATCGTGACCACGACGAAGCGCACGCCGCGCCGCTTGCCTTCGATGAGCGCATGCCCCACCAGCCGCGAGCCGGTCATGCCGTAGGGGTGCCCGATCGTGATGCCGCCGCCGTTGACGTTCAGTTTTTCCGGATCGATGCCAAGGCGGTCGCGCGAGTACAGCACCTGGCAGGCGAACGCCTCGTTCAATTCCCAGAGGCCGATGTCGCTCACCTTAAGTCCGTGGGTCTTCAGCAGCTTGGGCACGGCCAGAACCGGGCCGATGCCCATTTCCTCGGGCGCGAGGCCGGCGACCGCGATGCCGCGGTACGTGCCCAGCGCCTTGAGGCCGCGCCGCTCGGCGACCGAGCGCTCCACGAGCACGCAGGCCGATGCGCCGTCCGAGAGTTGGCTCGAATTGCCCGCGGTGATGACGCCGCCTTCGATGACGGGCTTGAGCTTGGAAAGGCCTTCGAGCGTCGTGTCGGGGCGGTTGCCTTCGTCGCGATCCAGGGTGACGTCGCGGAAGGTGATTGCGCCCGTCTGCTTGTCGGCCACGGCCATGCTCGCCGTGATGGGAACGATCTCGGCATCAAACAGATGATGCTCCTGCGCCGAGGCGGTGCGGCGCTGTGCTTCCGCGGAATAAGCGTCCTGCGACTCGCGTGAGATGCCGTACTTCTTCGCCACGATCTCGGCCGTGTTCAGCATCGGAATATAGGCATGCTGCACGCGCGCAACGAGCTGGAGGTCCGCGTCTTCGCCCACCCACTTGACGAAAGGGTTCTGCACGGCGGAAATGTTCTCCTGACCCCCGCCCACGGTCACGTCCATGCCGTCGACGATGATCTGCTTGGCAGCCGTCGCGATGGCCATCAGGCCGGACGCGCATTGCCGATCCATCGTCTGTCCGGGAACCGACTGCGGCAGACCCGCCGCGAGGGCCGCGAGACGCCCGATGTTCATGCCCGCAGTGCCGGCGGCCATTGCGCTGCCGACAACCACATCCTCGACTTCTTCAGGATTGATGCCCGCCCGCTGGACGGCGTGATGAATCGCGTGGCCCATCAGTGTGGGCGACTTGATGTTGTTCAATGCGCCGCGAAATGCACGGCCGATGCCGGTGCGTGCGGTGGAAACGATGACGGCTTCTCTCATGATCAGACTCCAAGGGGTTCAGTAAACAGGTTGGCGCATCGGCGCGCCACGACGCATCACATGATTCAGTCGGATTTAAATAACGAGCGTTTGATAAACGGTGGTGAAGTATAGATTTGCAGTAGGGCACCGTCAACGCAGTGGCGGGCGTTCTCAGCAGGGGAAAACCCTCGGGTATCGACAGCTATTTCTGATGGAAGAGCATCGTTTATCAAACGATCTGCTAGCTATGATGGGTGATGCCACGAACTCCAGAGGTCAATGCATGCGCTATTCGGCAGCCTACAAGGAGGAAACCCGCAGGAAGCTGCTCTTGAATGCCCGTGCAATTGCCAAAAAGGGGGGGGTCGAGAGCACCGCAATCGATGACCTGATGGCAGGCATTGGCCTGACCGGCGGCGCGATCTCTGCGCTGATGCACACGCAACCTGCACCGCAGACGCCCGCGCTTGATTTCGCCAGCCTTCCGCAATCAGCCTGCACCGACACTAAGACGCACAAGCTCGCTCGCCTCGTCAGGCGGCACTACGACGCGGAACTCAGTAAGGTCGCTCTTAGAACGACGCAGTATCGGCTGTTGATGGAAGTCGAGGCACATGGACCGGTGCGTCCTTGTGATCTTGCCGAGACTCTGTCGCTCTCCCCATCAACGTTGACCCGCAATCTCAAGCCTCTCGTCTCCAACGGCTGGGCGGATCTTGGGCCAGGTATCGATGGGCGCACGCGCAGCGTGTGCATCACCGCTGCGGGCCGGCAAAAGTGTGCCGAGGGGCTGCCTCGCTGGACCATGGCGGGGGCCAGAGTGCATCACTTGATGGGAGGCCAAAAGGTGAGCGCATTGCACGCACTTCTTGAGGAATGCCTGAGAAACATGTCAGCGCCGGAATGAACGGTGGCGACCCGCCGAGCCTGCGGATGATCTCGCTCTCGGATACCTTGGACGCGGAGGCAGTTCTCTTCAGGGGTTCTCCCGCATGAGTCTGGATCAGCGCGGCCGGGCAATCCGCTGGCTTTCTGCCGACAGGAGACGAACTGCGTTAATCGCGCTTTTTACACCTCATGGCACACGCAAACTAGCGACGGAGCCGGCCGAGTCGTTCTGCGGCCAGCCGCCGCCCAGCGCCTTGAAAGCGCTGACCGCCGCGCGCGCCGATTCCGTTTGCGCCTGCACCCTGGCATCGGCCACGCGCAGCAGGCTCTCGTCAGCCTGCAGGACCTCGATCAGGCTGACGACGCCTTTCTGGTAGGCCGCGAACGAAGCGCCTCTGGCGCGGCCGAGCGATGCCTCGCCCTGCGCAAGCAGGACGGTCTGCGCTTCGCGCTTGACCAGCGCGGAGAATGCGTTCTCGACGTCTTCAGTCGCACGCAGCGCGGCCAACCGGTAGGCGGCGAGCAGTTCCGCGTCCTGTCCCTTGGCGGCGTCGATCTGCGCGTCGATGCGGCCGAAGTCGAACAGGCGCCAACGCAGGCCGAGCATGCCCGCGGCCTGGCTCGCGCCGCTGCTGAACAGGTTGCCACTGGACACCGACGTGGCGCTGCCGATCATTCCGCCCAGGGAAAACTTCGGGTAGTACTCAGCCACGGCCACGCCGATGCGGGCGTTCGAGGCGGCCAGGCGCCGTTCCGCCGCGATCAGGTCGGGTCTGCGGCGCAGCAGGTCGCCGGGCGCCCCGGCGCCGCTGATCCGGGGCGCGACGGGGATGACACCGGCTTGTTCCAGTTCCGCGCGGTGCGCGCCGGGCGCTGCGCCCAGCATCACGTCCAAGGCGTTCATCGCGGCATCCAGGCCGGCCTCGAGCACCGGCACGGACGCCCGCACCTGCGAGAGCGCGCCTTCGGCCTGCCGCAGCTGAAGCTCGGCAGCCAGCCCCTTGCCGTAGAGCAGGTCGACCTTGGACACCAGATCCTGCTGCGTGCTCACCTGCCGGCGCGCGACGTCCAGGCGGGCTTGCAGGCCGCGCAGGGTGATGTAGATGTCGGCGGTCTGCGCCGCGACCGTGAGGCGCGTGGCGGCTGCACCCGCTTCGGACGCCTGGTAGTCGGCCAACGCGGCTTCGCGCCCGCGGCGCAGGCCGCCGAAGAGGTCCAGTTCCCAGCTCGCGCCGAGGTTCGCTTCATAGGCGTTGCCGTAGCGCTCGAAGTTGGGCTGCGAGTTCAGCACTTGGCCCAGCGGCGTCTCCACCGACTGGTAGGCCCGGGCCACTTGTCCGCTGAGGTTGCCCGAAGGAAGCAGCGCAGAGTTTGCCGCACCCAGGCCGGCCTTGGCCTGGCTGACGCGGGCGGACGCTTGGGCGAGATCGAGGTTCTGCGTCAGTGCGAGCTCGACGTAACGTGCCAGTTGGGCGTCGCCGAACCCCTTCCACCACGCGATCAAGTCGGCATTGGCGGCAGCCGTTCGTCCGTCGACAGCGCGCTGGCCGATGAATTTGTCCGGCAGGGAGGCTTCGGGCCGGACGTAGTTGGGGCCCACCGCGCAGCCCGCAACGAGGCAGGCTGCAGCGACCAGCGAGAGTGAAGTGCGTTTGAGCATGGTGATTTCCAAGGCAGCCGAAGCGTTGACGTGTAGTGACCATTATACCGTATAGTCACTCATTGTTCAAACAGGCAGGTGACGTTAAGCTCTGGCCATGAGTACAGCCATCGCTTCCCCCGTCTCGGCACGCGGCCCAGCCGACCATGATGTAAGAGACCAGATCGTGGTCGCCGCGACCGAGCACTTCAGCCGGTACGGCTATGAAAAGACCACCGTTTCGGACCTGGCCAAAACCATCGGCTTCTCGAAGGCCTACATCTACAAGTTCTTCGAATCCAAGCAGGCGATCGGCGAAATGATCTGCAGCAACTGCCTGCAAGAGATCGAGGCCGAAGTGGTGGCCGCGGTGAGCGCCGTCGATAGCCCTCCAGAAAAAGTGCGCCGCATGTTCAAGGCCATCGTCGAGGCGAGCCTTCGCTTGTTCTTTCAGGATCAGAAGCTCTACGAGATCGCGATCTCGGCCGCCACCGAACGCTGGCCCTCTGCCATTGCGCACGAGGAATTCGTCCGGCAATTGATCCTGGACGTGCTGCGGCAAGGGCGCGATTCCGGGGAGTTCGAGCGCAAGACGCCGATCGACGAGGCCGCAGCGGCCATCTACCTGGCCATGCACCCCTACATCGACCCCCTGTTGCTGCGCCACAGCTTCGGTCACACCGACGAAGCACCGGCGCTGCTGTCCGGACTGGTGCTGCGAAGCCTGTCACCCTGAGCAAACAAAACAAAACGTCTGTGACTATTGACTTAAACGGTCACTAGTTGCAGAATTTGGGTCCTGATCGATTCGTCAATGGGACTCTCATGCTGCCGCGCCGTTTTGTTATTTCCGCAGTCTTCTGCGCCCTGCCGTTTGCATTGGTCGCCTGCGGCGAGAAGGCGCCGCCCGATGCACGCACGCTCACGCCGCTGGTGCGGGCCGCCACGGTTCAGCCGGCCGGCGCGGCATCGCGCTCCTTGAGCGGCACCGTTGCCGCGCGGATCCAGAGCGACCTGGGCTTTCGCGTTTCCGGCAAGGTGCTGGAGCGCCTCGTGGACGCCGGGCAAACGGTCAAGCGCGGCCAGCTGCTCATGCGTATCGACCCGGTCGACCTGAAGCTGGCATCGCGTGCGCAGCAGGAGGCCGTGGCCGCTGCGCGTGCGCGTGCCAAGCAGGCAAACGATGAGGAACTTCGCTACCGCGACCTGCGCGGAACGGGGGCCATTTCGGCCTCCGCCTACGATCAGATCAAGGCGGCGGCGGATGCGGCCCAGGCCCAGTTGAGTGCGGCCGAAGCGCAGTCCGAAGTCGCTCGCAACGCCAACCGCTACTCGGATCTGGTCGCCGATGTTGACGGCACGATCCTCGAAACGCTGGTTGAGCCCGGTCAGGTCGTGAATGCCGGCCAGGTGGTGGTGCGCTTGGCGCAGGCCGGGCGCAGGGAGGCGGTGGTGCAACTGCCCGAAACGCTGCGCCCTGCCATCGGCTCCGTGGGCCACGCCACGCTGTTCGGCAGGGAAGGCGCCGCGGTTCCTGTGAAGCTGCGGCAGCTTTCGGACGCGGCCGACCGCCTCACCCGCACCTTCGAGGCGCGCTATGTGCTCGAAGACGAGCTGGCCAATGCGCCGCTGGGCGCCACGGTGACGGTTCACGTCGGGGACGGCAAGGCCGTCGCGAAGAACGGTGTGCAGGTTCCCATCGGCGCCCTGTTCGACGCCGGCAAGGCGCCGGGCGTCTGGGTCATTACCGGCGAGCCGACGAAGGTGCACTGGCAGCCGGTGAAGGTGGAGTCTCTGGAAGACGACCGAGCCCAAGTCACGGGCCAGCTCAAACAGGGCGATCGAGTGATCGCACTCGGCGCGCACCTGCTGCGGGACGGCGAAGAGGTGCGCGTCGCCGGCGCGGTCGCGGCGCCTGCGGGTGGCGGAGCCCGTCCATGAGCGAAAGCCGTTTCAATCTGTCGGCGCTCGCGGTTCGCGAACGATCGATCACCTTGTTTCTGATCTGTCTGATCTCATTGGCGGGCCTGGTCGCGTTCTTCAAGCTGGGGCGCGCGGAAGACCCCGCCTTCACGATCAAGGTGATGACCATCATCACGGCCTGGCCCGGCGCCACGGCGCAGGAGATGCAGGACCAGGTCGCCGAGAAGGTCGAGAAACGCCTGCAGGAACTGCGCTACTACGATCGCGCCGAAACCTACACCCGGCCCGGTCTCGCGTTCACCACGCTGACCTTGCAGGACAGTACGCCCCCCTCCAAAGTGCAAGAAGAGTTCTATCAAGCACGAAAGAAGGTCGGCGACGAAGCGGGCAATCTTCCGGCGGGCGTGATCGGCCCGATGATCAACGACGAGTACGCCGACGTCACCTTCGCCCTTTTCGCGCTCAAGGCCAAGGGAGAGCCGCAGCGCGTGCTGGTGCGCGATGCGGAAGCGCTGCGCCAGCGGCTGCTGCACGTGCCGGGCGTGAAGAAGGTGAACATTGCTGGGGAGCAGTCCGAACGGATCTACGTCGAGTTCGCACACGACCGTCTGGCCACCCTGGGCATCGGCCCGCAGGAAGTCTTCGCTGCACTCAATGCCCAGAACGCGCTGAGCCCGGCCGGCTCGGTGGAAACCAAGGGCCCGCAGGTCTTCATTCGCCTGGACGGCGCCTTCGACACCTTGCAGAAGATCCGGGACACGCCGGTGATCGCGCAAGGCCGCACCTTGAAGCTGTCGGACGTGGCCACGGTCAGGCGCGGCTACGAAGACCCGGCCACCTTCATGATCCGCAACGGCGGCGAGCCGGCGCTGCTGATAGGCGTCGTGATGCGGGAAGGCTGGAACGGGCTCGACCTGGGCAAGGTTCTGGACGTGGAAGCCCGCGCCATCAATGCCGAACTGCCGCTGGGCCTGAGCCTGTCGAAGGTCACGGACCAGTCGGTCAACATCGCCGCGTCGGTCGACGAATTCATGATGAAGTTCTTCGCGGCCTTGCTGGTCGTGATGCTGGTGAGCTTCCTGAGCATGGGCTGGCGCGCCGGCCTGGTGGTCGCCGCGGCCGTGCCGCTCACACTGGCCGTGGTCTTCGTGGTGATGGAGGCCACCGGCAAGAACTTCGACCGCATCACGCTCGGCTCGCTGATCCTGGCGCTGGGCCTGCTCGTGGACGACGCCATCATCGCCATCGAGATGATGGTGGTGAAGATCGAAGAAGGATACAGCCATGCCGCCGCCTCGGCGTACGCATGGAGCCACACCGCCGCGCCCATGCTCTCGGGCACGCTGGTGACCGCCGTCGGCTTCATGCCCAACGGCTTTGCGCCATCGACCGCGGGCGAGTACACGAGCAACATGTTCTGGATCGTCGGCATCGCACTTATCGCATCCTGGGTCGTCGCGGTGGTGTTCACCCCGTACCTGGGCGTGAAGCTGCTGCCGAATTTCAAGAAGGTCGAAGGCGGCCATGCGGCCATCTACGGCACGCCGCGCTACAACCGACTGCGCCGGGTGCTCGAGGGCGTGATCGCACGCAAGTGGTTGGTCGCGGGCGCCGTCATCGCGCTGTTCGTGCTCTCCATCCTTGGCATGGGCCTGGTCAACAAGCAGTTCTTCCCGATCTCCGACCGGCCCGAAGTACTGGTCGAAGTGCAGATGCCCTATGGCACCTCCATCACGCAGACCAGCGACGCGGCGGCAAAAGTCGAAAAGTGGCTTTCCACGCAGGCGGAGGCGCAGATCGTCACGTCCTATATCGGACAGGGGGCACCTCGCTTCTTCTTCGCAATGGGCCCGGAGCTGCCGGACCCGTCCTTCGCCAAGATCGTGGTTCGCACAGCCAGCCAGGAAGAGCGCGAGGCCTTGAAGCTGCGGCTGCGCGAGGCCGTCGCGCAGGGCCTCGCGCCCGAGGCGCGGTTGCGGGTGACCCAGCTGGTGTTCGGCCCGTACTCCCCGTTCCCGGTGGCCTACCGTGTCACGGGGCCGGATACGAGCGAACTGCGGAAGATCGCCGCCGAGGTCAGGCAGGTGATGGAGTCGAGCCCGATGATGCGGACGGTGAATACCGACTGGGGCACCCGCACGCCCACGCTGCACTTCACCTTGCATCAGGACCGTCTGCAGGCCGTTGGACTGAGCTCCAATGCCGTGGCGCAGCAACTGCAGTTCCTGTTGAGCGGCGCGCCGGTGACCACCGTGCGCGAAGACATCCGCACCGTGCAGGTCATGGCCCGTTCGGCCGGCGGCACGCGCCTCGACCCGGCCCGAATCGCAGACTTCACGCTCGCCGGCGCCGGCGGCCAGCGCATTCCGTTGTCGCAGGTCGGCGAGGTCGAGGTGCGCATGGAAGAGCCGGTCATGCGGCGGCGCGACCGCGTGCCCACCATCACGGTGCAGGGCGACATCGCCGATAAGCTGCAGCCGCCGGACGTGTCGAACGCGATCACGAAGCAGCTTCAGCCGATCATCGACAAGCTGCCCGCAGGCTACCGCATCGTCCAGGCTGGCTCCATCGAGGAATCGGAGAAGGCGACCGAGGCGATGTTGCCGCTGTTCCCGATCATGCTGGCGATGACGCTACTCATCATTATTTTCCAGGTGCGCTCCATCTCTGCGATGGTCATGGTGTTCCTCACGAGTCCGCTGGGGCTAATTGGCGTCGTGCCGACCCTGTTGCTGTTCCAGCAGCCCTTCGGCATCAACGCGCTCGTAGGACTCATCGCGCTGTCGGGGATCCTGATGCGCAACACGCTGATCCTGCTGGGGCAGATCCATCACAACGAGCAGGAAGGGCTGGATCCCTTCCATGCAGTCGTCGAGGCGACCGTGCAACGGGCGCGTCCGGTGATCCTGACCGCGCTCGCGGCGATCCTCGCGTTCATTCCACTCACGCATTCCGTGTTCTGGGGCGCCCTGGCCTACACGCTCATCGGCGGCACGTTCGCCGGGACGGTCCTGACCCTGGTGTTCCTGCCGGCGATGTATTCGATCTGGTTCAAGATCAGGCCGGACGGCCGTGCCGGATCTGCACAGCCTGCCGCACAGGCGGCGCCCGCGTGAGCGTTCGTCACGGACAAGCGCGTGGATAGCCTGGACCTGCTGCGCGCGTTCAACGAGGTGGCAGCCTCCGGCAGCTTCTCGCGAACGGCCAAGCACCTCGCGCTGTCGCGGGGAACCGTCAGCAAATACATCGCGACCCTTGAAGGCCGGTTCGGCGTCCGCCTGCTGAACCGCAACACTCGGTCGGTCAGCCTGACCGATGCGGGTCACCTGCTGCTCGAGCGAAGCCGGCCGATGGTGGAGCTGGCGGAGGTCACGCTGGCGGAACTCCAGGAGCGTGCGTCGACGCCCAGCGGCCGGCTGCGCATCTCGGCACCGCACGGGGTTGACCTGACGCAACTCCCGACGCTCATCGACGTTTTTCTGAACCACTATCCGCAAGTCAGCATCAGCCTCATCCTCACAAACCGAATCGTTGACCTTGTGGAGGACGGCATCGACATTGCCTTGCGCTTTGGACTCACGACCAATGAGAATCTGATCGTCCGCAAGCTGGCCCCGATGGCGCTGAGCGTGTGTGCCGCTCCGATGTACTGGCGCAAGCACGGAATTCCTGCTCATCCCAGCGAGCTCGCACAGCACAACGCCTTGTTCAGCTCCTCGTTGGATCCGGCGCCGACGTGGCGATTCGAAGTCGACGGGCAGCCTCTGGAAGTTCCAGTCCGCGGTCGGTTGAACGCCACCGAAGCGGGTCCGTTGATCCAGGGCGCGTTGCTCGGGTCTGGCGTGACCTACCTCCCCACCGAAATGCTCAAGCCGTACTTCGACAGCGGTCGACTGGTGCCGGTGCTATCTGCCTTCGTGCGCCGCGACATGTGGCTGTCCGCCGTCTATTTGCAGCGCCGACACAGCACCGCAGTCCAACGTGCGTTTCTCGATTTTCTTCAGCAGCGCATGCAGCTGCCGGGCAGCGTTGGATCAACGCCCCTGGCGGCCACACGGGCCTCGGATTGAATGCGCAAACGTACCCCTGGCCGATGCCTTGAGCACCCGGCAGTTCGTCATCTAGCCTCGCGCCCGGATGGCGCAGCGCAGCCGCTCCATCCCGGCGTCCCTCACGCCCATCGCGGCCAACGAGCACAGCATGTCCTCGAAATAGGCGCGACTGGTTCCCAGCACTCCCTGCCCGGTGCAGATCATGTCGGCGACCTGCTCGATCGGCAGGCCGCCGATGTAGCGCTCATGCGCGCGGTTGACCACGAAGGTCAGCGCGCGCACCGGTCGCCCTCCCGCCCGCGCGGTCACCCACCGTGCTTCGTAGGCGCCGGTCGCCATCTCTCGCTTCCACAGGAGCTGCAGCTCTCCGAATGCCTTGGCGGCCGGGATGCGGAACAGCACGCCGTCGCACGAGCCTCCGCGGTCGAGCGCGAGCATGGCGCCCGGCACTGACGGCGTCCCGCGTGCGATGACCAGGCGAAGGGAGAAGCGCCGGTGCCAGCCGAGCACCCGCGCCCGGGCCGATGCGCTGAACTCGAACGCCGGATTCCACATCAGCGACCCGTAGCCGAACACCTGGACATCGCTGCCGGGATCGTGACCTTCGAGCACGCCCTCGAGCGACGCGCGCAGCTCAGCCTCGCTGCGGATGCGGGTACCCGGAGGCAAGCCGGCGAACAGCGTGTCGAGCGAGGTTTCGCGCAGCCGCTCCCGGGTCAGCACGAATGTGCTCACGCCGAATTCAATCGTACGGGGGAGCAGATCAAAATGTCTTGGCTCATAACGAAACGGCGCAGAACGCTTCCTTCTGATAACGGTCGTTTGGTGAACGTACAATAATCCATGCTTCGCACAGTTGTCAACGGTGGAACTCGAGGCGCTGGGAGTATCCACGGCCGACTATGCTTGCCGATCGTTTATCTAACGAGCCTCATCCCCATGGCAAGACTCGAGCACCCATTCGATAGTGCGATCGCCCTCGACGGCCTTGACGGCCTCGGCGACGAACGATTCGTGGCCCGCACCACTGCCTCGTACGCGAACATGGTCGGCCCCTTCGGCGGCACGATTGCAGCGGTGCTGATGCAGTCCGTGCTCGGGCACCCGGCGCGCCTCGGCGATCCGGTGGCGTTCACGGTCAACTTCGCCAGCCCGATTGCAGACGGGGCCTACGAGATCGCGGCCCGTCCGGCGCGCACCAACCGGTCAACCCAGCACTGGTCGATCGTCGCTTCGCAATCCGGCGACGTCGTCGCGACGGCGACGGCTGTTTTCGCCAAGCGCCGCCCAACCTGGTCGCGATCCGAGGCTGAGCCGCCACCCTCAGTCGTCCCGTTCGATCGCCTGGCGCCCTCACCCTCGGTGGGCAGCCCGCCCTGGGTGAGCCGTTACGAGACGCGCTCGATGGCTGGCGGCATGCCGAGCGACTGGGACGGTGGCGAAGCGGCGAGCTCGACGAGCTGCCTCTGGGTGCGCGACGCCCCGCCGCGCCCCCTGGACTACGCATCGCTGACGGCCCTGTGCGACACCTTCATGCCGCGCATCTTCGTCCGTCGCCGGATGGCGGTGCCGATCGCCACGGTGACGATGACCACATTTTTCCACGCCGACGCGCAGATGCTGATTGCCCAAGGCGATCGACCGTTGCTCGGCGTCGCCTGCGCGCTCAACTTCCGCGACGGCTACTTTGATCAATCCGCGCAACTCTGGGACGACCAGCAGCGGCTGCTGGCGAGCACGCACCAACTGGTCTACTACCGAGAGTGATCGACGGAGCCGACAACCGAGGTTGCCACCGCGCGCGGCTTAGCCACCGCCGCCGGCGCCGCCAACGTTGAGAGCCGCATTTAGTAGCTCCAGAGCTGTCCCGCACTCGCGTTTGCGAGTTGTTTCAGACTTTCCCTAGCGTTCGGCTTCGAGCTGGACTTGCCGCAGGAAATCTGCCGCGGAGCCCGCAAAAGGCGTGTTGTTGGCAGCCAGCAAGGTGCCGCGCAGGCCGGGGTTGCGCAGGGCAGCAGCCACTTCGCGATTGAGCTGCTGCACCACGGTAGCAGGCGTGCTCGGAGGCGCAAACAAGCCGAAGAGCGAATCGAGGTTCGCCTCCGGGAAACCCAACTCCGCCAGGGTCGGCACGTCGGGAAGCACGGGGAGGCGGGCGGGTGCGCCCACGGCCAGGGCCGTCAAGCGTCCACGCTGGATGGCTTCCAGCTGCTGCGGAGCGACGTTCGTGGAGAGGACCTCGAAGTGGCCGCCGAGGGCGTCCGTGATCTGCTGGCCGCCGCCCTTGTAGGGGATGTGCACCAGGTGGGCGCCACTCGCGCGGCGCACCCGCTCCAGCACGTTGTGGCCCGTCGTCCCAGCGCCGGTCGTCGCCCACCGGATGGCGCTGGACCGCACGCGCGCGAGTGAAAGCATTTCGGCGAAGGTCCGCGCGCGCAGGGCCGGCGTCCCCGCCACGAGCACCGGTGTGCGCATCACGCCGGCCACGGGTGTGACGGGCAGCAGCCCCGGGTCGCGCCGCCCGCTTGCGGTCATCAGCGCCACTGCCGTCGCCGCTGCAAAGCCCAGCACGTGGCCGTCGGCGGGGCTGCCTGCCACCCGCTCCATGGCGATCGTGCCGCTCGCGCCAGCGCGGTTCTCCACGAGGACGGGCACGCCCAGCCGCGCCGCAAGCAGTTCGGCGAGCTCGCGCGCGACGAGGTCGCTCACGCCACCGGGTGGATAGGCGACGATGATGCGCACCGCCTTCCATGGCCACGCAGGCTGCGCGCCCGATCGCCCGTGAATCGCCGCGGCAAGCACCGCGAAGAGCAGCCACCGCCTCCTAGTGGACCACTGCATACAAGCTCCTCATCGCGCCCGCGCCCGGTGCCCCGCGGCCACCTCGCGCGCGAGCGCGATGAAGGTCCCCGTCGGGCCGTCGCAATCGTCTTTGCGGTAGACCAGGGTCAGCGGCGCGCTCAGCTTCCCTGGGTCGGCCAGCGGCCGGTAGACGACGGCGTGGGGGTGCGCTCCGCGCATGGAGGCCGGCACGAGGGACAAGCCCACGCCGGCGGCGACCAGGTTGATGTTGGTGGTCATGCGCTCGACCTCGGCGGCGAGTTCCACCTCGATGCCGTGCCGCGCGCACGCGGCCAGCAAGTTCGCATACAAGCCCGGCGCGCCGGGCCGCCGCACGAGGATGAGCCGCTCGGCGCGCAGCTCCTTGAGTTCCACCGGCTTGGACTTGTCGCGCGCCAGCCGGTGGTCAATGGGAATCGCCAGCAGCGACTCTTCCTGCAGCAGCTCCTCAAAGACGAGTCCGGCCGGACGGGCCACCGGCACCCGCAGGAAGCCGCAGTGCAGGCGCCTGTCGGCCACCGCCTCCGTGATCTCCGCGCCATTGTTCTCGCTGACCTCCACGCGAATGTCCGGGTGCAGCTTTCGGCAGGCGCGCAGGGCCTCGGGCGTGAACGCATGCGCCGCGGCCGAACTGGTGAAACCCAGCGCGATGAGGCCGCGCTCCCCCTTCACGAAAGCAGCCATCCGCTGCTGCATCGCCGAGAAGTCGGCCAGCAGGCGCGACGCCTCGGACATCAGCTGACGGCCCGCGTCCGTCAGCTCCACGCCCTTGGGATGCCGATTGAAGAGCGGGGCGCCCAGTTCGTGCTCAAGGGCGCGAATCTGCTGCGACAACGGCGGCTGCTGCATCCCCAGCAGTTCCGCCGCGCGTGTGATGTGACCCGCCTCGGCGACGGCCATGAAGTAGCGGAGATGTCGCAGGTCCATATCTAAAACGTATTCAGTCAAGATTCTAGACATCTTTGCAATCTGAACTAAAACGCGGCGAAATGTCGTGGACATGCTGGCTACGGCATGGATCCAAGCTCCCCGCAATTTCACGAACCAGGAGACCCCCATGATCCATCGTCCATTCTTGCTAACCTTCTGGATTGCCATGAGCGCCGCGACCCTTGCACTGGTTGGCTGCGCGTACAAGGCCGGGGTCGCAGTCGATGCAGGCCGCTCGACCGTAGCGACCGAGAACGGCAACGTCAAAGGCCTTGCGAAAGGAAACGCGGAGATATTCCTCGGCCTGCCTTTCGCAGCGCCGCCAATGGGAAGCCTGCGTTGGGCACCCCCCGAGAGAGCCCTTCCTGGCAGGGCGTACGAGACGGGACGGTCGCGGGACCCAGTTGCCCGCAGAGCGGTGGATCCCCGGTCATCGGTCGAACGGAGAATGAGGACTGCCTTTATCTCAACATTTATCGTCCCGCAGGCGCTGCTCCGGGCGCATCGCTCCCCGTACTTGTGTATGTTCACGGTGGGGCCAATACGGTCGGAGGCGCCGTCCAAATCGACGGCTCTCGCATGGCGGCAGAAAACGGGGTGATGGTCGTTGCCATCAATCACCGCCTGGGATCACTCGGTTTCTTGAATCATCCCGTGCTCGCCCAGCAGGCCAAGGATCGCCTGGCGGGAAACTATGCATTGCTCGACATCAAAGCAGCGCTGGAATGGGTTCAACGCAACATCCGTGCATTCGGCGGCAATCCCAACAAGGTGACGTTGGGAGGAACCTCATCGGGCGGAACGAACGTTTGCGCGCTCCTGGTCAACCCTGGTACCGCTGGGCTCATTCATGCGGCAATTATTTCCAGTGATGATTGCTTGCGGGACGTTGACACGGTCGCGCAGTCGGAGGCGCGCGCGGCAGCCTTTGCAGCCAAGCTTGGGTGCGCGAGCCCTGAGAACGTCGGAGCCTGCCTGCGCTCCAAGAGCGCGGGCGAGTTGGTAACCGCGGGCGGCGCCTGGAATCCCCATGTCGATCCCAAAGGCTTCCACCGCAAGCCTGCGATCGACGCGATCGCGGCAGGCGAATGGAGGGCGGTGCCTGTATTGATGGGCAGCACGCGTGAAGAAGGCCGTAGTTCCGGCACGGCTTTCGCCAACTTCACGGCCCAGGCGTACGCGGCCTGGGTAACCCGGCTCGTCGGGGCTGAGCGTGCCCCAGCGCTGCTCGCAGCCTATCCAGCGGACAAGTACTCGGGCCAGTACGCGCTGCCCTACGTCATCGGCGACTTCATTACCGACAGCGGAATGCGCGGTCTCGGCGGTTGCACCAACCTGGCGCTGGCGAGATATGTCGCGCGTCAAACGCCCACTTACTACTATCAGTTCGAGGATCCAAATCCGCCGGCGGGCTCGACACCGCCCGGCTTTGAGTTTCGCGCATCACATGGCCTCGATACCCCGTTCACGTGGCCCGATTCGCCTCACATGGCGCAGTTCTCGTCCTCACGGTTTACCGAAGCGCAGTGGCAACTGTCGAAGGAGATGACCCGCTACTGGGCCGCTTTCGTCAAAAATTCCAACCCGGAGGTTCCCGGGCAGGCGGCGTGGCCGCGATTGACCGCAGACGGATCGCTAATGTCGCTGCGGCCGGGCGGACAGAGCCGAGCCACGCCTGTCGCACAGTTTGCGGAGCTGCACAAGTGCGCGATCTGGGAAAAGATGCCCTGGGTGCTCGATCGCGGCGAACGCTGATCTGCTCCGATGTGGAACGGAGATGGCTTGCGGCAGGCTTCAAGCGGACAGCAGGGGCAAACAACAGGCCGACGAAGCAGCGGCAGCCGAGCTGCATGCCGCGACATCGTCCTTGGTTTCTGGCATCTGGGACTTTCAGTACTTGACAGTCCATTATAGCCGTTATACTTAGTGTACGATGAAGTACACTATATGAAAAATTTCATGACGCCCTGGTGGGCCGGCTACGGCGTCCGGCGTGACGGCCCGGCACAGGGGCCGACCGGTGCGCCGCTCGACGCGGCTGCATGAGCAACATGCAGCCTGACCACCCCCACTACAGCTACAGAGCCGATGGATCGGCACCCCATCCTCGCCGACCCTGTCGGCGGCGCAAACCACAGTTCAACCAAGGAGCAAAGAATGTCCAACGACAAGAAGCAGCAAGATGGGCGCGTCGCGATCATCACGGGCGCATCGGGCGGTATTGGGGAGGCCACCGCGCTGGCGCTGGCGCGGGCCGGATACCGAGTCTTCGGCACCTGTCGCAAACCTCAGCAGTCGAAGTCCGCGGGTGTCGAGCATCTGGTTTGCGACGTCACCAGTGATGCGTCGGTCGAGGCCGCGTTCAGCGAAGTACTTGCCAAGGCCGGCCGCATCGACCTGCTGGTCAACAACGCAGGGGCCGGGCTGATGGGCGGGGCGGAGGAGTCATCCATCGAGCAGGCGAAGTCGCTCTTCGACGTCAATCTGTTCGGCGTGATGCGAACCACGAAGGCCGTCCTTCCCGTCATGCGCCGGCAGGGGCGGGGCCGGATCGTCAACATCAGCTCCGTCATGGGACTGATCCCAGCCCCTTACTTGGCGGTGTATGCGTCGAGCAAGCACGCCCTCGAAGGCTATTCCGAGTCGCTGGACCATGAGATCAGGGACGCGGGTATCAGAGTGGTGCTCGTCGAACCCGCGTACACACGGACTTCGTTCGAGAGCAATCTCATCCAGGCTGACCAACAGCTCGATGAATACAAGTCCGCACGCTCGAACGCGGAGGCCGTCATGCGCGACGTGATGAACAGTACCGCCGACTCGCCGGAAGTGGTCGCCAAAACCGTCTTGAAGGCCTGCACCGCGGGGAACCCGCGCGGTCGCTACGCCGCAGGTAGATTCGCCCGGCAAGTGAGCCTGCTTCGTCGGTTCGTCCCGGCATCTGCGTTTGACAAGAGTCTGCGCAAACAAATGCGCTTGCCGGCATAGGTCCGTTGCGCGTGGCGAGCATCAGGGGTACGCGAGAGAAGGGGCCGCGGCTCGGTGCCACCCCCCAATTGCCCTCACACCTCTCTCAAGATTTCAAAGCCCGCGGGTTCTCTGCCGCCGCCAGCGGGTCGGCATCACCTTGGGACCAGCGGGTCAATGCGGATGCCATTCAGGCTGATGGGCCAGTGCATCGATGGCAAACCCGAAGTCTTGAAGATGACACCGGCCTCCTGAGGCAACAAGGGCTGTTCGGAAGCATTTGATCTGCCGCAGCAGGTCACGCAGCATGCGCGCGCCGGCGAACGGAAGCTCCAGATGCAACTCGTCGATGCAGCGCATCAGCCTTTGATGAGCGCGCCTTCTCACCGAAATGAGGTCACGCTACGACACTTCCCGATCGAAGCGTGTGAGTTCATCTCACCCTGATCCTCATCGCGTCAAGGTGCTTTCGCATAGGCTGCCATGAACACCCGCACTGCTTCGCGCAGCAGCGCCCTGTCTTCCCGCGCGTCGGGCATATCGAGCTTTAGCAGCCCGCGGATGTGGCCGTCACCAAGGAACATGGACAGGAACAGGTCCGCCGCTCGGCCCGGGTGCCGTATGTTCAGCGTGCCCTGCGCATCAGCGCGGCGCAGATAGGTAGCCAGATCGCCGATCAGCCTCTCGGCTCCCTGCCTGTAAAACGCCTGGCACGCGTCGGGCTGTGACCCAGCGGCGCCGTAGAGCGAGCGAAACTGGCCCAGCGCATCTTCCTCGCGCGCCAGCGTCAGGAACTGCTCTCCGACGGTCCGCAGTGCCTTTTGAGGCTGCGTTGGGTCGAGCGCTTCAACACCGGCGACCCCGCCCATCACGCGGTCGGTGCGATCGCGAATCACCGCCTCGAACAGCCCTTCCTTCGAAGCGAAGTGGCTGTAGATGGTCATCTTCGAGACGCCGGCGTCCGCGGCGATGGCATCGACGCTGGCTCGCTCCAGGCCGTGCGCGTTGAAGTGGCTGTGCGCCGCTTCCATGATCCGCCGCAAGCGCTCGGGGTCGCGCGGCCGACCGCGACGCGGTTGAGGCGCGACCTGCTTCTCGGTTTGGGGCATCGTCTTTCTGTACTTTACAGTCACTTTTCGTCATGAAACTTACTGGACTTCAATGTACAGTATATTGCGCCTTTCACAACTGACCGCTGCGCGGCGCCGGGATCTCGTTCACCGCGCCATATGTGCTGATCGAAGGCTGCTACCTCGTGCGCGCGACTCGGCCATTCGCGACAACAGCGGGTTCATGGCGCAGCTCCCGGCCACGGTAGGGCGAGTGCTCGCAAGGCGAGCAGGTCAACCTTGGCATAGATCGTGGCAGTTTGCGGACTGCGGGGGCTTCAATCCTAGGGCTGTGTGTTCGGCGTCGCGGGCATCGCACCCACATAGCGCCCGCGCGGACGAATTACCTGCGCCACGCCGAGTTGTTCCAGGCTGTGTGCCAACAGCCCCACGCTGCGCGCTGTAGCGAAGAGGCCAAAAGCTGCATCGGCGGGTAGTCGATAGTGGGCTACCAAGGCGGCCAGGGCCACGTCGATGTTGGGCTGCAAACCGGTCAGTGTCGTTACCTTTTCTATGAAACGCGCGATTACCTCCGGCGGCTCGAACAACGCCAGCAAGGCAGCCGCGCGCGGGTCGCCATCGGGATAGATGTGATGCCCGAAACCTGCGAAGGGCAAACCGGTCGACAGGTAGTGGGCCACCACATGGTCTTCGCCCAATCGTTCCACTTCGCCAAACAGCGCCTGGACGCGACCTGAGGCATCGCCGTGCAAAGGCCCCGATAGCGTGGTCAATCCGGCCAGAAGACATGCCGGCAACGAGGCGCCGGTCGAAGCTGCAATGCGCGCCACGAACGCCGAACTCGTCAACTCATGGTCCACCAGCAGCACCATGGCCGTTCGCAGCAGATCAGCCACTTGGGCCGGCTGCTTCCATCCTTGCGCGAATCGCAAATGCAGGGGCTTACGCCCCTGCCGGGCGCCGAAAGCATTGGCCAGCTGACCCACCAGGCCCTGCCCCTCGTGGTGCAGCACCCGCGTCAGGCGTCCGCGGGTGGAATGGCCGACGACCGCCAGGCCGGCCAAGGCAGTGAAGGCAGCAACGCGGCCGGGCTTGACCGCACCCGGCGGCGTGGATGAGGCAGGTGAAGAAAAGTCGACGGGCTGCTCGGCGGCCCACAGCAGTTGCGCCACGTCTTCGAGCTCAGCCGACTGGGCCAGGCTCACGGCGTCCTGCCCTCTGTAGTACGGACGCCCACGAAAGAAGGCACAAAGCGCAGTCGGGATGCTGGGCTCCGAGCCGAACAGCGTGTTGGCGGCCAGCGTCTCGTGCTTGCGGCCGGCCTGCTTGCGCTTGGCCAGCCCCGCCACATCCTCGGCGCGGTAGAGGCTGCGGCGCGTGTCAGCCGGATCGGGCATGACTTCGAGCTTGCCGCGGCTCACATATGCGTACACCGTTTGGGGTCGCACCCCGAGGAGGCGGCACGCCTCGTCCATCGAAATCCAGGAAGCCATGGCCGATTGCAGAAAGTTTTATATATTGATTTTATACGTCAATATTGACTGTGATATCAATCTATTTCTAACATGGGCACCTCCCTGAACAAGCAGGCTTGAACACGGCCCCGCTGCCTCTTTGAATGATCGACATGAAACCGCAGATCCTCCAGCTCAATCCGATCCTGATCCCCGTGATCAATGAGAAGCTCGCATCGCTCTACACCGTTCACAAGTTCTTCCAGGTGGCGGACAAGGAGGCCTGGCTGCGTGAACACGGCGCATCTATCGACGCCGCTATCACCGGCGGGCACACTGGCATCTCGCGCGCCATGCTGGAGCAGTTGCCGGGCCTCAAAGTGGTGGCCGTCAATGGCGTGGGTACCGACGCCGTCGATCTGGCGTACTGCCGGGGCCGTGGCGTACCCGTTACCGCAACCCTCGGTGCGCTGACCGAGGACGTCGCCGATCTGGCCATCGGCTTGTTGATCGCCGCTTGCCGCAACCTGTGTGCCGGCGACCGCTTCGTGCGTGACGGCCAGTGGGAGCTTCAGCCTCAACCCAGCGCGATCCCGCTTGCCCGGCGCTTCAGCGGTATGCGCGTTGGCATCGTCGGCATGGGACGGGTGGGCCGTGCTGTCGCGGTTCGTGCGGCGGCGTTCGGCTGCCAGATCAGCTACACCGACCTGCGCCCGATGGACGACATCGCGCACCGATACGTTGCGAACCTGGTGGATCTCGCGCGCGACGTCGACGCGCTCGTGCTGTGCGCAGCGGCCGACAAGGCCGAAGGCATCATCGACGCGGCGGTGCTCGAAGCGCTGGGCCCGCGCGGCTTCCTCGTGAACGTCGCCCGTGGCCGCCTGGTCAACGAGGCCGACCTGACAGAAGCACTCGCTGCCGGCCGCATTGCCGGCGCGGGTCTGGACGTGTTCGTGGACGAACCGCGAGTGCCTCTGACGCTGCGCCAGTCCGACAGCGTCACCCTCCAGGCCCACCGCGCCAGCGCCACCTGGGAGACCCGTACCGCCATGGGCGAGATGGTGCTTGCCGGCATCGCTCAGGCCTTGGCCGGCGAGCGCCCGACGATGAGCCTGACCACCTGAGCCCTCACAAACGCGACCATGACGAAATTCGTGTTCCCGGCGCCCGCGCCGACCACCTTGCCAGTGGCCGGTAGCATGGAGGTTTTCCCGGTGGGCCGCGTGTACTGCATCGGCCGCAACTACAAGTGGAGCCAGGACGAAGCGACACCTGTGGAAATGCCGGGCTGGTTCATGAAACCTGCCAACGCGGTGGTACCGGCGCACGGCGTGCTGCCCTATCCCCCCGGCACCGGCGACTTCTGTCACGAGATCGAATTGGTGGTGGCCATCGGCCGCGGCGGGCGCGACATCGCCCCGGCGCAGGCGCAATCGCACCACATCTGGGGCTACGCTGCGGGGCTCGATCTCACGCGGCGCGACCTGCAGCAACAAGCCAAGCGTGCCGGTGGCCCTTGGGAGGCCGCCAAAGCGTTCGACCATTCGGCGCCCTGCAGTCCCCTGATGCCGGCTGCGGTGTTCGGCCATCCGAACCAAGGGGCCGTGTGGCTAACCGTCAACGGCATTGAACGGCAGCGCGCCGACCTGTGCGACCTCACCTGGCCGGTGCCCGAACTGGTGGCCATGCTGTCCCGGTCGGTGACGCTCGCGCCCGGCGATCTCATCTACACCGGCACCCCCGCGGGCGTCGGCCCGCTGCAGCCCGGCGATGTCGTCAGCGGGGGCGTCGCGGGCATCGGGCAGTTCTCCATGACCGTCGGTAGCGCTTCATGACGATTTACCACCCACCAGAGGAGACTTCCATGCAACTCACATCCCTGTTCAAGATCCTTGCCGTCTCGGCATCCTTAACCGTGGTGCCGTCCCTGGCATCGGCCCAGGCCTATCCGACCCACGCGATCAAGATCATCGTGCCGGCGCCGCCCGGTGGCGCGATCGACACCATTGCCCGCGTCGTCGGGGACAAGCTGGCGCTGTCGATGGGCCAACCGGTGGTCGTCGACAACCGTCCCGGCGCATCGAACAACCTCGGCACGGATGTCCTCGCCAAATCGCCGCCCGATGGGTACACGATCGGGATCGTGGGAGGCAGCCACAACACCAACAAGTTCCTGTTCAAGAACCTGGGTTGGGATCCAGAAAAGAGTTTCGAGCCCATCGTCTACACCCACGAGGTTCCATTGGTGTTCGCGATCTACCCCAAGATCCCCGCCAAGACGTTGCCCGAGCTGGTGGCCTGGATGAAGGCCAATCCGGATCAAGCCAAGGTCGCCACATCCGGCCGCGGCAGTGCGCAGGAAATGGCGGCCGAGATGTTCCGCATGGCGAGCGGAGCGCAGGTCCTGCTGGTGCCCTACAAGGGCTCTTCCGCCGCCCAGCCGGATCTGCTGGCCGGGCGCACTGCGCTGTACATCGACACGATCAGTGCCATCCAGTCGCAGGTCAAAGCCGGCAATGTACGGGCCGTTGCGGTGTCGACGCGCAAGCGAACAACGTTGCTGCCGGATGTGCCGACCGCCCACGAGCAGGGTCTCAAAGGCTATGACGCGAACACGAACGGCGGTTTTCTGGCGCCTGCCGGCACGCCCAAAGCGATCGTCGCAAAGCTCAATGCCGAGATCAACGCGGCGTTGAAGCTGCCCGAGGTTCGGGCCAAGCTAGAGGCTGTCGGCATCGAAATCCAGGGGGGAACGCCGCAGGACTACGCTGCGCTGATCAAGTCCGATCTCGTCAAATGGGGCAAGGTCGTCAAGGAGGCGGGAATCCCGATGGAGTAAGTCTTCCCGCAGCCAGGCACTGCTTTTCCATGTCTTCGACCGCCGGAGCTGACAGATGCCATCCGAGAGGAAACCGGATGCCCTCGGGCAGAAGCCCAGCGTGGTCACAGGCGGAAAGCTCGCACCGGTGGCCAGCCCGCCGATGGCAGCGCGCAGCTCCATCCGCTGTTGCCTGACGGAGGCGCTGGCGGTGACCACACCCCGTCGACTCCCCCGCATTGCCTAACGTACCGACGGTGTCAGAGGTCGGGGTCCCAGGTTATGAGGCGTCCGTGTGGTTCGGACTCTCTGCTCCCGTCGGTCACCCATGCCCGTGCCGGCGATCGTGGGTCTTGGAGTCTTGACTCGTGGGCAGCCGTCTGGCCTTCGCAACCGCCGTAGAGGCAGGCAGCTTCACACCCGCCGGCTGCAAGCTTGGGTCTCTGGTTCTGCGGTGGAAAAATCGGTGGATCGTTTGTTGAGGTACTTCTCCGGCGCAGCACGCGCTCCATTGCCTTGACCCTGCACGCACCAGGAGGGCCGCCTTGCGCGTCAGGGAAGGAGCGGCGATCCGGGCAGGTACTCGACCGCGCGTTCTTCCAGGCCCACAAGCCAGAAACGCGCATCCGTGGCATCGCCGTGATATGCGGCGGGCAACCAAGCGCCAGACTTGCCGTACACGGCTTGCAGCTCATCAATCGGTGGACAAGACGTCTCACCGGCTCGCTCGTTGAGCGCGTGTGTCAGCACCGATCGCCAGGTGGCTGGCAACTGGATGGTGGGCAAATAGGTCGCCGCCATCCTTGCGGCTGTGCGCGGTAGGCGTTCAGCATCGGCACGAAGCACCCGCAGTACGGCGAACTCGTGCGGGGTTGGAGGTTTGAGCGAACTCATGGCATTGTTTGGCGGGCTTGATATGTTGTCGATGTTAGGCGCGGCCGCGGGGGGATGCGGATTCGCCAGGGCCGGCGCGGCGGCCAGCCGCGGGACGCGATGGGGTCGATCTGGCGTACGACGTTACGACCGGCCGCCCCAGGTCGACACCGCGCCATCGTCGAGAACAAGTGTCTAAGCATTGCCAGGGATGGCGACCCGCATCTGCTGCGCTTGAGCGATGACGACGTTTGGGCGATCCAGGCCTCCACCGGAGATCGAATACCGGTCGCTGAACCGTGGGGGGATTTCTTCAAGTCGGCTGCGCTCGGCACGGTGCGAATGCGCTCGTCGAAAGCGCGCAGATCCGACCATAAATGCCTAAAATACAAGGCATTATCAACTTATTTGCCTAATTTGGCGATTTTCTTCGCCATGTCCGACTTGTGCTGCATGGGGCTATATTCTAATATAGCCGGCGTTGTGATAGAGAATGCCTAATTTAATGAGCAAATTCTTGATGCCCCTGCAAGCCACCGAGCGGATTGCCCAGTTGGGTCAGCGCATTCGCGTGGCGCGGATTCGGCGCCGTTGGTCGGTTGCCGATCTGGCCAGCAAGGCGGGGATCAACCGAAACACCCTCACGGCGCTGGAACTCGGTAAACCAGGTACGGCGGTCGGCGTGTGCTTCACGGTACTGTGGGCGCTCGGCCTGGACAAGTCTCTGGACGCTGTTGCGGATCCCGACAGCGATCTCCACGGGAAGGCGCTCGAAGCCTCTCGCCGCCCCACGCGGGCGGGCAAGGCCCGGAAGGCGACCGACGACTATGACTTCTGAGCGCGAGGCCTATGTCTACATCCAGCTCCCCGGTACCCTGGAGACGGTGCCGGCGGCGTTGCTCAGAGTGCAGACGCTGCCCGACGGCACGCAGATAGGGCGGTTTCGCTACGGCGACCGTTACCTACAGCGCAAAGAGGCGGTTGCACTCGATCCGTTCCAGCTGCCTCTTGCCAAGGAAGTCTTCGAGTTCACCCAGCTCAAGGGGATTCCCGGTGCGGTTCGAGACGCTGGTCCCGACGCATGGGGACGGCGCGTGATCGAGCACAAGCTCGAGCGCAGCGCAGCCGACCTCAAGGAAATCGACTATTTGCTACATGGACCGCAAGACGGGGCAGGGTACTTGAGCTTCGGGCTCAAGGCCGAACCGCCCGCGCCCAAGCGCCAGTACAACCGCACGCACCAGTTGGCCGAGCTGATCGCGACTACGCAGGCGATCGAAGAGGGGCGCCCAGTGGCCGCCCATCTGCTCGAACAGCTCGATCCTGGCACGAGCATGGGTGGTGCGCGGCCGAAGGCCACGATCGAGGACGCGCAAAGTCTCTGGCTCGGCAAGTTTCCCGCCAAAGATGACCGCTTCAATCTGCAGCGGGTCGAATTTGCAACGCTCGACCTGGCTCGGAGATGCGGCCTGAACGTCACACAAGCCCGGCTGGAGGCGGTCGGCGAGAGCGACGTGCTGATGCTGCAGCGGTTCGATCGCGACTACACCGACAAGGGGTACCTGCGTTTCGGTCTCGTCAGTGGCCTGACCGTGCTCGCCTGCGGCGATAGCCACCTGGACCGGGAACGTTGGTCCTACCCGCTGCTGGCCGACAACTTGCGCCGATGGTCTGACAAACCGGAAGCTGACTGTGCCGAACTCTTCAGGCGGATGGTCTTCAATGCCGCCGTGACCAACAACGATGATCATCCGCGCAACCACGCTCTGCTACGCAGGCAGAAGGGATGGCGGCTGTCTCCGGCCTACGACCTCCTGCCCGCACCTTTGATCAGCCTGGAGAGGCGCGACTTGGCCTTGACCGTCGGCGACTACGGTCGCATGGCCAGCATCTACAACCTCCTGTCGCAGGCGGGGCGGTTCGGTTTGTCGGCGGAAGAGGCGCGCGGGCAAATCGATCGACTCGTCGATGTCGTCCGGCATTGGCGCGACGGCTTCTTCGCTTGCGGCGTATCGGCCAAGGACATCGACTACATCGCTCCGGCGATCCTGCCTGACTGTTTCCTTTTGGAAAGGCAACCCGATGCGTAAGTCGTTATGGTGGCGTTCACCTTGGGCAAGCCACGAACAGCTTCTTCGCCGACCGCCCGCCCGCACCAGCTGCCCCAAGGCGTGGTCCCTGTGCCAGTAGCTTTCAACATAGCGTTGCGCAGCGCGTTCCGCGAACATGTGTCCAGACCATCGACGGCGCGAGCGAGACAGAAGGCACTGACAGAAGAGTCCGCGACGGTGGCGGCGCTGCTCGCGCAATTGCCCGCGCCGGCGGTGCTCGAAGTCCGTGCCATGTTCGATGCTTCCGCGTCCAATTCGCTGACTTCGCACCTAAGTCTTGGGTATAACTGCCGCCACTGCAAAAGCAAAAAAGACATGCATCCGCTCGACCTCGTAAGCATCGAGCGTACCTTGCGGGCTATCCGCTATCCCACGCGCGATCCCCTTAAGCGCTCGAAAGACCGCATGGAGGCCGACCTCGTTGAGGAACTGGTGCAGACCCATGATGCGAAATTGATTCGCACTAGCGCGATCTCTGAGCATATTAGCGACAACTAAGAACGCCAACAGCTGCTGCCTCGACCAGCGTCGTCCAGTTCGCCGGCACGCTTGAAGTGACCGGCTGCAGACGGATCCGAGAAGTAGAGCCCGGTGAAGCTGGGAAACGAGCGCTCGGGATGGCCGGGCAAATAGAGCGAGCGCTCGTGGACAGGCCATTCATCTCTGAGGGTGTAGCCCGTCGCTTCAATATCTCGGACGAAACGCCCTCGGTTGTAGACGTGCATCGGCGCAAAGCATCCCGCGCCAATGTTCTGCGTGGTAACGAAACTTTCGCCTTCATAGAGCGGCAGTTTGTTGAGAAGTAGATGCTGCGGTCGAGTCTTGCAGTTCTTGAGAAGGCGTCCCGGCGTCGCATCTTCGATATAGTGGATGGCGCCGGCGGAAATCCAGATGTCAGCAGTTCCCTCGGTCACGGCTCGCTCAAGATCCTCGGTAAAGTCCAATGCGCTCGCGCCCGTATCGACGGCCAGTTTGCGTCCGATCGAATTCATGGTTGGCACTTCGACGATGCGCCACTTCAGCGCGGTGGGCATGTCGAGGTATCGGCGATAGGCGTAGTAGTGAACGCCCACCGAACCGCCAATGTCGAGAATGCTCATGGCACCCGCAAGGAAGGCGCGGTCAAGCCACCACATAATCGGATAGTCATAGGCGAAGATCTTCCTCGTACGGACGTTCACGTACTCCTCAGCCAGCGCGTCGCAATTAAATTCCGGGCTCTTCGGCAGCCATTCGCGCGCGGCGTTGAAACTGTCGAACAAGCCGAAGTAGAAGCCATGCCCTTCACGGGAGAGAAACTGTCGACGCCGCCATAGCAGGAGCGCGGGTCGAGTGAGTGGGCCTTCCAAGAACTCACGTACAACCTGCGAGGCACTTTGGTGAGTCATGGCCGATCTCCTTGCCGGTTCTATTCGATCGACACAGTGTTGTTGACCGGGCGGACCATGGCGATCAGTTCTGCGCCGATGTCGAGGTTCACCACCACCGGTGGCATCCATCGCAGCTCACGTTGGCGAGCTTCGGGGGCAAGTCCTTGCGAGGCCCGCTCAGAATCGTGTGCCGATGGGCTCGGCCAATTTGGGCAACGATCCGACGACCGGTTCCTGGGTCGTGGTCATTACGGTCTCGCGGCTGGGAAGCTCGCAGGGCGGCGCCTAAGCGGTATCCCAGACCCCATATCGTCGGC
This sequence comes from Variovorax nitratireducens, assembly GCF_051216545.1. Taxonomy (NCBI): domain Bacteria; kingdom Pseudomonadati; phylum Pseudomonadota; class Betaproteobacteria; order Burkholderiales; family Comamonadaceae; genus Variovorax; species Variovorax nitratireducens. Next base: position 169,295 of record NZ_JBPJZO010000009.1, read on the forward strand.
GCGGGCGGTGGAAAGATGCGAAGGCCCCGTCGGCGGGTATGCACGGGCACCGGCCGCACCGGGTAGGCGTCGGCGCCATTGCAAATGATCTTCGCGTTCTGCGCGCACAGGTACAGCAGGACGGAGATCACGGGAGTTACCGCCGCCTTGAACGATTCCAACTCCGACGCAGCGGTGCAGAAGGTCTGGGCGAGCGCGATCGATTCGCCGCCCAACCTGATGCAGAACGGGTACATGGCGCCATCCTCGAGAGATCGCGCGATGTCACGTTCGGTATCGAACAGCATGCCGAAAAAAGCAGGCCTGTCGGAATGACTCGCGAGCCATCGCAGCCGCCGCGAGCTGGCAGATCGCGGTGCAATCGATGTCCAGCGCGATGCACTTCGCCATCATCTGCACGTCGTCCTCACGCAGGCACGATGCCGCGCAATGATTGCAGGCCGTCGCACACGCATTGCAGACGTCGATGCACTGGGCGTACTGCTTGTGTGGCATATCTGTCTCCTTGAGACGAGTTACCGGAAATCCGGCGAGAGGTACGAACATGCCGTCGCGACGATGCATCCCGACAGCGGCCGGGCACGCTGATCAGCAGCGAGACCTTGGCCTAGCGCGCTGCTTCGATCTTGGTTACTGTGAACTTTCCGTCGATCTTTTCTGCCTGGAAGCGGACCTTGTCGCCGGCCTGGACCTTGTCGAGCATTGCGTCATCGCTCACCTGGAATACCATCGTCATGCCGGGCATGTCGAGGTTCTTCAGCGGGCCGTGTCTCAACGTCAACTTCTTGTTGTCCTTTTCGACCTTGCGGACCTCGCCGTCGGCGAGCTCGGCGGAGGCAGACGAGTCCTTCGCGCCAGCCGTCGAAGCGGCGCTGCCAACTGCAGGCTGCGCGTGCGCAAATCCGGTGAGCATGAGGGCGGCAGCCCAGGCGAGGAAGGTATTGCGAAGATAGAGCATCTCGATCCTTGATAGGGGATAGTTGAAAACCGAACTCCCCGGTGCCTTGTCAGACGCCGAGCCGAATGTATGTGCGAGTTACTTTTGCCCTGGCTTTGTTAAGCCTTGGTCACATTCACGGCGCCCTTCATGCCGGCGTCGTAATGACCCGGCTGCAGGCAGGCGAAGTCGACCTTGCCCGCCTTGGTGAATTGCCAGACCACTTCGCCGGTCTTGCCCGCCCATCACCATGTAGTCCGGTACCAGCTTGGTGATCTTCTTGACCATGTCCTTGTGGTCGACACCGATCATGGTGGGCACGTCGTGGCCCATCGCGTTCATCGGGTGGTGGCTCTTGTGGCAGTGCAAGCCGCTTGCCATGGTGCGCGCGGACCATGAGTGTCCGAGCCTGAGCGGGGATTCGAGTAGGGCGCTCTTCACCGCTTGGTAGCGGCGCGCCCAATTCGCTCGCTTCGCGATGTAGTCAAACGCGCGGGCGATACGATGCGCGCAAGTTGTTCGGCTACGGCTGCGCGGCGTTCAACCGCTCCCGAAGCACCGGACCATCACACCGGCTTGTAGTCCCAGGGGTTAATGATCGGCACATTGCTTGGAGCAAAGTGTTTGACGTTGCGAGTGACGATCGTGAGCTGGCGCGTGATGGCGCAACTTGCGATGAATGCATCGGCCGCAGAGATCTGGTGCACGACGGTCAGCCTCGCCGCCATGGCTGCGGCACTGCCGTCGAGTTCAATGATGCGCTCGGCAAATTCGGCAAGCACCTGGCCTGTGAGCCAGGCGCGGAGAATGGCGCCTTGCGCAGCGTCAGCGCGCTCCTTTTGCTGCACCCCCACCTCGAGCTCGTAGACCGTGATGGCCGAGAGAAATGTTTCGTCCTGGGCGATGGAGCCCGCCCATGCGACGACAGCCGGAGAAGCCTTCTCCGGCCGCCGAAGCTCGGAAATGACGTTCGTGTCGATCAGGTACATCAGCCGAGATCCACGCCGTGCGAGTCGATGTTGACCCGCGGTGGATCAAAGTCGATGTCGTCAGCTGGCCCGGGCTGGGCCACGGCCTGCAGCAGCGACTTCGCGCGGCGGCCCTTGAGTGCCTCATAGTCCCGAAGGGACAGAAGAACGTGCGAGCGCACGCCGCGTGAGGTAATGAACACCGGGCCGTTGTCGGCCTGATTCTTTAGGCGGCTGGAGTCGCGATTGAATTCGCGGCTGGAAACTTCGGTGACTTCCACGAAAGGCCTCCTTTCATCGTTGTACATGCAAATGCTACTACATTTGTATGTACATTGCAACACGGCCGTCAATACGGCGGGGCTGAGTGGAGCAACGATTGGGGATTCAATCCGCTGACCGGCAAGACTTGGGGCGAGCAGGACCCGTGCGTGACGCACCCGGCGCAGAACCCGCAGTGTGTGGACGACGGCTTCCTGGGCGGCCCCACGCCCAACGGCCTGGTCTTCGGCGGTGCCTTCCCGTGGGAAGCCAACAACCTGTCGTTCACGACGATAACGGTGTCCAAGTCGTGGCGCATCTCGCCGTCGCTGGCCGACATCCAGGCCGTGATGGCCGAGGTCGGCGCCGACAATCGTGCTGAGCATCAACTTCCGCCAACCCTATGTGCTCGACGATGCCAGCGGCCTGAAGAGCGCCGGCGCGCTCTTGGCCGGCTTCGGCGTCAGCAACACGGCGCTGCTCGACGTGCTAATCGGCAAGATTCTCGCCACCGGCGCCGCGGTCAAGCCGCAGGGCAAATTGCCGTACGCGCTGGCCAAGAACCTGCAGGCGGTCATCGACAACCAGCCTGACGCGCCCGGTTACCCGGCCGCCGACACGCTGTTCCCGTTCGGCTTTGGCCTGACGTACTGACCTTCAACCGCACGAGGCAATGCATTGTCCTGTCCGGAGCACGCCATGCCCACCCCGCTGATCTCCGGCCTTCAAGTCATTCCTGTCGCTGGCCGCGACAGCATGTAGGCCAGGCTGTCGCGTGCCACTCAAAATGCGAGCGAGTAGAACTAACTTTGATGCTGCGGACGAAACAGAGCCTGCAGGGCAGTCGAGCTGCCCCTTCTTGATCATGTGCGCGATCTCGATGCCGGAAAGAAGGATGCGTGCACAACGGAAGGACTTGAATCCAAGCTTTGGCCGCACGACGCGCTTGATGGCCCGATGGTTCTGCTCACGATGTTGTTGAGGTATTTGCTCTGCCGCAGTTCGATGTCGGCTCCAGAGTCTTCGTTGACGCTGAGGATGGCAGCTGTGGTGGCGCCGCTCTTGTCGATGGTGATCTTTTCGGGCACACCATGCAGACCGATGGCTCGCTCTAGAAACTCCCGGGAAGCCGCGCTGTCCCGCTTGGCACGCAGCTGAAAATCGACGGTGTCGCCGTCACGGTCGACCGCTCGGTACAAATACTTCCGCTGGTCTGCAACCTTGATATAGGTTTCGTCCATGCGCCAGCTCAAGACCACCGGTCGCTTGCGTCGTTGAAACACCGCGGCCAGGATCGGCAAGATTTTCAATGCCCGGCGATGAACCGTGGCCTGATCGACGCACACGCCGCGTTCGGCCATCATCTCCACGATGTGCCGGAGGCTCAGCGGATAGGCCGCGTACCAGCGCGCGCAAGTGAGCATCACATCCAGCGGATAGTGAATCCGCTTGATCACCTTGCGCAGCTCCTCGATCATCGCCCTCGTCCAAGTCGTCGATCCCGCTTCGGCTTAACCGCTTGGCCGCAATGCGACAGAACCCGCTGGCGCCGTGGTCAAGCCTCATTGACCCTGCCGCCCCACCAGAGGCAGTTCAGTGGGTGCGCAGTTTTTCTTGCAACCAGACTTTGATCAGCGACTGGTAAGGCACATCGCGGGCGTTGGCCGCGACTTTGATCGAGTCCAGCAGGTGCTGAGGCAAGCGCAGCGAAATTGTTTTAGTGGTGGGTTTCAAGTTGGGCAGCGTGACCTTCCTGGCTTTCGACCAATCGAGGTGATCCGTGGAGTCATGCTTTTCCCAGTACGCACGCTCTTGCGCTTCGGTCGCGAACTTCGGGATGGCTTTAGTCTGCTTGTTCATAGATGGCGCGCTCCTTTCGGTGCATGTTCCTGGCTGAAATGACGCGGATCAACAGGCCCGATTGGCGCAGGGTGAATGTGATGTGCAATGTGCGTCCGTCGTCGGTTTTGCCCAAAGCGTGGAGCCGAGGTTCCTGACGGCTGTGGGCGGCATCCTCCAAAAGCAGCAAGGGCGTGTTGAAGAAGACTTGCTCGGCTTCGGCCATGGAAACGCCATGCTTTTCGTTCTTGCGGGCGTTGCCGTCATCCCAGTTAAACCCAGTAACGCTGCTCAGGTTAATCATGGGTAGTATATTACCATCATATACGCAGCCATTGCTGCTGCACCAGAGTGTGCGCTCGGGCAGGCAAGATTTCTCGAAGCTTCAACGATGTGCCGTTCAATCCTCGTCGTGCATCCGGCTGATCTTGCTGCCCAGCGCGCTTTCGACGCGGAAGTATCCCATCACGGTTGCGACGCTGTGATGCCCGGTCATGGCCATCGTCTCCGGCAGCGAAATGTTCTGCCGGCCGGCTTCGGTCACGAACCCCGCGCGCAATGAGTGTGCAGGAAACTCTCCCTCCACCCCCGCGAGCAGGCATCGCTCCTTCACGATGTCGCGCACCGCGGCAGGCGTCAGCGGCTCGCCGAGGTGCCCGCCCTTGCGGATGCGGCGGAAGAGGGCGCCTTCCTTCCTTGATCCCGCTCGCCGCGAGCCAGTCCTGCATGGCCAGTGCCGCGCTGCCCACCAGCGGCTTCACATCCTCGGGCGCTGGCCTGGTTGGTCTTGGAGCGCGCGAGCATATAGAGATAAGACTTCGCGCTCTCTCACCAATGCGCCGGAGGTTCCTGAGCGTGGCCGCGGCGACCTCCGAACGGCGTCGCCCGCCGGTTGCCCAGGCGAACAAGAGGAGGGCGCGATCGCGTTTTCCTCGCAACGTGTCGTCGCAGGTCGCGAGCACCGCCTGCAATGGATCCTTGGTCAGCGCGAGCTGCCTGTGCGGGCGAGCGCCGCGCTTGGCGTAGGCGCGCCTCGTCCGGCCGAGCAGCTCGCGCACCAGCGGATCGGCGCAGGGATTTGGCTCCTTGGCCAACTGGTGTGCCTTGGACAGCACCGCGATGCGGTCAATTTGACATAAGAATGCTTGCGCGTCAGTGGATCTCAGCCGCGGATGTTTCGAGCGGGAAGGAGCTTCATGTTGTCCTTCAACTCGATCAAAAGAGTGAAGCGAGTCCTCGTTGGAATCGATTTGGCCATGTAGCACAACTGTGCTACAGTGAGACTCATCGAAGGGCTCATATGTCGACAACCACCATTCGCATCGACGACGACTTGAAAGAGCGGATCTCGGCTGCGGCGGATCGAGCAGGGAAAACTGCTCATGCCTTCATCGTCGATGCAATCGCACAGACCGTCGAACAGGTCGAGGCGGAGGACGAGCTCCATCGCATCGCTGACAACCGATGGTCGAAGGTGCTGGCGACCGGAAAGTCGGTGCCCTGGGACGGCGCTAAGAAGTATCTTACCGCTCGTGGAAGAGGCGAGAAACCTGAAAAGCCAGCTGCGCGAAAGCTTGGACACTGAACAGGCGGGATGACGCAGATTGAACTCGCCCCAGAAGTCCTCGATGACTTCGTTCGGTTCATTGAGCACCTGGCTCGATTCGATGGGATCGATATCCCGCACCGCCTCAGCGAGGTCATGCAAACTATAGAGATTCTGGGTCACAGCCCCTTGATCGGTCGACCCGTCAAGGCGGGCAAGCGGGAGTTGCTGATCGGCCGTGGATCGCGCGCATACGTTGCACTCTATCGATATGTTGTCAACATCGACACTGTGTTCATTCTCGCGCTGCGAAGCCAGCGCGAAGTAGGGTTCAAACGGAAGTCTTGATGTGGCGATCCAAGCTGTATTTAACATAACGAATATTGTATTGACAGGGTGTGTAGGCCCCAAATAGAAATGTCGCGCGCGGAATCCAGGTAGAGCATCACGCTTCGTGAACGGGAATCCAACGCGGATGGAATCGACTTCGAGAGCCGCGGACATGGTTTCCCCGATCCATCGATCGGTGCCCCGACGGGGCGGCTGGCGCACGGAACGCGTGACCACCATGTGACGTCAATCGATGCGATGGGCTCATCCTGGGAGCGCTATTGAGTCACCACGTCTCGATATTCGACCAGCTCGAAGTCAGGGGCTTGCGAGGAAAAGCGCTGGCAGAACACTCCAGGATTCGTATCCGAATTCTGAAACAGAATTTTTGGCCGCCTACCTCCGCGAGTGTCTTTTCAGCCCTGCCTACCCGCAAAAAGCACGCGTTCCGCTCATCCTCAATCCACCTTCGCCCCGGAGAACTTCACCACTTCGCCCCACTTCGCGATGTCGTCCTTGATGGCCGCCGTGAAGCGCTCCGGCGTACCGCCCAGCGGGGTGTAGCCCATCTGTTCGATCTTGTCCTTGAAGGCCGGTGCGCTCAGTGCGCCATTCAGGGCAGCGTTGATGCGCTGTGTCACCTCGGGCGGCGTGCCCTTGGGCACCAGCAATCCGAACCACGTCTCCGACACCAGGTTGGGGTAGCCAAGCTCCCTGGTCGTCGGCACGCCGGGCATGGCCACCGAACGCTTGTCCGACATAACGGCCAAGGCGCGCAGCTTGTCTTCCTTCACGAAGGGTGCCGCAGCCGCTACGCCGGGGAAGGCGAGTTGCAGCCGATCCCCCAGCAGATCCGTGAAAACCGCGCCAGGCGAGGTGTAGGGAACGTGCACCATGAAGACGCCGAAGGTCTTCTTGTAGAGCTCGCCGGAGAGGTGGTAGGAGCTGCCGCTGCCGGTCGAGCCGAAGTTTAGCTTGCCGGGATTCTTCTGCGCGTACTGCGTCAGCTCCTTCAGGTTGCTGGCCGGAATGGAAGGGTTGACCACGATCACGTTCGGAATCGAACCCACCATCACCACCGGGTCGAAGTCCTTCAGCGGATGGAAGGGCTTCGCGTCGTAGAGCGTCACGGCCGAGACCACGGTTCCGGTCCAGCCCATCAGCAGCGTGTAGCCGTCGGCCGGCGCCTTCGCGACGAGGGATCCGCCGAGATTGCCGTTCGCGCCGGGTCGGTTCTCGACCACGACCGATTGATTGATCGACTTGCCGAGTTCGTCTGCGATGAGCCGCGCCAGCGGGTCGGCGCTGCCGCCCGGTGCGGCCGGCACGACGATGCGCACCGGCTTCGTGGGCCACGGCTGCGCGAGCACAGGTACCGCAAGGCCCGCGAGCAAGGCAATCGCCCCGACAGCCAGCATGCATCGCGAAGCGCGGCGGCCCGGGAATTTTCTGATCGCTGAAAGCATTGTTGTCTCCTGGTGGTGATTCGGGTGGGTCGGTCAGTAGGACTTGGGCAGTCCCAGCACGCGCTCGGCGATATGGCTGAGGATCATTTCGCGGCTCACGGGGGCGATGCGCGTGATCATGACTTCGCGCAGATAGCGCTCGACGTGGAACTCCTTCGAGTACCCCATCCCTCCGTGGGTGAGGATGGCGCGCTCGCACGCACGCCAGCCCGCTTCGGCGGCGTAGTACTTCGCGGCGTTGGCCTCGGCACCGCAGTCCTTGCCGTTGTCGTAGAGCCACGCTGCCTTCATCGTCAGAAGCTGCGCGGCCTCCAGCTCCACCCAGTTCTCCGCCAGCGGATGCTGGATCGCCTGGTTCTGTCCGATGGGCCGATCGAAGACAACGCGCTCGCGCGCATAGGCGGCAGCCTTCTGCAGCGCGATGCGCCCGACGCCAACCGCTTCCGCCGCCAGCAGAACGCGTTCGGGGTTCATGCCATGAAGGATGTACTTGAAGCCCTGGCCCTCTTCGCCGATGCGATCCTCGACAGGAATCTCCAGGTCGTCGATGAACAGCTCGTTCGAGTCCACGCACTTGCGCCCCATCTTCTCGATCAGGCGCACGTCGATCTTGCTGCGGTCGAGGTCGGTGTAGAAAAGGGACAGCCCCGACGAGCTCTTGCCGGGCGGCAGATCCTCGATCGGCGTCGTGCGCGCGAGCAGCATGATCTTGTCCGCAACCTGCGCAGTGGAGATCCACACCTTCTGTCCGTGGACGACGTATTTGTCGCCCTGGCGCACCGCGCGGGTCTTGAGCCTGGTCGTGTTCAAACCTGCATTGGGCTCGGTCACGCCGAAGCAGGCTTTCACCTCGCCCCTGGCGATCGGCGGCAGCATCCGGCGCTTCTGTTCCGGCGTGCCGAACACCGCGATCGGCATGAGCCCGAAGATGTTGATGTGGATGCTGGAACAGCCGCTGAGGCAGGCGCCGGTCTCAGCGATGGTCTGCATCATGATGCAGGCCTCTTGCACGCCGAGCCCGGCGCCGCCGTACTCCTCGGGAATCGCAAGCCCCAGCCAGCCGGCTTCGGCCATCGCGTCGTAGAACGCATGCGGGAACACGCCATCGGTGTCGCGCTCGCGCCAATAGCTCTCCGGAAAGTGGGCGCAGAGATCCTTGACGGCTTCACGGATGGACTGCTGTTCGGGGGTCGGTTCAAAGTTCATGGGGAAGGTCACTGCTGCCAGCGTGGTTCGCGTGATTCATCTGCCGGTCCAACGGGGCGCCCGCTTCTCGGCGAAAGCCCTGGGGCCCTCCTGTGCGTCTTCGCTCAGGTAGACGCTCTCGAAAAGATGCTGCGCTGCGCGCAGCCCCGCCGAGCGACCCATCTCTGACGACAGGTACACCAGCTCGCGCGCAGCCTTCACCGTCAGCGGCGCATTGGCCGCGATGGTGCGGGCCATCTCGATGGCGCGCTCGCGCAGGCGATCGAGGGGAACGACATCGTTCACGAAGCCCAGCGCCAGTGCGCGCTGCGCCGACATCGGTTGCGCGGTAAGAAGAAGCTCCATCACCACGCGCTGCGGCAGCATGTGCACCAGCGGCGCGGCCCAGGGCATGCCACGCCCCACCTTCGCCTCCGTGATGCCGAATCTGGCGTGGTCCGCGGCGATGCAGAGGTCGCACATCTGTGCGAACAGCCAGCCGCCTGCGTAGGCGACGCCATTGACCGCCGCGATCATCGGCTTGCTCACATGCTCGACGTCACCGAGCACCGGCAGCATGTCGCGTGGCGGCACCCGCAGCTTCAGCGCGGCAGCTTCCTTCAGATCCATGCCGGCGCAGAAGGCCTGGTCGCCGCGGCCGGTGAGGATGCCGACACGCACCGCATCGTCCTGCTCGATCGCATGCCAGGCCTGCCGCAATCCTTCGATCACGCCGCGGTTGATCGCGTTGCGCTGTGCCGGGCGGTTGATCGTGACGATGGCGATGCAGCCTTCGACGACCTCGTAGTCGACTTCCTCGTTCAGCATGGCGCCCCCCAGACTTCGCGCGCTTCGCGCAGCAGAGACTCCCGGTGTTCCGGCGCGGCGATGGCGGCCATCGCCTTGATCCGCTCGCGCAGGCCCAGTCCGCGCAGCCGCGCGATGCCGTGTTCGGTCGCAATGACGTCGACATCGCTGCGCGCGGTGGTGACCGGGCCCGACAGGCGGCTCACGACTTTGCTGTCACCGCTTTTTCCGGTGGCGCTCAGGGCCACGATCGACACCCCGCCCTCGGACTGCACCGCCGCCCGGACGAAGTCCACCTGCCCGCCCACCGCGCCGATGTAGTCCGGGCCGATCGCCTCCGCATTCACCTGCCCGGTGAGATCCACCTCGAGCGCGGAATTGAGCGAGACCAGGCGCTTCACGCGCGACAGCGTGGCCACGTGGTGCGTGTAGCTGGTCGGGCACAGGCGCAGTTGCGGGTTGCGGTGCGCGAAGCGGTACAGGCGCTGGGTTCCGAACAGAACGCCGGTGATGCTCACACCCTCGTCCAGGCCCTTGTGGGCGTTGGTGACAACGCCACGCTCCATCAGGTCGACCAGCGAGTCGCCGACCATGCCCGAATGCACGCCGAGGTCGCGCCGGTCGACCAGCATTGAGACGATGGCCTCGGGCACGGCGCCGATGCCCATCTGCAGGGTGGCACGGTCGGGGATCAGGTCGGCCACATGCGCGGCGATCCGGCGTTCGAGCTCGCCGAATTTCGCGGGCGGCAGCTCCAGCGGCTCCCTGTCCGAGCGCACGAGCACCGTGATCTCGTCGGCCCTGAGCGGTGCGTCGCACGGCGTCCACGGCACCTGGCTGCTGACTTCGGCAATGACGACCCGGGCGCGCGAGATCGCGGTTCGCAGGTAGTCGTTGACCAGTCCGAAGCTGTGTTCGCCGCGCTCGTTGGCCGGACTCACCAGCAGCATGACGACATCGCAACGGATGTGGCCCTTGCGGATCAGATCCGCCACCGCCGAGATGTGGCACGGCACGGGATCCAGCACGCCGGCACTCGACAGCTTGCGGAGTGTGCCGATGCCGCCGATGCCCTTGAATCGCAGGTGATCGGCGTGCTCGGGCTGGAAGGTGGTCGAGAAGCCCGAACCGAAGAAGATGCCCGCGCCACTGAAGCTGGCGCGCTGCGCGACCAGTTGCTCCGTCAGGCTGCGCGGCTCGCCGGTGCCCTGGCCGAACACGATGCCGTCGCCGGGCCGGATGCAGGAAGCCAGTTCGATGCCGGCTGGCGATTCGACGCGGTTCACCTCAGACATCCTCCGGCGCGGCGAGCACGGCAAGCGAGCGCTTCAGCAACGGGCCGTCGACCATCCGGCCTTCGAAGTCGATCGTGCCGATGCCGTGTGCGGTGGCTTCTTCGTACGCCTGCACCAGGCGCCGGGCATAGACGCGCTCCTGCGCGGTCGGCGAGAAGGCGGCATTGGCCAGCTTCACTTGCGCCGGTGCGACGCAGATCTTTCCCTGATAGCCCAGATCACGGCCGCGCGCGGCGTCCCTGACGAAGAGCGCGTCGTCGCGGATGTCAAGCACCGCCTGGTCGATGGCCACCACGTTTGCGGCACGTGCCGCCATCACCACCCATGACCGTGCGGTCGCGACCTCGTCGCCGCCGGGCGTGCGGCGGCCGCCGATGTCCGCAGCGAAATCCTCGGCGCCGAAGTAGACCGCGCCCAGGTGCGGCGTGTGGTCGCAGACCTTCACCGCGTTCAGCACGCCGCGCACCGACTCGATGCCGCCGATGATCGTGCGGGGGCGCGCACGCGGCGCTTGCGCATCGCGCCGCCTGATCCAGTGGGCCACCGGAAAGGTCTGCTCGGGAGTCTCGAGTTTGGGAATCACGACGGCATCGATGTCGCAGGCGAAGGCGGCCTCGAGATCCGCCAGGTAGTGCGGCGAAATCGGCACGTTGACGCGGATGGCAAGCGTGCTGCTCAATCCCGCCGCGCGCACTTGCCGCACGGTCTCGCCGAGCATGTGCCGCGCCTTGTCTTTCTCCTGCTCGGGCGTGCCGTCCTCCAGGTCGATGACGCAGCAATCCGCGCGGAACCTCGGAAACTTGACGACGAGTTCGGGCCGGTTGGCAGGGGCAAAGAAAAGCGAGCGGATCATGGGGCGAAAAGTCTCCAGACTGGACAAAGGACTTCGGTGGCGCGGATCTACGCCGCCGCAGTAGCGTGCGGCGGTGCTTGCGCCGCGGTTCCCGCAGCCATCAGCGCGTCGATCTCGTCGGCGGCGTAGCCGGCCTGCTGCAGGATCTCGCGGGTGTGCTCGCCCTGGCGCGGAGCAGCGCGCGCAACATCCGGCGTGCTGTGCTGCCAGGTCATCGGCATGCGCATGGTGCGGATCGGACCCTCGCTCGGGTGCTCGACGGTCGAGAAGAAGCCGGTCGCCTTCAGATGGGGGTCGTGCAGGACGCTCTGCAGGTCGTGCATCGGCATGAACGGGACGTCTGCCTGCTCGAGGATCTCGATCCAGGCAGCGGTCGACTTCTCCTCGAAGATCGCGCCGAGTGCCCCGTACACGAAGTCGATGTGGCGGGAGCGGGCGGCATAAGTCGCGAAGCGCTCGTCCTGCAGGAGGGCTTCGCGACCGACAGCGCCGAGGAAGCTGTGCCAGTGCTTGTCGTTGTAGACCAGGGCGCAGATGTAGCCGTCGCTGGTGCGGTACGGGCGGCGCTCCGGGGACAGTTGGCGCGCATAGCCGCCGGCGTCGAGCGGCGGCTCGAAAGTCAGGCCGCCCAGATGGTCGCCCAGCACGAATGCGACCATGGTCTCGAACATCGGCACGTCGACGCGGTCGCCCCGGCCGGTGCGCTGGCGCGCCAGCAGGCTCGCCAGGATGCCGCCCACCGCGGTCTGGCCGACGATGCGGTCGGCCAGCGCCGTGGGCACGTAGCGCGGGATGCCGCCGGAGGCCCGGGCGATCAGGTGAGGCAGCGTCGCGCCGCCCTGGATCAAGTCGTCGTAGGCGGGCCGGGCCGCGTACGGGCCGTCCTGCCCGAAACCGAAGAGCCCGGCATAGACGATCAAGGGATTGATCGCGGCCACCTCTTCGTAACTCAGGCCCAGCCGGGCCATGGCCTGCGGCCGGACGTTGTACATGAGCACGTCTGAATCGGCGATCAGGCGCCGCAGCGCTGCCAGGCCATCGGGTCGCTTGAGATCCAGGACGATGCTGCGCTTGTTGCGGTTCGCATTCAGGAAGACCGGGCCCATCCCCTCGTTGCGCACCGGACCGATCTGCCGCACCAGGTCGCCGTGAGGGGCCTCGACCTTGATGACGTCCGCGCCCATGTCGCCCAGCGCCTGCGAGGCGAAGGGCCCCATCAGCACGGACGTCATGTCCAGCACTTTGATTCCGGCGAGAGGTCCCATGGTCTCCTGTCCTGGCCGTCACCGTGATGGCGACCGTTGTTATCATTCATGTACGTGAACAAATCATACATACATAGGAATGAATGCGCAAGGCCGCCAGTGCGCAAAGGCCCTCGGGTACAGTGGCGCGTCCTGGATCTCCAGCCCTCGCGCCCTCCCCTCGCACGGGCCCCAACGAAGTGATCGTCAAGCAAGCCGCCAACGTCCTGGATCTCATCGAGTTCTTCGCGGCACACGGGCGCCCGGCCACGCTGGCCGAGATCGCGAAACACTTCGAGTGGCCGCGCTCCAGCACCTTCAACCTGCTGGGCACCCTGGCCGCGCGCGGCTTCCTGTACGAGCCCCGCGCGCGCGGCGGCTACTACCCGGCGCCGAGATGGGAGGCGCTGATCCGCGCGATCGAAGCCGCGCAGCCCATCCCGCCCGAACTCCATGGCCTGCTGGAAAACGTGGTCGACAAGACGGGCGAGACGGCGGTGCTGGCGGCTGCGAGCGGCGCGCATGCGCTCTTCCTCGATGCGGTGGAGTCGCCGCATGCGATCCGCTACACCGCGCAACCCGGCAAGCTGGTTCCGTTGCACGTCACGGCCACCGGCCGCGCCCTGCTATCCCAGATGACGACCGAAGACCGCGCCGCCATCCTGCGCAAGGCGGAGTTCAAGCGCTATACGGCGACGACGCTGATGTCGGCATCCGCCGTCGAGCAGGCGGTGCAGGAATCGCAGAAGCTCGGGTGGTTCGAGGGCCGCGGCGAATTCACCGTCGATCTCGGCGGTGTCGCACTGCCCCTGAGCTTGCCCAACCGGCAGTTCGCCGTGCTGGTGGCCGGGCCGATCAGCAGAATCGAGCATCGGACTGCGGAGTACGTGCGCATCATCCAGGCCGCGATTGCGCGGCAACTGGCGAAGTGATCGCCGGACTCGAATCGATCACGCGGGCCGATCGCCGAGACTGACCACTTCAATCGATGGGCATGACACGGTCGTTCGCGTCCGGGCGACAACCTTCGGCGATGGCGCGCCAGCCCCGGTGCACGACGACCTGTCCGCCGTTGTGGCACAGCTCGACGCGTTCGCTGGCGGTCAGCTGGTCCCGTGCAAAGGATTCGACGGTCGAAGGCAGGCTGACACGCAGTTTCAGCGCGAAGCGATCCGCTTCCGGGTGGTCGTCGAGATGCAGGAGCGGCACGAAGTTCGACGCGAACATCAACCAGTGGGAACCGACGTCGACCGGCTCGGGCAGATAGGGCGCTGTGCGCAGCCAGATCTGGGCACGCTCGCGCAGGTCTTCCCCGTCAGCCAGGTTGGCCCACGCGACAGCCATCAACTCGATCACCCACTGGTGAGCTGCGCGCGAACCACGCCATCCGATGTCACAGCGCCTAAGCCCATCGCGTGATCCGAAGGACACCAAGCAGCACGCGTCGCACTTCCGAGACGGCTGCATCGCGCAGTGCATCGGTTCGCCATCCGACTTCGACTGCATAGCGCGGCATGGTCAACGGGCAGGCAAACATCTGTAGTCCTGTTCGCGCCGCAATTGCGGCGGCAGCATGTTTGGGCATCGTCGCGATGGCATCGCCGCCAAACAGAAGGTGGGGCAACGCGGCGAAGTGTGCGTGCGTCCGGCGCGGCGAACGGCGACCAGCAGGGGCGGGTGCAGAGGATGCCGCCGTGCGACCAGATCGGAGTGCCCATCCACTTCCACTCCTCGACGACGTCCGGGTCCGCTTCCTTGATGAGTTTGCGCATCCTGCCAATGGTTTTCCCACGTCAGTCCCCGAGTTCGGCGATTCTTTGCGAGATGAGTTCCGATGCCGGTTGGCCTTGGTGCGTGTCTGACTTTTTCATGTTCTCATCCTAGAAGTTCTGCGGCCCCACTTCAACGGGGCCTGCGCCTCCTCAATCACGACTCGAACGCATGGGCCAAGCATGGACAAGTGGGTATCGCAACAACGTTTCAATATCGGCTGGGTAGTCCCAGCAACATGCCTGCTGGCGCTGCTGCATTTTGGCCAGGACGTCCTGCGGCCCATCGCGGTCGCGGCGGTTCTGGGCCTGGTGATCGCACCCTTGTCACGCAAGCTCAAGCGCACGGGCCTGGGGCGCACGGCAGCGACACTGGTTTCGGTGCTGCTGGTCGCCGCCTGCGTGGCCTGGATGAGTGCCGTGTTGGCGCTTCAGCTTGTTGCGGTCGGCGCGGGCCTGCCGCAATACAGGGCTGCCATTGCTTCGAAGGTCGAATCGATACGCGAAGTCACGGTGCGCCCGTTCGAGCGGATCGAGGCGGAGCTGAAGGGCGCGCTGTCGCAAAACGCCCCCTCCCAACCAACGGCAGAGCGGTCTGGATCGGCGAATGGCTCGGGCAACGAGCCGCTCCCCGTCCAGATTCGCCAGGCATCTGCCTCGGCCGGCGACATGTTGTCGAGACTTCTGTCATCGGTGTGGGGGCCCGTGGGTGAAGCGGGCATCGTGTTCATTCTCCTGGTCTTCATCCTGTTGGAGCATGAATCTCTCGGCGACCGCTTCATTCGGGTCATTGGCGTGGCGGAACTGGGCCCCACCGTCCAGGCACTGAGCGATACGGCAGAGGGCATCTCCCGCTTCTTCCTCTCGCAGTTCGTCGTGAACATCGCGTTCGGCACCGTGCTGGGGGTCGGTCTTTGGGCGATCGGCATACCGCATGCCGCGCTGTGGGGCTCCATCAGCGCGTTGCTGCGTTTCGTTCCTTATGTCGGCGTGCTGGGCGCAGCCGCCTTGATCGCGGTGTTTGGCGCAGCCGTTGATCCCGGCTGGTCGCTGGTGCTGGCAAGCCTGGGGCTCTTCGCAGCGCTGGAGCTTCTTGTCGCCCACGTCGTGGAGCCACAGGTCTACGGACACAGCACCGGGCTTGCCCCGCTCGCAGTCATCGTGTCGGCGCTTTTCTGGGGCGCGATGTGGGGGCCCGTCGGCCTGCTTTTGTCTACGCCACTTACCTTGTGCATCGTTGTCGTAGGCCGGCACGTGCGCGCGTTGGAGCCCTTCGCGATTCTTTTGACGGATGCACCCGGGCTCGATGGGGGCCAACGCTTCTATCAGCGCGCCCTGTCTGGCAACACGTCGGCGATCATCCAGGACGCGCGTGCGTATCTGCGCCGGGCCAGTTTCGCGAAGTATTGCGACTACGCCCTGCTTCCGGGTCTGGCCCTGGCAGGCGCAGACTTCCGGAACAGGCGGATCGACGAAAGACAGAGCGCGCGTATCAACACAACCATCGTGGGCCTCGCCGAAAACCTGGCTGCCGTTCAGTCTGGCGAGCGAAAGGGCCGCCGCCGCCCCACGGTCTCGCTCTCGGACGCGAGCGTTGGAACCTACCTGCGCAAGATGCGCGAGGCCCGTCTGGGGCCTTGGCAAGGGCGGCTCGACGTGCCGTCGAACTCGATTGTCCTGTGCGTGGGATTCGGGTCGGAGCGAGACGACTTCCTGACGGAACTCCTTGTGCGGGTCTTGCGCAGCGACGACGTGGACGCTCGCAGCGTGTCGCTCAGCGAGCCGCAGGATCCGTCGATGGCCGACAAATCGAGCCTGGTCGGTACGGCAATTCTTGCCTATCCATCGCAAGAAGCCCTCGAGCAGTGGCAAGCGGTCGCGACAGAAATGCGAGCTTCCATGCCGCATGCAGTCATGGCGACGGTGAGGTTGCCGCTCGACCAGACTGCGGTTCCAGAAAACCTTGTTCTGGACTATGTCGATCTGATCCTTCACTCGTACTCGGAGGCCGAGGCGTTTGTCGTGCAAGGCACGAAGGCAATCTAGCCAAGACTCGTGCGCGCGCTGCAGCGCGCTTGGCGTCGTGATCCCGGCCGGTGCCTCTTGCGAGCACGGCGTCGGTCGCGAGCACCGTGCCCGGCTGGTAGTCGGGCTGCCCGGCGATGCGCTGGTACAGCGGCGCGAAGTCGATCTTCGCGAGTTCGAGCCACTGATCCAGATTGTCGATGACGAAGTAGCTTTCCTGGAAATCGTCGATCCGGTAGTTGGTTCGCATGACGCGTTCGAGATCGACGCCGATGCGATTGGGCGAGGCATCGTCGAGCGAAAAAACCGTCTCGGTAAACGACGAGGCGATGCCGGCGCCGTAGATGCGCAGGCCATCAGCCTGCTTGGCAACCTCCCGGGTCAGCAACGCCGATGCCGTCAAAGCGTCAGCGTAGTCGAGGCCCAGCAGTACATAGGTCGACAGGCTAGCGCCATAGTTTTGTTACGCCTTCGCCAGGGCCATTGGGGTATGTTTCCAGCCTTTCCCATCCGGGCTGCGCTTGCCTTTTCTTCTTGAGGAGCGATAAACATGTCCCGATATCTCTGCGAATTGAAGAATCTCCTGACGGATCTGAAGGATCGCTACGGGGAAGGCGATGATTCGGTGCAGCAGGTAAAGCGCGAGCTCGAGGCCGTTGAAGCCACGGAGTCCGAGCATCAGACCCTGTTCGCCCTTGGTCACGACCGCCTTCTCCGAAGGGGCGGCAGGCACAGCTGGGAAGGCTATTCAAGCCTCTTGCACTCATCCCAGCGCCCGCCCCCTCTAGGTTAGACGCCCTGGCGCAGGCATCGCCAATGACCCGTGGTTGCCCCGCAGGCTTCAGTTGGCCTTCTTCTTCGGACGTCCAGCCTTCAGCGGCGCCAGCGAATCCAGCGCGCCGCCCAGTTGGCTATCGGTGAGCTGTTGAAGCGCGTGCAGCCCGGCGCGCAGAAGCTCGCTCTTCTTGGCGGGGCGTTTGAAACCTAGCGCGCGATCCTTGAGGACGGCAATCAGACCGAAGTCCTGCTGGGGCATCGTGAAACTGTCGCGCACGAGCTTGGCTTTGGTTTCAGGAGGTCGTGAGACCTGAGGCGGCGCGACCACAGCCTTTACAGCCTTGGCCTTCAGTGGCCCCGTCTTCTTCGCAGCTGTCTTCTTGGCAGCTGCTTTTTTAGCTGATTTCATTTTTTTGGACGCGGCGGTCTTGACGTCGACTTTGGTCGACACCTTCTTGACCACCGTTTCCTTTTTCGCCGGGGACTTCGTGGTCAGGGGTATTGCTGGCTTGGCCATCCGAGGCGAGATCTTCTTGGCGGCCGCCTTCTTCGTCGCGGCTACTTTGGGCTTGCGCACTGGCGCCTTCTTGACCGCCGGCTTTTTGCGCGGAACGGGCGTCGCGGTTGGTGAGTTCGATGGCCGCTCCGTTGTGGCGGGAGTTGGCGACTCTGCTGGTGCCTGGATCGCGGAGTCGATCGCTGCCGGGTCGGTCGCGTCGCTGGGCTCGAAAGCCGTCCCACTATGAGTCAGGTCGATGTTGGTCATTGAGGATTTTCTAATATGGTGTAAATGATTTACACCATTATTTTGAACGAATTGAGAATCCGCATCAAGAGCCTGCGCCGTCCACCGATCCAGGATCACGTCGAAGCGGAAGCGAATCGGCTGCTGGACGGCGCTGACGGGTCGCAATCTCCCAGAAGCTCGCGATTGGTTCTACTAGAAGGGGCCTGCAGCGATTGCGCAATACCGGAACCAGCTGCCCGCAGGGCGCTGTTCGGGCCAACCTGCACGAGTTCATTTGCAGGACTTGACGGCTCGCGACCACCGCAAAGAAGGTCGCGAAACTGCACCCTGAACGGCTTCGGCGGCAGCCTCGCATGCCACGGGTACCACCCGGCTCGACAAAGCCGACAGTTGTCAGCGATCCACTTTGCTATGCGTACTCAAGCCCGTCTGCCGGGCAGAGATTCGTGCAAATTCCCATATTCCCGGGCCGAAGAAATGATGCCTTATCGTTGACAGAACTGGTTGCTGGAAGAAGGAGGCCCGGGGTAACGCAGCCCTCGAGTCCGCAGTCAGGGGTGCTCCCGCACTTCAGGCGGATACCGTTCGCGCTGCCTCCTGCTGCGCGCGCATGATCTGATGACGCCGCCAGTATTTGCCGACCGCAAGGTTGAAAGCGTCCTTTTGTTTGCCGATGCCCTTGAGGGGAATCTTCGTCTTGCGCGCGCCCAGCAATCCCTTGTCGTGGTGCGCCACGACCAGCGCGCCGAATTTTCCGTCCTGGAGTGTCAGGCCGCTCACCTCGTCCCATGAGATCGCGCCCGTTTCGCAGGACGCGGCATGTATGCCCTGATAGGTGATTTCGATCAGGCTGCCTTTGGCCACTTCGAAGACGACGGTCGGAAAGTGGCGCAGTACGATCTCCCGCTCTTCCTCGTTGGCCGGCTCATACCGATAGGCCAGACTGTGTTCGTGATCGGCGGCGAAGCGCTGCTCGTACGCGCTCCACAGCCGCTGCTCGATCGCAGCCGCAGTCGGCATGTCGTCGACCCAAGTCGCCGGCGGCACTGCCGTCACGACCGCTGCATACCGGCTTTCTTCGACGCTGTATCCCACGTTGCGCATGCGTTCGTGCAAGGGGGGATGACTGTCGTACGGGTGGGGCACACCGGCGGTCTTCATGGTCTCCAGGAAGTCCGCGGATCCGGCATAGGGGTGCAGGCCCTCGGCAACGAACCGCGCGATGCCCAGATCGCCCTCGTGCCGGCGGCTCTCGGCAAAGAGTCGGCGCTCGACGTCGTTGCGATAGCTCGCATAGGCCGAAATCTTGATCAGGGACTGCACGATCGACTCCGGCGCGGTCAGCACGGCCGCGGTGCGGTCGGCCATGTATTCGCGCTCGCGGCTGTCCCGTGCCAGGGCGAACGCGAAAATCATGCGGTACAGACGCAGCACGTAGTGAACAACGATGGTGAGGCCGCCGTTGCGCATCTCCCAGGTGTACTGGTCGAACTGACGCAGCTTGGGTCCGAGCAATGCGCTGCTGCGCGCGTCGCCTCCACCCAGGTGGGCCAGCTCGTGCGCCAGCACGGCATCTGCCTCCGCGGTGCTCAGCACGCGGACCAGCGGCACGCTCACGAACAGTGTGCGGCCCTTCAATGGGTGATTGCCCACCGTGCAGGGTGACTCAGTGACGAAGAAATTGGTGTCGATGCCCGCGATGATCTGGTCGGGCGGTGCGGCCTGGGCTTTGGCGGCCAGCTCGCGAACGCGCTGCCACAGCCGGGGGGCATCGGCGTCGGCCAGCAACTCGCCCTCAATCTCGTTTCTGACGGGAAGCTTTTTGAACAGCGTCCAGAACGCATAGAAGACGGCCATGGCCGCAAGAACCCCGGCGATACCCACCAGCTTGACGGAGTAGAGCTCCCCGAAATAGGCGGTGAGCCAGAAGGAGAGCCAGACCAACATGGCTCCCTGCACCAAGACTTCTGCCGCGCTCGACACGGTCATCAGCCGCCAGCCCGTCACGAAACTTGCATACCGCAGCCCGCGATTGACGAACGCGAGCGCCGCCAGCGCCAGTGCCGCCACCAGCAGCACAGCGCCGCCGATCAGCGTCCAGAAGGCGAGGCGGTCGGCCCAGTGGAATTGCCAATAGAACGAGTAAGGCTCGCAGACCTTGTCATGAAAATCCCGATCCTCTTCTGCAGGCGCGTCGCAGGCGCCCGACAGCGGATGGCTGCGGTAGAAGCCCAGTGCATCATCCTTTTCCTGGCCCGAGAGCTTGGGGTTGGCCGCAATCCGTTGCTCGATGGACTGCAGGAAAGCGGCGTCTTGGGTGCGTGCCACGTACTGCGTGAAGAGCAGGGTCGCAGCTGGTATGGCGAAAAGGGAAAAAAGCGTCAGGACAAGCGTGCGTACGAGTTCTGACCGAACAGTGCGAGCGGAGGCCATCTGGGTATCTGTAGTTAAGAATTTGGCGATAGCTTATCGCGGGTGATCGTACTTTCTGTGTCGTTTTGACCTTGCCCCGTACTTCAGACCACGGTCTACTCGCGATGTAGCGCCTGTGACGTTTCCCCCGAATTCTGGACTTTTCAGAACTAGAGGTATGGTTGCTTTTGACGTTTCCCCCGAAACCGGTCAGTTCTAGACTGGAGTCGGGCGGCCTTCTGGCTGTTGATCTGACCTGTGGTTGACGAACTCGTTCGGGGTCAGGTGGCCGAGCGAGTAGAAGGATGGACATGCGCATTACGCGTCGTTGCCGCTTACCCATCTTTCTCGGGATACGACTTGACTCGCCGAAAGAATCACCGGCCATTTGTGCCGCGCCATCTTCCGTGTCATCGCGGGCGGGATAACGCAGACCTGACCAAGGCTGCGCGAGCTGTCCGGCCATCTGATGGGCCAACTAGCACTGGCTGGGAAAGATCGCCTTGTAGCGTTGCCGCAACTCCGAGACCCGGGCGCTGAGCCGCGGATTTTTGGCGAACCGCTCAGGCAATCCATTCCATTCGACGACGTCCCAATTGCACTCGCTTGGACTAGCAGATGCGTAAAGGGCAACTTTTGGGGTGATCTTGGCAAGTGCCCCTTCGTTGCCAAATTCGGCAACGAGCAGTGCCTCGATCTGCTTGATAGATTTCAGTTGACGGATCATCTGTCACTCTTTTGTAAGTTTATTAACGCAGCTTGTCATTTGATATGAGCCGTGGAGGGTCAGGCAGCCCGCTTGGTTCGAATCGCCTTCGACGCGCGCGAATTCGGCTCGCGTCCCAGCGCCTGGCTGATGTAGACGCCGGCGTCGATGAGGCGGTCAAGGTCGATGCCCGTCTCGATGCCCATGCCCTGCAGCATGTAGACCACGTCTTCGGTCGCGACGTTGCCGGTCGCGCCCTTGGCATACGGGCAGCCGCCGAGGCCAGCCGACGAGGTGTCGAACTGCCACACCCCCATCTCGAGGCTGGCAAGCGTGTTGCCCAGCGCCTGGCCGTAGGTGTCGTGGAAGTGGCCGGAGATGTCGTCGATGCCGTAGTGCGCCAGCGTGGCTTCGATGGCGCGCTGCACCTTGACCGGCGTGCCGGCGCCGATGGTGTCGGCCACGCCGACATGCTGCACGCCGATGCCCTTCATCAGGCCCGCGAGCCGGCCGACCGCTTCGGGGGCGACTTCACCCTCGTACGGGCAACCGACCGTGCACGACATCGCGCCGCGCACGTAGATGCCCTTCTCGCGCGCCGCCGCCACCACTGGCGCAAAGCGTTCGATGCTCTCGGCGATCGAGCAGTTGATGTTCTTCTGGCTGAAAGCCTCGGTGGCGGCGCCGAACACCACGATCTCATCAGGCCATTCGTTGCGCGGTGCGGCAATGGCAGCCTCGAAGCCCTTCATATTCGGCGTGAGCACCGAATAGCGCACGCCCGGCTTGCGCGTGATGCCGTGCATCACGGCAGCGTTGTCGGCCATCTGCGGCACCCACTTGGGGCTGACGAAACTGGTGACCTCGATCTCGCGCAGGCCGGCGTCCTGCAGGCGGTGCACGAGGCCGATCTTGATGTCGGCGGCCACCGGCTGCTTCTCGTTCTGCAAGCCGTCGCGCGGGCCGACGTCTACAAGCTTGGTGCGGGTGGGATATGCCATTCCAACGCCTATTTTTCTTTTGCCCTGACGGACTTCCTGGCAATCAGGAGGCAATCCTCAGCAATTCAGCGCCCTCTGTGACCTGGTCGCCCGGCGCATACAGCAGCTCTTCGACCGTGCCGTCGGCCGGCGCGGCAATGGTGTGCTCCATCTTCATGGCCTCCATCACGGCCAGCGGCTGGCCCTTGGCAACCTTGTCGCCGGACTTGACCGCGAAGGACACCACCTTGCCCGGCATCGGCGCGGTGAGGCGGCCGCCCTCGGCATGCGTGTCGCCGGCATGCGCCAGGCGGTCGATCGCCAGGATCTTGGTGGCCCCGTGCGCCGCGAAGACGTGCGCGACCGCATCGTTGGCATACACGTCCAGGGTGTGGCGCGCGCCGTTGAACGACACCTCGAACTGCCCGTCCGGCAGCCGCCCGATGTCGAGCGGCCCCGACACATCGCCCACGGCGAGCATCAGCGCGCCGTCGTGCAGGTAGCGCAGCGTGGCGCTCTGCGGCGCGCCGCGGAATTCGAACGAAAAGATGCGCTGCGCGACGCCCAGCGAGCGCCAGCCATCGCGGCGGCTGAACGGGTCGCCGGTGTTGGTCGCGCGTTCGTCCAGCAGCGTGCGCGCGATCGATGCGGCCGCCGCCAGCGGCAGGCCGAGCGGTTCGCGGTCGAACAGCACCGCGCGCTCGCGCTCGATCAGCGCGGTGTCGAGATTCGCGTTGGCGAACGAATCGGTGGCGAGGATGCCGCGCAGGAACTGCACGTTGGTCGACACGCCCACGATGTGCACCTGCGCCAGTGCCGCGTCGAGCCGCGCCAGCGCCTCGGTGCGCGTGCTGCCGTGCACGATGAGCTTGGCAATCATCGAGTCGTAGAACGGCGAGATCTCGCCGCCCTCGCGCACACCGTCGTCGATGCGCACGCGGCTGCGCTGGAACGCGGTGTGCTGCGGCTTGCGATAAACGTGCAACGAGCCGGTTGCGGGCAGGAAGTTGTTGTCGGGGTTCTCGGCGCAGATGCGCGCCTCGATCGCGTGGCCGTGGATCCGCAGTTCGCCCTGCTGCAGCGGCAGTGGCTCGCCGAACGCGACGCGCACTTGCCACTCGACCAGGTCGAGCCCGGTGATGGCTTCGGTGACGGGGTGCTCGACCTGCAGCCGCGTGTTCATCTCCATGAAAAAGAAATTCATGGCGCCGCCGTCACGCTGCTCCACGATGAACTCCACCGTGCCCGCGCCCACGTAGTTGACCGCCTTGGCAGCTGCCACCGCCGCCGCGCCCATCTCCTGGCGCATGGCCTCGGTCATGCCGGGCGCCGGTGCCTCCTCGAGCACCTTCTGGTGGCGCCGCTGCACCGAGCAGTCGCGCTCGAACAGGTAGACGCAATTGCCGTGCGTGTCGCCGAACACCTGGATCTCGATGTGGCGCGGACGCTGCACGTACTTCTCGATCAGCACCGCGTCGTCGCCGAAGCTGTTGATCGCCTCGCGCTGGCACGAGGCCAGCGCCGCCGCGAAGTCCGCGCTCTTGTCGACTGCGCGCATGCCCTTGCCGCCGCCGCCGGCGCTGGCCTTGATGAGCACCGGGTAGCCGATGCGGTCGGCCTCGCGCTGCAGCAGCGCCGGATCCTGGTCGGCACCGTGGTAGCCGGGCACCAGCGGCACGCCGGCCTTTTCCATCAGCTGTTTCGATTCGGCCTTGAGGCCCATGTCCTTGATGGCCGAGGGCGGCGGCCCGATGAAGACAAGACCCGCATCCGCGCAGGCCTGTGCGAACTCTTCGTTCTCGCTGAGGAAACCGTAGCCCGGGTGGATCGCCTCGGCGCCGGTGGCCTTGGCCGCTTCGAGGATCTTTTCCCAACGCAGGTAGCTGTCCTTGGGCGCGCTGCCGCCCAGATACACCGACTCGTCGCAGGCACGGACATGGTTGGCGTGGGCGTCGGCATCGGAGTACACGGCCACGGTGCGGATCGCCATGCGGCGCGCGGTGGCAGCGACGCGGCAGGCAATTTCCCCGCGATTCGCGATCAGGATCTTCTTAAACATTCGGGGTGTCTCCAATGATCCAGCGTTTCACTGCGGCAGCAGCCAAGTCGGATTTCGCTTTTCGAGGAAGGCTTTGACCCCTTCTCGTCCCTCCTCGCTTGCCCGAATGTTGGCGATTCCCTGGACCGTACGAGCAACCAGCGTATCGTCGATCTCGCGACCTGCCACGTCGGCGATGAGCTGCTTGCAGATGCTTACAGCGGTCGGGCTTGCGCCGGCAAAGGCACTGGCGAGATCAGCCACCTTGACATCCAGCGCATCTGCCGCGACGACCTCATGCACGAATCCGATCCGATGCGCCTCGGTGGCACTAAAACGCTCTGCCGTAAGGAAATAGCGCTGAGCGGCCCGCGTCCCCATGGCCCGCAGCACGTAGGGACTGATGGTGGCGGGAACAAGGCCGATCTTCACTTCGCTCAGGCAATACCAAGCAGTGTCAACGCTTACGGCTATATCGCACGCGGCCACCAACCCCATGCCTCCGGCGTAAACGTCGCCTTGCACGCGAGCGATGGTCGGCTTCGGGCACTCTGCGATGGTGCGAAGCATTGCGGCGAGCTTACCCGCGTCAACGATATTCTCGTAGTGGGTGTAGTCGGCCATGCGTCGCATCCACTGAAGGTTGGCACCAGCACAGAAAGCCGAACCGTTGGCGCCCAACACGACAGCTCGGACTTGCGGTACGGCACCCGCTTCGGTGAAAGCTTGGGTGAGTTCGGCGATGAACGCATCGTCGAAAGCGTTGCGCGTGTCGGGCTGGTTGAGCCAGATCTTGGCGATGGAACCCTCGACGTCGAGGGATAAGCGGGTGAAGGTCATGGCATCGTACGGTTAGGTCGCATCTATGGTCTCGGGGCGAAGATTGCTCGGCAGGCATGCGGCCACCGAGGCGAGCAGGGTGGTGACTAAACACATCCCTACATCCGGAAGATGCCGAACCTGGGTTCGGGGATCGGCGCATTGCGCGCAGCGGCCAGGCCGAGTGCCAGCACGCGGCGCGTGTCGGCCGGGTCGATGATGCCGTCGTCCCACAGGCGCGCGGTCGCATAGTAGGGGTGGCCCTGGTCTTCGTACTGCTGGCGGATCGGCGCCTTGAAGGCCTCCTCTTCGTCCTTGCTCCAGCTGCCGCCCTTGAGTTCGATGCCGTCGCGCTTCACCGTGGCCAGCACGCTCGCGGCCTGCTCGCCACCCATGACGCTGATGCGCGCGTTGGGCCACATCCAGAGAAAGCGCGGGCTGTAGGCGCGGCCGCACATGCCGTAGTTGCCGGCGCCGAAGCTGCCGCCGATGATGATGGTGAACTTGGGCACGTTGGCGGTGGCCACGGCCGTCACCATCTTGGCGCCGTGGCGCGCGATGCCTTCGTTCTCGTACTTGCGCCCGACCATGAAGCCGGTGATGTTCTGCAAAAACACCAGCGGTGTCTTGCGCTGGCAGCAGAGCTCGATGAAGTGCGCGCCCTTCTGCGCCGACTCGCTGAACAGGATGCCGTTGTTGGCGATGATGCCCACCGGCATACCCTCGATCTCGGCAAAGCCGCAGACCAGCGTGGCGCCGAAGCGCTGCTTGAACTCGTGGAACTCGCTGCCGTCGACGATGCGGGCGATGATCTCGCGCACGTCGAAGGGCTTGCGCGTGTCGGTCGGGATCACGCCGTAGAGTTCCTCGGGCGGGAACGCAGGCGCCTGCATCGCCGCAGCGGTGGCCGGCGGCGCCGCCGCGTTCAGGTTCGCCACCGCCGAGCGCGCCAGCGCCAGCGCGTGCAGGTCGTTCTGCGCCAGATGGTCGACCACGCCCGACAGCCGCGTGTGCACATCGCCACCGCCCAGATCTTCGGCCGTGACGACCTCGCCGGTCGCCGCCTTCACCAGCGGCGGGCCGCCCAGAAAGATCGTGCCCTGGTCCTTGACGATGATCGATTCGTCGCTCATCGCCGGCACATAGGCGCCGCCGGCCGTGCAGGAGCCCATCACCACCGCGATCTGCGCGATGCCCTGCGCACTCATCTGCGCCTGGTTGTAGAAGATGCGGCCGAAGTGGTCGCGATCCGGGAACACCTCGTCCTGGTTCGGCAGATTCGCGCCGCCCGAATCGACCAGGTAGATGCAGGGCAGGCGGTTCTGCTCGGCGATCTCCTGCGCGCGCAGGTGCTTCTTGACGGTGAGCGGGTAGTAGGTGCCGCCCTTCACGGTCGCGTCGTTGCAGACGATCATGCAGTCGACGCCGCTCACGCGGCCGATGCCGGTGATCAGCCCGGCGCCGGGCGCGGACTCTGCGCCCTTGCCGTCGAGGTACATCGCATGCGCGGCCAGCGGCGCGATCTCGAGAAAGGGCGTTCCGGGGTCGAGCAGTTCGGCCACGCGGTCGCGCGGCAGCAGCTTGCCGCGCGCCACATGCTTGGCACGCGCCGCCTCGCCGCCGCCCTGCTCCACTTTCGCGAACTGCCGGTGCAGGTCATCGACCAGCGCGCGCATCGCGGTGGCATTGGCCTGGAAGTCCGCAGAGCGGGGGTTGAGTTTGGATTCGAGCTTGCTCATGAACTATGTCGTACTAGCATCCGCTCCAGTTCCTTGCAGTGCAATCGAACCGGAGAAGAGTGCCCTTTCTATATATCGAGGAACCGAAGTTTTGCGTCAGTCCGCTTTGAGGCCGGCGTTCTTGATGACCAGGCCCCACTTCGCCCTTTCGATGCGCGCGAAATCGGCCAGGTCTTTCGGAGAAGTGGAGGCGGCGGGTTCATGTCCCAACTCGAGGAGGCGTTGTCGCACATCTGGCTGCGCCAACGCCTTTGCCAGCTCCGCGCTCAGCTTCTGAGCCACGGCAGGTGGTGTTCCATGTGGCGCGTACAAGCCGTTCCAGGCCACCACCTGAAATCCCTCGAGTCCCTGTGCGGAAATCGGCTTTGCTTGTGGGAGCAAAGCAGAGGGTTGCAGAGAGGTCACGCCCAACGCCTTGAGCTTGCCGCTCGCAACAAAAGCCCGGACTGCGCTCGCTGTATCGATACCAACTAGCACTTGCCCTCCAATGATGTCCGTCATCGCTGTGCCGGATCCCTTGTACGGGACCCCGCTGACTTTGATGCCGCTCTTCTCCCGAAGCAGCTCTAGAACCAGGCGCGCAGTTGTGCTGGGAAGCGCCACGTTCACGACGTCGGGCCGTGCTTTCGCATCTGCCAGAAGATCCGTGACAGTGTTGTATGGCGCGGAAGGGTTGGCGACAACGACCATGGGGAAGGTGCTTACCAAACCGAGCGGCTCGAAATCCTTCTCGGGCTCGAAACTCATTGACGGATAGAGAAACTGGTTGAGCACGTGCGTACCGTTGGTGCCCATCAGCAACGTATAGCCATCCGCCGGCGCGCGGGCGGCCTCGGATGCGCCGATATTTCCCCCCGCCCCTGCCCGGTTGTCCACAACGATCGGCTGCCCCAACGCCTTGCTCAATTGCTCCGCAATGAATCGGGTGGCGACATCCGTTCCCTGTCCTGCCTGATACGGAACGATGATACGGATAGGCTTTGCGGGATAGCCTTGTCCGTACGCCGCATGAAGCAGCGCGAACGATGCCACGCAGGCACCAATGAACTTCAGAAATCTCATGTCTTAGTCTCCTAGTTATGAATTCAAACTCAGCCTTGCCTGCGGCTCTTCGGAATCACTCCGCGCGATTGCAGGTTGTCTATTCGCTCTATCGGGAAGCCTGCATCCAGCAGGATCTGATTGGTATGAGCGCCAAACGATGGAGGCGATTCCCCGGGGATGCCAGGGGTTCGGAAAAGGCGTGCCGGAATGCCGATACCGTGATAGTCGTCACGATCCACGCGCATTGCCCGATGCAGTGCATGTGCCTGTTGAAAGGCTTGGGGGATCGAGTTCACCGCTCCCGCCGGAACGCCGATAAGCATTAGTTCCGAACACAGCGTCGCTCGTGAGTGGGTGCCTAAAACCCCCTCGATCAGCTCGCGCAGCGTGTCGCGATTCCTCAAGCGCATTGCATTGGTCGCAAAACGCTCGTCTGCCCACAGATCAGTCAGCCCAACGTGCTCGCAAAAGCGCTTAAATTGCCGATCGTTGAGGATCCCAAGAAAAATAAGACCATCGCTGCAAGCAAACTTGTCATAGGGCGAAATGTTGGGATGTGCGCTCCCTAGCAGACGAGGCTCCTCACCCGAGTACATCCAGTTGGCGGCGTGAGGAACCAGCAGGCTCATGGCCGTGTCGAAAAGCGTCGCCTCGACACGCTGGCCTTGACCCGAGCGCGCCCTTTCCACAAGCGCAAGCAGGATGCCCGTAAGTGCGGTGTAGCCGGTCAAGTGATCCACGATGGGTATGCCCATGCGCGTCGGTCCCCCTTCAGGCGTGCCATTGATGCTCATCAGACCGCACATGGCCTGCAAGACGGCGTCATAGCCCGGCAAGCCACCCAAAGGCCCGTCACTTCCAAACCCGGAAATCGAGCAGTACACAAGCCGAGGAAACTTGCGCGACAACACAGCTTCGTAGTCGAGGCCCCAGCGGTTCATCGTTCCGGGAACAAAGTTCTCCACCAGGACGTCCACTCCATCGAGCAATTCAAGCAGGGTGTCCTGGCCTTCAGGAGTCGATAGATCCAACCCGATTGCGTGCTTGCCCCGGTTCACAGCCGTAAAGTACGCAGCTTCGCCGTTTGCGTCGAAGGGCGGACCCAGCGTCCTGGTTTCATCGCCGGCCGGTGGCTCGATCTTGATGACCTCCGCGCCATGATCGGCGAGCATCTGCGTACACAGTGGCCCGGCGAGCACGCGAGACAGGTCTAGTACGCGCACCCCGGCGAGCGCGCCGTGGCGCGCCGAGTGAGCGGTGGATGCGCTTTGCGATCCCCAGGACATCATCGACCTCCGTGTGGTCACCGTTGCGCCTCGAGGTCGCGTTGTGCGACACCGCGGCGAAAGCGATGAATGAATCTCGACGGAAGAGTCCGTCGCGGCGCCCGGGCCCCTGCGGGCAACAGGCGCGCTAGGACACGCTTAGCCGCGTGTCGGCAGTTCGACGATGCCCGATCCCAGCACGGACAGTTCGTCATCCTGATTGCGGGCTTCCTGCTCGATTTCAACCAGATGGCGACCGCTCTCGACGAATTTCCGCTTGACGCTTCCCTTGATGAAAAGCATGTCGCCTTCGGGGTTGTGCCGGCGGATCTTGCAGCTCGCCTTGCGCAGGAAACCGCTGTCTCCCATCCAGTTGGTCAGATGATGGGTCAGCCACGACGTGCGTTCGGGGCCGTAGTCATAGGCGCCCGGGGCGCCCACTTCCAACGCGAAATCCTCTTCCCAGTGGACGCGCTCCGGCACGTCGGGAATTCCAAAGCGATTGGTGATGCCGACGCCGGGGTGGGCGTCAATCAGCTTCCAGGCCAGCTTATTCGCACGAATGTACAGCCCACCCCATCCCTGCGCGTAGGCGATAAATCCCGTAACGGTCATCGGCCCCTTGAACATGACGGGCAATGCCTCGCCTTCCTTGACGTCTTCCCAATAGCGAGGCGTGGCGCCACGCACTTCTTCCTTCGCATAGAGCTTGAAGGCCTCACCAATCTCTTCCGGCGTGTAGCGGCGCGGCTCGCGGGCGCGCACTTCCTTGTACTTTGTCCCGGCCTCACGAGCGTGATCGCGTTCGGTTCGGAAACACCAGCTGTCCGCCTCGGCCACCTTGTCGCCCTCCTGGTTGAAAAAGTCGACGTGGTAGATCTGCTGGATTGCCCGGCCGGCAAAGCGAGTCTGATGCTCGATCAACTCTTTCAGGTAGGCCTCGGTGTGAATTTCATCGTTGCGACGCACATTTTTGTGCCAGGTCCAATCCGCGCCCGACCACATGGCATGAACACCGGGCAGGCCGCCGACGTAACCGGAAACGATCCGGCTCGTGGAAAACAGGAAGCTCGGCAAAGCAAGGATTCCCCCGTGGCTGGTCTTTGCCGCATAGTCAGGATCACACCAAAGTGGGTTGTCATCGCCGATGCCGTGTGCATAGTGGCGGATGTTGTCCCGGGTTGCCTCGTGGCACCAAGGCTCGGCCGTAACGCCAATCTTTTGGCCAATGCGCTGGCGCAAATCATCGAGGCCACTCTCGGTGATCTTTGGGAACGTGCGCTCGGTGGTGGTGCGCTCGGCGGTGGTTACGGACATGTTGTCTCCTGCTGGGTGGTGGTAAATGGGTTTATGCGGCCAGTGCGTTTGCGGCTTCTTGCTCGCGCAGCTTTCTGCGGTGAATTTTTCCGGCGGGGGTTTTCGGCAGTTCGTCGACGAACTCGACCTTGCGCGGATACTCGTGCTGGCTTAAGCCGGTACGCACGAGTTCCTGGATCTCCTCGACAAAGGCATCGCTTCCAGCACGCGGGGACACGACGAAGGCCTTGACGACCAGGCCGCGTATGGGGTCCGGCACGCCGATCGCGGCAGCCTCCCTGACGTCCGGGTGCTTGAGGATGGCATCCTCCACTTCGACCGCGCCGATCGTCCAGCCAGCCGAGATGATGACGTCGTCAGCGCGCCCGCCGTGCCAGAAGTAGCCGTCTTCGTCGACCCGGCCCAGATCCTTCGTTGCAATCCATTCGCCGCCGCGCCACAGCTTCAGTTCACCCGTCACATTGGGTGCGCAGGGAGCGCCTGCCGGATCCTGAACTTCGACCTTCAGTCCAGGGACTGGCTTGCCCAGCGAACCGGATTTGACTTTGAAATCCTGGGAGCCCGGGTAGTTGACAAGGCAAACGCCAATTTCCGTGGTGCCGTACATGCTGCAGGCCGGGAGACCGAAAGTCTCTTCCACGAACCGCGCGGTTTCGCTGTCGATCGGCTCGCCTGTAAACGATACTTTCTCGAGGAAGTACTTGTGCTTCGATGCTTCACCGGAATTTCGCATCATCCGGTAGTGCGTGGCCGCTGCCGAGATGTTGGTGAACCGGTGGTCCTCGAGAGCCTTGAGCAGGCGTTCTCCGTGGAACTTGCCCGAGTACGCACCGATAGTGACCCCAAGCGCCAGTGGGGCCAAGGTTCCGTGCCAGAGGCCATGCCCCCAAGCCGGGGACGAGGGGCAAATGAATCGATCCTTTGGCCTGATGCCGGTGCCGTACAAGGCTGCCAACATGAGTGTGACGAGGGCACGGTGCGTGTGTTTGACAGCTCCTGGAAGTTCACGCGTCGTCCCGGACGTGTACTGAAAGATCGCGAGGTCGTCCGCCCGAGTCTTGCATTCGAAGCTATCAGGGTAGCTGGTAAGACTCCCAAGGAAGCCATTGTTGGCTACCACTACCCTCAAACGCGCTGACGGACTGACGAGTGGCGCCTTCTCCTCGTTGGTCACGAGCATCGCCGGCTCGCAATCCTGAACGCGCAATCGAATTCCATCAGGACCAAACAGTGTGAAGAGGGGTACGGCGATTGCGCCCATCTTCATGGCGCCGAACATGGCAACGTAGAACTCGCGCGAAGGTTCCAGCATCACCGCAACGCGGTCACCGGCTGCTACGCCGCTTTCGAGGAGAAAGTGTGCAAATCGTGACGAGTCCTTCGAGAGTTCGTCAAACGTCAGTACTTCATCCTCACCCGCGGCCCGCACTAGAACGATGGCTGCGCGCCCGTCACCTGCATGACGGTCGATGCACTCGTGCGCAATGTTCATCTGCTCGCGATTGCCGTCGAAGAGCTCCCATAGCTTCGCGGACGAGCAGTTCGCCTGTGCATCTGAGTAGGACGTGTATTCAGTCAATTTGGTCATGTCTTTGTCTCTCGCGTTCTGCAAACCGTGGAGTGAACTTTGCGCGCGTGCTTTGTAATTGTCAATAGCGTTCTAGAATTGTATTAGTACAATGACAGAAATGAGTTCCGAAGAGTGAATGCCAGAAGAGCCCTCTCTCGTATGCTCGGCAAACTGAAGCGGAGAGCTATATGACGACCACCACCTTTGTAGATCCCCCAACTGCCGGCCCGCGCATACGCGATGTACCCGCGGTTTCAAGGGCGATAGCTATTCTTCGGCTGCTCGGACGCAGTCCGGCTCCTCTGCCGCTCAAGGCCATTGCGCAGGAACTGTCGATGGTCAACAGCACTTGTCTCCATATCCTGCGGGTTCTGGTGGATGAAGGGCTGGTGAAGGTCGATACCGGTACCAAGCAATACAGCCTCGGCGTGGGCATGCTGGCGCTTGCCAAGAGCGTCATCGAGCGCAATCCATTCCCGACGCTAGTACAGCCCGTTCTCAACAAGTTGAGCAACTCCTGGGGACTGACAGCCATTGGTGTCGAGATCACTGGCCTGGACCACATGGTCGTTCTGGCAATCGCTCGTTCACAAGCTCCCTTCAGTCTTCACGTGGACGTTGGGAGTCGCTTCCCTGCCCTGATCAGCGCTACAGGCAGGCTGGTTGCCGCCTTCACGGAGGTGAGTGACAAGGACATTGAACGACGGTTCAAAGCGTTGCGGTGGGACCAGCCGCCAGATCTTCCAGCATGGCGCGCCGAGGTTCAGGCGGTGAGACGCCGGGGTTTCAGCATTGACCGCAACACCTACATCAGCGGCATCATGGTGATTGCGGTTCCCGTTTTCGACGGCGGCGGCCGCATGACGCACTCATTGGTTGCGGCCGGGGTTGCGGACAGGTTCACGACAACACAGAGCAGTGCTTTAGCAAAGGAGATGCAGGCTGAAGCCAGCAATCTCTCGGAGCATCTCTCGACTCAACGATAGCCAAGAATGAACGCCACAACCTCAACAGAATCGTCTCTCGTAGCGCAGGGTTGGAAGCCTCGCGTGCTTTCGGGATACGCAGGCCTAATAGGCCCGCTCTGGACCAAAAAGGAAATGGGCGCTTGGGCCTATGGAATTCTCCCGTGCGCGCAACATCTCAATCCGGCTGGCGTCGTGCATGGTGGATTGCTCATGAGCTTGATAGACCATGTTCTTAGCGCAATTGCGTGGGAGGCTGTGGGCCGTCGGATCTGCGTCACCATTCAGATGGAAACAAAATTGTTGAGCGCCGCGCGCGAGAATCACTTTCTGAAAGCGACCGGACATGTCACGCACGCTACCGGTAGCTTGGTGTTCGTGGACGGAGAAATTCATTCGGGGGAGAATGCTGTCTTGCGCGCTTCAGCGCTGCTGAAAATCATGAGCAGCGCAGCTTGAAGCCAACAACGAGCGCCGAGTGCAGCAGCGAACTCTGTTGAAGATCAACAAGACGTGCGGCACTGGGCAGCAAACCGCGCAAACACTTCAAGATGACCGCAACTAATCAAGACGTTTCCCCTATGAGCCTCCGTGCCGAACCAGAAGTCGTCTTGCGCGTGATTCCAATGCCAGCAGATACCGTTTTGGACGACAAAATCTCCGGTGGATGGGTCATGAGCAAGCTTGATCAAGCCGGCAGTGTGCTACCCGCGCGCTTTTCTAGTCGACGGTTTGCCTTGGTTGGAGTGGAGAGGCTTGTATTCGCAAAACCCGTGCTGTTGGGTGACATCGTGACGTTCTATGCCGTTACCCAGAAGGTCGGAACTACGTCCATCAGCGTAGAAGTTTCAGCAACGACCGAGCGTAGAAACGGAAGTGCCAAAGAAGTGGTGACCAGTTGCGTGATGACATACGTGGCGTTGGATGAAGGTGGCCGTCCTGCGCCCATTGGGTGAATAGGAGCAGAAGCGGATGCGCTCTTCAAGCGTAGCTCGCTACGGCGAGCCCGCTAACTCCCATTGCTGGAAAGGGGGCAAAAATC
Organism: Variovorax nitratireducens; assembly: GCF_051216545.1. Classification (NCBI taxonomy): domain Bacteria; kingdom Pseudomonadati; phylum Pseudomonadota; class Betaproteobacteria; order Burkholderiales; family Comamonadaceae; genus Variovorax; species Variovorax nitratireducens. Next base: position 203,242 of record NZ_JBPJZO010000009.1, read on the forward strand.
CCGCCAAGCCTCGCAGATCGACGAGTCGGTCATAAGTGGCCTCGTCCACAAGGCCCAAGTGCAATGCGTCAGCGCGCGGCGCAATGTTCTCGCCCGGCCAACCCCTGCTGACATGGCTCACCTGGTCGACCAAGGAATTTAGTTCGCCGCGGCCTTGGATTGATCCATCAAGTCATTTGCATCAAGAGGTTTGTGTAGCTACAACAACCTCATGCGTGTGACCTTTGATCCTGTCAAGCGAGCTAAGACGCTCGCCGAGCGGGGTCTAGATTTCGCTGATGCTCTACTCGTATTCGAAGGTGACACCCTGGAAGTCGAAGACGACCGCAGGGACTACGGCGAGGCTCGCATCATCTGCTTTGGCTTGCTCGCCGGTCGCATGGTCGTGGTCGGCTACACCCCGCGTGGCGCGGATCGCCACATCTTCAGCATGGGGAAAGCCAATGAACGCGAACAAGAGCGGATCGGCCCGCAGCTTGGGCTCTGATCTGGCAAAGGTGGATGCCCACAAGGTGGGCGCATCGGAATATGACGAGCTGCCGGAACTGACGGACGACATGCTGGTGCGGGCCACGGGTAACCGTGGTGGCCGCCCGCGTTCGGCATCGAGCAAGGTGCTGCTCTCGGTCAGGTACAGCCGGGAGGTCGTGGACTTCTTCCGCGCCACTGGGGAGGGCTGGCAGTCTCGAATGGACGGAGCGCTGAAGGAGTACGTCGCGCAACACTCACGTCGATAGAGATCGCGATTGCAGCTTGGGGGAGGCGGCGACTTCAAAGTCGCAGTGACCGAGCCTCCGGCCGATCTGGTAGCCATGCCGGGGGTGCTAGGCGGCGGATCCGTTCGCACAAGAGAAGTTGTTTCTACTGAGTGAGTGGTGTCGCCCTATGAGCGAGCACAACATCGCCAGTCCGTTCGGGCCTTTTCTTGCAAGAGAAGTTGTACATCGGCGATCGTTTCAAGCGAAGTTGTACTCATAGCGTCATCGATCTGAAACGAATCGGTTCTATGTTTCCGATGCCGATGCCGATGCCGATGCCGATGCCGATGCCGATGCCGATGCCGATGCCGACGCTCGGCGGACAACTTGGGGGCCGCAATGGCCTGCAGTGGACTGCGATGCGCTCGCACCTGAGCGACGCGACATCTTCCTTCAACGCAAGCGCGGGTGACCTCCCCCCACCCAGCCGTACCAGCGTAAACGAAGTGAAGTCCGTCAACTTGGAGAATGACGGCTATGAGAAAAAGCAGATTCACCGACGAGCAGATCGTCGGCTTTGTCAGGCAGGCCGAGGCGAGCCTTCCGATCAAGGAGCTGTGCCGCAAGGGCGGCTTCGGCGACGCCACCTTCTACAAATGGCGCGCCAAGTACGGCGGCATGAACGTGTCCGACGCCCAGCACTTGCGTGAACTCGAAGCCGAGAACGGCAAGCTCAAGAAGTTGCTGGCTGAAGCCCATCTGGACATCCACGCGCTGAACACCGCCTTCGGGGTAAAGCGATAGCCCCACAGGCCAAGCGTGCAGCCATCGCCACCATGATCGAGCAATGCGATCTGAGCGAGCGGTGCGCATGCAGGCTTGTGGGGCTTTCCCGCGACAGCTATCGCAATCCACCCGAGGTCGATGCCATGTCCCAAGAGCTCAGCAGCAAGATCGTCGAGATCGCCCATGCGCGCCGGCGCTTTGGCTATCGGCGCATCTACGACATGCTGCGCCCGCGCTTCCCGGGCGTGAACCACAAGAAGGTCTACAGGCTCTACAGCGCTGCCAACCTGGCGGTGCGCCAGCGCAAGAAGGTCAAGCGGCCCGCCAACGAACTCGTGCCGCTGCAACTAGCCAAGAGCGTCAATGACGTGTGGAGCATGGACTTCGTCAGCGATAGCTTGATTGCCTCAATGAACGGCGACAGCTCGTCGTCGCCGCGCAGCGCCGGTACTTCGGTGGCGCCGCCACCGGCGTGCGCAGGTACTTCCTCACCGTGCTGCGCGACAGGCTCGTCGCCCTCACGATCTCCCGCACCGATTTCTTCTCGCGGTGGTGCATCCGCAGGACCTTGCCAATCATGGCCATGGTGATCACTCCTCATACCCCTGCCGCTTAAAAAAGCAGCAGGGTAGGCTGAACACCTGGGTCAAATTTGAAGCAGCATAACCCTCACGGGTGGGTCAATTTTCGGCCGGCGCCAACAACGCTGACCGACGACAGTGCCATCGCGGCTGCAGCGATGACCCGCGACAAGAGGGTGCTGAAGAACGGGTAGAGCACTCCGGCGGCCAGCGAAATCCCGGCCACGTTGTAGACAAAGGCAAAGAACAGGTTGGTTCCGATGTTCTTCATCATCGCCTGCCATCTCCAATGGTGGCGATTTCATCGGGCTTGGCCTATCGCGCCGACCACACGCCGAACCACAGCCAGAGCCACCCGGCGACCACTGACCACATGAACATGACCATAAGCGCCGTCGACTTGCGGTCGAGCCAGCCCGCACAGACGCCGATCCAGTCGTCGCTCTTCGTGCGGCACTCCCGCCATACACCTCGAGGCAGCATGCGCAACGCCAGCCACGACAGGATCGCCAGCAACACCAGGTCGTCCAGGTAACTTGGCATCGGCACCACTTCCGGGGTCCAGTCCACCGGGCTCGCCACGTAGACAACAACGAACAGTCCGATGGCCTTCGCCGCACGCGGAGTCTCGCGGTGCAAGCTGCTCAGGCACAGCGCCAGCAAGGTTCCCGCGCAACGGCGCAACCATGCAATGAGGTTCATGGATGTTCGCTCCTTATCGAAGCCACAGCCATAAACCTACTGCAACACCGAGCCAGGCCGCAGCAACGAATGCGATGCCCCATGGGCTGCGCGGCTTGTCCTCACCGCGCCGCATCCAGTCGTCGGCCTGGATGCGGCATTCGGCAAGCACGTCCTTGGGCAGCAGCCGGATCGCCAGCCAGATCAGCCCGGGCAGCAGGAGCGCGTCGTCCACGTATCCCAGTACCGGGATGAAATCCGGGATCAGGTCGATCGGGCTGAGCGCGTAGGCAACAACAAATGCCGCCAGCGCCTTGGGCAGCCACAACGTGCCCGGATGGCGGCACGCGAACCACAGGGTCACCGCGTAGCGCTTGACGCGACGGGCCCACTGGCGGATCTCTTGCAGGATCGACAACTGGCACTTCCTTGTGGCTACGGACGGGATCGGCTTGCGACGTTAGATCTTTATCAGTACATGTATGATGTAACGACCGATACATTATCTATGAATCAAGAAAAAAAGCCCAGCTGGCTCCTGTTGACCTACAAAGTGCCCGCCGAGCCCTCCAAATTCCGCGTGGCGATCTGGCGTCGCATCCGCAGCCTAGGTGCCGTCTACCTGCAAAACAGCATCTGCGTGCTGCCCACCACGACCGAGCACCAGCGTCAGTTCCGCATGGTCCAGGCCGACATCGACCGCGCCGGCGGCGAGGCCGTGATCTTCGAAACCCTGGCCCTCGACGCAAAGCAGGAAGAGCGCGTCGTGGCCTACTTCAAGCACGACCGCGACCAGGACTACGAGGAGTTCCTGGACAAGTGTGTCGATTACAAGAAGGAAATCGAGAAGGAGGTCAAGGCCGATCACTACACCTTTGCCGAGGTGAAGGAGAACGACGAAGACCTGAAGAAGCTCAAGAACTGGCTGGAACGCATCAAGGCACTGGACTTCTATGGTGCGCCGGCTCGCGCGACAGCGGAGCAGCGCCTCGCCGAATGCGAGGAGTTACTCGAGGCCTACGCCAACGAGGTATTCGAGCGCGAGCAGAACGCCAAGGGTGAGCCTCTGGAGAAGCCCGCAGCGGCGAAACGCGCTTCCTCCAAGACCCCTGCGGTCAAGAAGCCGGCAGCGAAGAAAAACGCCAAGCGCAGAGACGGGGAATAAAGCTCGAGATTCAAAACGATGAGCACCACTCCCTTGTCTCACCCACGTCTGGGCCTTTCGCGCCTGCTGCCCGTCGGCGTCGACCCGGGAGCTTTGCCACTGCTCGCTGCACGGGGGCTGCGTGCCTTCGGCGATGGGTACATGGCGGTGCTGCTGCCGGCCTACCTGCTGGCGATCGGGCTGGGCACGCTGGAGGTGGGCATCGTGAGCACAGCGACGATGCTGGGCTCGGCACTGGCCACGCTCGCGGTCGGCGCATGGGGATACCGCTTTGCTGGCGGTCGGCTGCTGCGTGGCGCTGCATTGCTGATGGCCGCCACGGGCCTGGGCTTTGCGGGCTTGTCATCGTTCTGGCCGTTGCTGATCGTAGCGCTGGTCGGCACGCTCAACCCGAGTTCGGGTGATGTCAGCGTGTTTCTCCCCCTGGAGCACGCCCGCTTGGCCGCAGCGGCGCAAGGCCATGCACGGACCGCGCTGTTCGCGCGCTACAGCCTCGTGGGCGCGCTGTGCGCCGCGCTGGGGGCGTTGGCCGCCGCCGTGCCGGACTGGTTGGTGCGACACAGCGAGTTCGCGCTCCTCGACGTGTTGCGGGGGATGTTCGTTGTGTATGCCGCGATCGGGATGACCGTCTTCTGGCTCTATCGGGGCCTTCCGGCGCGCACCTCAGCCAGCAATCCAGACAGCCCGCCTGTCGCACCGGCACCGCTCGGCTCGTCACGCCGCGTGGTGGTGCGACTGGCGGCGCTCTTCAGCGTCGATGCCTTTGCTGGCGGCCTGACGGTCAACGCCCTGATGTCGCTGTGGCTGCTCGAGCGGTTCGACTTCTCGCTCACCCAGGCCGGCGTGTTTTTCTTCTGGACCGGCCTGATGAGCGCGGCGTCGCAACTCGCTGCGCCTGTGGTGGCTCAACGCATCGGGTTGCTCAACACCATGGTCTTCACGCATCTCCCGGCCAATGTCTGCCTGGTGTTGGCCGCACTGTCGCCCAGCCTGCCGATCGCGCTGTGCTTGTTGACGATCCGCAGCGCATTGTCGTCCATGGATGTCCCCACGCGGACAGCTTACGTGATGGCGGTCGTGACTCCGGCCGAGCGTGCCGCCGCGGCGAGTTTCACGGCGGTTCCACGGAGCCTGGCGGCGGCCATCAGTCCGACGATCAGCGGCGCCCTCTTTGCCGCCGGCTGGATTTCGCTGCCGCTCATTGCGTGTGGGCTGCTCAAGATCACCTACGACCTCGCGCTCTGGCGTGCCATGCGACGGGATCGACTGGATGGGGAGTAGCCAGACAAGGCTTCCTGATCCGGAGCGCTTCAGGGTCCCCTCGCCGCACGGTGGCGCCGAGCCGCGCACCATCCATCGCCTGTGGGTGGTCGTGCTGATCGATGTCGCGCCGTGCTGGGCTATCACCTGAGCCTGCACCGGGAATGCACTGCGGAAGACGTCCTGAAGGCCGTCAGGAACGCACTCAGTCAATGGAGGCGCCGCGAGCTGCGGTTCAGCGGCAGTGCCTACGCGGCGGAAGCCGGATTCCCCTCGTCACGCCACGAGCGCTACGTGGGTGCCTGCTGGGACCAGTTCAGTGTGGACGGGGCCATGGCGAACACCTGCGAGCGGGTGGCGCGTCAGCTGGAGAACGTGGTCGGCGCGGCGATCATCAAGCCGCAGGACAGCAGCACCTATGCCAGCCGCCGAAGCAAAGACGATCGTCCCTTCATCGAATCGTTCATCCGGCAACTCAGCACCAGCGGGTTCCATCGTCTGTCCACGACAACCGGGAGCTCGCCGCGGCACAAGCGCGGTAAAGATCCCGACGCAGCCGCCCGCGACACCCAGTTCCAGCTCGAGTACGCTGAAGCTGCTCGACACACTCATTGCCAACTACAACGCAACGCCGCATTCGAGCCTCGATCGCCCAGTCGGCGCCAACCCGCTCCAGACGAATGGCTTTGAACTCGAACCAGGAACGGTTATGGCGGTGTGCGGATCGACCTGCAGGCGAAGCTTGACGGTGCGCGCATCGCATTGCAGGTGGACATCGGTTTTGGCGACGCGGTCACACCTGCGGTCGCTCTAGAGCTGCCATTTGTCGCAAGGGATCCCAAATAGTGCGCGTGGAGATCCTGAGATTGTCCGAAGTTTATATATAAACTTCGGACATCTCGGCAGTTTTGGTTGAATTTGTCCGAAATGTATATATAAACTTCGGACAAGGGGCCCGCATGACCGACACCGTAAACCGCATTACCGCCATGATCGACGCCGCCGGGCCCGGCTATGTCTGGGTTCCTGCTGATTTCGCCTCGCTGGGGACGCGCGCCGCCATCGACAAGACGTTGCAACGTATGGTTGCGCGTGGCGAGTTGCGCCGCATTGACCGCGGTCTATACGATCGCCCCACTCTCAACAGCCTCACGAAGCGCCCGGCTTCACCCGACTACCGTGCTGTCATCGATGCGCTTGCACGGCGCGACCAAGCCCGCATCCTCGTCGATGGGATGACCGCGGCCAACGACCTCGGCCTGACCGATGCGGTTCCGGCGCGCGTCACGATCTACACAGACACGCAGCCTCGCTCCATCCACCTCGACAAGCTCACCATCGAGTTCAAGCCGACAGCGCCAAGTCGCCTCTATTGGGCGGGCAGACCGGCGATGCGGGTTGTCCAGTCCCTGCACTGGCTCAAGGACATGCTGCCGACAGACGGCGACCGCGTCAGAAAGACGCTGGCACGCCTTCTCAGCGATCCGAAACACGGCGACAGCATCCGGGGTGATTTGACGCAAGGCTTCAGCGTATTGCCCGCATGGATGCAAAGCTTCCTGCGAACCATTCCGGACTTCGACCCGATGCCACCCGCTGATCTACGTGATCCGGCGAAGGCCGCCTCACGGCGCAAGCCCTCGCCCGCCCGCACCCCGGCGGCGTCGCGATGAATACGGTCTATGACGACGTGATCGCATCGAGCGATGCCGACAGAGGTGCGCTCTTCGTGGAAACCGCAGCACGCCTCGGCACCGCCGTGCAGAACGTCGAGAAGGACTTCTGGGTGTGCTGGACGCTCGACGCATTGTTCAACGGTCTTGAGGCCGGAAGTCCCCGCCTGCTCTTCAAGGGAGGGACATCGCTCTCAAAAGCCTTCAACCTTATCCCGCGCTTCTCCGAGGACATCGACATCACGGTGTTCCGCGAAGACATCGGACAGGCCGTCGACCCCGCTGAGCTAGATGCGCTGAGCGGCAAGCAGCAACGCAAAAAGCTCGATGCAATCCGCGAGGCCTGTCAGGCTTTCATCAACGGTTCGTTGACAACCCAGCTTGCGCAGCGCGTTGATGCCGTTGGCAAAGGCCGCATGAAACTGGAGCGCGATCCGGATGATGCGGATGGACAGACCTTGCTGCTCTGGTATCCGGCAGCGACAACACGAACCGATGACTACATCCGATCCGCCGTCAAGATCGAAGCGGGGGCGAAGTCGGCCCTCGATCCGCACACGTCCGCTTCAGTGACGCCGTATATCGCGGCCGATCTTCCTGATCTAAATCTTCGCGTTGACAACGTCATCACCGTAGAGGCTGAGCGCACGTTTTGGGACAAGATCATCATCCTCCACGGCCTGCGGCAGTGGCATGACCGGCGTATTGTCCTGCGCCATGGCGGCCAGCGTGTTTCGCGGCACTACTACGACGCGCACGAGCTCATGCGCGATGAACGGGCAGCGCAGTGGCTCGGGAATCGTGCTCTCGCCGCAAACTGCGCGACACATGCGCGGCTCTTCTTCGGCAGTGCCGACCTCGGCCTGACGACGGCTGCGCATGGCCATTTCACGCTAAGGAAGGTCTGAACAGGTCGCCAATTGGCGCGCGATGAAGCCCAATGGCGTGCATGGTGATGAATCGCGCCGCCAGATTCCCCGAATCGATGATGTCTGCCCCTCATCCAACGCCCTC